>NZ_VLLC01000021.1 GCF_007830435.1 Desulfobotulus alkaliphilus | reverse complement strand
GAGAAGCCCTCAGGATTTACAGGGATAAGGATGTCGTTGAAAAAGGCTTTGACCGCATGAAAAACAATCTTGATCTTGGCAGGCTAAGGGTTCACAGCAATCACAAGGCCTGGAACAAAACCTTCGTTGGTTTTTTGGCGCTTATATTGTTGTCAAAGATCCATTACACGATGGTGCAGGAAAAATTGTACTGCAAAATGACAATGAAAGAGCTGATTTTAACTTTATCCAAACTACGCATTCAGGAAATTAAGGGAGTTAGAATCCTTTTCCCATTAACCAAGCTTCAAAAAACTATCTTCAAAGCCTTTGGAGCTAAAGAGCCTTCGTAGGTATAAAAATGAGCGGGATTTTAGGATGTTTTTTTGATACCTTCTTGTTTTTTAGTGGTGAAGGCAAAAATAATGTCGGATTTGAAACCAGGTATCTTTAAAAAATATGAAACTGATATGCTAACGAGTTTATTTCCGACTCGACATAAATACTCAGAAGCAACCCACGCCGTGTTACGGCGTTTTGTCATAAAGTAACTTTTGAAGTTACTCAGAAGCAGCTCACGCCCTGCTAGGGCGTCTTGTCATAGAGTAACTTGTGCAGGATTCAAACTAATTTCGATCAGTGATGGATAATTGGTGATTTTTTAAGCTTTTGAATTAAAAGAACTAAATTCAAGTTACTCAGAAGATCATTTGCCATTCGACGTAGATAAAAATACCTGATCATTGTCATTAAGTTTGAAACAGAAGATATTCTGTCGAATGCGTTTTGATTTTGTTTGTAACATCCCGGTTTTTGGCTGGAAATTGAAAATAAGGTGGTTTTGTTGGGTGTTTTTTGAGTCTTTTGGTAAGGTTTTTTTTGGAAGTGGTTAAATTTTTTACATTTTTTATGGCTTCCAGGTTGTCATGTATGCTTGGATAGCAGGAAGGATAGGGTGGGGGATGGAACCATATAAGAAGCCGGAAAAAGGCAACTTGGCTAATGTGACCCAGCGGCTTGTGCAGCATATTCTGGGAATGAGTTTTGAGGAACGCAGAGATCTTTTGCTCAGGCTGGAGAGTGCAGATGTAGAGAAACAGAAGGATAAAAGAAAGGGCCCACGCATTCCTTATCTGGCAGAAGTGGATTTTGTCGTGGATGAAAGGGTTTATAAGGGAATGATTCTGGATATATCAGAGGATGGTGCTAGGATTGCTGCATGCGACATTCCTCCTGCGGGCGCAGAAGTCCGCATGGCTTTCCCTCTGCCCGGTTCCAGAAAAGCCCATGTCCGCATGGCGGGTCTTGTGGTGCGGGATGCGGACAGGGATTTCGGGGTTGCTTTTAACAGGGGGCTGAATCCGGATCTGAGGCGTTATGATGTCAGGATTCTTGGCTGCCCGGATCTGAAGCAGAATCTCCCGGAGTCTTAGCCCCATGGGCTCCGGCCGGTGGGGGGATGGTACCGGGGGGAAGCTGGATAGGGGGGGGAGATGTTGCTTTTAGTTTTTTTATTCCGGGTGGCAGCAGGTCCGGTTGATGGGGTGGGCAGGAAGGTGTTGTGACAACTTCTCCATCCTGATTGATCACCGTATCGTCTTCAAGGATCACAAGTCCAAGGCGTTTTACAACCTCATTTTTATATTGATGGCGGAATGTTATGGCCTTTTTCTGAAGTTTGTAATTGAGAACCATCCATAGAATGGCAAAAATGGTGCCCACAAGGAGAAGTACGCCCAGTGAAATGAGAAGATACTGCGCTGATTTTTCCCCAAAACGTGCTATAAAGGCAAAAATATCCTCAATTTTATAGATAATGCCGGCACCCAGTCCAAGGAGTACAAGGATAAAAAGAAAGGGGAGCTGGCGAACGGTTCTTAGAAATGCCTGTATGCGCAGGGTGGTTTGGCTGGCATCCGGATCTCCTGCAAAGGCGTCTTCGTCATAGAGAGGGTTTTGTCCATAAAGATATTTATTGAAGCCGACAACAAAAATGCCCAGCAGGAAGGTTATGGTTACGGGAATAATGAAGGCGGCAAAAAAATAGGACTTCCATGGGAAGCTGCTGCTTTCCGGTCCCAGCTGCCCGATGAAGGAGACAAAGAAAATGACTGCTTCAACAATGCCTATAAATATCAGATAGTTTTTAAGGAATTGCTTGATTTCAGAATGATTGAAGAGGGAAGCGATACCTTTGTGTTCCGGGGTCTGTGGGGCATTCATATTTTTTTCTCCGTAAAAATCCGGTTGTTTGCCATTGTGCATACAGGCAGATGGTCTTCTTAAACAAAAGAATTTTAGCTATTGGATTCAGGCTTTTCAACCTTTAAGTTTAAATGAGTGCTGTTTTATGCTCTGCCGCTATGCTTGTTGCTGTAACAATATGAACAAGGGAGTTGCCGCACTGGAGACTCACTTACTTCTGGCCAAATTTGCTTTGTTAATTTAAATAATTGCGGAGAGAGAGGCTGGCATCCATGGTTTTTCATGGTTTGGCATTGCACCGTAACTATAATATTTTAAAGATCTTGTGTGTTTTTCCGTTTTTTTGTGTCGCATTTTTCCACCCCTCCCCTCTTTTTTTGATCTGTCTTTCCGCCCAAAGACAGAAGGGGGCACTATGAAGACAAAAGATATAGCAGCCAAGGTTTCATATCTCAAGAGAGGTTTTCATTCCAATGGCGGGAACTTGCATCTGCGCCTCCTCAGCCCAGCTCCAGCTTATCCAGTGGAAGAGGGTGTTCAGCGGGAGTTTTCACTTTCTCCTTGTTCAGGATTTTTTTATGGAGGCCATGTCCAGATCGGCAATCCGGGCAATCATGTCTTCGGGCAGGCTCTGCATACGGACTATATACTCTGTGTGGTTATTCTTGATACATGGGGCAGTCTTGAAACGATATGGAAAACCTCTTGATCGGTGCACTTAAAATTTTCAATTGTTTCACAGCTGACCACTTGGAGAATAATATCCGCCACTTTCCTTTGAGAAACTGACCGGGGATTTATCCGGAGCTTATTCAGGAAGGCTCAATAGACAGCACAGAATTGTTTGCCAGATTCTCAATAATGAAAAAACCTTCAGGATAATCCGGATGTAGGCATAGTATGAATAAAACAGTAAAAGAAGATGTTCCTTTTTTTTACTTTTTTTATGGACCCTGACCTTGCTTTAAGGAGGATTAATCATGGAAAAATTAAAAAAGCTATTCTTCGTAATGTTTATCGCTGTGTTTCCATTAACGGCTTTTGCACAGGATAACGATACTGGAATTATATCCATTTATGAAGGAAGTAGGGTTGTTTATGATGATCAAATTGGTTTTGAAGAGTTTTCTCAACTGGTAAGCGAGGATTCCGTCATAACTATTGAAGGCATAATTCGAAGGCAATGGTGCCAGGCTCCTGATGGCCGTTCGCCGCTTGAGGTTATTAAAAACTACGAAGCTGCAATTAAGAGCATGGGCGGAGAACTGTTGTTTATTACCAGAGATCCCCAGTCAATTGAAATAGATAATGAAAAAATAACAAAATATTTTAACATGCATCGGAAGAATCGTGGTTTAGCCACAAATGTCGTTTCCTACAATCAATTTCCCGCAGGAATGAGTGAATTTTTGGCAGCTCGGATAACGGCACCAGGCAAGGAATACTATCTTACCATTGCCTCTGGCCGGGGGCACAGTGCCGCCAGGCAGGCTGACAGAACCTATTTTGAAATCGTGACGCTAGAGGTAGAAGCAATGGAGCTCGGAAAGGTTACCCTGGATTCGCTCAGGGAAGGCATTGCTCTTTATGGTAAGGTGCCAGTTTACAACTTCCATTTTGAAACAGGGTCTGCGGAAGTGCTTTCCGAGTCGGCTGAAGCACTCCAAATTGTTTATGAGTTTATGGCACAATCTCCTGCGGAAAGATATTATGTTGTAGGGCATACTGACAATGTGGGCAGTTATGAAATGAATCATAAGTTGTCCTATGCCAGGGCAAATGCAGTGGTCAGAAGGCTGGTAGATGAATACGGGGTTGACATAAATCAGATTAAACCTGTCGGGGTAGGACCTGTATCACCAATATTTAGCAATTCTAGCGAGGAAGGGAAGGCACGGAACAGGCGTGTCGAAATAGTAAAACGATAATTGTTATTCCGAGAGAAAAGGGGCCAGCATCTTTTCAGATTTTTCTATTACCACTGATTGCTGATACAGCAGAGCAAGGATGCGGGTATCAGCATGGCCTGTTTGTGCGGGATCTTCCATGAGGTGCGGCCCGTCCAAGGCTCCGTGATGTCTTAGATGGGAGAAATCTTCATCCTAAAATCCCGCTTATTTTTATACCTACGAAGGCTCTTTAACTGGTTTTATTGAATTAAAAAAATCTAAAAATGGCGGAGAGAGAGTCTAACAATCCCCGGTTTTTTATAGTGTCGTGGTGTTTCTTAACTCATTGTTTTTAAAAGATCTTGTGGTTTTTGAAGTGTTTTTGTGTTGCATGATTTCCCCCCTTGATCTATCTTTCCGCCTATGGACAGGACTAGGGACGGAAGGGGTTAAAATGAAGACAAGGGATAAGCTTATAGCAGCTAAGGTTGCATATCTCAAGAGAGGTTTTCATTCCGATGGCGGGAACCTGTATCTGAAAGTCAGGGAGTCCGGTGGGCGGTCATGGATATTCCGGTATGAACGGGCCGGGCATCAGCGGGATTTGGGCCTGGGAGCTTTCCCGGATGTTTCCCTGAAGCAGGCACGGGAGAAGGCCGCAAAGTTGCGGAGAATGATTGTCGATGGGCTTACCCCGGTGCTGGAAAAACCTGTCCAGGAAAAAAACTTTCAGCAGGTAGCAGTGGAGTACATCGAGGGGCAGAAGTCCGGATGGAAAAACGAGAAGCACTACCGGCAGTGGTTAAGCACGCTGGAGCAGTATGCCTTTCCGAGTATCGGGCGGCTTTACCCGAAGGAGATTGCCCTTGAGCATGTTCTTCGGATCTTAAAGCCCATATGGGAGTCAAAAACAGAAACAGCTTCCCGTGTCAGGGCAAGACTGGAACGGGTTCTTGACTATGCAAAGGCTCATGGTCTTCGGTCTGGGGACAATCCAGCCGCATGGAAGGGGAACCTGGATTCTATCCTTCCGAAAGCCTCAAGCGTTACCGAGGTGGAGCATTTCAAGGCCGTTTCTATTGAAGTGATGCCTGATCTTTATGAAAGCCTGAAAAAATCCAGCGCGGTTTCCGCATTGTGTTTGCGTTGGGTTATCCTGACGGCCTGCCGTTCCGGTGAGGGGCGGGGTTCTCTGTGGTCTGAGATCGACAGACACAGAGGAACATGGACAATACCGGTGGCACGGGCAAAAACGAAAAAGGCCCATGTGGTTCCGCTTTCGGGTGAAATGCTTGTCGTCCTGGAAAAGGCCAGAGAGTATGATGACGGGAGCGGTTTGATATTCCCGTCACCTTCCGGGAAAACCCTGTCCGATGTTGCTCTGGCCAAGGCCTTGAAAACCCGCCTGGAAGAAGGGGCTACGGTTCATGGCATGAGGTCGGCTTTCAAAGACTGGGCGCTGGAACGATGCCCATTGATTCCAGACCATGTATCTGAGGCGTGCCTTGCCCATGCTTCGGGTGACAAGGTTCGGGATGCTTACGCGAGAACGGATCTGGTGGAACAAAAAAAAGATCTTTTGGAAAGATGGTCAGACTATTTGACCTGTGGCGGGGCGGCAGGGTATTAAAAAAGAGCCAGTCCGCTTTTCCCCCTGATCCAACCCCTCAGCCCAACCCCAGCTGATCCAGCGGAATTTTCACCTTCTCATTGTTCAGGATTTTTTTCACGGAGGCCACGTCCAGACCATTTTTCCCTGCGGGTTAACAAAATAAAAGGGATGAAAGGGGGCGACCACCTTTTTTTTCAGCTCCATTGCAATCTGGTTTTTCCGGTTTTATAGTAAGACCAGAACAAAGAGCCTTTAAGTGGTCTTATTTTCATAAGGAATAAGGAAGAAAGCCATGGAAACCATTCTTGCACCATTTTCCGCCAGCATTTCAGAACTCAAAAAAAATCCGGGGGCACTGATCCAGAAGGCCGACGGCAATCCGGTGACCATTCTGAACCGCAACAAGCCCACAGCCTATCTGGTTCCTGCGGCAACCTATGAAGCCCTGCTTGAAAAACTCGAAGATCATGAGCTGGGTCAGATTATCCTTGAGCGCAAAGCCCAAAGGGATCAGGCTGTGGAGATCTCCCTTGATGACCTATAAGCTCAAGTTTCTCCCGGTTGCGCTGAAGGAGTGGAAAAAGCTGGATCCGTCCATAAGGGTGCAGCTCAGGAATAAACTTGAAGAAATTATCCAGAACCCGAAAATACCGGCCAACAGACTGAGGCAGTTTGAAAATCATTATAAAATCAAACTCAAAAGCTCTGGTTACCGTCTGGTGTATGAGGTCATTGATACGGAAATTGTGGTTCTGGTCATTGCCATTGGCAAGCGTGAAGGGAACAAGGTCTATGAAGTGGCCAGGCTAAGAACCTGATCCATGGCAAAGACCCGCCCCCTTATTCCTCCTCCCCATCCTTCCAAACCGCCTTCCTCCCCCTCTCCACCACCAGATCCTTTTCCTTCTCTCTGGCCCTTTCTCTTCCCCTCTGCTCCAGAATGCTTTCCCAGTCCGCAGAGCCGCCGCGCACCTCGGCAATGGCTTCCCCAAGGGTCATGATGTTGCTGTTCATGGCGTCGATAATGGCAGAAATCTCCTTGGACGGGTCCACATGGCCACGCCGGGGCGGTATCCATCGGCAGTGGGTGTACAGCCGCCTTGCCGCGTACCAGTCCGGCCAGTGTTTCTTGATTTTGATCCAGCCCCGCAGATAGGCCTCTTCCATGAGCATCTCATAAATGGGCTGCATGTAACCGCTCACCAGCCACTGCTGGTACAGGCTGAAAAGGTTCCAGGCTTCCAGCAGAGCGGCTCGTGCGCCAGCGTAATTGGTTTTGGAAAAGTCTTTGGAGATCACCTCATAGGGCAGCCCCACGGAGGCGCCGATGCCCCGGAGCAGGCGCTCCACAAAGGGCTCAAAGGTGTTGCCCGGCCTTGTGGTGGAAAGGATGTGGGGCCGCTCACCGGAGCGTCCGTAGTAGATGCCTGCGGGGGCCACCTCCTGATACTCCTCGCCCCGCTGGGACATCTCGTTTTTATCGAGGAACTGTTCCGCCATTTCACTGGGGTACGGCGTTTCGATCCACACGGGAAAGGAAGCCGCCACAATGGCACCCACCACCTCAAAATCCAGATAATCCGAAAGATCCCGAAAAAGCTTCATGGCCGGTGCCAGCGGAGAAACCCCCCGGTACTGATCCGTTCCCTTGGATATCATGCCATGGAAAATCCCCGGCCTGTGGCCCACCCAGGCGGGAACCGGGGTGAAGTCTCCGGCGTTCCGGGCCATCTTTCCGGTTCTGGCATCCACACCCGCCACCCAGTAGCGCAGGGGCTGGCCCATGGTGCCGATCTCAATGCCATCCCGGAAGGCGCCGTTGTCCTGCCTGTCCGCCGGGGTGAAAACACGGGAAGGGCTGATCTGCTGAAGGGCAAGGGAAAAGGTGCGGTTGGGGCTGTCCAGCATCACGGGCTGCTGGAAGAACTCCCCGTGGGTGAAGTAGTCGTAGACCGCCAGCAGAGAGAGCATCCAGAAGGGCAGACGGCCACGGGCATCCGCTTCCGACTGCCAGCTGATCCATGCCAGACGACAGGCCTCCCGCATGTCCTGGGCCTCATCTTCGGTCATGCCAAGGGCCTTAAAAAAGGGGGATGGCTGGGGCGTGAGGCCCGTTCCCACAATGTGGGTGGCCATGGAGTCCGACACACTGGCCGCATGGGGGTCGGAGCCGATGATGTCTGCCGCCCGGCCCGTGAGGATCTCCCGTTCGCGGGATTCGGTGAAGCGGGAGAGCTTCTGGCCGTACCACTTGCCAAGGCTTCCCTTGCGCCCGGCCCCCTTGCGACTGTAGCCGAAGGTATTGCCGCCGCTCACGGGTCCGGGCTGGGTAGGCCTGAGGTCAAGATTTCGGATGGATGGGATGCTGAGGGGTGCTGTCATCGGGCGGCCCTCCCGTGCAGGATGCGGGGTCGGGTGATGGCCATGAGCTTGGCCTTTTCCGTTTCAAAATACTGTAAACCGGACTGGATGTCCGGCAGGCTGGCCCGTGTGACCTTGACGCCATCGGAGGTGGTGTACTCCTGGGACAGCATGGCTGCGGACAGGGCTTTTTTAAGGTCAGAAATCTTGGCTTCCAGCTCCGGTAAAGTCCAGATACTTGCTGCGGTCATGGGAGGCTCCTTCCGGGGAGGGTTGGTTGATGATGGATAAAAAAACGGCCCCATGGAGTATAGGCCCGGAAAGGGCGGTATTTGCTGTTTGGACCTTAGATGGGCGTGGATGGATGTTCTTTTTGTCTGATTGGGGCAAGAATTTGCTTGACGGGGTGGTTTTTCCGGAGGTCTCTTCTCTGCATGGTTTTTATACGGCTTGCTGATATATCAGTAGGGATCCGTTCTTTTTTATCATTTTAACACAATCCGGTGATATGTCAGTGAAGAAAGGCCTTGTTTGATGTGCTTTACAAATTCTTTAATAATAATACCTTATGTCATTTTGTGAAGTTGCATTATCCCACAAATAAAAAAAACAGTGTTTTGTTGTTGACGGATTTTTTTGAATATGATTTTTATTGTGTCATAAATCAAGAAGAGGAGATACGTCTATGGAATGCCCAAAGTGCGGATATTTCAGAAAAGCCGAAGACCCCTTCCCTGAGTATGAATGTCCTTTATGCAGGGTTGTATATGACAGGTATCGGGGAGAACCGCATTCTTCAATGGGATGCGAAATAATTGCAACAAAAAAAGATGCACAAAAAAAATACAGGGCACTAAAAAGGAAAGTCTGGCTGCTGAATGGTGCACTGATTATGATTGTTTTAGTCAGTCTGGTTGCTGTCTTCGCTGGCGTGTTATTTCAGCCTGCAGCTTGAGCGCAGAAAAAATCATCCAAAGGCCTTCAGCGTTTCATTGAAATTTAAGGCCGGGTTCCGGCCCGGTTCTGGTTTTTATTGGCTGTTGTCCTTAAGGACTTTAAAGACCTTAAAGTCTCTAACGACCTTAATGAAGACTGCCCTTTTTGATAAACACAAGCCCTTGCCGATTTAAAGAGTTGCTGCTTTCCGGCCCGGTGATGCAACAGCCTGCGCCTCACCCTGCCTGCACCGCCATGACGTATTTGTTTGGCCCCATATCAATCAGCGCGGTCACGTCAACGTCTTCCATGGGGACCAGCTTTTTTTCATCAGCGTCTATCTGCCACATACACACCCTGCCGCCGATACAGAAATAAACATAGGAGGATGTGCAGGCGGCATGGAATGTCTCGTTGCCCACCATGCTGGCGGTTATGGTGCTGGCAGAGGTATCCAGAAGCGCACCGTTCATGTCCGCCATGGCGCAGCAGATCGTGTCTCCCTCGTTGAAGGCAAAAAAAACGAAAACCCCATTGGTGGCGAACGGAGAATACTGTCGGTTTGTCACACTGCCCAATCGTGGGAGAGACACGATCCTGCGCTCCCATGTCACGGGGCTGATTTCCCAAAAATAGCACTCAGGAGCAGCAGAAACAGATATGGATGGTGCATGGCCGAGAATCAACCTACCCCCTGTTACCTGCATCCGGGCCACCACTGGCGCCATATTGTACCATGGGACGCTGATCCTCCACTGCGGAGACTCCCTGATAAAACTGCCACCAAAATCAAAAACCATGATCTTGTGATAAACCCAGGAAATAGTGGTCATATCTATACTGTCCGCGTAAGTATAGACCACATAAATGTACTCATCGTCCGCTGCACACATCCCTGCTGTCCAGATTCTCCGCACCCCACTCACAGTGGCCCTGACACCCAGCTTTTTTCCCAAAGGGGGGAGGGAGCATCCCAGTATGGCATCGGCAAAATGGGCGGTAAATCCGTCCCATACCAGGGTTCCTTCATCCTGCGAAACCAGCACCAGCCTGTCCTTGCTGTTATATGCGGAGACAGTCTGGCACAGCACCCTTTGGTGGGGGTTCCAGCTCGCCTGTATTCTGGGCTGGGGCAGCGCCCCGTGCTGGCGGACACCCTTCCTCGCTGTCAGCAGAGGGTCGCATTCATACACGCAGCCAAAGCCGCTGCGACGGCTTTCCCAGTCATTGACAACGGTAAAAAATACAGACCCGCAACCCTTGGGTTCCTCCACAAAACCAATCACCCTCGGATGGTTGAAATCCTGATCGCTGAACATCACCACCACATGATCCCCCTCTCCAAAGGCCCCGGCGTGGCAGTCCATGTAGTCGATGGGCACGGCATTCAGCGTATCTTCCTGATTGATTTCAAAGTTTTTGATATAAGACCGGGCCTCATCCAGCGTAAGGGATGCTGTGCCCGCTGCGGTATCTATGCTTCCAATAACGCCAGTCCTGTATGTGGGTTTCCATTTCTGCCAGCCGGGCATGATGGTCCAGTTAAACACCGCCTGTGCTGCTGTCATGGCAGGCATGGGCTTGAGCATGCCGTGGGGCAGCGGGTCCGGAGTATCCGGCCCCGGCTCCAGAGACTGCGGAGCCAGTATCATATGCTCCGGCTCTCCGTTGATTTCCATGGTGGGCATCCTGCCCGTGAGGTTTTCGCTTAAGTCCGCACACCAGATCTCCCGGACATCAT
The DNA here is from genome assembly GCF_007830435.1 of Desulfobotulus alkaliphilus. GTDB lineage: Bacteria > Desulfobacterota > Desulfobacteria > Desulfobacterales > ASO4-4 > Desulfobotulus > Desulfobotulus alkaliphilus. The sequence continues at coordinate 51,181 of NZ_VLLC01000021.1, read as the reverse complement.
TGTCCACCCGGTCTTTTAATTCCTGCAGATCCTTCATGCGCTGCTGATTGGCCATCAGCCGCAGGTCCATTTGTGCATATTGGGCACGGGCGGCGTTTTCTGCGTTTCTGCGGAGCTGTATCTGTGTCTGCGCGTCCATCACAGCCCGTTTCCGGGCATCGCTGATCTGCTGCCCCGCATACTCCCAGAGCAGCTTATCCAGCGCATTGAGCGCTGCCGTGGTCTCATCTGCAAAGCGGTGGATCTCTTCCAACAGCTCCGCCATGGCGTCTTCGTAAAAATCGATTCGTTTTTGGGTGGCTTCCATAAGGGGAGGAATCCATTCCCGGTGACAGGCCACCTGCACCCTGTATTTGCCATCCCCCAGATGTTCCAGAATTTCTGCCACTGCCATGCCTGCCCCCTATGCTGTGAGAATTTCCATGGTGGCCTGATTGCGGCCCACGGAAACGGATATGCGTTCTGCCACATAATTGCCCTGGGGTGTCTGCACCGTATCCCCCGGAAAGAGGCCGAAAACAGGAGCACAACGGATACGTGTCTGACCGTCCGCCTGCAGGGCCGTGCTGATGAGGGGGCCGGATCGCTTGGGGATGGCAGGGTCAAAGGAAAAGGACAGCCTTTCCCCTGCGGTGAGGGTGACGGAGCTGTTGCGGCCTCCGGTGTCGTGGCGGATATTGATTTTTCCAGCCCTTGCCATCTCCGCCAGATCCCTGCTGCCGTCTGCGTAGCGGATGCCCTGATAAAGCACAATCTGCCCGCCCTTTCGGGCGGTGATGGCTGCGGTGTTTTGCACGGCGTTGGGGATCACCACGGATAGATATGACCCGCCGTGGCCGTATAGCCGGTACTGCAGGGAAGATATGGGGATTTCCAGATCCTCAAGGCCGTTGGCGGTGCCGGTGATAACGCAGACAAATACCCGCTGGGCAGACCGTGCCCGATGTTTCAGCCACCAGACGATATGCTCCCACCGGCCGGACAGCCTGCACACAGGAGACAGCACCCCCGCCTGCACGGGATAGCCGTGAAGCAGTCCCGGCCCGGTAATGCCAGCCGCAGCCGTAAACCTGCCGCAGGAAAGCATGATCATCAGCCCCGACGGACTCCCTGACAAAACCGGCTGAACAGAAAAACGCCCTGCATGGCGGGCAAACGAACGGGGCTGCCCGGAAAGCCGGGCAGTCATGCGAAAATGGCCGCATGGCAGAGCGGTGTCTCCGCCGGGGTCTGTGCCGGTCCTCTTCAGGGGAGGAAGAACCAGCCCCATCAGCTCAGCCTTCACCCAGACATCATGCCCCAGAGCCAGCGGGGGGATGTTGTACTTATGTCCCATCACGCTTCTGCCATATCATCATAGGAAACCCAGCAACCAAGATCCGCTGATCCCGTGGCTTTAAGGAACATATTATTGTATGGCTGCAAAAACACCGGAACGGACAGTATGAACACGGGCTTTTCTGCCGTCAGCTCCCCGTGTATGTGGGAAATGCAGCTGTCCATATCAAAGCCGCCCCATCCCAGCGTAAACGTTGCGGGGAGACTGGCGGGGTCCGGAGTGCTTATGTACACTGAAAAAACCAGTGCTTTTCCATCGTCCCACACCTCCAGAACCGGCGCGGCATCATAACCGCTAAAGGCTGTGTTATAGAAGTTTTGAAGGGCCATATTATACACCTCCATCCATATCAAATCCCAGCTCCTGAAGCTGGAAACTCACGCCGTTTGTGACGGTAATGTTCTGACCAAAGGCGATATGCCCCACAATCAGGCTGGCCTCGGGGTCCGCCTCATCCCATTGGAGCACCACTGCGGATGCAACCGGGCCGATACTGCCGCCGTCTGCAGTCCATGTGGTATTCTGCCACTGGATGAGGGCTTTGTTCTGCGCATCATCCTGCGACCACGGCATGTCATCGATGAGGGCTTTACCCCCCGCATCATAACCGTTTTCTCCGGAGGCCTCATCCGCCAGAACCTGCCCGTAGGTTTTGTGGGTGTTGCGATCAAAGGCATACCCGGCACTCATCAGCAGAACACGGAAGCTGCCCGTCTCAAAATTGATATTCCCTCTGCCCATCTCGAATAAAAGCCCGTTGGCCAGCGTTTTTGATACGGCCATTTACACCTCCCTTAAAATTAAAATCTCCATACCTGCCAGATTATCCCTTGCCTGCCACGCAGACGGCACCCCAAAAAACAGGCCCTCTTCCGTGGATACCCGGACTTCCCCGTACAGTTTCACCATGCGGGTGAGCCATGGCAGATGCCGGATATCCGTGGAAACGCTGAGGGTGCGGTCTGCGGCGGCGTAGCCCGTGTCATACACAGAAGCCCCGCCATCAAGGGTGGCCGTGCGGGAGGTTCTGCGGGCGCCGGTTCTGTTGCCCGGAATGGCGGACGGGTGCTGCCGCAGGATGCGGGTGCCGTCCATGTCAAATTCAGGGGCTGTTACAATGATGTTCATGCTCGCCCTTTCAAAAAAAAGCACTGTGGTGGTTACCCCAGCGGTTTCCAGCGCTTTCGGGGTGAATGTCCGCTACAGGTAGCGGATGTTCTGCCTGCCCTGTGGATTGCCTTCCTTAAAGACTTTAAAGACCTTAAGGACTTTAGCCGTTTGTCTTTATTTACGGGCTTTGGTTATTAAGGTCTTCAAAGACCTAAAGACTTTAGCCGTTTGTCCTTATTTATGGGCTTTGGTTATTAAGGTCTTTAAAGTCCTTAAGGTCCTTAATGAAGGCTGTCTTTTGCAGCAGGCAATGGCCTTGCTGCTGCGGCCCGGCATTCACCCCGAAGGGTTTTACGGGCTGAAAGGGGTTTGACCCCTTTTATTTTTAACTGCCCAGCAGCATATCCATGCCCTCTTCGTTCACCCGCACCTGAATGGCATTTAAAACCTCCCACATAAAAGCCTCAAGGTGGGGGGCAAGGCCATCGCCGTTGATGGTAATCAAAGACTGCTCTGTCCCCCGCAACAGGCGCTGCTGTTTTTCCTGCAACATGCTTATTTCCAGATCCGTCATCTGCATCTGCTTGTCGTGGGCTTCCTGCCGCATGCGCTGTTCTTTGCGGATCTGATCTTCCAGCATAAATTTATCGCCCATATTATCCATGGTCCCCAGCTTGCCAAAAAGACTGTCCAACAGGCTGCCCGTGGAGCTGATGGTATTGTCCATGCTGCCCATGATGGCTTTAAATTTGTCCGCATCCGCTTCCAGTTCGGCGATGTTCATTTTGGCGGTCCACTCTATGCTGGTATCCAGCACCGCCAAGGTGGCCTTGATGCGCTCGGTCTCTTCCTTGAGCTGGGCCTTGTCCATTTCCAGCATCAGTTCAAGGCGTTTTTCCGGGGGGATTTCCTTTTCCAGCTCTTCTTTGGTTTTCTCAATGGAAGCCCTGTCCGGGCCTGCAACATAGGTGATCTTTTGCTCATCATCCGTGAAGGCCATGACACCCTTGACCACCTCCAGGGATTTTTCATCTGCTTCCGCAGTGACTTTGGTGGATTTTTCATCGGGGATATCCGCAAGGGCGGTCTTTAAAGCATCCCAGGAGGCCTCGTCCTTATGGATAAGAAAATCAATGATCACTTCCTCGGACAAATGGGTGGCATCCAGCCCCAGCGCCTTCATCTGTTCCCGTGCGGCTTCGATCTCTTCCGCAGAAACCTTTATTTCCACCTCATTATTTTCAGCCAGCTTTTCAAGCTCTTCGGCAAACTCCCCCACAGACCCGGCACCGCCCTCCATGGCTTTGGCGGTTTGGTCCGTGGCCTCGGCCATCTCCCGGAGTTTTTCCGTGTTCTGCGGAACATAAACCCCCGCACCGGCAAGGGCCACGTTCATGCGGTCGATATTGGTCTCTGTGTCCCGGACGGGCAAAAACAAAGAAATCAGCATCCCTTTCCAGAAGCCGAACTTTTCCGTCAAAAACTCAGACCGCTGGGCCAGACCCAGCTTGTGACCGGCTGTTTTGACCAGTGCCGGGTCCATTTCTGCAAATTTTGTTATGAGATCCCCACCCAGCTGCAAGAGAGGATTCCACGCTTCCAGAATGCCGGATGATGCCGTGGCAAGGCTGCCCATGCCATCCACAAGCACCTGAAGAATCTGGCCCAGCTCGTCCGGTTTTGTAGGGTCCAGCCCCTGAAATATGGAATCAAACAGCCCTTTGATGGTTTCGCTCAGCTCATCCGCCCCTGCCGTAAACCGGGACCAGTCTATGCCCTCCAGTGCCTCGGGCAGGGCCTGACCGATACCGGAAGCCCATTCCGTAAACTCTCCGGCGCTTTTGGAAAGACGGGCATACAGCTCATCAAAGGCCCCGGCATCGATGCTGGTACGAAGCCCGCCAAAGATCTCGGACAGGGCACCCACGGCATCGCCGTATTCATCCAAAAGGGGCAGGCCTGCGCTCACAAAGGTGGCCCGCATGGAATTGAGAAGCTGCTGGTTGTGAAAGGTGATGTTCCGGGCCATTTTTTCATAGGCTTCATCCGTAGCGCCGGAAGAGGCCTGCATCTGCTGCATCTGAGAAAGAAAATGCTCGCCCCCGTCCTGACCAAACATGGCCAGCACACCCGTAAGCCCCTGCACGCTGCCAAAGAGCCTTGCAATGGTCTCCACATTGCCGTCCGTGGCCGCATACACATCCTGCATCACCCCTTCAAAGCCCCTGGATTTCAGGGCAGAAACATCAAAGCCGATGCCTAAGGCCTCGGCTTCTCTGGCGGCCTGCTCCGATGGCTTGATGATGGCCTGAATGGCTCCCCGGATGGCGGTCATGGCTTCGCTGGTGGGCATCCCCTTGGCCGTGAGCACGGCAATGGATGCGGCCAGCGTGTCAAAGGGAACATCGCCTGCGGCGGCTATGGATGTGACCTGTGAGAGGGATTTGGACAGCTCCGGCAGGGTGGTCTGGCCGGATTTGACCGTGTTGAAAAGAATGTCCGAGTACCGGGAGGCTTCGTCCGCACTGGCTCCGTAGGCGTTCATGGTGGAAACCAGCGCCACGGTGGTATCCGAAAGCTCGGCCTTGCCTGCGATGGCAAGGCGTTCTGTCTGGGCAATGAGGCTGATGACGTCTTTGTAGTCCGTACCGGCAGAGATGGCCGCATAGGTGGCGGCGTTGACTTCGGACATGGCAAAGGAGGAATCCGCGCCATAGTCCAGCAGATTTTTTCGGAAGGCGCTGAGGTCATCGCCCGTGGCATCAATGAGGGTGGAAATCTCATTGAAGGAATCGGACCACTCCCCGGCTGCGGCAATGGCCACCCCGGCTCCGGCTGCTGCCATGCCTCCAAGGGCCGCCGTGGTGGTGAGGGTGGCATCGGCCATGGCAGCCATGGGCTTGGTGACACTGCGGACGCCATCTTCTATGACGTTCATGGTCACTCCCAGCTTGCCCAGATTGGTGTTGATGCCCGTGGCCACCTGAGAAACCTGATCATCCCCCGCAAAGACTATTTTGACTATTTTTTCCACGTTGGACATGATGCCCCTTTATTTGATTCGGTGTTGTTGCAGGGGCCTGCCCGAGGGTTTAAAGCCCGTCCGGTGGCTGCGCTTCGGGAGCCTCAGCGACCGGCTCTCGAAGCCCGGTGGCCCGGCCTGCCACAAAAGACTGCCTTCCTTAAGGACCTTAAAGACCTTAAGGACCTTAAGCCGTTTGTCCTTATTGATGGTCCTTGGTTATTAAGGTCATTAAAGACCTTAATAAGGGCAGCCCCTTCGCAGTATAGGCCCACAGATAACAGCATTTGCCATTTGCACCTTATATTCGCGCAGATGCATGTTCTTTTTGCTTAAACAGGCCATGATTTAGCTTGACGGGGTAAAGCCACAAACAAAAAACCCCCGCACCGGAACCGATGCAGGGGCTTCATTAATGAAATCAGAAAAGGCTTACTTGCCGCCGCCCTGACTCCGGAGGGACTGAACAAAGGCCTCGTGGTGAACTTCCGGGTTCAGCACACAGACCGTCCGCAGGACATTGTTTACGGATACCACCATATTCTGATGAAGCTGGCTCAGGGTGTGTAAACTTGCCAGCATACCATTCACTTCCCGGACAAGGTGCCTTGCCAGAAGGATCTGGTCTTCATGGCCATGGGGGAGGGGGGCAGGAGCGGAAGCCCCGTAGCGGCCCGTTCGGCGGATGGCGGGGAGAACTTCACTGGCTACCCAGTTGGTGAAATCTTCGGCAGCGGGTTTGTTGGACCGGAAGGCCAGCTTGTAGAGGGCGGGTTCGTTGATGATGATGAGCTGCTGCTCACCGCCGCCCCGGTGGTCTTCGGAAGAAGGGGTCGTGAGTTTTACGACCCCTTTCCATTCATCCTGAATCGAGGCAAGAATTTTGTTCCCGCTCCAGGTAATACCCAAGGCATCACATACATCCCTTGCAACAAACCAGAGGCTTCCATCTTCCTGAGTGAGGGTTCTGACAACGAGATTCTGAAAGGTAAAATCAAGGGTGGGTTGCTGGTTTTCCATGGCGTTTCTCCTACTGAATAAAGGATAAGAGGTATCCGCCACAACTGAGGCTAATCAGTGGGTGACGGAGCTGCGTGGGTTAGCCTTACCGGACAGTAGGAACCGGCGCTCCGAAGAGCCCACACGCAGCCCCGCCATAAGGGTATGCATGGGCACAAAAAATGCGCCTGCATTTCTGGAAGGGCGCTACGCGCCTACTGTTCAAGCGGGAGGCTAATCCCGGCTGCGGTTTTTTGCCGCAGTATAAAAACTGTACCCAGACCGGAATGGAATGTCAAGGCGCTGTTGGGGATATGGGAAAAGTTACGGGAAATGTATGCCGGGCTTGCCAGAAGGGGGTGGGTGGGGTATGGAAAAGAATCGTTTTTTGAGGGTGCAGTGGGGTTGTGGGCAGTATAACACCCCAGTCTGCATATTATACAGAACTGTATAGTATTTTGTTAGAGTTGGCAAGTAGATCCAAACACAGAAGGAGAAATAAGATGAAAATGCACCTCACATCAGCAGTCGCTGTTGTCCTTGCCGTTTTGCCGACCGTTTTGATGGCAAACCCCATGAGTCAAGGAACTTCTTATGGTGGGATTACGTTCAGTCAGCTGAAATACGATGAGGATGGTATATCGGACGATGCAAATCCTACCGCATTGATTGGGCGCCTTGGGTATTTTGTTGCGAACCAGATCGCGATCGAAGGGCGGCTCGGTATTGGCCTTTCCGATGATACGGTACGTGTTGACGGATTTGGCCCGGCGGTTGATGTTGATGTGGAGCTTGATCGTCTTTTTGGCTTTTATGCTGTGGGGCATCTCCCGCTGGGCGAAGCAGCGTCTATTTATGGCTTGTTCGGTTTTACAGACGCAAAGGCCACATTTTCGGCTAATGGGTTTTCAGGCTCCGATACTGATAGTGGGCTATCGTACGGATTTGGTGCCGAGTTCTATCCCTCAGAACAGATTGGCTTGAATGTTGAGTACACGCAGTACTTGGATGAAAGCGGATATGATTTGTCGGCGATCAGTGCCGGGGTTAAGTTTCACTTCTAGATCTCTAACAACAGCGTCAACTCGGACGGCTTCACCCTGCGCGTTCGCTTCGGGTAAAGCCGGCCGGTTACGCTGGGCGTTATACCAAACCCGAAAGATAACCTATGGTAATTGATTCAAATTCTATAGATGAAATAGTTTTAAAATGTTGGAATGCTGTTCGAAGTAAAATTGAAAGTGGTCATGAGCTTTCAAGCGAAAAAACACTATGTTTTTTATTTGCCATAGAACTTTTACACGAAGTCGGCCACGAACTTTGTATCGATTTTGAAAATAAATGTTTTGACGAGTTAAACGGTGAAAGCAAATATTTGGATTTACTATTTTATACTGACCCAGAATTCAAAATTGCAATTGAATTTAAGCTACCAAAGAAAACTAAAAAGGGTGGTTCAAATATCACTCAAGTTCGCCGTGCTGTCTATCGAGATTTAGCTCGCTTGAACTACCTTAAAAACTCTGGCCTTAAGCCTAAAGCTTGTTTTTTTTTAATGGCTGCTAACGAAGGGTCATATTTCAACAAAGGTAACTTAAAAAAATTCAAACATTTTATTACCGCTCAGAACTATGCTGTAACGAAAGACAATGATTTAACCGTTGATAATATTTCTATGGAGGGGATGTCATTTAAGTTCATATGGGATGGCTTACAAAAGAATACAAAGAAATATTCATGCATTAAGAAATATGCTTGGCTAAAACCAATAAAAGTATAAAACAAAAAGGGGTCAGCCCCCTTTCCTCCTTTTCCCCAGCAAAAGGGGTCAGACCCCTTTTAGCTAAAGTTACTGACAAAACATAAAAGGGGCCAACGTTTTTTTGGCTGTAGCAAAAGCAATATGACTAATAATTTTTCTTCACTTATCAATTGCAAAACAAAAAAAGAACTTACAGCGTTATGTAAAAAAATTAAAATCAGTTCCGATGAGTTTTCAGAATTTATTATAAAATGTCAACTTGGGCGTACAAGATTGAATCATGTTGTTAATGCATTACTTTGATTTCGTGCCAGATCATCTTGAAACTAGAGAAGATGATTGGAAAATTCTTGACGGTGATGAAATATTAAGAAAATCAAATGAAGGGAAAAAAGCTATAAGAAGATTATTTAAAACACATGGTGAAAGAAAATATAAAGTTGGGCATATGTTTTTTTCTAAAGAACGTATACACCCACTGAGTGAATGGCATTTTGTTTTTTTTGAAATAAATGAAACTGATAATCGTAATAACCACTGGGTGCTTGGAGCACATGTTCATATTGTTAATTATCTTTGGCCTAATCTAAATTGCCAAGAAATATGGAGTGATTTTGTTCAAGGCAGAGTATTCCCCAAAATTAAATTACATGTGAGTTACTGTAAATAAGCTAAAAAGCAAAAAGAAAACATAAAAGGTGCCAGACCCCTTTTATGTATGCTCTGGCGGAAAGGAAAGAAGATATATGAAAAACAGAATCCAATACACGGATGAACCTATGGGGAAAGTCAGGCCCGTTGCGGACTTTCTGCCTACGCCGGAAGAACTGGCTCTGAAGGAAGAAACCGTAAAAGAAAAGGGGTCAACCCCCTTTTACTCAAAAAATCAATAGTGATACCGCAACTGTGCTATTTCAATGGCATCCCCAGAGACCTTATAGACAAAGCGGTGCTCATCACTGATTCTTCGGGACCAGTAGCCTGAGAGGGCATGTTTTAAGGGTTCCGGTTTTCCGATACCTTCAAAGGGGGTACGCATTGTTTCTTTGATCAGGGTATTAATCCGGCGCAGGGTCTGTTTGTCGGTTTTTTGCCAGAAAAGGTAATCGTCCCATGCATGGGCAGAAAAAATGAGCTTCAATCCCTAAGCTCCTTTTCAAGCCCTTTGCCGTTTTCAAGCTGGGCCATGGATTCCAGAAGACGCCTTGCATTTTTCGGTGACCGTAAAAGATAGGCTGTTTCTTCAAGGGCTTCATAATCCTCAAGGGACATAATCACAACGGCATTGGATGATTTCCGCGTCACAATAACTGGCGAGCGGTCTTCACAAACCCTGTCCATTGTTTTGGCGAGATTTTGTCTTGCAGCGGTATAGGTGATAGCTTCCATATCTGGTTCCTCCTGTACAACATATTGTACGTCCAGACCTTGGATTGTCAAGCAAAAGAAAGGGCAGGCACAGGAGCCTGCCCCTTACTGGCTGTTCAGCTCCTCATAAAACCTCCCCCACAGCGCCGTTTCCACCCCCGTCAAAAACCCCTGCGGAAAGACATCCGGCCTTAATTCAAACAGCATCTTCCCCCTGGCGTGGCCGAGATTTAAGGCCGCCCGTATGCCCTGATCCCGCCAGAGGGCTTCTACTCCCCCAGACTTGCGCCCTCGCCGGTCAGATTCAAAACAGTATCCGCAAGCTGATAGGCAAAAACGGGCTGCACCTGAAAGAGCTTCACCGTGGCCTGCTCGTCAAAGGCCGGGGCTGTGCAGCCTTCGCAGACAAGGGCCATGCGCCGTGCCAGATCATCGGGCAGAGTATCCGGGTTCACCCCGGCCAGCGTGCGGATGGCATCCAGCTTGTCTTCCTGATCGCCAAAGAGCTTTTCCACAAGCTGGCCCAGATCCCGGTTCCGCTCCACGGCAGACCGCACCCGAGCCAGCTCTTCCCCGCTGAGGCCCCGCACCTCAAACACCGCTTCTGCGGGATTTCCAAAAAAACCATGCAGCTCCTGTGGTGCAGGCAGTCTCCGGGTCCGGGGCCGAAAGGAAGCCCGGAGAAAGGCCTGAACATCCATCATTCCTTCACCGGAATGGCGGGGCCACTGGCGCTGAGGGTGCAGTTTGCCCGGATGCCGTCTCCGGCCGGGTACTGCCTGCCCATGCCCAGCGTGGCCTGCATCAGAAGCTGGGGCGCACGGAGCCGATGGGGGAAAAACTGCCACCACAGTTCCTGTCCTTCCAGCGCAATGATGGGGTCTGTCACGCCGTCTTTCAGGTAGGCCGTGAAGCTCCCCTGAGCAAGGGATTTGGAGCTGGAGCCGATGGTGCCGCCGTACACCTGCGTGGACGACTGGGAATAGGTGGTTTCCGGTGGAACAAAGTCCGAGGTGGGTTCCAGCGGCGCAAAGATGGGCGTATACACCTGAATGAACACCCGTCTGGGCTTGTTCCCCGCATGGATGGGGGGCAGGGCCGTGACAAATTCCACCTCGCCCGTGCCGGGATTTTCGTTCCAGATGGGAAAATCATACAGCTCCGTGTGGGTGCCGGGAACGCTGTAAATCTCCGTGGCCTGTATGGCCGCATCCCCTGCGCCGGAAAGCCGCACCTGCCCAAGCTCAATGGCTCCTTCCGGGATGAGGGGCGGGCCGCCATCGGCCCCCCTTGATTCCGAAAAGGCAGAGCCGTCGGCCCCTTCCTCCGTGGCCAGCGTGCCGGAATCCGTGAGGATGATGGAGCTGATCTTATGGCTGCCCGTGGAGGCTCTGGCAATGGTGAGGCTTTCCGATGCCAGAGACACGAGATTGCCGGACTGATACGCCGTGAGGGCCGCAACGCTGACCCGGTTCAGGCCCGATGCCGGGGAGATGGCTCCGCCCGTTGCCAGACCATCGGGCCGGATGACCGGCTCCCGGCCCGGAGCGGCGGACCAGGGGGCGGCGGTAATGGTGAACGTTGTGTGATCGCCGGAATCAACCATGGCCTGCATGGGTATGAAGTTTTGGCCGGATTCGTATTTCAGAAGGGCATGGGCCGCACTCTGACTTTTTCTGGACATGGGGAGGCTCCTTTGTGTTTGAAAATAAAAATTTTAACCACAGAACACACAGAACACACGGAAAGAAAATGGAGGATAATCCTTTAAAAACAACGCTTTGTGTTCTATGGCTTAAAGGGGTCTGACCCCTTTTTACTTTGTGTTCTCTGCATGGTTTCTCCTGTGGACTCTGATTTTCTGGATTTTTGATGCCTTGACAACCATCGATGTTTTTAATGCTTTCAATGGCTTAAAATGCCGCAATGTCGTCCCAACTTTTTCTGCGTATTCTGTGTGTTCTGTGGTTCCATTTTTTTTAAAGGGATGCCCCCTTTTTACCCATAGGGATTGTTTCTGGCCGTGCTGTACCCAATTTCTGCCTGAACGCTCACAAACAGAGACACTTCGCCCTGAGACCAGTCCGGCCAGTCTTCCACGCCGCCGGACACATAGCGGACGCTGTCTGCTGTTTCGCTTTCTTCTTCCAACTGGCCCAGCGCCTGCCGGATATCCGCCAGCACGTTTTCCGCTGCCGTGGCCATGGCCCGTTCCTGAAGGTCCGGGGCATCGTGCAGGGTGTAACGAAGCCCCGCCCGGATGGTCAGCGGCAGGGTGAGGCTGTCTTCGCCGTAGCGGGTGCTTTCGCATTCTTCCGTTCCGGGGGTGAGCCAGAGGGCGGGGAGTGCCTCCAGATCCCGCTTGCCTTCGGCCAGCACAAGGGCCGTGCCAATGTCGGAATGAAAGCCGTTGATCCTGCGGATGCCGGAAAGCACGTTTTCCAGTTCTTCCAGCAGGGTTTGCCGGATGGATGGGTTCATGGCAGCTCCTTTAAAAGGGGTCAGAGCCCTTGAATGCCAGACAGGATGAGCTGCACCTGCCGGTCCAGTTCTGCCTGTGCGGCTTGGGATGCGGATTGCAGCACCGGTCCCATGCGTTCCTCATCCTGCAGGACCATGGGCGGTGAGGATGACCAGATGCCTTTGATGCTTTCATCACGGGGGTTGCCCTTTCTGGGATTGGCCCGGCGCTTGCCCGTGCGGATGAAAATGTTGGTATGGCCGTTGGCCATGGTGGCCACAAAGCCAGCCTGTTTAAATTTCTCGTGAAACTGAATCCGGCCCTTGCGGCGTTTGAACAGGGCGGAAAAGCCTTTTTGGGATCTTCTTCCGCCAAAGTGCATCCCCGGCACCTGTCCCTTGATCTTCCAGGCCTTGGATTTGTCGTAGAGGGGAACACCGCGTTTATCCCTTGCCCGGAGGTAGCAGGTGGCATTCGTGTAGGTGGCTTTGCGTTCCGTGATGGTCTGGCGGATGACGGTCTTGGTGAGGTTGACTTCCTTATATATGGTATCCACGGCCACGGTTTTTGCCTTGGAAAGACCCTTGTTCAAGGCCCTTGTGGTGGCCTTTTTGCTGCCGTTTTTCACACGGGCAAGCAGCTTTTCCACCTCATCCAGCCCCTGAATGCTGACATGGGAAATCATGGGATGCCTCCCTCCTTATCCATGCCGCACCAGCCCGATCTTCATCAGCACATCCCCTTCCACCAGTACCCGTGTGGTTCTGTAGTGGGTGGTGTTCAGGATCACCGGAACCGCCTCCCGGAAAGCACCCACATCCGAACGCAGCACCTCGATTTCCATTTCCCAGCTTACCACGCCGGTCTGCCGTTCCATCTCCCCGGTGCGGCGGGTGCGGGCCAGAATTTCCCGGCCATTGTAGAAGATCCACTCCGCCCCTTCTTCGGGGTTCAGGATGATGGTTCGGGCATCTTCTTCCAGCATCTCTTTCCAGTCCACGGCCAGCTCCTTTAAAAGGGTCTCCCTTTTACCAGCGATTTCCGATACCCAGCAGGGCACCAATGCGAACACCTGCATAGCCTGCCTGTGCGGTGATCTTCCATGAGGTGCGGCCCACATCCTTTTTAAATTCCTGATCCGCCCACTTTCGCTCTTTGTGGTTGCGGGCATGTTTGCACCGCCAGTCATGGCGGCAGGAGGCAATGGGGTGCCTGTGCCTTGGGAAAAAGGGCTGAAGCAAGACCGGCACCGATGACCCGTCCCACTCAAAATCCGCTGGTACCTCGCCAGCACTTCCGTCCATGTTCATGCAGAAAAGGGGCTTATCCAGCGCCCTGTGCAGGGGTTTACCCGGCACCGTCCGCATATGGATGACGGTTCCTGAAGCGGCCATGGTCCATCCTTTCACTTCCAGGTTCCTGACATGGAAAGCCGCTGGGCCTCCCTGAAATATCCGTCCCATGTTTCGGGCTTCGGCCTGCCCGGATTCCAGGCAGCAAGGTACTGCCGCCAGCCCTTTTCCGGCTCATCCGGCCCCGGCAGGGGTTCCGGGATGGTCCAGAGCAGAAGCCGTGCATAGCAGCAGGCAAGGGCATCGTTGTGCTCGATGGCGGCATAGCTTTCGTCCACGTCCACGCCGTAGCGCATTCCCACGAGAATCCGGCGGATGGTGACGGCACTTGCCGGGTGGTTCAGCACTCCGGCAATGCCTGCCTTTTCGAACTGCCAGAAACCCCGTGCGGGTCCACGGATCTGGCGACGGTGAAGAAAGCGGGATTCCTGCATCCCAATGGCGTGGAGCATGCCCATGGCCGCCGGGCTTTTCATGTTTTCGGGAAGCAGGGCAAATCCTGCGCTCATAAACGGGTGCATCACTTGCTCCTTTCTGCCACGGCCCGCAGCACCTTTTTTTCCAGTAAACCCAGAATCTGGGCGGAGGAATACCCGCTCACGCCGCAGACAGCGGCCCGGAAGTTGGCCGAGATGGCCTCGGCATCGGCAATGAGAAGAAAGACGAGGATGCCCACAAAGGCACTCATGAGCAGCCCGCCGAAAAACCAGCACCACGAAAAGGCTTTGGGGTTTTGCATCATCCTCACCATCCCTCCCAGCATGGCCAGCAGAACAGCGGGTGCGACTTCCATGCAGGCTTTGAGGAGTTCTTCCGGTATCCGCACGCCGCGTCTCCTTTAGAAGGGTTAAAGGGGTCTGACCCCTTTTTTCCGGGGGCAGGCCCCTGTGCCTGCCCTTTTGGGCAACCATGTGGCCCCTTTATTTAATCCCACCCATGAGGTAACAGCACTTGCCGGAGACATCTGTCCGGATGCGGCCATCATCGTAGTAGGAGCGCAGGTAGGCTTCGTCCACATCATGGCGCACCCGGATGATCTCCGAGCGCAGGGCCTCTTCCCGGTACTGCTCCACAATGGGCTCTGTGCTGGCATCCTTGGCGTACACAAAGGTGCGGCCCACACAGGGTTCCGTGATGTCGTAGCTGCCGGAAATCTTCACCAGCGCGGCATGGGTATCCGTCCAGATGTCTTCAAAAACCAACCGCTTGCCCTTGGGCGAGGCATTGCGCATCCCACCCGCCACCAGCACGTTTTTCACGTTCAGGATCTGGGCCAGCTGATCCGCCGTAAGGCGGTTTAAGTCAATGCCGGGGAAGGTGTATTTGAGCTGCTCCCGGATCTCGGCATTGGTCTTCAGCCATTCCGCCACCTGCCAGGAGAGCACCAGCGCATCCGGCTCCATGCCGCACTGCTGGCGGAAGGCGGCCTTGCCGTCCCGGATATCCTGCACCGGCGTTCCTTCGGCAGGGTTGCTCCATTTTTTGGCCACGTTGTGGGGTGTAAATACGGAAGGGTTCATCACCCTTGCGGCAATGCGCTTTTCCTGCGCCCGGAGGATGATGGCCATGGTGCGGCGGGTGGCGATTTCTTCGGCCAGTCCGGGCCGCTGGTTTTCCAGCTCATCCCATTCCACATCATCCATGGGCTCTTCGTGGCCCTTTTCCGACACCGCATATTTCCCCCGCTCGTACTCCCATTCCGACCGGTGGTAACGGCCCCTTGGGGAGCGTTCCACGTCTTCATCGGAAAAGAGCACTTCCGCAGGAATCACGGGATAGGTGCCGCCTCTGGCCATGACCTTATGCACGGGCATGACCGAAAGGCCGATATAGCCCTCCGAAGGATCGCGGAGGGTTTCGAGTACGGTAGCGCCCAGATCGGGACGCCAGATCAGACTGCCGCTGGTGGCGCGCATGGGACTTCCTTTCTTTCGCTTCGGGAGCCTCAGCGACCGGCTCTCGAAATGTTCATGGAAAAGGGGGCTGACCCCATTAAAGGACCGCTGGCTGAGGCTCTCGAAGCCAGAGGGCCGGGGTGGAAAAAAGGGGTGACCCCTTTTAGGTAACGGTTACGGTGGCATGGAAATCATAGGGCAACACCTCAATGATCTCCCCTGCGGAAGCGGCCGCATTCAGGGCAATGCCGATTTTCCGGTAGGTTCCTGCTTCCGAAGGAAGGGCCTGAATCCGCCCCTCATCCGCCGCAAAAACCAAATCCAATGCGCTAAGGGCTCCGGCGGTTTCCAGCTCCCAGGTGCCGTCCACGCCAAGGTGCTGCACAGACACCCGTTCCCCTTCCGCCGCATAGGTGGTGGCAAAGCCGATGGGCGTTCCGGCTGCGCTGTTCAAAACCACCTTGCCCCCGTCAAACTGCACAATCCGGAAAGACTCCACACCGCCGATTCCCACCTCGTAGGATCTTGGCCCAAGAACGTAGCTCATGCGGCACCGCCTTTCTGAAGACCAAGGATGTAGGCTTTATGGGCTTCCGGATATTTGGCCTGCATCTCCCGCATGGCCTCGCCTTTGGAACAGGCCTTGGCCGCCATATGCCCTTCCACCAGCGCCAGAAAATCCGGCCAACCTCCGGGCTGGGCCGCTGCACCCGCCGGCTGACCTCCCGCCGCAACACCGGAAGGGGTGGCTGCCTGCAAAGCCGCGAGAATCTCCGCAGCGGTGGGGCCTGTGGCCGGGGCGGGTGTCTGGGCATTGGCCTGTCCGCTGGGCTGACTGCCTGCGGGATGGCCCTGTCCGTTGCCTTGACCTGCCGGGGCATTCCACTGGCCGCCCTGCGCACCGGCTCCGCCTGTGCCACCCAGAGCCAGAAGACCGGCATCGGCCATGGCCTTGATCTGATCCGCCTTCAGGCCCAGCCCCTGAAGGGTGCGGATTTTGCCGGATGCTTCCGGCCCCGCCACCATGGCCACCATGGAAAGGATATCCTCTCCGGCCGCACTGATTGTGGGTGCCAGTTCCGCACGCACCGCATCCCCGCCCTCGGCTTTGATCTGGGCGTAAAGGGCGGGGTGCTCCGCTTTGAGTTTGTTCACATCCATGTTTTCCTCCCTGAGTGCTGCCATAAAGGGTTCGAGGCCGGGGGTGATGCGATCCACCAGCCCTTCTTTGAGGCCGTCTTCCGCCAGATAGATCCGGCCA
Source organism: Desulfobotulus alkaliphilus (assembly GCF_007830435.1). Classification (GTDB taxonomy): domain Bacteria; phylum Desulfobacterota; class Desulfobacteria; order Desulfobacterales; family ASO4-4; genus Desulfobotulus; species Desulfobotulus alkaliphilus. The sequence continues at coordinate 34,612 of NZ_VLLC01000021.1, read as the reverse complement.
TCCGTGGCCCGGATGTTCTCCGGAGAAAGCCCCCGAAGGCTGGCGTAGGATTCCGTAAAAATGCCGTACATTCTGTCTAAGCGTTCCTGCACATAGGCCCGGCCCGTATCGTTTAAGGGGCTGTCTGTATTGGGCAGGGCCTTAAAACTCCCCGCCGAAAGATAGGAAAAGGTGATGCCCGTTTTTTCGTTGAAACGGCTCCAGTCCGCATGGACCTGCAAAATACCGATGCTGCCCACCAAGGCCGTGGCCGGAGCAGCCACTTCATCGCAGACCGCAGACAGCCACATGGCCGCCGACATGCAGGCCCCGTCCACATAACCCACCACCCGTTTGCCCGATGCGGTCTTGGCCGAAGCCATGTGATCCACCAGCTCTTTGCAACCCTGCACCGTGCCACCGGGGGAATTGAAACAGAGCAGCAGGGTATGGATGCCGGGATCTTCCATGGCGAGATCAAACTGATCCCGCAGGCCCTTGTATCCCGTGCGAAGGGGGGCAAAGGCCCCGGCATAGCCGTAATCCGGCGACAGGGTTCCCGTGACCGGCAGCAAAGCAATGCCACCGGAGCGGGTGAACGGCTCCGGATCAGGGGTTTGGGAAGAAGGGACGGCGGCAGAATGGCGCAGGGCCGAAGCGAGGGCATCTAAAGCCGAAGGCGCAGCGGCCCAGATTTCTGTTTTGAGAAGTTCCAGCATCCGGAAGGGCATGGCGGCCTCGCCTTGGGGGTAAGGCGGGGAAAAGTCCCCGCAGAAAAAACGATCATTTCTGCGGAGATTATAGGGCCGGAATGGGGGGCTTTTTTTAAATGGTGCTTAGATGAGCGTGGATGGATGTTCTTTTTTGTTATTCAGCATATATATTTACTTGACATGGGGTGGTATGATTCCGGAATGCAATTTTTAGCGAGGCAGATGAGGGAACAGGAAATGGTATCCCCCCTTTTTTACATCGAGCAGGAGAAAAATCATGAGCATGAAAAAAGAATATGAGCAGAAATTACAGGCACAATTAGATGAATGGGGTATAAGGATCGACAAGCTCAAAGCAAAGGCCGACATTAAAAAAGCCGACGCACAACTTGAATATCACAAACAAATTGAGGAATTACGGTCTCAGCGTGAATCGGCCAGCAATAAACTTGCCGAACTGAAGAGTGCCAGTGGCGATGCATGGGAAGACCTGAAAGCAGGCATTGACAGTTCATGGGATTCCCTTGGGAATGCTGTGAAATCAGCTGTGTCAAGATTCAAGGATTAAGAGGAAAAGCAGGGAAAAGGGGTTACAGGGAAAAGGGGGCAGACCCCTTTTATGAGACCCCTTTTATGCATTTTCCTTTTGACGTCGGTACTCTGGCGTTGGTAAGATGTATCTAACATACTCGCCATGCCTCTTGGCCGCTGCTCTTACTTTGTAAGGGGGCCAATGCACAAATCGAGCGGGTCTTTTTTTTGTCCGAAAATTCTGCAAATACCCCTTTTGTCCTTATAACAGGCATTGCCCCTGCCGCCCGTCATGCTATACTGCTGCCAGCAGATTTTTTTACTTGCAATAAACCATCCGTGTTCCGGAGGGCATATGTATTTGAACACATACGGACAGTCAGGGAAGCATCCTTTTGTTCCCATGGCTTTCCATGAAGACAGAAGCGACACCCTTGCACAGGCCCGGCGTACCGCTTTTCAGAATCTCATCCGGTATATGGTACGTCTCCGCAATGAAGGGCATATGGATGATCAGGCCTTTGATGCCCTTGTCCGGCAGGCCGCTGCATCCTACTCTGGTGCAGAAATATCGGAACGCATTGAAAAGGTACTGGTCAGTAAAATCAGCTCAGGCCGCCTTCGGGAGTTGCTGCAATGACGGATACGGAAACAAACACAAAGGATACCGCCCCAGAAGAAGGCAAAGGGTATTCTGAAAAAAATGATGTGGGCTTTGTGGAGCCGGAGATGCTTAAAGGGCTTCCCCCGGAAGCAAGGAAGGTTCTGGAAATCGGGATGTCCATGCACAGGTTGGGACCGGCTCCCCATCCTCTTGTGGATAAGATCAATGAAACCCACATCACAAGAATTCTCGAACTTGCCGAAAAAGATGATGAAAGGTCTTTCAGGGATGCCGCAGAAAACAGAAAATACACCCTGATATACGTTCTTGTTTTTGCCGTTCTGTTCATATTCGCCACCGTTTTTCTGGTCGGCTCAGACAAGGAACTGTACCGGGAGGTCATTAAACTTTTTGCCGTGTTCCTTGGCGGCCTTGGCAGCGGCTTTGGCATCAGAAGCTATATGGACAGAAACAAATAAAGACTGAGAAAAGGGCCTGCCCCCCTTCCTCCAGTTCCTGTTTTCCTACATCATTTGATGTGGAAAAATGAGAACACTGCCTGCCCCAGGGCGTTGCTGACCCCCAGATGCACAAAAGCCCCCGCACCGATAAGGATGCAGGGGCTTTGTTTATGGATCAGGGCCGGGCTTCCGGGCATCAGAAAAACCCCTTTCTACACCCTCACCAGCCGCATCAGAGGTTCAAAGGCATAAACCGCAGGTTTTCTTCCGCTTGCCTCCTTCACTTTACGGATCAGATCCTTTTCCAGCAGCAAGGTGGTGAACCGGGCGGAGCTTGCAGCGGGAACACCGCTTTTTTCTTTGAATCTGCTGACCGTGAAAACCGGGAAGGTGAAAACAAAATCCAGCGCCTCGATGGACCACTTTGACGAAAGCACTTCCGCAAAAACCCGTTTCATTTCATCGTAAAGGGAGCGGATCTGATCTGCAGTATCGAGATTTCTTCCCGCCTGCACCGCCAGCGCCTTCATGAAAAACCGACACCAGTCCTCCCAGTCTCCCTTTTCTGAAACCCGGCGCATGGCGTCAATGTAGGTATCCCGGTTTTCCTCAAAATAGCCGCTGATGTAAAAATGCGGTGCGGATATGATCCCTGAAGACCAGAGCATCAGGGTAATGAGCATCCTGCCGATCCGCCCGTTACCATCCTTGAAGGGGTGCAGGGCCTCAAACTCCACATGGGCCAAAGCGGTTCTGATGAGGGAGGGATGCCTGCTTTCTCCGATATAGGCAAAGAGCCTGTCCATGCCCTCCGGCAGGCGTTCCGGGCTGATGGGAACAAAGAGGATGTTACGGCTCATCTTGTCAGCCAGATAGTTCTGCTCTTTCTTAAACTCTCCGGGAGATTTGGCCGCTCCCCTTCCAAAGGAAAGCAGGGTCTGGTGAACTCCCCGGATGAGCGACTGGGACAGGGGATACCCGTCTTCCATGGCCTGCTGCGCCCCGCGTAAAGCCCGCTGATACAGGGCGGTTTCAATGACATCGGATCGGGTTTCAGAAGTGTTTCTGTCCGAGCCGTCGGACTCCGCCTCATACATAAGCACTTCATCCATGGTGCTGATGGTGCCTTCGATGCGGGAAGAAAGCACCGCTTCCTGACTCCTCAGGGGAGCAAGAAGAATTTCGCTGTTGTGCATGGTCTTCAGCATCTGATCATAACGGGCCATGGCGGCGGTGGCATCCAGAAGCTCTTCCAGAAAGCGTCCCGTATCAAGACGCTCCGGTGGAAAGGCATCGTAATGATAATGAACCGCCTGATCCAGATTCAGGGACATCGTCTGCTCCTCAGGGGATTTTTTGAAAATGACGGACAGGCCTTTGCTTCCCATCCCTTCCGCACAAGGACGTTTGTTGCTCAGATTTGCGAGAATATGAGAAACAAGGCCCTTTGTTTCTAATCTATGCAAAACAAAGAAGCTTGTCTCTCATTTTTTAAAGAATATGAGCAACAAAATTTTCTGCCCGGCCCCCGGACAAGAAAAAGCCCCCGCACCGAAAAGGATGCAGGGGCTTTTTTATGGATCAGTTCCGGAGCACCCTTCACGGCTCCTGAGACTTCCCCATGGTCAGGGTCATGAGAAGATCCTCAAAGGCATCCTCATAATACATGGGCTGGGTTTCTCTGGGGTTTTGCGGGGAAACCATATTCTCACCGAAAGCCAAACCCAGATCCGTGAGGTTCTTGAATTTTCTGACCGACCCACTGGCTCCGGTGCGCTCCCGCTCCTCCAGCATCCCATTGTTCACCATGAGCTGATTAAATCTGATGGTGCTCATGTCCACGTTGTGTTTTTTTAAAAGGGCCGATGCGGACATGCGCTGGCGGGGTGCTTCCGTGTACTGGGGCAGTACAGATTTATCCAGACCATGGCGGTCATAGATGGCATAACAAAGGGCCAGCCGGGAGTCATCGGAAACCCGGAGCATGTCGGCAACACATTCCGCTGCCCAAAAATCCTTCTGGATCAGGATTTTGAGGGGGTGGTCGTTGCGGGGGATCTGATATGCCCCGGTGCGCCGGATGGAGGGGAGGACTTCTTCAACCACCCAATCCTGAAAATTTTCAGCCGATTCAAGGTTTGATCTCATTATGAGCCTGTAAAGATCAGCCTCTGGGATAATATTTATTGGGTGCCCTGTTTCAGGGTAATTGATTTTATTGACTTTTTTACAATGGCTGTTTATTGCGTTGTTTGGCTTTTCATAACCCAACGCCCTTGCAATGTCAGTTGCCACAAACCACGGCTCGCCGTTCCGTCCTTCAACAATGCGAACCTGCCCAAACTCCCGATTTTCAAAAACCTGTACCGCTGTATCCATGTTCCGCTCCTTTTTTTCATAAAAGGGGTCACCCCTTTCAGGTGATCATTTCTGCGGAGATTATAGGGCCGGAATGGGGGGGCTTTTTTAGATGGTGCTTAGATGTGCGTGGATGGGTGTTCTTTTTGGCTGAATGGGGCTTGATTTTGCTTGACGGGGGTTGGGGCCTTGGCTGGATAAAACAAAAACCCCCGCACCGAAAAAGGATGCAGGGGCTTTGTTTATGGATCAGTTCCGGGGCCGTGCTGCGGCATCATGATCCCGGAGGGACTGAAGATAGGCTTCGTGGTGGATGTCCGGGCTGAGGACGCAGAGGGTGCGGAGGACATCGTTCACGGAAACGCCCAGATCCTGATACAGGCGGCTGAGGGCGGGCATATCCCGGAGGATGGCGTTCACCTGCCCCACGAGCTTCCGGGCAAGGCGGATCTGGTCTTCCCTGTCCGGGGCTTCCGTGGCAAGGGCCGGACCCGTTCCGGAGAAGCGGCCTGTTCTGCGGATGGCGGGAAGCACTTCCGAGGCCACCCAGTTGGTGAAATCTTCGGCGGCGGGTTTGTTGGATCGGAAGGCCAGCTTGTACAGGGCGGGTTCGTTGATGGTGACGAACTCCTGATCCTGTTCGCCGTACACGCCGTGCTGATTCTGGAGGGGGGTCGTGAGTTTTACGACCCCCCTCCAGTTTTCCGGAATACTGGCAAGAATCTTGTTGCCGCTCCACGTAATCTCCAGGGCATCGCAAACGTCTTTTGCAATGAACCAGAAACTTCCGTCTTCTTTTTCGATGGTTCTTACGGTGTTGTTCTGAAAGGTAAAGTCGATGGTGGGCAGATTGTTTTTCATGGCGATCCTCTGTGCTTTGAGTAGGTGAAGGATTCCGCCACAACTGAGGCTAATCAGTGGGTGGCAGAGCTGGGCGGGTTAGCCTTACCGGGCACAGAGAACCGGCGCTTCCGAAGAAGCCCCGCACAGCTCCGCCATAAGGGTGAGCGAGGGCGCAAAAAATGCGCCTGCGTATTCATTATGGTGGGGGCGCTAGGCTCTGTGCTGATCGGGAGGCTAATCCCGACTGCGGTTTTTTGCCGCAGCATGAAAACTGTACCCAGACCGGAATGGAATGTCAAGACACTGTAGCGGATCGGGGGAAATGGGAGAAAATTACGGAAAACGGACGCTGGGGCTTGTCAGAGGCGGATGGGTGGGGTATGGGAAAGGATCGTTTTTTAGAGGGTGCGTCGAGCGGATGCATTATGTAGCTTGGAGACTATGGAAGACTATATCCATCCAATAAAACAATACTTTTTTGATATTTTTTAAAGGAATTATGAAATGGAAATGGCTTGTGAAAGATGTAAATATGAAGTTGCAGTATGTGAATTGTTGGAATCTGTAAGACTAAATGGTAAGGATTTTAGTCATGAATTAAGACGTGTTATAGTTGATTTGTTGGATGAAAATAGAGCTGGCGACTGTAGTGATTGTGATTTTTTTTTCCAACTATTAAATACGCCGAGACATCAATTTGCTATGTATGTCCAAGATAAAAGAAAAAAATCTATTGCTGAAGAACTTATAAAGGCACATAAACCTCCATCAGGGTTTCGGATAAATGAAATTAGTTTAATAGATACTTGTTATTTTGATCAAAATATTTTTGATCAATGCAGAAGAAGCTCCAAAATTTATAGCGACATAAAAAGACATTTTAACTCAAAAATTGTTTATAGTCTTGTGCATATAGATGAAATAATTAAATGCAATAGTGCAAGTATTCAAAGTGAATATTTTGAAGTCATTAGTGAGATCACAAACAACCAGATCTTAACTGTAATTAATGATTCGTATCCACGTTTTGGATATGGCAAGATAGATCCAGCTAAGTGTATTCCTCAGGTACTTGCATATAAAAAATTGACAGCGTTAGAAGAGCAAATGCGCTTGGTGGATTTCGGTGACAGATTTGTTTTTTTTGAAAAATATAAAGAAGGTATTAAGATTGAAGAGATAAGTGATGAAGAATTTAATAACATTTTTATGAAATTGTATGGATTTAATAACGGAAAATCCCTATTGCTTGATAACGTCCAAAAAAACAACTATATAACATTGCGTGTAGCATTTTACGCTTTCTTTATGACACTAGATTGTTTGCGATTTAAAAGTGATAAAGAAGTAGGTGCTGTAATTAGTGGAACTTATGACTGGGAACACATTTTATACGCTTCTAACTCAAAATATTTTATTACAGAAGACAAGAGGTTAAGAGAAAGAGCTAAAATAATATATAAAAAATTCGGTTACCCAACAGAAGTCCTCTCTCTAGACGAGTTGATCGGCTAGGCGACAAAAAGTGGGAGACCTGCTTTTTTTGGGAAAAGGGGTGAGATCTTATTTTTTGCATTAGATAAATGACAAAAGGGGTCAGACCCCTTTTAATCCAAAAGCCGCACGCTCCATCATTAAAAAGGGTCTGTCCCCTTTTAACTCTACAAGGGCAGACAGCGAAGGAGTTAAGATAACAGCTAAAAGGGGTCTGACCCCTTTTACTACGAACTGGCTTTAAAAAAGATAGATGAGACTGGAATTGATGCACTAGAATTATTTCGTGAATCAGAGAATGAGATGATTGATTCAATGAAATTGATTACAAAAAAGTACCTTTAGCAATGTAAAAACGGACTAAAAGAGGAGGGGCTCTTATTTTATGGTGAAAGAATGAAGAATACAGGTAATTTTTTTGTTCTCAGGTATTCACTTGTCGAGGAATCTCAAGGAAGTACAGTTTGCGTTCCAGTACCAACCCCCAAAGGAACCGCTGTAATCGTTTCGCTCTTGGGTGATAGAGAGTTTGATCGCTATAATGTACGTTATGCGTTCGTTGGATTTTCTAAAACAGAGCCAACGGATCTTTATCGGTTCCAAGATGGGCGGTACATGGTTGGAAAAGTTGCGAAGTTAAGAACCGCGCATGTCGGTGAAAAAATACCCGGTGATATTGTGGCGCATGAAAAAGATGACTGGGTTCCGCTTGTAGCAGTTTTTGATATGCACGAACAATATATTTTTGTGCAAAGGGATTGGAAATTTGGTACAGAATCACAAATAGCAAATGCGATTCAATCCGGCCTTCGCGATCCTGTATTAGAGAAATATAATCATAGAATTTTTGTTGAACTAAAAACTAAGACGATAGAATTCTGGTCTATTGTAAAGAAACATAAGAAAATTTATAAAATAGAAATAAAGCTAATCTCACCGAATATTCTCCGTACCAATGAAAAGGCTCGTGAAGCATTAAAAGAATTAAAAAAGCTTTATGGGCAAGACGAAATAACGTTAGCGCTTGAAAACGAATCCGGGGATTTGGTAATTCCTCAGGAGCCTATAGCTGATTATATTGACTATGCATCTGAAGGTGAAGGGAGGTGGGTATTGATAACTGAAGGTACTCGTGGTGGTAAAAAGAAACATACTAGTGAAAAAGCCGCAGTTCTAGTTGAACTACCTGTCCCGACTCAAGATGAAGTCCATCATGAAGGACAACTTGAATTAGAAACGGGGCTACCTGCACCGGGAAGGGAAGTAATTGATGCAGGACTGGTTGCTCAGGTAATGACCGTAGCTGAAAACCTCTCTCGCGACGATAAAAATGACTAGATTTATTTTACTTTTCATTCTTGCTTTTAGTACGGCACTTTGCGTTACTTATTATATAGAAGGACTTTCTGTACTTATTTTTCAAGAACTACTATCTGCATTTATTGTTATTGCAATGATTACCGGCACGTTGTCATATGCTTTGTATGCATATGTTGACAGTGTGATAAAGGATGTCGCAGCAAATGAAAATAATAGTGAAGGAACCAACTATAATAAGGTGATTGAGAAACTAACCGAGCTAAAAAAAGAAATCTTAGTGAATGCGTTTTCTGTGGTTGGATTGTTGGTAGTTGAACGAATCGCCCATGGGTTTGCACTGATTTTCCCCGTCACCAGTGGTAACCCGTTTAATTGGGCTTGGGCATTTGCTATCTCGATCCGTGTAGCGTGCCTTTTTTTAAGCATCGTAATTGCTGCAATTCAGTTTCACGGATTCATTATTGCCAATGAATATCGTGCAATAATTAGCCGCCGAATATAGCTATGACCAAAAGGAGGCAGGCACCTTTTGCTAAAAGGGGTCAGACCCCTTTTAGCTCAGGCGTTGAATTAAAAGGGGTCAGACCCCTTTTAGTTTTTATCACCTTTTTTATGCCTTTGAACCACCCCCCGAAGGCACTGTCCAGCGCATACTTTCAAGTTTTTTGAGAAAAAGTTCATCCTCTTTTTCCGAGTTCTCAAAATCAGGAATTTTTGACCCCATAAATATCAGGCGGAATCTGGGCTTTTTACCGTAAACCTTCATCTCAAATTCCCTCACCGCCTCACAGGCACTTTTATAGTGCGGCATATTCACCACCCAGCTTTTCCTGTCCCCGCACCAGATCACGGGGCTGGCATTCGGCTGCATGGCAATGAAATCCCTGAAATGCACAGCCGCCCAGTACAGTCTTTCAATCATTTCCTCTGAGATATTTTCCGTTTTCATGGCCTTCTCCTTTCTTTTCTGTTTCCCCTCACGCAGCCCCCCGCCCAATCCTCTCCCGTCGCCATTCATCCACCAGCTGCATGTCCGACTGCCACTCCGTTCCGATGATCTGCCGGGCAGGAAATCCATACTCCTGAATGGCAATCTTCACCCTCGGCGTACTCATCCGCGCGTAGGCACAAATTTCTTTTAAGCCCACAAGGGCCGTGGGGCTGGTTTTCATGCCGCCTCCTTTTTCCTGTCCGTCTTACAAATTGCCATGGCTCACATCCTGTCCCGCCAGCCGGGAAGCTTGCGCCCCTTCTCCGGCCTTTCGCCCTTCGGCCTCCGGGGCGGAGGCGGTGGGGCCGCTTCTTCCACCACATTCACCCGATCCTGAAGAAGGTTCACGCCGCCGCCGGGCCATTCCCACAGGGCCTGAGCCAGGGCGATGCACTCGCAATCCAGAAAATGATTGTCTTTTCGAAGCTGCACCCAGACCTGCCGCCCCGCCTCTTCCCGAAGCTCTTCCGCCGTGATCTGGCGCAGATAGTCCGATCCTTCGGCCACACCTTCATGGAGATAGCCCGCATGGCCACGGCCCTGAATGGCGTTTTCCAGACGCTCGAAAAAGGAGGTCTTGAGCCGGTTGGGGTCCAGCAGCATGAGGCGCGCGCCGGAGCGCAGCTTCTTGCCGGAGCGGGTCTGGCGCAGGGGGTTCCCCAGCTTGCTGAAGGTGGGGAGGCTGGTGGATGCGCCCTTGGTCACCCAGACCTGACACCCACGGCAGAGGCCCCAGCGGCTGTCTAACCAGAGATAGGCCTCGTCCCGCATGGTCTGGCCCGTGTCGTAGGCGTTGCCGCCGGAATCTCGGGCCGCCCGCCAGATTTTCATCCGCAGGCCCGGTTCTCCGTCGATGGGCCAGCTCCGCTCATACAAAAGATGATCCAGATCCGCCTCGTCCGGCGAGAATCCGCTTTCCACCAGCCAGGAGTTGAAGTGCCTGTCCCAGCCGCGAACCACCCAGAAAAAGCCCCCGTGCTGCTGATCGATGCCGCAGGTGAGGGCCACGGCCTCATTGGCCACCATGCCGGGGGCAAGGGCGCAGCGGGCCTTGAGGGCTTCGGCCTCGGAGGTGGATTCTAAAACAATCTTCCAGGGTTCGGCGGCGTAGTTGTTCCAGAAATCCCGCAGGGCGGATTTGCTGGTAAGCCCCCGGAGAAAGGAGGCCGCGCATTCCGAAAGGGTCACAAAGAGGGAATTCCATCCGGGAAAATGCACGCCCACACGGCTGGGCCGGGAAGATTGCAGGGCTGCGGATATGGAAAGGCCCTTGTCCCGGGAGCGCCATCTGCCGTGGCGCACGGCCATGTCCCGCTTTTCATCGTCCCAGTGGGAGGGGCAGTGGCTGCACTCGTACCAGGCCAGATGCTGGGATTCCACCCGGGAGGCGTCCGCAGCGCTGCCTTCGGGCCATCGGATGCGGCTGAAGGCCATCTTCTGCTCCCTGCCGCAGTCCGGGCAGCGGACATGCCAGTCAAAGATCAGCTCCGCTTCCTCTTCCATGAACTTCCAGATGGGGCCGTTCTCCGTGGTGGGCGTGGAGAGCATGAAGATCTTCGCCCGTCCCAGACGGCGGAAGGTGGTGGTGCGCTTTTCCGCAAGTTCGATGGGCCCGGCCTCGGCCTTGTTGGAGGTGAAGGGCATGTACTTGTCCACCTCGTCCAGCACCACGGTGTCGGCCGGGTCCGAGGCAAGGCTTGCCGGAGATCCGGACCAGCCGATCTTGATCCATGTATGGGAAAGCTGCACCGACAGCCCCTGCACATCATCCTGATACCCCGTGAGGTGCCGGGACAGCTGCCGGGTATTGCGGATCATGGGCACGATGCGCTTTTTCATGACATTGCGGCCCGTGTCCTTGTCCGGATACACAAAAATCACCTTGGCGCTCTGCTGATCAATGCGGGAGCCGACCATGTTCAGGGCGGTTTCCGTTCCTGCGGACTGCACGGACTTGCACAGCCCCACCTTCACCACAGAGGGAAAATCCAAAATCTCCATGATGCCCTCGGCCCAGGGCGCGTTCTCGTGCCGCCACGGGCCTTCGATGGCCGAAAGGGTCACGTAGCGGTATTTTTCCGACCAGTCCGCAATGGACATGGGCCGGGGCCTGCGCATCACCCGTCTCACCCCCGGCAGGGGCTGAAAACGGATGCTGTGGCCTGAATGGCGGATGACGCTGCGGTAGGTCTCCGGCATCCAGGAGGGGATGGGCTGCTGCATTTCCATGGGGTCATCCCTTCGGATGGGTTAGGGTTGCCGCCTGAGGCGGTTTTTCCGCAGGGCGGAGTTTGCTGTCTGCGGATGTCTTTATCCCGTAGGTCTGAGGAATTTCAGCCTGGGCTTTTTATCCCGCAGGGTTGGCCTGTGGGGTTATGGGTTTTTGTTCTCCTGCCCGAAGACGGACGGGGGGAGGTCTTCCGAAAAATCCCCTTCATCCTCCGCGTACTTCAGGGAAAAGGCTTCCGTGCGGGAAAGCCGGTGCATCATGGCATCCCACTCCTGACGGAGCAGATCCCGGCCAAGGTTGGCTTTGGCACCGTCTCCGCCCACCATGCGGGCGATGTCCGGCATGAGCCGATCCATGAGCTGCTTGGACGAGGTGTCGAGAACCTGAAGGAGGCCCACCAGCATCTGATCCACCTCGCTTCTGTCCACCAGCTTCTTTTTTTCCCGTGCCAGCTGAAGGGCCACCATCTCCCTTTTCTGGGCCATCAGCTCCAGCGCCAGAGCACGCTTGGCGGCGTTGTCCTTTTCCAGCTGTCGGGCGGCGGTGATGGGGCTGCCGCCGTCGGTCTTTTCCAGCTCGCATCTGGCCACATAGGCCAGAACTTCCGTTTCCGTAATGGGCTGGCCCTTTTTGTAGCGGATCAGCCCGCTCTTCTGATCCTGATAGAGCTTGGTCTTTTCGATGGAAAAGCCCTCTCCCTGCAAAAACCGCAGGACGTCCATCAGGGTCTTGAACTCCCTTTCAGGCGGGGTCTCCTCCATCCCTTCTCCTTCCATGAATCCTGAACCCAAAAACCTGCGCGAGGCCCCTTTAAGCGGGTACCTTTGTGCGCTCCTTCCGGCCTCTTCAGCCGGGTATCTGCCAGCCCAATGGCTGGGCTTTTTTTCTTTGTGAACGACAGGCCCCTCCAGCGGGTACCTTTGCGTTCCCGATCGACCCCAATGGGCCGGGTACTGCCGCCAGCCCAATGGCTGGACTTTTTTTGCGAACGACAGGCCCCTGTAAGCGGGTACCTTTGCGCTCCCGACCGACCCCAATGGGCCGGGTACTGACCGCCAGCCCAATGGCTGGACTTTTTTTCTTTGTGAACGACAGGCCCCTTTAAGCGGGTACCTTTGCGTTCCCGACCGACCCCCATGGGCCGGGTACTGCCGCCAGCCCAGTGGCTGGACTTTTTTTCTTTGTGAACGACAGGCCCCTTTAAGCGGGTACCTTTGCGCTCCCGACCGACCCCGATGGGCCGGGTACTGCCGCCAGCCCAATGGCTGGACTTTTTTTCTTGTGAACGACAGGCCCCTTTAAGCGGGTACCTTTGCGCTCCCGACCGACCCCAATGGGCCGGGTACTGACTGCCAGCCCAATGGCTGGACTTTCTTCGTGCGCGAGGCCCCTCCAGCGGGTACCTTTTTTGCGCACTTTCCGGCGGTTTGTAAGGGTTTAGGCTGCTGGCCCCTAAGGCGGGAACTCTTTTTGCAGCGTCAATTCCATGACGGAATCCCCCAAAAACCCTCCGGAATCACAGACTTTTCCGTTTTCCGTTCCGTTTTCGGTTTTCACTGTGCACGAACTTCGCGCCTCCGCGCCCCGTACAGGGCCGGGGGCCGGGTAGTACCTTGGCCGGTTCAACGGCGCTGGTTTCCGTGGGGGTCGGCCAGTGGCAGGCCCATCCTGCCGTGGTCCATCAGCTCGTACAGATCCGGCAGCGCAGTCTCGGCCAATGCCAAGGCCTGCCGGTAGAACTCCCATCGCTCCGGTTCCTCAGGCGTAACGCCGGGCCTGGCTCTCAGGATGATCCGCCAGTGCGGATCTCTGGCCAGAGAAATGCCCATGGGTTTTGACCGCAGGAACTCGGAAAGTGCCACAACGGCGGGAAAGTCCCGCCAGTGCGTCTGCCCCGTGCATCCAGGTGCTTGTCCATCCCGAGTCACACCAGTGTGTGTCGGCAGTCCAGCCGTGACCGAACTGTGGTTTGATGCGCTTGCCTCTCGGACGCCAGTGGTGCCGACGCTGTTTACTGCCTCTAAAGAAACCCCCTCCTCGAAAGCCTGCGGTGCTTGTCCATCCCGAGTCGCACCAGTGTGCGTCGGCAGCCCCGCCGTGACCGGGCTGTGGTTTGATGCGCTTGCCGTTTCTTCGCTCCCCGTGGAGAGGATTTGCCCCCCGGTAAACCGGTTGAGCTGAGGGTATTTTTCAAGGAACATAAAATACCCCTTTATTTTCAATGGCTTTGCCATTAAAAAGTTTTTGAAAAATGCCCGTGTCCAGGTAACTTGGTTTAAGGCATTTTTGTTTTTCTTTTATTTTCAGTCTTTTATATTCCGTGTCCGTCAAGTCCAGGTAAATCTCTATTAAACTACTATGAGTCTTCGCTTGGCTTGTGGCTTGGTAAAATAACCCCCTCGCGCATGCGCGTATTTCGGAAGTTACCTGGACACGGTGGACACGGCTTGTAATATTCTGATTTAATTGAAAATCTGAAAACGCCGTAAACGTGTTTACCTGGACACGGGCTGGACATTTGGCCAGTTTACCTGGACACGCCCTGTCCCGTGGGGGGGTGTGGGGGAGAGAGGGGGCCATTATATGACACCTCTGTCCACGTGAGCCACACCATCAAAATGCCTCTGGCGGCTGCCGCCCCGCTCGCCGGGACGGGTTTCCTTGACGTGGGGCAGAATGGTCAAAAGCTCTCTGGAAAAATGCACGATGTTCATAGGATGAAATCCATACCCCGTGCAGTAGGCCCTGTAACGATCATACAGGCCCTTCTTGCTCACGCTCAGGCCCTGCCCATCATATTCCGGCTGCGTCAGGCACTCTTCATCCACAAATGCCTGCACCGGGTTATTGGCAAACTGGTATTCCACCAGCGTCCGGTGGATGTCATCGGAATGGGTGAACCCTCCCTGCAGCCGCAGCCGCTCCAGCCCCACCAGCGCCCACAGCAGAATACCGGGCAGCTCTGCTATCAGAATCGCCCTCAGGTTTTTCTGGATGGCCTTGCCCTTGAACTGCCTTTTAAATTTGATGGGCAGGATGCGCCGATAAAAGCCGTCCGAGTTGTCCTTGACCTTTGGCCAGCGATTGTTGGCAAACATCAGCTTGACGTAGGGGGAAAAATCGAAGACGTCCTTGAATTTGAATGATGCGGAAATCTTGTCACCGGAAACGATGGCCTTGAACCAGTCGGACTCAAAAGCCGCCCCTTCGGTCTCGGAGGCGGTGTTAAGGAGCTTTCCTATCAGCGTGGCCCTGTAATGCTCTTTGGCCATGTCCGCCATATTGACCGCCGATGAATTGCGCTCCCCGATCAGCTCCTGAATAACGTGTAAAAATGTCGATTTGCCATCAGACCCCGGCCCGATCAAAAACATGGCCTTTTCGTGGCTGGTGTCACGGGTGAGGCAATACCCAAACCACTCCTGCACCACAGCGATGGTGGCCGCATCCTGTATGGTCTCTGTCAAAAACTGCAGCCAGCGCTCACATTTTGCATCAGGATCGAAGGACACCGGCAGCCTGTATGTATTCAAATGCTCTTTGACATGGGGCAGCAGCTCCGCCGTGGAGAGGCTGAGCATGCCATTTTCAAGGGGCACCAGATCCGGATTGTTGTCCAGCTCCTGCTCCGCAGGCATGGCCGCCATGACAGCCACCTGGGACGTGGCATCGGATATCCTCGCCATGGTGGATTCATCCTGCAGGAGGGCCTGTGCCCGCTGCTGGATCGCCATTTCGCTGATACTGGCCCAATTCTTCCCGTTCCACCTGTATAAGGTCTTTGTTTTGGTATCGAAAATCAGGGGGTTTTCCCGGTACAGCTCTCGGGCGAGTTTTGCATGCTGAAAAGAGCGGCCGGAAAAAAACCGCTCCACAGACTCAGGCCTGCCGGGATCTCTCTGGATGGCGGGGCTTTCGCCCAAAAGCTCTTCCAGCTCGGAGGCAGACCGCCTGTGCTTTGCAAACCAGTCCGTCAGATCCTGACCGCCACTTTCGGGCCACGCACCATCCACCCGGCCCATGAAGTCGGGCCATTTTAAAACACGAACCGACGCCGCCACTTTTGACAGGGAAGCCGCGGCTTTGTCGGCCCCCCGAATCCCTGCGCCGTCGGCATCATAGGCCAGCACCACATCCCGGCCCTCAAATACCAGATTGAACTGCTTTTTCCAGCTCAGGGCACCCGTGGTCTGGGTGATGGCATTGATTCCGTGGCTGCGGGCGCAGATTACGTCCGGCTCGCCCTCACAGATCCAGACAGGGCCATCCTTCAGGGTGGAAGGATGCGGCCAGAGGCGGCTTTCGCCCATGCCCTTGGCAACGGAAAGGAGCTTGAACTCCCTGGCGCCGGGCATATATGAGCGGATGTTCCGGATTTCTCCGGAATCGTCCCGCACCGCAAAGGCTATTCGGTTTTTGTACCTGTCATCTACAAAACCACCGAGCTTGGGATTCCACCTGAGGGTTTGCAGTCTGAGGTCCAGAGATTTGATCCCGTCCTCGGTCCATGCCCTGTCCCGGCACAGACGGGAGCACATCTCCGGAGGCAGAGGGGGGAACTGATCCCACACCGCTGCCATTTGCTCTGTCGTTGGCACACTGTCCCCTGCTGGCTGATCCTGTGGCTTGTACTGGCCACAGAATGCCTGGAACGCCTCCTTCGGGGATGCCTTGCCTTGGGCATGGCCCCATAATTTGATGAGATCCCCGGAAGCACCACATGCCAGACAGTTGTATGCGTCTTTTTCCGGAGAGTAGGAAAAAGACGCGTTTTGATCGTCATGGAAGGGGCATAAGCCCCGCAGCTCTTTTTCGTTGCTGCTGCGGGGATCTACCTGAAAACACCCCCTGGCGATGGCCGCCCGCTCATCGGGATTTAAGAATTCAACGGCTTTTCCCATAGCGTTCTCCCTGCCCGGCTAACCAGTTAAGCCGGAATGCCGTATTTTTGCTCAAGCCTGTCTGCATCCAGATCTGCCATTCTGGCCCTGAGGAGCATCACGCGCTTTTCAGGGCCTTCAAGGTTCAGGGCTTTTCGTTTCATAAGCTGAGACAAAAGCCTTTTTCTTTTGATTGTCAAAGCGATGACATTTCCCATTCTCCCCCCTGTCGTATGGTGTCTTCAAAGAGTCTGCGTACTTCCATGACCTCCGTTTCCAGCCGACCGATGAGCCGGGCGGTTTTGACCACCGTGGCCGTTTCTCTGGATTTAAGCCCTTCCCGAAGATGCTGGAGCAGCTTGCCCGTGTGGATGACCACATCTTCGATTTCACGGCTGAGGCTGTCCGTCTGGGGTGTGGCCAGATCCGCAACCGGCACCAGACGCCATCCCGGCGGCTCCAGCAGCATTTTGATGGTGGGGCTCTGGGTTACGGCAAAGGCGGCGCGGATGGCCCGGATATCCGGGGTGCGGCGGGGATCGGCACAGTATTCATAGACGGTTCTTGCCGCCATGCCTGCCATGGTGGCCACCTGCGGAACCAGCGCCTGATCTTCACGGTTCTGGATCAGGGCTTCATACAAAATGGCGTTGATGTCGTTCATGGGTGCTCCTTTGACTGGCCTGTTTTTTTCCCCTGAAAAAAGGAAATTAATCCCCGCAGAAACGAATGCCACTTTTGCGTTCATCCTGCCTTTGAATCTGCATATTCTTTTTCCGGATGCTGACTGAAGACGGCAAGGCAGTCCGGAAGGGCTGGGCTGTCACCGGAAAGCCTTGCCTTGAGGTAGTTTTCCACCTCCGGCCAATGGGCTTCGATGACGGGCCATGGATTGCCGTAGCGTTCGGGCCACATGAAGTGGTAGGGCTCCATGCCGAACCAGTCAGAAAGATGGGCAGCCAACTCTTTTCTTGGAAAGGATTCGAGCTGCTTGAGGCGTCGGGTATGGTTCGGGTGTTTCCCTGAAATCAAACCCAGAATTTTATAATCTATCGTTCTTGGTTTCATAGAATGAAATATTTTACCCAAAAGATGTGAAAGTCAAGTATTTTTTCATCCTATGGCACAAAAAGTATCATCAAAGGTCTTTTGCAAGATTCGCATTGTTTGCGTATATTGAGGGTATGATGAATGTAAGAGATCAGGTATGCGGGACAATTGGTAAGAGGGTGGAGCAGCTCAGGCTTACTGCTCAGGAGCTGGGGGATGCTACCGGTGACACAGATAAAACTGCGTACCGGTGGTGCAAGACCGTATTGCCCAGAACCCAGAAGATTCCTGCTATATGCAAGGTCCTGCAAATTACCCCCAATGAACTTTTTGGGTTTGAGGATGTGGCTGGAAGTCCAAAAACCGGGATCAAAGAGCTTGTGGAAAAAAGGGGGGGTATGGATGATTCTATTCGTCAGATGTATGAGGAGCGGATTGAAGAGCTGCGCAGCCGCATAGAAAAGCAAGATTCTTACATCGAGAAACAGGATTCTTATATTACGGATCTTCAGAAAACCGTAGAGCGTGAAACCCGTCGTTCAGAAAAGCTCGAAGACAGACTGGAAAAAACCGAAGCCCGCTCAGAAAAACTAATGACTACCCTGGATGAACTTCAGGAAAAAGTAGCCTCCCTCCTTCAGGAAAACTCCGACCTTAAAAACAACACCCTTCAAGAGGAATCCGAAAGCCGGAAAAAAGCTTCGGGGGAATAAAGGCGGCCCGCAAAGGCCTCGCAGTTTTCATGGAACGCCGCAGCGGCTCAGACCGAAGGCGGTGTAAGAGGGCTGTTGATGCGGAGCGGCATCAGGTGCAGGGGGAAAACTCTAATCTCTTTTTTATGAGCCGCTTTATCCGCAAGGCATTCGAAAAGTGGATGAAAAGGCACGGTGCTACAGATGTTATCTGTCTGGTCTCAGACAAAAAAAGAATTCGAAATTGTCAGTGGGAGCTCTGGGAAGGACTGCTGGGTTACAGTCTGAGGGAAATAGATTTTGCCAGAGACATCTATCTGAGGCCGGAGCAGAGAGATGAGATTTTTGAGGAGGTAGAACAGGAAGGTTGTGTCTGTCGAACCGTGCATATCACCCGTGCGGATGGCTTTGTGGTGAACATGGACATCATCTACTGCAAGCATGAAAACGGGTATTATTATACCTTTGTAAAAATACTTTAAGGCAGAAAGGGGAAATCAGGTTCTGATTTCCTCTTCTTTTTTGGGGTCGGGGTATGGGAGAAGGTCCAGTCCCGGAATAAAACGAAAATCTTTCTGGTTTTTTGAAATAAAAGGGAGGTTCGCAGCCAGGGCTGTGGCCCCGATCAGGGCGTCTGGAATCATAAGTCCATGGCTAAGGCGATATTGCTTCAGAAGATTCAGGGCTGTGTCGCAAGCGGGGTTATCCAATGGCAGAACTTTGAATTTTTTCATAAAAAGATCTAAGCTCCGCAACTCTGTTTTATTTCTGCACCCTACTACCAGTTCCATATATGTAATAATGCTGATGGCAACGCCTGTGCTTTTCTCAAGAGAAAAAAGGCATTGCACCGCAGTATCTATCCCCTTTGCGGCATCAATGAGAATGTCCGTATCCAGGACTGTTCTTTTCATCAAGCCCATTTCCGCTCCATTCTTTTTGTCTCATGTTTCGGACCCACTCAGAGCTGTCCTTCATATCCTCCCTGTCCTGCCACATTCCTATAAACGGCTCTTTTTCCAGAGAGTGGGATTTTTTTTGCTTTTTTTCCTGTTTTTCCGGGTACCGGGTTTTAAGGAAAGCAACAAAATCCATCACTTGTTTTTGTGCTTCTGGCGGCAGGGATACAAATTCACGAATCAGCACTGAATTTTTCATGTCTCCCCCTTATTCTTAAGGATTTTAAAGGCCTGCTTGGATTTAAAGCATATCACGCTGTAAGGATGTTTTGGAAGCCTAAAAATAATTATTTGGTGTAGGGCCGGGTTTCTTTGTGGAAGCTTGTGCAAAAAATAAAGCATTAAATGTTATTTCTTCTTGACAATAGCATTAAAAGAGAAGAAGGTTGCTTTAAAGGCGCGTGTGCGCACGAAATGAACCTCAGAGAGGCTCAGAAAAAGACAAAGCCCCTGCACGGCGGCCACCGTACAAGGGCTGATGCAAAACCACAATAAAGGGAGAATACCCATGACCCCAAATCAAGTCAACGGCTTTTCAATGAAGGGACGGCGGCGGGAAGTAATGGCTGTAATGGCCAGCCTGAAACGCCGTCACCGCACCACCGGAGACTTTCTCCGGTCCATGCCCCCCACGGCGGAAGTCGCTCGGATGCCGGATAAAAGCAGCCGCTGGATCTTCCCACCCGCCAGCACAGATATCCACACCATCACAGGAGGTGCCGGATGATCTACGCAGACCCCAAACAATGCAGAATTGAAAGAACCTCTTCCACCGCAGCCCTGATGGGACCGGATGGCCGTGCCCTGATATTTATGACTGAAAAAGTATCGGACAAACAGCTCTGGTATCTTCTCGACATCCTGAACATCACCTATGAATTTGGCTGGAATATGGGGAGGGCGCACCAGATGTCGGCCCTTTTGGATAACGGAAGCCTGAGCATGCAGGAGGCATCATGATTGAGTTGACACAGCGTGAGGTAATAGCCCTGGATCTTTTTCTGGCCGAAAACTGGACGAAATTTGAGAAAGCCGTCTCCGACTTCCTCTCCCCAGAGGAAATTGATTCTCTATTGCTAAAACTCCCGCTGACTACGGAGGAATCATGAAAACAGATGCGCTGGAGATGATCTCTCAGGTCTACGAAGCCTGCGGAGAGGCACTGGAAAAGGAGAGGGCCAGACGGGAGGCAAGGGAACGCAGTCTGGTCCGGGAACAGGTTTTCCGTAAAACCCATCAGAAATAAGGAGACTTCCATGATGACACAAGCTGCCCATGCTACACCCCGGACAACCCCTTTTCATCCCGAATCCGGATGCCCCAGATGGCTGCAATTCCTCGAAGAGAGCATGCAGGATGCTGCAAGCATTCACGCCCTGCGGGAATGGATGGCCGCATGTCTGGGGGATGGTCCCAATGAAAAAGCCCTGTACCTCCATGGTGACGTATGCAGCGGCAAAAGCACTCTGCTTTCTGTGCTGGTGGGGCTGACCGGAGACGAAAACACCGTATGTATAGACTTTCAGTACATCAACAGCCCGTTTGAACGCGCCCGCATCCGGGGCAAAAAGCTGGTCATCAGCTTAAGCGGTCTGCCCCTTGACTGCGTCTCCTGTTTTAAGTCCATCGTCAGCGGGGATACCCTTTTCGGAACCTTCAAATTTCAGAAGCCCTTTGAGTTCAGGCCGACATGCAGTCTGGTTTTTCACCACAACACGGAGCCGGATTTTGAAAGGCTCGGAGAAGGCTGTCGCAGACGGATGCTGGTCGTGCCGTTTCGGCGTGTTTTCACCGGAAATCAGAGAGATCCGAACCTCAAAAACACTTTGCAGGAAGAGCTCCCGGCAATCCGGGCGTGGGTGGAGGCAATATGTCCGTAATCGACTACAACCCCGAGATTCTGGTTTTTTCTGAAAACCCCGTCCTCGGCAGATTGCAACGCTACAGTCATTACGCCATCTGTAGGATGGGCCTGCCTGCATTTCTCCTTTTGGAAGAAAACGGAATTTTCATTGTTCCGGAAGAGGTGTTTGGCCCCATGATTCACCAGTACAGCGCCGGGGTCTGGCCTCCGGATCGGGAAAAACCCCGCGGCAGATACCGGGCTCCCATGGCAGAGCCAAACCCGGAAAATTTTTGCGTACCTTTGGATCCGGATCGTATGTTTATCCCGGACGATCCCACTGAAGCCATGCTGTATAAAACGTTCCGCCATGCTTGCGTTATTGTGGGCGCAGAGGTGGTTTCTTTCCTTGAGAGATCCGGGATGATCTTCATGGAAGAATCGTTTTTTCTGGACTGTCTGAAAGTTTGTGCCCCTGAAGTATGGGGGCTTATGGATGGAAATCCCAGAAAGATAAATCCCCTGGGACGGATAATCTCTTCTGGCTGTCCCATCCCGGATAACCCGTTGAATGACAGAACACATCATCTGCAGCCAGCTCAGGCCGATGGTAGAAGCCCAGATTGTTGCTGACCAACCACAGAGAAAAACCGCCTCTGTCCGGTTTGATACAGAAAATACCAATGGGGGTTTTGTAGCTCCAGTACATGACAGGCACCTTTGTTGTGATGGTTATCATTTATTGCAAGAATAAAAACACAGCTTCATAAAAAAACCAAGCCTGAAGGAGGTCCCATGCACGTCTCCCTCACCGAACACGCCGAACGCCGGATGCGGGAACGCAACCTCGGCCTGACCCATCTGCTGGCCGTGCTGTCTGCGGGGGTGGCCATGCCCAACCGTGATGGCCGCATGCTGCATCGCTTGGAAGATTTCTGCGTCATATCCAGCCGCAGCCGGGATACCCTGCACATCATCACCTTTTACCGCTTGCGGACAAAGCATTCAGCAAAGCCCAGGCGCCCCCTGGCCATGGCCAGAACCAAGGGCATTGCCAGAAAAAGCGGTCTTCGGGACCCCAATTTAAAACGCAAACTCAAATCCGGCCACATTCACTGCCTGTGGTCCGCAGCCTGAGGAGGAGCCATGCAACCTCTCAGAATTGTTTCAAGGGAGCTGGATATCCCGGTTCCCACCCTGCACTCATGGATACGCAGCGGCAGGCTTTCTTCGGAAAAAAGTCCCGGCGGCGAGCGCCTTGTGTCGGCGGATGAGGTCCGCAAGCTGCCCCGGTTTCTGCGGCGATCCGCCAAGCCGCCGATTCCGGATGAAGATGCGGCGGACATGCGGGAAGCCATGCGCCTTACGGGCTGGCAGCCCACCACCATCAATAAAAAGGCCGTCAGAAATGAAATCCGGAGCTGCATTACATTCGGGGGCCGCAGGCTTTTTTCCAGACAGGAGCTGCTGGAAATCCAGCAAAGACAGGGCAAGGCCAGAGAAAGGGCAAAGATCCTGCATCGGGGCCAAAAAAAATGCGCCTGCTGCGGCAGGCAGCCCGTGGCACCGGGGCTGAGAATGCTTTGCAGAGGCTGTTATCTCAAGGGAGATGAAAGGGGGGAGGTGTGAAAACAGGAAAGAGGGATGGAAATATGAAAATGGCCTATGTTGCCTCCAAAAACGGGAGAGCATACGCCATCTGCTCCGCAGCCCCAGACTGTGCGGCAGACCTCGCTGACAGCCTGAAAGCATGGTCTAGGGAGGGCGCAGAAATTGAACTGCTCCCGGCGTCAAAGGCAAAGCGGCTGTTTTGTTCAGGCCTGCCACAGCCGGAACATGAAAATCAAATGTCTTTGTTTGGGGAATGGTGATGTCAGGGCGTATCCAGAGAAAAGGCGTTTCCCCCTTTAAAAACACCCGTCAGCAGCAATTTTAAGGAGGCCCCATGTTTGAATGTCCACACTGTCACCAGAAAACCAAAAGTACCACCATCGATCCCCTGTTCATCCATGCCATGCTCCGGGGGGATGCCTCCCCCGTCACCTGCGTTCACTGCGGCATTAATTACTATGGACGCATAGAGGCCGTCTGCATGGGATCTATCGATCCTGCTTTCGTGGGTAGTACACCCGCTCCATATCGGGGAGCTGCGGATATTCCCCACACACAATATCATCCATGATGGTGCGGAATTCCGCAGGCAGCAGGGCTTCGGCTTTATAAAAGGGGGCTTTATCAGAAGCTTTTATCTCAAGGAAAATGAAAGGAGTGAGGTTTGAAGTGTGAGATGGGATGGAACAATGGGAACTTTGGGATGGATGCGCCTCGCCGTATCCAGCGGCAGAGATCAAAAGGATGGAGAATGCCGCCAAATACAGTGAGTGTCTGCCGTCCCGGAAAATTCGGTAATCCCTTTAAGGTGACAGAAGACCGCAGCCATGCCCAGGCCGTGTCTGCTTTCCGGATTTGGCTGGCCGTTGAGGGCTGTACGGCTGACATGCCTGAACGGAAGCAGCGTATCCTGGAAAGCCTGCACGAACTGCGCGGGAAGAACCTGGCGTGCTACTGCAAGGAAGGCTCGCCATGTCATGCAGATGTGTTGCTTGAGCTGGCGAATGGTCAGGCCAGCAGTCATTATAAAGAGGAAGCAGGGAAAAGGGGTATCTCTTTGATGGAAAGGATGGACCTGTGATGGAAGAGAAAAAATTCTACCGAGTGAGGGATGTGATGGCCGAATTTTGTGTAGCCAGAAGCACTATCTGGCGATGGTGCAAGAATGGGATTTTCCCGAAGCCGAGAAGATTTGGTCAGGACGGCAAGCTTATAGGGTGGTGTGCCGAGGACATTGAAGGTTTTAAGGAATCCATCAAAAATGTTTCCGCCTAAAAACAAAGGGGAAGGGTTTTTACCTTTCCCATTTGTTTTTTCCATAAAAAAAAAGAAGCCGAAATTTTCCGGCTTCTTTATCGTTTTTCTTTTTTTGTCTGAGTTTTTCTATAATACGGCTTGCCTATGGATGGCCCTATGGACGATCTCTCTGGTTTGCTCTTAAGGTGTTGAAATTAAATATAAAAAAATCTAAAAATGGCGGAGAGAGAGGGATTCGAACCCTCGATGCGCTTTTGACGCATACACGCTTAGCAGGCGTGCGCCTTCAGCCGACTCGGCCATCTCTCCGTATAACTTCGTGGCGGAGGAGGTAGGATTCGAACCCACGGGGCTGTGACACCCAACGGTTTTCAAGACCGCCGCCTTCAACCACTCGGCCACTCCTCCAGCAACGGCTAGAACAGATAGCATTAAGGCTCGTTCTGGTCAATGACTTTTTTACACAGAAAAGAATCGATATGCACGTCATGATGGGCCAGAAAAATGATTTGTTAAGGCCTTTGTTGACAGACGGGAGTGAGCGTTTATAATGTTAAAGTTTTATTTTGCCTTCCCACAACGGATCCGAAAGAGTCGGGCCTGAAGGAGATTTCGATGAAGCAGAAGTATATTTTATCCAGGGATGCAGACAATTCCCTGATCGTCAAGGAATACGCCGAGCTGGAAACGGGTATTTTTTCTCTGCTCTGTGAAGAAAATTTTACATCAGAAACCGTGGAAGCTGCCATGGAAGCCGGGAAAGAATTTCTGGTGAATGCATTGCGGACCCACAACATGTATCCGCCTGCGGGTTTTGCAGAGCCCATTGCAGATGCTGTGATCGCCCTTTTTAAAGAAGGAGAGGACCGCAGGGAGCTTCTGTTTGACGACATGGATTTCATTTCCCGTGAGCAGGATGTAGCCGCCACTTATGAAAGTGATGAGGATTCTGCAGATCTCATTGATGATCTTCTGGAAGAGGAAATCGAAGAAGATGCCTATACGGAAGATGGGCTGGACGGTCTGGATGAAAAGGATAAGAAAGGCAGCATCAAGCTTGCCGATGATGATGGTGGTGTGGATATAGACATTTGATGTCGGGTATTTTCTGCTTGCATCGGGCGGTGCCGGATGTCCTGATTTTTAAGGGGCTCCGGCATCCCGCTTTGTCGGCCCTGAAAACCGCGGTTGAATTTTTTTGAAAGTCATTAGTCTATGAAAGATCATTTAAGATCCATGATTGAAAAGGCCATTGACCGGGCCTTTGGTGCAGGCAGTCTTCTGTCCCGTGAGTTTCCGGCCTTTGATATTGAAGTTCCGAGAGCGGAGGCCCATGGAGATTTTTCTGCCAACATTGCCATGGTCGGGGCTAAAACCCAGAAGATGCCCCCCCGTAAAATTGCGGAAATTCTCCTGTTTCATATGGAGGATACGTCCGGAATCCTTGAAAAAAAGGAAATAGCGGGTCCGGGATTCATTAATTTCTACCTGAAACCTTCTGCATGGCTTCCCGTTGTTCAAAGGGTACTTGAAGCCGGTAACACCTTTGGCCGGGTGGATGAGGGCAAAGGCCGCAGGGTGCAGGTGGAGTTTGTCAGTGCCAATCCCACTGGTCCTTTGCATGTGGGCCATGGACGGGGGGCTGTGGTGGGTGATGCCATGGCCGCCATTCTTTCCGCCTGCGGCTATGCGGTTGAAAAAGAATACTATATCAATGATTCCGGCAGGCAGATCCGTACCCTTGGGAACTCCGTATGGCTGCGCCTGAAACAGATTCGGGGTGAGTCTCTGGAATTTCCTGAGGACTGCTATCAGGGGGATTATATCAGGGAGCTGGCCCTTGAGGCAAAGGATCGTTTTCCTGAACTGGCCGGAGCAGACGATGAAAAGGGGGTTGCCCTCTGTGCCCGCTTTGCCGCAGACAGTATTCTTGCCGGTATCCGGGAAGACCTTGAAGCCTTTGGTGTGGTGCATGACCAGTGGTTCAGTGAACAGAGCCTCTATGATTCCGGCACCGTGGATGCCGTACTGAAGGAACTGGAAGCTTCAGGGGTTGTGTATGAAATGGATGGGGCCAAATGGTTTAAGACCACGGACTGGCAGGATGAAAAGGACAGGGTGGTGGTTCGTAACAATGGCATCACCACCTATTTTGCATCGGACATTGCCTATCATAAAAACAAGTTTGAGAGGGGCTTTGACCGGGTGATTGATGTCTGGGGGGCGGATCATCACGGCTATATTAAGCGCATCAAGGCGGCTGTGGGGGCAACGGGTACGGATCCTGAGCGTTTTCAGGTGATACTGGTTCAGCTTGTGGCCCTTCTCCGCAATGGTCAGCCTGTGGCCATGAGCACACGCTCCGGTGAGTTTGAAACCCTGAAGGCTGTGGTGGATGAGGTCGGAAAGGATGCGGCCCGCTTCTTTTTTCTGATGCGCAGCTATGAGACA
This sequence comes from Desulfobotulus alkaliphilus, assembly GCF_007830435.1. Lineage (GTDB taxonomy): Bacteria > Desulfobacterota > Desulfobacteria > Desulfobacterales > ASO4-4 > Desulfobotulus > Desulfobotulus alkaliphilus. The sequence continues at coordinate 8,345 of NZ_VLLC01000021.1, read as the reverse complement.
TCCCTGGATTTTGATCTGGAGCTGGCAAAGAAAAAAAGCAATGATAATCCCGTTTTTTATGTGCAGTATGTGCATGCCCGCATTGCCAGTATTCTCCGCAAGGCGGCTGAGGAGAAGATCCATGAAGATATGAATCAGCTCTTTTTGCTACAGGAACCCGAAGAAATTGCCCTGATGAAGCATCTGGCACGTTTTCCGGAAACCATTGCCTTAAGCGGTGCCAATCTGGAGCCCCACAGGGTTCCTTTTTATCTCATGGAACTGGCATCGGCATTCCACACCTATTACAACCGCCACAAGGTTCTCGGCGAGGATGCTGCCATGTCTTCGGCAAGGCTGGTACTGATCCGGTCTGTGCAGCAGGTCATCCGCAATGGCCTTGTTCTTCTGGGTATTTCTGCGCCTGAAGAAATGTAGTAGATGGGTAGAGGAGCAGAAGGCATGTCCCGGAATTTTCAGAACGGAGAGAAAAAAGAAGGTTCCCATCCTTTGCAAAACAGTAAAAACCGGGAGTGGATGCTTTTTGTGCTTTTTGTTTCCGTATGCATGTTTGTTCTCGGTATTCTGGTGGGTAGGGGGACCTCTCCGGTCACCTTTGATATTCCGGATATGGAAGCCCGTTTGCAGAGCTTTTTTGAAAGGGAAAAACCCCAGGCTTTGTCCTATGTACCGGAGCTGACTTTTTTTGAGTCCCTGAAGCATACGGAAGTGCTGCAGCTGGAAGATCTGCCCGTTAAGATGCCCCGCTTTGATGGAGAAAAGGAGCCTATGCCCCCTGCCCCCCTGATGGCGTCAGAGTCTCCTTCTTTTCAGGCAAGGGGGAACTCTGAAGAAGGTCCGTCTGGACAAGGGGAAGTCAGGAGGGCGGAGTCCCGCAGTGAGAGAGCAGCGGCGGCAGCACAGAAGCCCGAAGAAAAAACGCTGCCTGCTGTATCCAGACAGCAGGCAAGGACACCCGCAGCTCCTTCCTCTTCGCTGGTATCTGGCAAAGAAAGCTATACCATTCAGGTAGCAGCCATGAAAAACCCCGAGGATGCGGCCCGCATGGTGCAGCAGCTTCTGGCGCAGAACTATGATGCCTATGTTGTTTCGGGAACAGATCAGGGCGGGGGCGTCTGGTACCGGGTTCGTGTGGGCCGTTTTGTCAGCCGGGATGCGGCAAGACCTGTTCTGGCCCGTCTGGAGGCGGATCGGATGAATGCCTTTGTGCTTCGTATGGACTGAGGTCTTTTGCAGACCATGTGATCAAATTATGCTTTTTGGGGGAAGAATCCGGATGAAAATTTCAAAGGAAGAAATAATGCATGTGGCAGGCCTTGCCCGTCTGCATATGGATGAAGGGGATGTGGAACGTATGGCCACCCAGCTTGGGACCATTCTGGCCTATGTGGATACCCTGAAGGAAGTGGATACGGAAGGGGTGGCTCCCATGTCCCATGCCGTTCATCTGGTCAATGCCATGCGGGAAGATACCGTTGGGGAACATCTGGGTGTGGATATTGGCCTGTCTGGCACAGAGGAAAAAGAAGACGGCCATTTTCTGGTTCCGAAAATTGTAGGCTGATTCCATCGGGTGCTAAAGGAAGCGCCCATTCCGAAGGAGGAAACTATGAGCCTCACCAAGGGCCTTCATATACACGAAGCACGAAAGCATCTGGATGCCGGAGATTTTACAGCGGAAGAACTGACCCGGCAGACCCTGCAAGCCATTTCAGAAAAAGATCCCCTGATCAACAGCTACATTACAGTGGCAGAAGAATCGGCCATGGCAGATGCGCGTCTTGCCGATGAAAAAATCCGTAAAGGCGAAGCCGGGGCTTTGACGGGGATTCCTCTGGGCCTTAAGGATCTGATCCTGACCAGGGGCATACGCACGACCTGTGCGTCCCGTATGCTGGAAAATTTTGATCCGCCCTATAGCGGCACCGTTGCGGAAAAGCTTAAAGACGCAGGTGCCGTGATTACGGGGAAGCTCAATCTGGATGAATTTGCCATGGGCTCTTCCAGCGAGACTTCCTGGTTCGGGCCGGTAAAAAATCCATGGAACCTGTCCCATATTCCCGGTGGTTCATCCGGTGGCAGTGCTGCTGCCGTGGCCGCCGGACTTTGCTTGGGCTCTCTGGGAACGGATACGGGCGGCTCCATCCGACAGCCCGCAGCCCATTGCGGTGTTGTGGGGCTGAAACCAAGCTATGGCCGGGTATCCCGCTATGGGGTGGTGGCCTTTGCCTCTTCGCTGGATCAGGTGGGGCCCATGGCAAGGAGTGTTGAAGACTGTGCCATTCTCCTTCAGGCTATTGCGGGCCACGACCCTAAAGACAGCACCTCGGTCAATGTGCCGGTGCCGGATTACTACTCCCTTCTGTCAAAGGATCTTAAGGGGCTTACCATCGGTCTTCCCGTGGAGTACCATGGTGCCGAAGGCGTGCATCCGGAAATCCGTTCGGCCATCGGGGAAGCGGTGCGTGTGCTGGAAGCCTCCGGAGCAAAAACCGTGGAGGTTCGCCTTCCCCACATGGCCTATGCTGTGGCGGCCTATTATGTGGTGGCTTCCAGTGAGGCCAGCACCAATCTGGCCCGCTTTGATGGTATCCGCTATGGCTACCGGACTCCAGAAGCGGCCAGTCTTCTGGAACTTTACGAAAAATCCCGTTCCGAAGGTTTTGGCGAGGAGGTCAGACGCCGCATCCTTGTCGGCACCTATGCCCTGTCTTCGGGATATTATGACGCCTATTACAACAAGGCCCTTAAGGTGCGTGCCCTCATTGCAAAGGATTTTACGGATGCTTTTGCAGGGTGTGATCTGATTGCTGCCCCTGTAACACCGGCGCCGGCCTTTGCGCTTGGGGAAGTGGCGGATGATCCTCTGACCATGTACCTTGCTGATATTTTTACGATCTCAGCAAACCTTGCAGGCATTCCCGGCATGTCTGTTCCCTGCGGGTTTTCTGCAAAAGGACTTCCCATGGGATTGCAGCTTCTGGGAAAACCCTTTGATGAAGCCACCCTCTTAAAGGCGGCCTATGCCTATGAAAAGGAAGCGGCATGGGACAGGGGGCTTGCAGATCCCGCAGCCGGGGAAAAATCTTGACAGCGGTGGCAGCAAGTCCTGCCATCAGGCGGGCCTGTGAATGGATTGCCGGAGAGCAGGGTGGCCAAAGCAGAGAGCCTGTCACCAAACTTGCCATGATGGCGGCACAGCGATTTGATCTTTCTCCTTTAGAGGCGGATTTTTTGCTGCGTCTGGTACATAAGGCAGGGGGCGAAGGGGCAGAACCCGTCTCTTCAGATATCTGAAGCCAATGGAAGGAAGGCCCTTTTGGTCTTCCTTTTTTTTATGGAGATGGTATGTCTAAGATCCGTATCTTGCCGGATATTCTTTCCAATAAAATTGCCGCAGGCGAGGTGGTGGAACGTCCGGCTTCCGTTGTGAAGGAGCTTGTGGAAAACAGTCTGGATGCGGGAAGTACCAGCATTGAGGTGGCCATCGAAAAGGGTGGTCTTGCGGGTATCCGGGTGTCCGATAACGGCCACGGCATGGGATCAGACGATGCCCTTTTGTCTCTGGAGCGTTATGCCACAAGCAAGCTTTTGAGCGATGCGGATCTTTTTTCCATCCGGACCTTGGGTTTTCGGGGTGAAGCACTTCCCAGCATGGCTTCCGTTTCCCGCTTTGAGCTGGTCAGCCGTGTACAGGACGCCCCTGCCGGTGTGCGCATCGTGGTGGAAGGCGGCCGGATTCTGGATGTGGCGGAAACGGGTGCGGCTCCGGGCACGGTGATTTCCGTAAAAAATCTTTTTTTCAATGTTCCTGCCCGCAGAAAATTTCTGAAAACGGAAAATACGGAGATGGGTCACATTGCCGATACCCTGCTTTCCGTTTCTCTGGGTTTTCCCGATGTACAGTTCCGGCTTCTTCACAATGGTCGTGTGCTGAGGCATCTTGCCGGGGGCGATGCCTTTGTCCGGGCCGTGGATGTGCTGGGAAAGGAAGTGGAAAACCATCTTTTTCCCGTGGATCATGGGGGGGCGGGAATCCGGGTAAGGGGCTGGGTGGCATCTCCGGATATATCCCGGAGTACCACCCAGCGGATTTACCTCTACGTCAATGGCCGCTATGTCCGGGACCGGTCGGTTTATAAGGCACTTTTTGAGGGATATAAGGGTCGGATGATGACGGGCCGTTATCCTGTGGCCATTTTATTTCTTGATGTGGATCCCGACCGGGTGGACGTGAATGTGCATCCCACCAAGCATGAGGTGAGGTTTGCCGACGGCAGGGCGGTATGGGCTGCCGTGCGCGACGGTGTGGCTTTGGCACTGAGGGGGGAGGACAGCCGGAAATGGCAGGTTTCTTCAGTCTCCCGCAGGGAGAGTCTGGAAAAAGTCAGGAATATTGTTGCCACCCACGGCGCTGTTTCTTCAAGGCATGGTCAAGGTCTCGGCCCATTTTCCGGAGAGAATGTATCAGGAAATGTATTTCCCACTGAGGGGCCGGGGGAGGCAGAAGGTCTCTCTGTTTCAGGAGATGATATTAAGGATGGGGCAGGGTCTGTATCTTCTTTTTCTGCAGAGGCAGAGCCTTTGTCCGGTGAAGTGGTGGGGGAGCCTGCAGCATCCGGAGATCCGGGGCATGCTTTTTCTCCGGAAGCCATGGTCTCCGGAAATGGAGAACAAAGGGGATGGGCAGGAGAGATCCGGCAGGAAAGGCCCCTTTTTTCCGGTCAGGGGGACAGGTCCGGTGTTTTTCCTGTACCGGACCCCCAGGGAATACTTTGGGAGAAAAAAGCATTTTATTCGGAACTGAAGATCATTGGTCAGCTCCATAATACCTATATTCTCTGTGAGTCCGAAGCGGGGCTGGTGCTGGTGGATCAGCATGCGGCCCATGAACGGGTGCGTTACGAGGCCTTGAGGCGGCGGCATGAAAAGGGCAAAGGCCTTTCCCAGCAGCTTCTGATTCCTCAGGTGGTGGAGCTTGGTTTCCGTGAAACGGATCTGGCCAGGGGGCTTATGCCGTTAATGGAGGCTCTGGGGCTATATGTGGAGCCCTTTGGTGGCAACTCCTTTGTGATTAAGGCCGTTCCCGATCTTCTTTCCCACGGGGATCTGGGGCAGGTTTTTGCGGATATGGTTGCAGAGATCGTGGCGGCGGGGCATACAGAAAGCCTTGCGGAGGCATTGGATGAGTGTCTGATTCTTATGGCCTGTCACTCGGCCATCCGGGCCAATCAGGCTTTGAAGCCCGAAGAGATCCGGCATCTTTTCCATGAGCTGGACGCCTGCGCCCAGCCTTCCCGGTGCCCCCATGGCAGACCCATCTGGATTCAGTGGGAAAAACGTTTTCTGGAAAAAAGTTTTGGCAGGGTGGGATAAAAAACGGACACCGGAGAGCCCAGGCGTCTTTAGCATGGTTCTGCTGCAAAAAAGGCAGGAAATTTTAACCAGATTCTTCTGTTTCCTGTAAAATTTGTCTGATTTTTTTTTCAATGACAGCAGGTGTAAAGGGTTTGACCACATAGTTTGTGGCACCAATTTCCATGGCTTTAAGGATGTGTTCCCGGGTGCCTTCTGCCGTTATCATCAGTACTGGGATGTTTTTATAGTCTTCACTTTTGCGCATCATACTGAGGAGTTCGGGGCCGGTCATTTTTGGCATATTCCAGTCGAGAAGGATCAGGTCAATGGCGGGTTTTATCTGAAGTCTCAGCCAGGCTGCTCCGCCATCGCTGGCATAGCTTATTTTTGTCAGGCCAAGGGTTTTCAGTATGTTACCAAGGATCTGGCGCATGATCTGCTCATCATCGGCAACAAGAATATTGATATCCGCATCAATCTTGTTCAAGGGGGCCTGCCATTTTTTTTGGGTCATGGGCGCTCCTGAGAAAAAGAATTCAGATTCTTTTTTTGATCTTTTTTCAGAATCTAAGTCCTTTGGTTCAGATTCGGTTTATCCATCTGGTTTATATACTGTTGCTGTATGGAATTTTCTTTCTGATCTGTGATTTCCTGGAAGAGCGTCCCCTTTTTTCCCCGATGATGCCGGTAGCAGGTATCAGAAGAGTCCATGTGCTTTTGTGAAAAAATAGTTCCTGTTCTTCAGCTTTTGATACGACAGGATTAAATTCTATCAGCAGGGCATGCTAAAGACAAGAAGAAGCTTTTGGCGGATCCCCCATTACCCTTCTCTTGCCTTTTTTCGAATTTTTGAAAAGACCTTCCCCTGCATGGAGATATGCCGCAGGAATGAATAGTATTGCCTGTTATTTACTTAAAAAATTCAAACTTTGAACCTTTTTCTTTATTTAAAACTGTAAAAGGGCTGATCTTGTTTTACCCATAGGAAGGTGTAACTGAATTTGATGGAAGATTTGGAGGGGGGCTGATCATCTTGTAAAATAGCCTGTACTCTGATAGTAAAAATGTCGTGGTCTGCTCCTGAGCGGGAGAGATCGCAGGCGATTGCTTATGCGCCTTTTTCGATCCGTAGAATTGGGTACCATAAACGCTGAAAACCATAAATAATTAAGAGCGGATCGTCGTGAGAAAACGGGATGGACCGTTAGCTGTTTCCATGGCGGCTCCAGTGGGCCTGGTGCTGTTAAGAACCGCTGGTATTACGTTCGTTTTGTTCGTTAAGAAACTGTGTGTTCCGGGGAGTTTTTTCGGAGCGAGTCTTTAATGTTTGTATATAAAAAGGAGTCTGCTGAATGTCTGATCAGGAAGGTATTGAAACCATTACCATTGACGGAAAAAGCTACAAGTTGAATGAGCTGAGCGAGAAAGCTCGAAATCAGATCATTAACCTGAGGGTAACGGATCAGGAAATTGCCCGCCTCAACCAGAAGCTTGCCATCGCCCAGACTGCAAGGGCCTCCTATGCCAGTGCTCTTCAGCAGGAACTGAAGGCAGATTGATAATTTAAAATGAATTCTATCCTTTACGCCTGTGCTGACTGCACAAATGCGTAAAGGTTTTTTTATAAAGGGTCAGAGAAAGAGGTTTTAAATGCAAAGATTTATTGCCCTTCAGCGCTCTCTGCATCAGGGAGCAGGCTGGAAACGTGCGGAGACTTTTACCTTTGCAGCTGAGGATGCCGTTGCCCCTGTGCTGGCCATTGAGCTGCCCCATCTTCTTCCGACCATGCCGCTGGGTTTTATTTTTCAGGAAGAACCGTCAATTTATCAGATGGTTGCGCTACAGTCGCTGACACCGGGCCTGAATCTTTTCATACATCCGGATGGCCGCTGGCTTGGAGGATATATTCCTGCCGTTTACAGAGGCTACCCTTTCAGGCTTCTGCCCGTGGAGGGAAGCAACCGGCAGGCACTGTGTGTAGATACGCAAAGCGGTCTTTTCCATGAGAATTCGGAGGCTGATGATGTTTCTTTTTTTACCCCCGAAGGAGAAATGACTCAGGACCTGAAAAATGTTTTTTCTTTTTTAAAGCAATGCGAGGAAGACCGGTTCAAAACCCAGGAAGCGGTAAACCTTATAAGCAGCATGGGGTTGATTGCTCCATGGAAAATTCGTGTGCAGAATGAGGGCGTAAAGGAAGAAGCGGCACAGTTTGTTAAAGGTCTTTTTAAAATTGATGAGCAGGCACTGAAGGGCCTTGAACCTGAAAAAGTGGGAGTTTTAAGCAAAACGGGGGCCCTTTCCCTTGTATATGCCCAGCTTTTTTCCCAGCATCGTCTCGCTGGTCTGACTAAGCTTTATCAACTCCGAAAAGAAATTGTTGCTTCAACAAAAGTACCGGAAATCAATCTGGACGAGATTTTCGGGGGCAGTGACGATACCTTGAAATTTTGAAAGATTTCCGTTTGTCCAATATGAAAACTGAATATCTTGCCAAAATTACCCGGCTTACCCCTGAAAAGATCGAAGCCATCCTTGCCGCCAGTGACAAAGGCCTTGATATTCTTTTGTCCAAAGATGACAGCATCCATTAGCTATTGCAGAAAAGAGGCACCCCTTTTTTGTAATGCCGGAGGAAGCAGGGTTGATTTGGGTAGTTGGTGGCATTCATGGCGTGTTTGATCCATACTTCTCGCTGAGTAACCCGGCTGAACCTTGTTGGTCAGAAAGCCCCGTTTTTTTAAACGGGCATTTTTTTGCCCTGAAGGACGATTTATTCCTTGACGAGGGGTGAAAAAGATGCAAAGTCTTTTTCATTTGCATCATGAAAAGGCCCTTCATGGGTTCGATTCTAAAAAGAGGCGGTATTTTTACGATATGAAGATTCTCGTTACAGGTGGTGCCGGGTTTATTGGCTCTGCCCTGATCCGTTATATTATCGAAAACACCCCTGACAGCGTTGTCAATGTGGATAAGCTCACCTATGC
>NZ_VLLC01000020.1 GCF_007830435.1 Desulfobotulus alkaliphilus | reverse complement strand
GATTTACAGGGATAAGGATGTCGTTGAAAAAGGCTTTGACCGCATGAAAAACAATCTTGATCTTGGCAGGCTAAGGGTTCACAGCAATCACAAGGCCTGGAACAAAACCTTCGTTGGTTTTTTGGCGCTTATATTGTTGTCAAAGATCCATTACACGATGGTGCAGGAAAAATTGTACTGCAAAATGACAATGAAAGAGCTGATTTTAACTTTATCCAAACTACGCATTCAGGAAATTAAGGGAGTTAGAATCCTTTTCCCATTAACCAAGCTTCAAAAAACTATCTTCAAAGCCTTTGGAGCTAAAGAGCCTTCGTAGGTATAAAAATGAGCGGGATTTTAGGTTTTAACTTCCACCCTGCAATCACCTTCAAGCTGTATGACCATAAATTTTAAAACCGGAATAAGCGGAAGTTTTTCTATTGGATATTATTATGGATATGTCCGACTGGTGCGCTTTTCGGGTGTATCCTGTAAACCAGAATCCATGGATGCAGCATGAAGATTTAAAAAAAAGTGACATGTGTAACCTGTTTTTGCACTTCGTTATGGGAGTATGGCAAGGGTAACATCAAATGTTTTTTTTTGAACTTGAGAAAGGAGGATTTTGCAGGGCTTTATGGAAAGAATAATAAGGCAGGATCTTTCACAAAAAATTTTGAAAAAGGAGGCATTCCATGGTCATGAGAAACAGCGATATGGTAAAAGAGCTGGATAAAATATTTGAAATTGTATGTAAATATGAAAACCACATTTCCCCTGTTCCGGAAAAGGGCAGATTTTACAGTACTTATAATGGTGCCATTGCATTTGTTTTTTCAATAGAAAAGAGATGGGGTCGGGATGCTGAAGCCGTAATTCTCAGAAGTGGGGATGTGGGACAAATGAAGCCAGGAGATCAATACGATCTTGGTTGTGATGGTAAGCCACAGTCTCGCCGGTCGTATATCGATTTTGATCTGCTTGGTTATGGACTCCATGAAAAGCTGGATGTTTTGCTTCCCTGATTTTTCCAGGTGGCTAAATATGGGGGGCATTGGCTTAAATATTTTATCAAAGGAGCTGATATTATGGGAAACAGGGCCGCATTCATGAATCTGAAAAAAACATTAAATATTATGAAGAATTACACAAAGCACATACCTCCAGTACCGAAAGAGGGGCGCTTTTACAGAACCTATGATGGCAGTATCGTTTATATTTTCGAGGTGAACCACGATATGGGTCGTGCTTCTGCTGTAATTCTTCAAAATGGCAGCGATATAATAGAATGTGGGGATAAATATGACCTTACTCTGGATGGTTATCATGACGCCGATGATGTCACTGGCGAATGTGTTTTAGGTCTTCAGGAGCTTCTGGATATACGTTTACCTGCTGGTGACGTTGCTATTCCAGAATAAAATCTTGAAAATTAATCGGCTAAGGGCTATAGTCGTGCTTTCTTATTTGGAAGCACGACTTATAAGTTTTTATTTGATTACATACAGAGAATGTACTTGAAATTAAAGTTGTTTTTTAGCGAAGGATTTTATCGAATGAATATTTTTAAAGTTATGGCTTCTGGTAAAAAAAGTTTTCAGGAAGAAACGGCATCGGCTGTGTTGGCGTGGTTTTTGAATCCAGCCATGGAACATGGTCTCGGTTTTACCTTTCTTTCAAAGTTCATCAACGCCATTGCACCTTCAGAAGATAAGGCTTTTTCTATTTTTGCGGGCGGGCTTAAATCCCGGATGAGAGTGGAAGATGAAAACCAGCTTAGATTCTGGATTGATCTTGAATATTCCGTTGATAACAGTTTTGTAGATATCGTAATGGGTATCGAAGACTGGCTTTTTTCCATAGAAAATAAGATTTACGCAAAATCAAGCACAGATGGGCAACTTTCTTTGCAGTATAAGGGCCTGAAAAATAAAAAGGATGAGAATCAGAAAATCTCTGTAATTTATCTTGTTCCCGTCAGTGAGAATGCTGAGGTACTTGATCAGAAAATTGAAAGGGTTTTTAACCAACTGAGTGTTGATGCCGGAGATTTTAAAACATTGGTGACATGGCAGAAAAACAAAATGGGTTTTCCTTCCATTACGGATCTTATACTGGAAATACTGCATGAAGAATCGACAGGCCTGATTGATCCGGTTTCTGAGTATACACGACATACCCTCAAAGCTCTTATTACTTTCATTGCCAATGATTTTTCAGGTTATGATTACAAAAGAAAGAATTCTTCCGGCGGATTGAATCTTTTAACGGAAGCCAAACTTACCCTTGGCGAGTTGAAGAAAAAAGAAAGCGGATTTGTAGGTGTGCAAGCAGGTCTGAGTGGTCTTTTAAAAATGGATAAAAGCAGGCTTGAAACCTGGTCATTCCAGTTTACTTCCCAAAATATGGCAGATAAGAGAAACTGGATTCCGCTGAAACAGTTTAAAGAGTTGGCAAATTGGCTGTTGGGAGGAGAAGCGCCTGATATGGAATGGGAAGGTCGCTTTGGGGTTTCTGCTCTTTACAAAATAGCTTTGGATTACGGAGATAGGGTTTTTATTGGTGTGCAAGGTGGAGAACAGAGTTTAAAGGCCATGGATGTAGAAATAATCCAGGATAAAAGTTGGGGGATAAGCATGGAAAAGACAGGAAATAACTGGATTGCAGGAAGTGTTTTTGTAGCAATTCTTATGGAAAAAGAATTTTTTGTAAATATGAATTCTTGATAATAAAGCCAATTGCAAAACCCATATTTTACTTTGATTTTCTTGTGCTTTAACAGGTATGTCATAGTGAAAACATAGGGTTTTGCAATTTTTTTTAATGATTATGATGTGGAGAATTATCCATGGGAAAAGTCAAGGAGGCAATGCTCGCAGAGCAGGAAAGAGCTGCAGAGGCTTATATGTATGAACAGGAAATAATAGGCTCTGAAGGAAGGGTTTCCGGGTACTGTAAGACATGTTCTCATCCGCTAAGCAAACAGGATGTTGAAAAGAAAAAATGTTCTATGTGTGCTTCCTCTGAACATAAAATAGTTTGAAACAGCTTTTTATTACATGAAAGACACCCTATGCAACGATTCGTAAGCAACCGCATGGAAGTGCTGGCCGCAAACCTTGCCGCCCATCTCATGGAAGACGCTTCGGACCCCATGGAGCCGGAAATCATTGTGGTGCAGAGCCGGGGCATGGAACGCTGGCTGTCCATGGAAATGGCCAAATGGGCGGGTATTGCTTCCAATACCCGTTTTCTTTTTCCGGCAAGTCTCATGACAAAGATTCTTCGGCCTGTCTCTCCCCTTTCTCCTGACGAAGACCCATGGAAACCTGATACCCTTCGCTGGGCCTGCTTTGAAGCCCTGGCATCTTTACCGGATTCTCCCGACAGCGGGGCTGTGGATCGCTACATGGGTGACGATCCCCTGAAGCGTTTTCAGCTTGCAGACATGCTGGCAGACCTCTTTGACCAATATCTAATGTTCAGGCCCGACAGAGTTCTTGCATGGGAAAAAGGAGAGGAAGATCATTTTCAGGCCGAGCTTTGGCGTATGCTCCATAAAAATATAGACGCTCCCCACAGGGTAGCCCTGCTTCAACTTGGAGCAACATCCCTTAAAAACGCAAGACTTCCCCGCAGGATTTCCATTTTCGGGGTTTCTGCCCTACCTCCTTTGTATCTGGATTTTCTTGAGCTCTTATCCGAAAGCGTTGACATCCGCTGGTATCTCCTTGATCCCTGTCAGGAATACTGGGGCGAGGTGCGCTGTGAAGCCTTCTGGGAACAAAGTGCATTCAGGGCTGAAGAAGAAGGCCTTGCCCTTGAAGATCTCCATGCGGAAAAGGGGCATCCCCTGCTGGCATCCCTTGGCAGAACCGGGCAGGATTTTTTCCGGAGACTGGCAGGCATGAGGGGGGAGGAAATGCGCCACTCCTTAGAGCCGGGCGTTGACACCCTGCTGCATCGTTTGCAGTCCCGTATTCTTTCCTTAGAAATCCTTCCGTCAGAACCGCTTTCTGAAGATGTACTGGAAAGCGATGATTCCATAGCCATCCACCGCTGCCATGGCCCCATGCGGGAGATGGAGGTGCTGCGGGATCAGATTTTGCGCCTTTTTTCGGAAGAAAATCCACCAAAGCCAAGGGATATCCTTGTGATGTTTCCCGATGTTGGCGCATATGCTCCCTATATTGATGCGGTATTCAGCCGCTCCCTTCCCGATGGCAGACGTATCCCTTATTCCATCTCCGAGCGGCCCCTTGCCATGGAAAACGGTCTGGCCGGGCTGCTTTTGCGGGTGATGCAGCTCATGGATTCGCGCTTTGGAGCTTCTGAGGTTTTTGATCTTATGGAAGCCGAACCCATTGCAAAAAAATTCAGTCTGGATGAGGAAGGGCTGGATCGCATCCGCAGATGGCTGGTGGATACCCGTATCCGCTGGGGCCTGGATGCAGCCTTCAAAGAAGCCATGGATCTGCCGGGGCAGCCTTCCCAGACCTGGCGATTCGGGTTAGACCGTATGCTCTTGGGCATGGCCATGGAAGATGAAGGGGGCATGCCGGAAGCTGGCGGCATCTTGGCCCATGATCCCATGGGGCCAGAAGCTGCCGATACCCTGAACAGTCTCCTTGGCTTCATGGATATACTTACGGCCTTTTACGGCGATATCAGAGAAAACCGCAGTCCCGGTGAATGGATGGATCTTCTCTGGGATCTCGTGCAGGGACTTTTCCATGAAAATGCTGGTAATACGGAAGAATTCCTTGGTCTGCGTGTGATGCTGGATACCTTTGTGGAAGAAACCCGCCTTGGAAATCTTAAGGAAAAACTCTCCTTTTCCATGATGCGCTCCGTTCTGGCGCAGCGGCTGGAACAGGCAGGGCAGGGGGGGATGATTTTAAGCGGCGGCATTACCTTCTGCGCCATGGTTCCCATGCGCTGTATTCCCTTTTCCGTGGTCTGTCTCTGCGGTATGAATGACGGAGCCTTTCCCCGTTCACGGCCAAGACCCGCCTTTGATATCATGCAGCAGGAGCCGAGACCCGGAGACCGGTCCAGCCGGGATGACGACCGCTATCTTTTTCTGGAAACCCTTCTTTCCGCACGGGACAGGCTAATCATTACCTGTACGGGTTTTCGTCCGGAAGATGATCAGCCCCTGCCGCCTTCGGTGATGGTTCAGGAACTTCTGGATGCCGTAAAAGGTGACGAGGGAGGTCTTCCGCCAAATCTTTTGCAGAACCACCCCATGCAGCCCTTTTCTTTAAAGCTGTTTTTAGAAAAAACCCCAAAACCCGGAAGACCCTTTTCCTTCCATGCCCCGTTCAGGGACATTGCCGAAGCCCTTTATACAAAAAAAGAGTCTGTAAAAGCCATTTTTCAGGATGAAAAGCTGGAAGCTGAAGCTGAGAGCCATACCCTTTTCTTTGAAGACCTGATCCGCTTTTATGAAGATCCATCGGCTTTTTTCCTTAAACGCATCCTTGGGATTGCCATGGAAAGGGAAGAGGAAGTCTCCGAAGACCGGGAAACTTTTACCCTGAGCGGGCTGGATACCTACATAATTAAGGATGCCATCTGTAATGCCCTTCTGGATGGAAGGGATGTCCCTGAGATTATGACAAGGCTGGAGGCTGAAGGTATGCTGCCCATGGGAAGTCCGGGCAAAAATCTTGTGCAGGATCTCGTTGTGCAGTCAGGGGCTTTGGTCTCCTTGATCAGAGAAACTCCAGGAGAAGCAGGTTCAGGGCAGGAACCCTTTGCATTGGAACTGGAAGGCCTGAAACTGGAGGGAAGTTTTCCCATCATTGATGGCAAAGAGGAAAAACGCTGGCGGCCCGGCCAATTGAAGGAAAAACATTTACTTGCAGCCTGGCTTTATTTCCTTGTGCGTCGGGCCATGGATATGGAACTGGATCTTTATCTGGTGGGTGAACAGAAAAAGGGAAAAGGAAAACTCAAAGGATTGGACTCTAAATTTTTTATGGCATCTGCCATTTCCAGAAAAGATGCCATGCATCACCTTAAATATCTGATCGGCTTATATTCAGAAAGTCACTCAAGGCCCATTGCATTTTTTCCCGCTGTTTCCAAAGTGTGGGCAGATGCCGTTTCTGCAAATGAAAATCTTGAGGATATGGAAGAAAAACTTCAGAAAGCATGGGAGGGTGGAGGTTTTAATGGTCATGCCAAGTCCACTGCCTCAGACCTGATCCTCTGGCGGGGCCGTAATCCCTTTGAAGAGCCCTTTACTGAAATTGCAGAAGCCATCTGGCTGCCCATTCTTGAGGTGCTTAAAGATAACAAATCATGATACCAACACGTTATAAGCTTTATGTGGTCCGTATTTATTATGAAATCAAAGACTACTGGCCTTGCCAGTGGTTTTTGCCTGTTTCTGTGATAATATCTGAATAATATTGAGAGTCAGTTTGATTTATTCGGGAGGAAATAATGAAGCCTTATATTGAAGATTTAAAGAAGTTGAAACATAAGCTCATAAATGAAAGTGATTTTAGTATAATTGCAAATTACTTTTTTGATATTGTGGAGCAGCATCCCATAATAAAGAATGCTAAAATTGTTAAGAATAAAATTTTGATTCAGGCTGTTATGGCTGTCGGTGAAAGCTATTTTAATGGTAAAGTTATTGCCTCACAACCAAGAATTTTGCATGTGAATAATACCAATTTTTACCATGGTGCCGTAATGCTTAATGATTGCCTTAGTGTATTTTGTTATTTTGAAGATTTAAAAAAAGGGATGCTGTCTATCCATGACGGTAACAAGGATAAGGTTATCCATGTGCGGATTACGGGCACAGTCATTGGGAAGAACAAAACCTATGTTGACCCTTATGATAAAACTACACCTACAGTGCATTAAGTCATTCCCAATTTATTTGGATTTAACAGGGGAAAAAATATGTTCATCAAGGGAATCCGGCTGCATCATTTTCTGAGCTTTGGCGATGCTTCAGAGTTTCTTCCTTTACATGACCTGAATATCATCATCGGCCCCAATGGTTCTGGGAAATCCAATCTCATTGAATCCATTGATCTGCTTCGTAATACTCCGGACCAGATAATAAAAATTATCCGTGAAGGGGGAGGCGTGGGAGAATGGCTCTGGAGAGGAGCAGGAGGAAAGGCCACAGCTTCCATTGATTTTGAAATAGAAAATCCCAACAGCCCTTGGAACTTCCGTCATTTCCTTTCCTTTTCGGCGGTAAATCAGAGATTTGAGATTGTGGATGAAAAAATTGAAAGAATACCCCTTTTAGATGACAGACAGGAATCTTTACCCTATTACAGTTTTAATTCCGGCAGACCTCTTCTCAATGTGAAAGGGGAACTTCGAACCCTGCAAGCGGAAAATATCAGCATTGAAAAATCTATTCTTTCCCAACGAAAAGACCCGGATCAATATCCGGAACTGACATCCCTTGCAGAAAATTATTCCCGTATCAGGCTTTACCGGGAATGGCAATTTGGTCGTCACATGATCAGCCGTATGCCGCAGAAGACAGATCTCCCCAATGACATTTTGGAGCAGGACTCCAGCAATCTCGGCCTTGTTTTGAACAGACTCCGTAGGGAACCTGCTGTAAAACATCGTTTTTTAGAGGCTCTTCAGGCCCTTTACGAAGGAATCGAAGATTATGATGTACAGATTGAAGGTGGAACCGTTCAGGTATTTTTACAGGAAAATGGACACGCCATACCTGCAAGCCGACTCTCTGACGGTACTCTACGTTATCTCTCTCTTCTTGCTATCCTCTGCCATCCCTCACCTCCCCCCCTCATCTGCATAGAAGAACCGGAGCTGGGCCTTCACCCCGATATTCTGCCCGTACTTGCTGAACTTTTGAAAGAAGCTTCCACCCGCTGTCAGGTGATTGTCACCACCCACTCCGATGTATTGGTGGATGCCATGCATGATCAGCCGGAATCTGTTCTTGTCTGTGAAAAAAATGAAAACGGAACCCAGCTTCGCCGTCTCTGCCCTGAGAACCTTGCACCTTGGCTTGAAAAATATCGTCTTGGCGCACTATGGACACGGGGAGAAATAGGAGGAACAAGGTGGTAGGAATGAAACTCTACGTGGAAGGCGGAGGGGACACCAACCTTCTGCGTACAGCCTGCAGAAAGGGATTTTCCGATTTCCTGAAAAAAGCGGGGCTGGCTGGCTCCATGCCGAGGATAGTCGCTTGCGGAAGCCGCAGAGATGCGCTGGATGCGTTCACAACAGCTATACACAGGGGGGAAGAAGCCATGCTGCTTGTGGACAGCGAAGGGCCTGTCTCAAGCCAGCACCAAAAAGGCCATCCTGAAAACTGGGAACCTTGGGCACATCTTCATTCCAATAAAAAAGATCAGTGGCAAAAACCTGTTAAAGCCAAAAACACGGATTGCCATCTCATGGTTCAATGTATGGAATCATGGTTTTTAACAGACAGGGTTTTTCTTCAGAAATTCTATGGTCAGGGTTTCAACCCGAAAGCCTTGCCATCTGAAGAAAAGCCCATTGAATCCATCTCTCCTGAAACAATTCTGCAAGCCCTTTCCGATGCAACAAAAAAATGCAAAACCAAATCAAAATACGGCAAGGGAGAGCATTCTTTCAAGATTCTTGCTCTGATTGATCCAAACACAATAGCAAAGGCCTCCCCATGGGCCTCAAGATTCCTTGATATATTGAGAAAGACAAAACCATGACCCCCATGCCATCCTTTGACCCAGTGAACACCCCCCTTGAAGGCACCCTGCTCATGGAGGCAAGTGCAGGAACGGGCAAAACCCACACCATTGCCAGTCTTTTTGTGCGCCTTGTCATTGAGCATGGCCTGCCCGTAGAACGCATTCTTGTGGTCACTTTCACGGAAGCGGCCAGCGGCGAGCTGAAGGAACGGATCTATGCAAGGCTTGGGGATACCCTTGCGGCTCTGGAAGAAAAGTCTTTTGAAGAAGCTTTTTCCGGAGAAATGGCCAAACGCCATGGCAAGAGTCCGGAAGCAAGGCGCAGAATTCTTGCGGCCATCCGCAATTTTGACCGGGCCGCCATCGGAACCATCCATTCCTTTTGCTATCGTATGCTTCGGGAAAACCGCTTTGAATCCGGTCTTCGTTTTGATGCGGAACTGCTTACGGATGCAGGGCTTCTGCGGCAAAATGCAGCCGATGATGTCTGGCGCAGGGATGTGGCTTCCCTGAAACCGGAAACAGCCGCCCGGCTTTTGGAGAATCTGACACCTGAGCGACTCATGCAAATGGCCGGGCGTTACGGGGCACCGGATTTACAGCTTTTACCTGAAGGAAGTTTCAGGGATATTGATGGAGAACTTCAGGAACTTGAAAGCAGGCTAAAGAAAATATGGCGTGAAGAGGGGGCCTCTCTGCGCATCCTTCTTTGTGAAGATAAGGCCTTAAGCCGTAGTCAAAAGAAATTCAAACTGGATAGCCTTAACGATGATTTATTGAATCTCGACAACTGGATTTCAGGCCATGGCTCTCTGCCTGAAAAAGTCATAAAAAAACTGACGATGACCAATATCAGGAAGGAAACGAAAAAAAATCAACCCAGCCCGGAACATGAGTTTTTTGATCTTTGTGATTATTGGATAGTTTTAAAAAAAAGTGCCCCTTCAGTTCATTCTAAAAACCGCGCCCTTTTTATAAAAAATCTTGTTCAGGCCGCACGCTTAAGGGAGTCCGAGCTTAAAGAAAAAGCTGGGGTTCTCACCTTTGATGATCTTCTTCTCAGGCTAAGGGATGCCGTTCTTGAAGACAGGGATGGCGGCATGTGCCTTCGTATTCGGGAGCTTTTCGGGGCTGCCCTCATTGATGAGTTTCAGGACACAGACCCCGTGCAGTATGCTGTGTTTGATGCCGTCTTTGCCCGTGCGGGCCTGCCCCTTCTTCTCATCGGCGATCCCAAGCAGGCCATATACGCTTTCAGGGGAGCCGATGTTTTTGCCTACCTCGATGCTGCAAAAAAGAGCAGCAATCGCTATACGCTGGATTACAACTGGCGCTCCGATCCTGAGCTTATTGAGGCTGTAAATCTGATTTTTCAAAAAAATCCAAAAGCCTTTGTGCTGGAGGGGATGGAATTCCATCCGGTGAAAGCCGCGCCCAAAACAAGGGAAATCCTTAGCGATCCAGCCAATGTCTCGCCCTTCACCTTCTGGCTTGCATCGTCAGAAAGCAAAATGAAAGTGGGTAAACTTGTTCCCATGGCCCTTGGAGCCGTATCCGATGAAATCGTAAGGCTCCTTTCTGGTGGAAGAAAAGGGGATATCCGCATCGGTGATAAGGGGGTGGAGCCGGGCGACATGGCCGTTCTGGTTCGCAGTAACCGGGAAGCCCTCCAGACAAGAAACTTCCTTGCGGACAGAGGCATTCCTGCGGTTATCCATGCCGATGGCAATGTGCTTGACAGTGCTGAAGCCAAAGAGCTTTTACCCGTGCTGGCCGCCATTCTCCATCCATGGAACAGCGGCAAAGTGAGGCGGGCTCTGGCCACAGGCATCATGGGTTTTTCCATGAAGGCCATTGATGCCCTGAATCGGGATGAACCCGCTTTCAACCGTGAAAGTTCTTTTTTTATGGAATGCAGGAACCTCTGGCAGGAGAAAGGGGTTTTTCCCATGCTTTCCCACCTCTACGAAAAGGGCGGGGTGCTGGTTCGGGCTGCGGGAACAGGAGACGGAGAGCGGCAGGTGACCAACCTCCTTCATCTGGCAGAAATTCTCCATTCCGCTGAAGTGGATGAAAAACGGGGACCGGAAGTGCTTTACCGCTGGTTAGAGCGGCAGGGCAATCCCGCATTCCCCCGTCGTGTGGAAGCTCCCTTGCGCCTTGAAAGTGACGGGCAGCGGGTGCGGGTGATTACCGTCCACCGTTCCAAGGGCCTTGAATATCCCATTGTTTTCTGTCCCTTCATTCATAGTGCTACGGATGTTTTAGGACAGAGCAACCCTGAAAAAATCATGGCCTTCCACGATCCTGAGCTGGAAAACCGGCTTTGTGTGGATTTTGGTGGCAAGGCGGACAAAGCTCGTGAAGAGGATTTAACAAGAAAAGAAGCCATGGCAGAGCAGGCCCGGCTTCTCTATGTGGCCCTGACCCGTGCCCGGCACAGGGTTTATGCGGTCTGGGGTTCCATCAATAATACCAAAGGCAGAGCCTGTAACTGGATTTTGCACAATGAGGCGGACGCCATTCCCGGTGCCGGTCAGGTAAAGCAGGATATGGAAGCCCTGTCAAAAGAAGGTGTCCTTGCCTGTCTTTCCCTTCCCGATGACCAGCATCTTCAACTCCCCCATCAGGACGAAAGCAAAGATTCTCCTGTCTGCTGCACGCCGCCCCATCTGCCTGCCGATCCCTTCCGCATCACAAGTTTTTCTTCTCTTGTGGCGGGAAAATACATGGAAAACCCTGCGGACAGGGATGGTGGCGAAAGGCCTGTCAGAAAAAGCGAAGATCCGGGCGGTGACATCTTTTCTTTCCCAGCAGGGGCAAGGCCCGGAAACTTCATGCATCATCTTTTTGAAAACATCGACTTTACCCAAGCCACACAGCAGTTTGAACCTCAGGTCCGCAAAAGTCTCTATCTTTTCGGATATGACGAGGCCTGGCTGCCAGCCATTCTGGAGATGGTGGAAAGGGTGCTTGCCATGCCCTTCGGGGAAGAAGGTTTCAGCCTGAAGGATGTGGGGCTGAAGGATCAGCTCCGGGAGCTTGATTTTTATTATCCATTAAACATTCTGGAATCCGATGCCATTTCAAAATGGGTAAAGAAAATTACCATGGGGGCCTGTGACCATCTGCCTCCCCAGCTTGAAAGACTGTATTTTTCAAGAAGTTCCGGGTATCTCAGGGGAGTGATGGATCTTGTGTTCCGCCATCAGGGTAAATATTACCTGCTGGACTGGAAATCCAATGATCTGGGGGCAGATTACGGGGCCTACAGCCCTGAAAATCTGAAAGGGGAAATGGCCCTTCATCTATATACCCTTCAGTATCACCTCTATGTTCTGGCACTGGACCGATATTTGAGTTTTCGCCTCAAAGACTATGATTATGAACGGGATTTTGGTGGGGTGGCCTATGTATTTCTGCGGGGTGTCAACCCTGAAAATGCACCGGGATGCGGGCTTTTCTTTGAAAAACCGCCCTTGGAAAGAATCCGGGAAATGGCAGGGTGGATGCTGGCGGAAGGACTGCTGAACAGTGCTGGTTGAGAATATTGCCAGGAAGCTGGGCAGAAGATTGTTCGGCAGCAACCCTTGCAAAATCAGGCTTTTGAATAGACATTCACCGTGCAACTGCCAACGGGAAAAAAGGGGGGCAGCACTTTTGCCATGGCTTTGGGCATGTTTTCAAAATTTGCTGGAATGACATCAATAACCGCATCTTTCTGGCCCCTGCGCCTGTAGGAGGCAGAAAATTTTCTGCCCTCCATGAGGCATTCGTACACCGTATCCAGAACGGCGTTGTCGATGCCGGGGGGTGTCAGGGGCTGGGAGCGGCTCAGGATTTTCACCTTGTCCGGCCAGGATTTCAGCTGAGCTGCATGGATGCTTTCTAAAACTTTGGAGGCATGGCGGAAATTGGGTTTTAAGGCCTTAAGGGATGCGGGCGGCAGGCAGACAGAAGAAATTCTTCCATCATGCGGAAGGAAAAGGCCGTCAGGGGGGCCATTTGCGGAATATCAAAAAGTTCAGCATCCGCAGACCATGACCAGCCGTAGGGTTTTTCCATGTCATCGCAGCGGAAAAATCAGCCCATGGCTTGGGGAGAATCTGGCATAGGCCTATGCAGAGTTTAAAGACCAATGAAGAGCTCAAAGATCAAGCTGGAACTACTGATCAGACTTCTCTTTGCACAAAAGATCTTATCGAAGAAGAACTTTTAAGTCGTCGTAGAGAAGAGGGGTGTTGATCAAACTGATGCCATTAGAGCAGCCTCAGCAGGCCATAAAATCCTTTTCACATACAGGAAAAAGTCCCAGTTCCTCTCCCTTGCGGAAAAAAAACGCCACGGCCTCCCTGCCCTCTTCTCCCAGATCTGTGGAAAAATCATTCACATAAAGGGCAATATGCCTTTCCATGACATGGGCTGCCATCTCCTGGGCATGGGAGCGGATATAGGGCATGGCCCCTTCGGGAAAACGCCTTGCATGGAGAATGCTTTCCCGGATGGCTCGGCTCAGGATCTGTGCCGAAGAAAGCATGTCCCTTCTAAGGGCAATGCCCCCCAGAGGAATGGGAAAGCCCGTGGTCTCCTCCCAGAAAGCGCCCAGATCCTGAATACAGATCAGGCCATATTCTTTGAAAACAAAGCGGCCTTCATGGATAATGACTCCGGCATCCACCCGTCCATCCCGCAGGGCAGGCATAATGGTTTCAAAGGGCATGGGCCGCAGATCCAGATCCTTTCCCAGAAAGAGACGCAGAAGAAAGGTGGCTGTGGTATCCATCCCCGGAACCCCAATGACCGAACCCCGCAGCCGATGCCTGTCCATGGGCTCTCGGGCCACAAGCAGGGGACCGCAGCCCCGCCCCAGAGCCGCACCCGAAGGAAGCAGGGCATAGCTGTCCCGAAGCCGTCCCAGTGCGGCAAAGGAAAGTTTGCTTAGGGGATAAAGCCTCTGAAAAGCCCACAGGTTCAGGGTTTCCACATCGGCAAGCACGGCCTCCGGAGAAAAACCGGGACAAGGCACACGCCCATGGATCAGGGCCTCGAAGATAAAGGTATCATTGGGGCAGGGAGAAAAGGCCAGGCTGAGCCCGGCCCCCTGATTATGCGGCATTATCTATGCAGCACTTCTTGTATTTTTTACCGGAGCCACAGGGGCAGGCATCATTGCGGCCTACCTTGGGCCCTTCCCTGCGAACCGTCTCCGTCGTAACGGGCTGGCCGTCGTAAAAATACCATTTTTCATCATCACCCTTACGGAAAAATGCCCGCTCATGGTGGACATAGCGCTTGCCATCCTGGGAAAAATGGGCCGCAAACTCAAGGTTGCCTTCCGCATCCCCTTCCAGCCCCTTTTCTTTGGCGAGAATTTCAAGGCCATGCCATTGGGAAGATTCTGCCCAGGCTTTGGCACCATCGGCATCATAATCGCCCCGCTGATCCGGGTGGGTTGTCTCAAAAATATAATCCATGGCAACACGGGCATAGGCCGTATAGCGGGAGCGCATCAGGGCTTCTGCGGTGGGTGCGCTTGCGGAGCCTGAAATATAAGGATCGCAGCAGGCATCAAAGGTCTGGCCAGAACCGCAGGGACATTGTTCCATTTTTTTCTCCTTGGTTGTTCTCAAAGTAAGACAAAGCAGCTATGTTACCCGGCAAAGCAAAACAGCCCTGAAAGGGAAGCTGTCCCCATGACAGGTGCATGGCAGCATAAAATCATCAGACAGCCTGCACAAAACCTTCCAGAGAAAAGGGTGTCAGGCTTTCATAGCCCTCTTCGGTCACCACAATGGTCTGCTCAAACTGGGCGGAAAGGCGGCCATCTCTGGTCACGGCCGTCCACTGATCCTCAAGGATATACAGATCTTTTTTTCCAAGGTTGATCATGGGTTCCACCGTAAAGGTCATACCCGGAACCAGAGGTACACCGGTTCCCTTTTTTCCGAAATGAAGAATCTGGGGACCCTCGTGAAATTCCAGCCCCACGCCATGGCCCACAAACTCCCTGACCACGGAATAACCCTCACCTTCGGCATAACGCTGTATGGCCCATCCGATATCCCCTGTGGTATTGCCGGGTTTGACCATGGCAAGCCCCCTTCTCAGGCTTTCCAGGGTGACGGCCACCAGACGCTTTGCCTCAGGCGAAGGCGTACCTATAAAATAGGTGTAATTGGCATCGGCGTAGTAACCGTCAAGGATGGTGGTGATATCCACATTCACAATGTCCCCGTCCATCAGCACCCGGTCTCCGGGAATACCATGGCAGATCACCTCATTGGGAGAAACACAGACGCTTTTGGGAAAGCCTCTGTAGTTCAGGGGGGCAGGAATTCCGCCATTTTTAAGGGTATGGTGATGCACCAGTTCATTCACAGCATCCGTAGTAATGCCGGGTTTCAGATGCTCTGCCACCATCTGATGGGTTTCCATCACAAGCTGACCCGCCTTGCGTATGCCCTCTATCTGTTCTTTGCTTTTCAGGCGGATACCATAGGTCTGCTGGTAATATTTATTCAAATCCACCTTCAGGGGCTCTTTACGGCTGGCGCAGCATTTTTTATATTTTTTCCCGGACCCGCAGGGGCAGGGGTCATTGCGTCCTATTTTCATCAAAAGCTGCATTGGATGACTTCCTTTTCATGCCTGCTGGCAGCCACTTGTGGATCTTGTAAAAAAGGACATTCCTTTTCCCGATGAACCCAAAAGCTGCTATGGTAAATTTTCAGGCAAGGCCTGAAAGAAAAGAAAAGTATAAAAGAATGTAAGCCAAGTCAACATCCCAAATCCTCCGTCACATTCAGCCACACCTCTCCTATGGTGTTTCGGGAGACTTTTTGCACCCCTCAACAGGGCGGTGAGGCTTCAAAAAAGTCTTTTTATGAGCAATATGTCTCAAATATAAGGCGCAGGATTCAAAATTAATCTATCTTCGGTAATTTTAGACACAGCTATTCTTTTTGAGGCAGTTTTTTAAAAAAATGAGTTGCTTGTCAATGGATCGGGCTAATCAGTTTATATGCTGATCCTTTTCCTTATCTCCGATATCCAGCCAACAGCTCTTGCCAGTTTTTTTTAGAGCAAAAGGCAGTCAGTATGTTTTGGCTTAATGTCGAGTGTGTTATAAACTCATTAGTATATCCGTACTCCGCCATTTCACGCCTCACCCTTTCATTTGAAAAAATGGCGATTTATCAGAAAAGAAAAGGACAATGCGTGAAAATTTTACACACCTCAGACTGGCACCTTGGCCGCACCCTTTACAATCAGCAGCGCTATGAAGAGTTTGAGGCTTTTCTTTTGTGGCTTGGCAAGCTTATTCACGCAGAAGCCGTGGATATTCTTCTCATCAGCGGTGATGTGTTTGATACCAGAACCCCCAGCCACCGGGCACAGGCCCTGTATTACCGTTTTCTCTGTGAGATGGCACAGGGAAGCTGCCGCCATGTGGTGGTGACGGGCGGTAACCATGATTCTGCCTCCTTTCTCAATGCTCCCCGTGAAATTCTCCATGCCCTGAACGTGCATGTGGTGGGGGAGGTCACGGGCAGTCCTGAGGATGAAATTCTTATTCTTCATGCGGGAAAAAAGGATGACGGAAACGGGGAAAGTGCTTTTCCGGATACGGCTGTCATCTGTGCCGTTCCCTTTCTTAAGGATAGGGATGTGAGGGTTTCCGAAGCCGGAGAAAGTGCCGATGATAAACAGGCCAGCCTGCTTGCAGGTATCCGGAAACACTATGCGGAAGTGTCTGTTCTCGCGGAAAAAAAACGCAGCTTACTGGCAGCGGAGGCGCAGAAGCCTGAAAGGGCTTTTCCCCTCATTGTGATGGGCCATCTTTTTGCCGCAGGAGGAAAGAGCGTTGAAGGGGATGGCGTGCGGGATCTCTATGTGGGAAGCCTTGCCCATGTATCCGCAGACATTTTCCCGGAATCTGCGGATTATGTGGCTCTGGGGCATCTGCATTCGGCGCAGAAGGTGGGAGGATCGGATTTTGTGCGATACAGCGGCTCGCCTCTGGCCATGGGTTTTGGAGAAACCCGCAGGGAAAAAAGTGTCTGCCTTGTCACCTTTGGAGATTCTGGTCCCGCCCTCTCTCTGGTTCCCGTGCCTGTTTTTCAGAAGCTGGAAAGAATTCAGGGAGGCTGGGATGGGATTGCAGGCCGCATTGCAGAACTCTCCCTTGGTGCTTCCGATGCCTGGCTGGAAGTTTTATATACGGGTAAAGAGCTCATGGGCGATCTCAGACAAGCTCTGGACGAAGCCGTGAAAGGGTCGTCCATGTCCATTTTATGTGTGAAAAACAGGCAGATTTCAGAGCAGATTCTGGAGAAGGGAAGGGCAGAGGAAACCCTTGCCGATCTTGATGTGCAGGAGGTTTTTGACCGCTGCCTTGAGGCCCATGGGATTCCTGAGGATCAGCGGGCAGACCTGCAGCAGGACTTCTCGGAGATTCTTTTTGCCCTTGCAGAAGAGGGGAGGCCTGTATCGTGAAAATTCTTTCGGTCTCCTTTGAAAATCTCAATTCCCTGACGGGCCGCTGGTCCATAGACTTTACCCATCCTTCCTTTGTGGCGGATGGTATTTTTGCCATCACCGGCCCGACAGGTGCCGGGAAAAGTACCATTCTGGATGCCATCTGTCTGGCCCTCTACGGCTGTACGCCCCGCCTTGAAAAAGTGAATAAAAGTACCAATGAAATCATGAGCCGTCAGACCGGCACCTGTTCTGCGGAGGTGCGCTTTGAAACCGGAGCAGGGACTTTCCGCTGTCACTGGAGCCAGCACCGTGCCCGCAGAAAACATGATGGCGCACTGCAGAATGCAAGGCATGAGTTTGTGGATGAAAATCTGCCCGATTCTGTGATGACGGGCCTGAGTGAGGTTCCCCTCCGGGTGGAGGAAGTCACGGGCATGGACTTTAAACGCTTCACCCGGTCCATGATGCTGGCCCAGGGTGCCTTTGCCGCCTTTCTGGAAGCCAGCTCCGATGACCGTTCCACAATTCTGGAGCAGATTACGGGAACGGGAATTTATGGCGAGATTTCCATGCGGGTGCATGGGCGTCTGGCTCTGGAGAAAAAAAAGCTGGAAGAACTTTCCGCAGGCTTAAAAAATCTTGTGCTGATGAGCCGTGAAGAGGTGCAGGAACAGGAGAAAAAGCGTGAAGAAAACCTTCTTCTGGAAAAGGATCTGAAGGCGGCTTTCAGGCTGAAGACAGAAGCTTTTGCATGGCTGAAAGGCCTTTCAGTTCTTGAAGAAGAACTGACTCGCATTGCAGGGGAAAAGGAAGCCCTTGAGGTCCGGCAGCAGGATTTTGAGCCGGAGGCAAAGAAGCTGAAGCGGGCTATGCTGGCACTGGAGCTTTCCGGAATGTATGCGGCCCTCACATCCCTTAGGCGGGAAGAGCAGAGGGATGCGGAGAGTCAGGCACAGCGGCTGGGGGAAATGCCCTTGTGTGAGAAGGCCTGCAGGGATGCGGAAAAAATGCTGGAAGAGGCAGAGCAGGCCCTTGGATTGATCCGGACCTCATTTGCAGAACAGCAGCCCGTTTTTCGCAGGGTTCGTGAGCTGGATCTCCGGATGGATGAAAAAAGGCCTCCCTTTACAGCCGCACTCAGGTCGTTGGAAGAGCTGGAAAAAAAAATGGCCGCCTGCCTTGGTGAGCAGAAAAAGGATGAAAAAAAACGGCTGAAGGCCGCAGGGCTTTTTGATGAGACGGATGCCTGGCTGAAGCGTCAGGCGGCGGATGCTTCCCTTGTCACGGACCTTACGGGCATTGAAGCCCGGCTGGATGCCCTGCAGGATATCCATGGGAAGTCCCTTTCTGTTTTGAAAGCTGTGGATCAGGCGGAGAAGAAAGCAGCTCTTGCGGAAAAAGACCGGGTGAAAAAAAGTAAGGATCTGGAAAAAGCCGAAGCTAAAGCGCTGGCATTGCAGGCCGTTCTTGATGAAAAGCAGGCAGAGCTTGAAAAGCTTTTGCAGGAAAAGGAGCTGGGGGCATGGCGGGATCAGGTCTGGGAGCTGAAGGAAAAGCAGGCGTTTTTTGATGCCCTGGGCCAGTCCTTTAGCGATGCCGCCGCCCTGAAAAAGGAATCTTTAGATTTAAAGCATCAGGAGGAAGGGCTCTTAAGGGCTGAAAAGGAACTTGGCCTTTCCATGGAAAAGGCAGAGGCTGAAAAAGCCGTTTTAGAGCGGGAAGCCGGTCTGCTGGAAACGCAGCTGCTTCTTCTGCGAAGAATTCAGGATATGGAGGAAGCCCGGACAAGGCTTGAGGACGGTAAACCCTGTCCCCTTTGCGGTTCCGTGGAGCATCCCTATGCTAAAGAAAACCTTCCCCTGCCCGATGCGGCGGAAGAAGAGCTGAAAAAACTGCGTAAGGATTTGAAGCTTGTAGAAAAAAGACTGATGGCCCTTGGGGTGAAGGAAGCTGAGCTGCGCAAGGATAAAGAACAGCTTGTTTTGAAAAAAAGAAAAACCCTTGGGGATCAGGAGCTGACGGAGCAAAAAATCCAAAGGGCCATGGAGGCCCTTGCATGGAAGGAATCTCCCGAAAAACTGGAAAATGTTCTGCCGCTTATGGGGGAGGAAAACAGGGGGCTTCAGCAGAGTGTTCAGGAGAGGGTAGGGGCCGCAGAGATCCTTGAAAAGGAAATCCTCAAAGATAAAAAGGATGCTGAAAAACTGCTGAAGACAACAGCCGACTGCCGTGACAGCCTGCGGGATGCAAAGTATCTTAAGGAAGCCGCACTGACTGAGGTGAAACACCTGCAGGCTGAGCTTCAGGAGATCAATACCCGGTACAGGGAAATCTCTGATGGCCTTGCAGGGGTTCTTGCCCTTTATGGGATTTCTTCTCCGGAAGCGGCATCTCCGGAAGCGGCATCTCTGGAAGCGGCATCTCTGGAAGTGGTGCGGCAGGAGCTTGTTTTTCGTAAAAGGGAGTGGATGGCCCGGGAAAAAAACAGGCAGACCCTCATGGCAGAAATCCAGACCCTTGATCTGCGGCTGGAACACCATGCCGCAGAGAAGCTGCGGCTGGATGGGGAAAAGCAGGAAGCTGAGAAAACTATTTTTCGCCTGAAAGAAGAGATGGAAGCCCTTTCCGGAAAACGCTCGGAACTCCTTGGTGACCGGAATCCGGATACCGAGGAAGCATTGATTTTAAAAGGCATTGAGAAGGCAGAAAAACATAAAGCGGACAGGAGCAAGGCCCTGCAGGATGCTTTTCAGCAGCGGGAAGGGCTTCGGCAGCGGCTTTTTGATCTGGAGGAGGCCCGCAGGCTCAGGGCCGGTCCCCTTGCAGAGGCAGAAGGAAATTTTGTATCAAAGCTTCCGGATGCGGGTTTTCAGGATGAAAAGGATTATCAGGGGGCCTGCCTTGGGGAAGAAGAACGCAAAAGCCTGATGCAGGAGGCGGAAAAGCTTCAGAAGGAAGAAACGGAGCTTCTTTTACGCAGGAAGGAAAAGACAGCCCTTCTTGAAGCGGAACGGGAAAAAGCCCTGACAGAGACCCCTGCTCCGGAACTTCAGGATGCGATTGCCCGTCTGGAGGGGGATCTTACCCGATTGCAGCAGGAAACCGGTGCCATTGGCCAGCGCCTCGTCGACCATGCAAAACAGAAGGAGGCCTATCAGAGGGAAAAGGATGCCGAAGAGCTGCAGAAGAAAATCTGCAGCCGCTGGGGTGATCTGCATGTTCTGATCGGTTCCGCAGACGGGAAAAAATTCCGTAATTTTGCCCAGGGTCTCACCTTTGAGTACATGCTGGGATATGCCAACCGGCAACTGGAAAAAATGACGGATCGCTATCTTCTGACAAGGAATGTGGCTTCGCCTCTGGAGCTTTGTGTGGTGGACAGCTATCAGGCAGGGGAGATCCGGTCCACAAAGAATCTTTCCGGCGGAGAGCGGTTCATTGTCAGTCTGGCACTGGCTCTGGGGCTCTCCGGTATGTCCAGCAGAAATATACGGGTGGATTCCCTTTTTCTGGACGAGGGTTTCGGAACCCTGGACGAGGAGGCGCTGGATATGGCCCTGGAAACCCTGTCCGCCCTTCATAAGGATGGCAGGCTCATTGGTATCATTTCCCATGTTTCCAGTATCCGTGAACGCATGGCCAGCCGCATACAGGTGATTCCCGGTCCCGGCGGCAGAAGCAGGATTCAGGGACCGGGCTGCGGGCAGCCTGAATGATAAAAAAAGAAAGGATAAGCCCATGAACGGGATCGCTGATGCTTCCATTGATACACCCCTATGGCTGCCCCCATGGCTGGAGGGGAGCTGGGATCTTCTGGCCACCTACCCCTTTCTTCTGGGGCTTGTTATCCTCAGCCTTGGTTTTGGTCTGGCCTTTCTCCTGCGGGCCTTTATCCTTTTCTGGGGCCTGAAGATTACAAAACGGGCGGATTCTGAATCCATGGGTCAGCTTGTGCGCATGGGGGCTGGCGTTGCGGCACTCCTTGTGGGGTACATCAGCCTTGTCACAGCCCTGCACACCCTGCCTCTGGGGGAATTTGCCACCGCACTCACCACCCGGATACTGGTCAGTATTCTCATTCTTCAACTGATCCGGACCGCACTGAAAGCCAGCCATGTTTTTCTGGAGATGCTGGGCCGGGTGCGGGACCGCTTTGCCATTGTGGAAGAACGAACCCTGCCCCTTTTTGATCTCATAATGACGGTGATCATCATTGCCATTGGCACCTATGCCCTGCTTCAGGTCTGGAATATAGATGCCACGGCCTGGCTGGCTTCGGCGGGTGTTATAGGTATTGCCGTGGGTTTTGCCGCCAGAGATACCCTTGCCAACCTCTTTGCCGGTTTTTTTATTATCGCCGATGCACCTTACAAGATGGGTGATTATGTGGTGCTGGACGGCAAGGAAAGGGGAGAGGTCACCAAGGTGGGAATCCGCTCCACCCGCCTTCTGACCAGAGATGATGTGGAAGTTATCATTCCCAACTCCCTCATGGCCAATTCAAAGATCGTGAACGAGTCCGGCGGTCGCTGGGTAAAGTACCGTATCCGCATAAAGGTAGGCGTTGCCTATGGTTCCGATGTGGATCAGGTGACTGCTGTGCTGGGGGAGGTGGCAAAGGGGAATCTTTCCGTGTGCAGAGACCCTGAGCCCCGTGTACGTATGCGGGGCTTCGGAGATTCCAGTCTGAATTTTGAGCTGCTCTGCTGGATAGAAAAGCCGGAACAAAGGGGCCTTGTCTCCCATGAGCTGTATATGGAAATTTATAAGTCCCTGAACCGTCATGAAATTGAAATTCCCTTTCCCCAGAGGGATGTATGGATGCGGTCCTGAATTTTCATGTTTATGGAAGAATCCCTGTGCGGTCTGATTCTCTTCTGTTTACCCGTTTGAAAGGAAAGGATGCCATGATCAAACCCCTTGCTTCTTTTTTAAAGATCCTGAACTCGGAAGCGTCACCGGGTCAGATCAGTCTTGCCCTGTGTTTTTCCATGGTGGCCGGGTTTACGCCCTTCTTTGGCCTCCTCACCCTCTGCCTCCTGTTTCTGGTGCTGGTGCTCAAGGTGAACCTCTCGGCTTTTTTTCTGGGCTGGGGGCTTTTTACGGCGCTGGCCTTTCTTCTGGATCCCCTTTTCCATGGAGCAGGCTTCTGGCTGCTTTCCCATCCGGGCATCGAAGGGTTCTGGACCAGCCTTTACAACATGCCTGTGCTGCGCCTGATCCGTTTTAACAATACGGTTTTCATGGGAAGCTTTGTGATCTCCCTTCTTCTTTTCATTCCTCTGTTTTTTATGCTCCAGTTCCTTATCAAAAAATACCGCAGCCAGTTTATGGGCTGGATTCAGAAGACCCGCATTGCCCAGATTATTAAAGGAACGAAAATCTTCATGGCCTATAAGTCGCTTGGCTGAAAAAGGGGGAAAAACAATGACAAAGTGGATTCGCTGGCCGGGTCTTGCGGCTTTTATTGTGATAACTGCTCTTCTTGTGGCTGGTTTCATGTTTTTATCCGGTCCCTTCATTGCAAAGGCCATTGAAGTGGCAGGTACGCGGATGGTGGGGGCAAAGGTGGATGTGGCCGGTGCAAGGCCCGGTCTTTTTCCTCTGGGACTCAGCCTTTCCGGTATCCGGGTGACGGACCCGGATGCACCCATGACCAATGCCGTGGAGATGGAAAGCATCCGTATGCGTATGGATACAAAGGCACTCATGCTCCGTAAGATAGAAGTGACGGAAATGCGCGTGGAGGGTATCCGGCTGGGAACGCCCCGCAGGGTATCCGGCGCTCTGCCCGAGAGAAAGCCGGTGGAGAAGGAAGAAAGGCCTGCCTCAGGGGCCATGGACCGTATCCCCGTGCCATCCATGGAAATTCCCGATGTGAAAACCATTCTGGACAGGGCTTCCCTTGGGTCGCTGGAAGAGGCGGAAAAACTGAAAAAGGCCTTAAGCGAGGAATATGAAAGCTTTGATGAAAGACTCAGAAATCTGCCGGATATGGATGATCTGGCAGCCTACAGGGCACGCATTGACAATCTTAAAAGGGGCAGCGGACTGAGCGGTGTACTTACGGGAGCAAGGGAGCTGCAGCAGATCAGGGACGATGTACAAAAAGACATTCTGGCCCTCAGGAATACGCGGCAGGAAATGGAAGAGAGCCTTGCTGACCTGCGCAGGCGGATGGCTTCCCTTGGCAGCATGGCCGCAGAGGATGTGAATCAGCTTGTGGAAAAATACGGGATTTCCGATGAGGGCCTGGGCAATATCACGGGCATTCTCCTTGGCCCTGAATGGGAGGGCCGTCTGCGTAAAGGGCTTGCCCTGTACCGCAGGGCAGAGCCTTTGCTGGAAAGGATTCGTGAAAGGGAGAAGAAACCAGAGCCTGAAAAAGCACTGCGCAGTGAAGGCGTGGATATCCTGTTTGCAGAAATCCCGGAGCGGCCGGATTTTCTTATCCGCAGTGCAGGCCTTTCCCTTGAAATACCGGCCGGGAATCTCAAGGGGACTCTCCGCAATGCAACGAACCGGCAGCCTCTGGTGGGAAGTCCCATGGAAATCCGTTTCAGGGGAGACAGTCTTTCAGATCTTGAAAGCGTTGATCTGGAGCTTGTTTTTAACCGTGTGAATCCAAAAGCGCCGAGTGATCATATGAAGGCAGGGGTCAGCGGATGGCATCCTGACACCATGGGCAGCGGGGATCTTGCCCTGAATGCTGAAAGGGCAGATCTGACGCTGGATATTCTCAGCAGAGGAAGGGATTTGCAGGGAAAAATAGCCCTTGACCTTGACGGTGTGCGTTTTGAGATGCCCGATTCCGGAGACAGGGTAAGGGCGGCTGTGGCATCGGGCCTGAAGGATGTCAAGCGCATTAGCGTGGAAGGCAGGCTCGGAGGAACACTGGAAAGACCTGAAATAAGGCTTTCATCCAGTCTGGATGCGGTGGTGCGGGGAGCCGTTACCAGAGCCGCCAGAGAAGCAACGGAAACCCTGCGTGCCCGTCTCCATGAAGAAGTCCATGCCATGACAGATAAAAAGATCCGTGAGCTGGAGAATCAGCTGGGGGGTATGGCAGACCTGAGGGCGGTTCTGGATGAGCGTCTGAATATGGCGGGGAGGCTGGATATCTGAGAGGGATTTTTTAAAAAAGTTTATTGTAACTGATCAGCACCGTTTTCCAGGTACCATACCTGCAAGGCAGATGCACAGGCCCCAGGCTATTTGCCCGTGACGCAATCTTATTCGGGAGCTTCTTGCCCTGTGCGGAAGCGGCAAAAACTCCCCGCCACAGGCAGGATAAGCTTTTTGATTACCATGGCAGGCTTTGGTACGCTGCCTTTGTGGCGGCTCAGACAGTTTGCCGCTTCTTTCGCACAGGCCTTCAAAGCTCTGGTCCGAAACGATTGCAATGTCACTTGCAAATAGCCATGGAGCCTTGCAACAGTACGAAGCTGCTGCAATTACAGCATTGGCAGTTCGAAATAAATTGTGCTGAATAATTACCAAGATTTTACGCATGTTAGCTTAGCACCCGTAAAGGGTGCCCCTACACAAAACAGGGTCGTAAAAACCATTCGTAGGGGCAGGCCTTGCGCCTGCCCGTATTAAAGCCCACACCATAGGCCTGGCAACAACCTGACCTGCAAGCTGTGGCTGAGTCAGAGTAGTAATCAGATTTTTTAAAAAAAACTTATTCGCCTTTGCAGATACTTCCCGCCGCATGGTGAGCCGTCAGGATGGCGCCTCCCAGAAAGGTGCCTTCCAGTGCCCCTTTCCCGTGCATGTTGCCGCCGCCAAAGCCTGCGGTTTCACCTGCGGCAAAGAGGCCGGGGATGGGGCTGTCCTGTCCGTTGAGTACCCGGCTTTTCAGGTCTGTCCGTATGCCGCCAAGGGATTTTCTGGTAAGGATAAAGGTGCGGATGGCCATGAGGGGGCCTGCGGAAGGATCGAGAATCTGCTGAAATTTGCAGGTGCGCAGCCGGTCTCCCCGGTATTTGCGGGTGATGGCGATGCGCCTGAGCTGATCATCGGTAAAAAAGGAGGGACCCCATTCAATCTGACGGTCATAGGCCCTGACCGCCTTTTCCATGGCTTTCATGTTGAGGGGTACTTCCGGCGTCTTTTCCTGCATTTTCCGGCCAAGTTCCATGAGGGTGGCTGCTGTAAGAATATCATCGGATTCCCGGATCAGGCGGTCGGTAAGCTCCCTGTTACCTAAAAGAAGCTCCCGGATCATCTTTAAAAATTTTCTGTGGCGGAAGGCTGTCATGTAGTCACAACCGGATACGGCCATTTCCCTCAGGGCAATTTTCCGGTTCAAAAGCAGCCATGAAAAGGGTTCTTCCTCCCGGCAAAGACGCTCTACGATGTAGCCAGTATCCGTGTATCCCATCAGGGGCAGGGGACCGATGCGCTCGCCCTTTGCATTGAGCCAGAGAGCAGACCTTGGCGGAACAAGGCTTAGGCCCTGATTTTCCATGGGGCTTTTCGGATAGGGGATGCCTGCTGCATAGTGCCACTGCCGGTCCAGATGATCCAGCCTGCCGCCGATGGCTGCTGCTGCATCGTGGATCAGGCCGTCTGCAAAGCGGTGACTGCCGTTGAGAAGGCGGGAGGGGATTTTGTCCAGATGGCCGGGCCAGTGCCTGCGTACACGGGAAAGATCTCCGCCGCAGATGCCGCCTGCGCAGAGAACTACCCTGTCCGCATGGGCCTCAAAGGGGCGGCCTGTGCCTTCCATGGTACCGGTGCAGCCGCAGACCTTATCCTGATGGGTGGTGAGTTGGCTAACGCAGTGGCCGAAGCGGAAGCTCAGTCTGCTGCGCCTGGGGTGGTCATGGATGGCTTTTAAAAGGCACGCAATGATGCGGTGACCCGTTCCCCAGGCTATGTGCCATCTGGGAAGGGAGTTGGCCGGTTGCAGCATGCCCCTCTCCGGCCAGTTGACCACGGGAAGGAAGCGGATACCCAGCTCCGTGAGGAAGGTATAGACCTCTTTTTCAGAATGCTCCACATAGGCTCTGGCCCAGGCTTTGGACCATCTGTCTTTATTCGTGAAACGGGCCACCCGCTTCCAGTCTTCCCATGCGGTTTCAGGAGAATCCGGTATGCCCATACGCTTTTGCAGGTCTGTACCCACAGCACAGATTCCGCCGAAGGATTCCTTTGCAAGTCCCCCCAGCCTGTCCTCCCTGTCCCTGTCCAGCAGGATCATGGAAAGGCCGCTGTCCAGAAGTTTCAGGGCCGTTACCAGTCCGGCGATACCGCCGCCAACAATGAGCACGTCTGAATGGTAGGAGGGAGCAGGGGCAAACATGAAGATTTTCCTTGGTAAGGTGTATGGGTTGCTGTCCTTTGTGCCGGCTTCAGGAGCGAATAAGATTGCGTCACGAACAAATGGCTCGCTTGTCTATGCACCTGATTGAGAGTTTTCGATTTGTCAAAGGAAAATTGTGAGTTACCTCTGAACTTATTTTTTATGGCATCAGGGAGTCTGTGTGCCATCTGCCAGTCTGGCCATGGTGTTTTCTGTTAAGGCCCGGAGTTTTTCATGCCCAAAATTAATGATAATATTCACGCTGCCCCATTGCTGTGCTATTGTCAACCTGTTTTGCATGTCAAACAGCCCGCCCATGCTGCTGCGCTGGCTGTTGTACCTGAACGAAAGGCGGGAGGAACTTTTGCCGGAAGATCTTTTTTTTAACTACAGGGCTTTGATACAGCGGGTGGATCAGAGGCTGGAAGAAATCCGTATGCAGGCTGGGTCTCATATGGTCTGCCGTAAGGGGTGTGATGCCTGTTGCAGGCATATTTCTGTTTTTGCCGTGGAGGCCTTTTCCATGGCGAAAGCACTGGCTGTCCTTGGTGAGGAGGAGAAGGCTTCAATCCGCATGCGGGCTGAAAAGGCCGGTCCGGAAGATCCCTGTCCCCTTTTGCACGGAGGCCTTTGCGGCTTGTATGAAGCAAGGCCTGTCATCTGCCGGACCCATGGGTATCCCCTGCTGATTCAGGAGGAAGAAGAGGCTTTTTTGGATTGCTGTCCCTTAAATTTTTCCGGTGTGCTTGAAAAAGCCCTGCCCATGTCCATCGCACTGGAACCTTTGAATCGCATGCTTGTGGCTGTACAGGGCATGTTCATCAGGGAAAGCGGGATGGATTTACCTGAGCGAATGACCATTGCAGAGGCGCTTTTGCTGCCGGATGTCTGCTGAATTAAAAAAAACGGATAAGGAACTGAAATGGAACAGATTTGTGCGTTGAGTGTGCTGGATGGCCGTTACCGGAGACTGACGGAAGATCTTCGGGATATTTTTTCAGAATACGGGCTGATCCGCCACAGGCTGATTGTGGAGCTGCGCTGGCTTCGTTTTCTTGTGGAGCATCTGAAGGTGGTGGAGATTGCAGCTGAGGATCTGGACCGCATTGATGCCATAGCAAAGGATTTCGGGCCAGAGGAGGCCCTGAAGGTAAAAGCCATAGAAAAGACCACCAACCACGATGTCAAGGCGGTGGAGTATTATATCAAGGAAAAGCTTGATGCGCTGGGGCTGGAGAAGGTCCGGGAATGGACCCACTTTGCCTGTACCTCCGATGACATCAATAACACGGCCTATGCGCTGATGCTCCAGAAGGGCAGGGATTTCATCATGGCACGGGTGCAGGAGGTGCTGGAATCCCTGGAAGCCCTTGCCAGAAGTGGCCGGAGTGCCGCCATGATGAGCCGTACCCATGGTCAGCCCGCCACACCCACCACCATGGGAAAAGAAATGGTGAATTTTGCATGGCGTCTCCGTCAGGAAATGGAAAGCCTTGCCAGTATATCCATCGGAGCCAAAATGAACGGCGCCACGGGCAACTTCAATGCCCATATGGCGGCTTTTCCTGAAGTGGACTGGATTGCCGCCTCAAAAATATTTTTGTCCGATTATCTCGGAGTGATGCCCGTCATGTATTCCACCCAGATCAATCCCAACCACAGCATCGCTCAGGTTCTCCATACCATGGTGCGCATGGCCGGTGTGCTCATGGATCTGGACCGTGACATGTGGGGCTACATCAGTCTTGGGTATTTCCGTCAGCGTCTGAAGGAAGGGGAGGTGGGCTCATCTACCATGCCCCACAAGGTAAACCCCATTGATTTTGAGAATGGGGAAGGCAATCTGGGGCTGGCCGTGGCCCTGATGGAGCACATGGCCTTCAAGCTGCTCCAGAGTCGTTTTCAGCGGGATCTGACGGATTCCACGGTGCTGAGAAATATGGGCGCACTTTTTGGCTATATGTCCATCGGCTGCAGAAACACCCTGAAAGGCTTGGGCAAGGTGGCTCTGGATGAGGAACGGCTGGCGGCGGATCTGGCTGCCAACCCGGAGCTGCTGGCGGAGCCGATTCAGACGGTAATGCGGGTGTATGGCGAAGACAATCCCTATGAGAAGCTTAAAGAACTGACAAGGGGAAGAAAGACGGGCCTTGAAGATTTTACCCGCCTGATTGATTCCCTGGAAAAGGTGCCCCAGCAGGCAAAGGATGGGATGCGCAAGCTCACTCCTGCGGATTATACAGGGCTGGCTGCTGCTCTGGTGGATCATTATTTTGCAGAGTATCCTTAAAAAAAAGAAAGTGTTCAGCACAATTTTCTAACGACCATAGCTGTCGGTCAAATGCACAGGCACCCAAGCTGTTTGCCCGTGACGCAATCTTATTCGGAAGCTTTTTGCCCTGTGCGGAAGCGGCAAAAACTCGCCGCCACAGGCAGGATAAGCTTTTGTATTACCATAGCAGGCTTAGACACGCTGCCTTTGTGTCGGCTCAGACAGTTTGCCGCTTCTTTCGCACAGGCCTGCAAAGCTTTGATCCGAAACGATTGCAATGTCACTTGCAAACAGCAAGGGTGCCTTGCAACGGTACGGGGCTGTTAAAATTACAGCCTTCCTGACTCAGCCACAGTTTGCTGGTCCGGTTGTTGCCAGATCCATGGTGCAAGCTTGAATACGGGCAGGCGCAAGGCCTGCCCCTACGAATGGTTTTTACGGCCCTGTTTTGTGTAGGGGCACCCTTTACGGGTGCCCGCTAACATGCGTAAAATCTGGTCATATAATTTCTATGATTAAGGTTCGTATGACTAAAAGACAGTTGTAATCAGAAATAAATTGTGCTGAACAATATCAAAAAAAGGCGGCCTTCGATTAAATGTTCAGCCTCCTTTGCCGATAAAGGGTAAAAAGCCTTTTAACAGAGAGGCCTTCATGGCCTGCTAGCGGAGGAATCTGATGAGAAAAAAATATTTTCTGTTACTGGCAGCAGGGTGTCTGGCCTTTTTCTGGGGCAGTCTGGTGTTCGCAGAAGCCTTGAACACCATTGTCGTTTTGCGGGATGGCAACCGTGTCCGGTCTCTGGTTTTTGATACCGCAACGGAATATACGGATGAAGGCATGGTCCTCCATGATGCTTCCCGGCGTCTCAGGGATCTGAACATCGCTGCCTTTCGTTTCACCAGAAATGGTGAACGTTTCTTTGTACCTGTGGAAGAAGCCCGAAGGATTTTTTCAAGGGTTGAATTCATCAGTATTCCCGGTCCTCCCTACGGTGTTCTGTCCATGCGGATCACCCCCAGAAAGGGGGAGCCCTTTGAGGTGGAAAGGGCAGCTCTGGTACGCCATGTGGGGGATGAGTTCCCTGCGGCTGAGCTGAGCATTGAAAAGTATGTGGCCTATGAAGGCCGGTGGCGGAAGGATTATCTGCCCATGGATCAGGTACGGGAAATCCACTTTGTGCAGAGGGAGAAAAAGAAAGAACCCATTGAAGAAGAAAGGGTACTGGTGGGTGCTCCCCTTACGGGGACAGGACATTCCGTAGAGGCCCTTACGAGCCTGCTGGTGGCCATGGTTCAGGCAGGAGATAAAGCAGGACGCTTAAGCTTTGACATTCATTTTGCCGTCAATTCCGACAAACTGACGCCTGCTTCAAGGATGGAGCTGGATCGTCTGGCCGCAGCCCTCAGGGATTCCCGGCTTGCCGGTACCCGGTTCCGCCTTGGAGGTCATACGGATTCCACGGGGCAGGCGGCATACAATATGAATTTAAGCAGAAAAAGGGCGGCAAGTGTCAGAAACTACCTTGTGCAGCAGGGGGGGATAGAAGCCTACAGGCTGGAAGCCGCAGGTTACGGAGATACACGGCCCGTTGCCTCCAATGAAACACCTGAGGGAAGACGCAGCAACCGGCGGGTGGAAGTGGAATTTCTGCCTCCTTCGGGGCCTGCTGCCTTTTTTTAAAAGCGGATCATGGCGGTGATATCCGCCGGGCTCAGGTCGCCGCAGAGCAGGCCTGCCACAAGGCCTTTTTCCGGAATCCGGAAAAGCTCTGCCATGCGGCCCCTTTCCCTGAGATCTTCCAGAAGCTGCATGGTTTCAGGGACAGGCGGAGCAACAAGGCGAATCCTGCCAAAGGCATCAAGATCGGGGAGTTCTGTGGAAAACAGGAGGGGAGCAGCCATAATGGCCGTTCCCTTTTTGCTTTCCTGCATCAGCCGGAAGGCATCCCCGTCATTGCCTGTAATGAAGAGGCACGGGCCTTCACCGGCGGTGATGGCTTCCGTGCTGCTGCCTTCAAGGATGTGGAGGTGACCTTCGGGATCAAGGATGGAGAGACGGAGCAGGGTTTCATTCTGAATCCATGGAAGCAGCAGACCTTCGGGAAGATAGTATTTTTCACCTTCCCGCTCCGGTCCCAGCCAGAGGGCGGCGTTGCGGTACATGGGCCGGAAGTTCCAGCCCAGAAAGTGGTCTTGGGCAAAGGATACGGAAAAACCAGCTCTGAAAAGCCACTCTAAGGGCCTTTCCTTGTGCCTGCCCCACATCTGTGCCCGGCACCGGGCAAGGAAGGCCGTTGCCTGATGACGCCAGTTTTCCGTTTTTTGCATGGTTTCATCCTGTATCCTGAGATTTTCAGGCCAGATACAGGGAAAGCTGATCCCGTCTGGCACTGGCCTGCTGAATCACCACCTCGATTTCGCTTTCCGGCTTGAGCTGGATTCCCGAGGATACGGGCAGCATCCATTCCAGCATATAATCCATGAGCAGCACCTGATACTGGTTGCGGCGTTCTTCCAGAACCAGAGCCCTTTCCCGCTGACCGATGCGACCTTCAAGGTATTTGAAGAGCCAGTATCTTTTTCTGAAAAACTGCACCCGGCCTACGGAGGCCATGGGTTGCTCAAGGCGGGCAAAAAGGTTCTGGATTTCATCTTTGCCAGCGGCTTTTTCCATGCCCAGAATGGCCTTGAGCTGGCGCTGGGTGGAAAGATCCCAGTACTTGCGGATGGGCGATGTGGCTGTGACATAGCAGGGAAAGCCGATACCGGAATGGGGCTCGGGTACGGGGGTGAGGACCACCCGGTTTAAATGTCTGCGCTGCATGAGATTCTGAAACAGGCTGCCCTCATCTCCTTTGTAAAGCCGGTTTTTGGGTTCCGGCTGGGACCGGAATACCGCGGGCATTTCATTTTTTTTCAGAAAATCCGCCATCATGGCGTTACCCATGATCATCATTTCCGCCACCAGCATACGGCTGGAGCTTTCCCTGTCGATTTTGGAGATCAGTATTTCTCCGCTGTCCTCATCCACACGGATATTCACCTCGGGCAGGGAAATCTGTACGGCACCGGCCATGATTCTCTGGGATCTGAAATTTCTGGCAATGCGGTCAAGGTTGG
The DNA here is from genome assembly GCF_007830435.1 of Desulfobotulus alkaliphilus. GTDB lineage: Bacteria > Desulfobacterota > Desulfobacteria > Desulfobacterales > ASO4-4 > Desulfobotulus > Desulfobotulus alkaliphilus. The sequence goes on along the minus strand of NZ_VLLC01000020.1, from coordinate 40,217 downwards.
CAATATCCGTATCTTCTTCGATCATGCGGTTGGCATCACTGTAGGTCAGCTGCTCCGCAACACGGATGACACTGGGCACAATTTCATAGTCGATCACCCGTGCATAGTCTGCAATGCGCATGAGGACACTGATGGCAGGCCTCAGCTCTCCGCCTTTGAGGCTGCAGAGATCCTCGGACATGGCCGGAGGCAGCATGGAGAAACGGGCATCGGGCAGATAAATGGAGCTGCCCCTTTCAAGGGCACAGACATCCAGAGGGCTGTCCTGGGTGACAAAGTGGGCCACGTCAATGATATGAACGCCCACAATGTGGTAATCTCCGGAAGCTTCAATGCTGATGGCATCATCATAGTCAAGGGTGGATGGGCCGTCGATGGTCATCAGGCGCAGGCCTGTGAGATCCCGGCGTCTGGGATCGTTTGTAAAATCCACGGGATTTTCCCTGAGAAGGGAAACGGCTTCCATGGTTTTCGTGTCGAACTCCGTAGGAACGTCGAACTTCTTCAAAAGAAGGTTTTCATCCTGCTCCCAGAGTCCGAGACGTACAAAAAGAGAAAAAAGTTTTTCTCCGGGGTCTCCTCCGATGCCGGAGAGGATCTGGCGGGTGGTTTCCATGCCGGAAGCTTCATCCCCGAAAATGATATAGTCCTGCAGAAGTGCGGCAACGGGACGGAGTTCATCGGGAAGTTCAGGGGCTGGATTGTCCAGATTTTTTTTCAGCCAGACAATGCCGTCTTCGATGACACGTCGGCGGCGTTCCGCTTCCTGTTGCTGTTTTCTGAGCTGCTCCACCTGTTCGGGGCTGTGGGGAAAAAAACGGCTGGTGCCGAATTTAAAGTAGAGTCGGTCCGTGAACATGGTGCGGATAACGGCAGACTGGGCATCGGCATCACTGCCATCGGGAAAGCAGAGGGAGGCGATGGTTTCCGTGTCCTGCCAGTCCGCTTCTTCATGGACAACTTCCCATAGCTCATGGAGATCCATGGATGCGGACAGTAGTCTGCGGCGTTCTGCCGTTTCCTTGAGTGTCCGGACCTGATGATCCCGGGGGATGCCAAGGTCCAGTTGACTTTCGGATATATGGGATAGCCGGTTGGCCGATAAATTGACTTCCCGGTTGGTTTCAGTGAGAAGCCGGAGTCTCTGCTTTTTGTTTTCTGTGACAACGGCGGTGATAATTTTCTGTTGGTCGATATATTTGACAATTTTTCCTGGTTCCATAAACGGTAAAACTAGCAGCTCCACCCGGTCAAGTCAATCTTCATGGCACCGGAAAACTTGAAAATTTTTTCATGGGCGTTCTTTTTTTGTATCTTTTTAAAATGATTGAAAGCCTTTCCATGGTCTGGCATCTGCCATGTGGGGTGACGGAGATATTTTTACGGGAGGTAACTGTTCAGCACAGTTTATTCCAAACTGCCAATGCTGTAGTTGCAGCAGCTTCGTACTGTTGCAAGGCACCTTGGCTATTTGCAAGTGACATTGCAATCGTTTCGGATCAGAGCTTTGCAGGCCTGTGCGAAAGAAGCGGCAAACTGTCTGAGCCGCCACAAAGGCAGCGTACCAAGGCCTGCTATGGTAATCAAAAAGCTTATCCTGCCTGTGGCGGGGAGTTTTTGCCGCTTCCGCACAGGGCAAGAAGCTCCCGAATAAGATTGCGTCACGGGCAAATAGCCGGGGCCTGTGCATCTGTCTTGCAGGTCTGGTACTTGAAAAACGGTGCTGAATAATTACTACGGGAGAAGATCTGCCTTTTTTAAGGGTGTCTGGTCGTCTTGTATCTGGAGCTTCGGGTCTTTATTGACCTTGAAAGGGCCCTGTGCTACCCAGATAGAAAGAGAGCTTTATCTTAATCGGGGTTTTTTTCAGATGATGCAGCCCCACAGCGATCCTACCCCTGCTTTCCGGAACATCCATTAAGGAGTCCCCCATGGACTTTGCATCCCTCATTGGTATTTTTTCTGGCATCTCCCTGATAATAAGTGCCATTTTCCTTGCAGGAGATATCCGCAGCTTTGTCAATGTACCCGGCATGATGATCGTTCTGGGAGGAACCATGGCCGCCACCCTTTTAACCTTTACCTTCCGTGAGGTGGCTGCCGCTTTCCGTGCAGCGGCCTTTGCTTTTACAAAGGATCGTGAAGACCCCAATGCAGCCGTTGAAACCATGATCCGTATCTGTAATGTAGGACGTAAAAAGGGACTTCTGGAACTGGCCAATCTGGAACCGGATTCGGATTTTTTGAAAAAAGCCTGCGGTCTCATTGCCGATGGCTCCCAGGAGGAAGAGGTCCGGGCAGCCTTAAGAACGGAAATCGATTCTTTGAAAATGCGTCATTTTGCCGTGCAGGATGTATTCAAAAAAATGGGGGCCTATGCCCCTGCCTTTGGCATGCTGGGAACCCTTATCGGTCTTGTGCAGATGCTGTCCAAGCTGGCGGACCCTTCTGCCATAGGACCTGCCATGGCCGTTGCCCTCCTTACAACCTTTTATGGCTCCCTTCTGTCCACCATGATTTTTCTGCCCATTGCAGGAAAGCTGAAAACAAGGACCATTTCTGAGGTCATGCAGCTGGAAATCATGCTGGAAGGCTCCATTGCCGTCATGAAGGGGAGCAATCCCCTGATGATTTATGAAGCACTTTCATCCTTTATTCCCTTAAGGGACCGTCTTCCCTTGGAAAAAATGGATGTGCGTCAGGGGGCGGCATGAAAAACAGCCGCGGAAAAGACGACTTTATGGATGAAGATGACGGGCCGGGCTGGATTGTTACCTATGCGGACCTTGTGACCCTTCTTCTGGTTTTTTTTGTTCTTCTTTACTCCATCTCCAGCCTGAACATGGAGCGCTTCAAACAGGCCTTTGAATCCATACGCATCAGCCTTGGTCAGGACATGACCACCCTTGGTGTCATTGAAGTGATGGAGGTGCCGGAGCTGAGCCGGAAGGAGCTGACCGTGGAGGAAATTTTCGGTCACCGCTCCAGAGAAGAAGCCATGGTGGAAGATATTAACGCCTTCATTGCCGAAAGGAATGTGGGGGATCATATTACCGTACAGATTCTCAATAATAAAATTATTGTGCGCATCCGGGGTACCATTCTTTTTGAATCCGGCAGTGAACAGCTCACATCCCAGGCAGACCCCATCCTTGAGCAGATTGTGCATATTTTCAAAGCCTATCCCGAATATAACATCAATATCAGAGGCCATACCGATGATGTGCCCATTGCTACCTTACGTTTTCCTTCCAATTGGGAATTGTCCGCCTTCAGGGCTACAACGGTGTTGAAATATCTCATAGACAAGGGGATTTCTCCCTTCAGGCTCACCGCAACGGGATACGGTTCCCTTTTACCCTTAAGGCCGAACAATTCTCCCGAGAACCGTGCGATCAACAGGAGGGTGGAGTTTGTTCTCGAAAAACAAAAATAATTTTTTTTCATGGCTGGACAAGGCCCTGAAGGACAGGAGGCGGAGTTTCCGGTATGCGCCGCAAGACAGTGTACGGGTGTATGTCCGGGTGGGGGGAGAGGCAGAGAACCGTCTGGCATCGGATATCAGTGCGGGCGGGTGCAGCTTTAACCATCCGGATTTAAGGCCGGGAGACCGTTTCATTGTTCATATGATCAGCCATACGCCCGAAGTTCCCCTTGATCTGATGCCCATGGCAGAGGTGCTGGGGCGAACTTCCGACGGGCAGTGTCACTGTTCCTTTCCGGATATCATGGAAAAGGAGGAGGAAATCCTGCACCGTTTTGTGCTGGCGGCCCAGCGCTATGAATTTCAGCAGAGGCGCAGATTGAAAATTATGGGTCTGCGTAAAAAAAAAATTTGAATCGTGAATTTTTTATGCTTAGCTTAAAAAACATCGGTGAATCCTGTAGGTCGGGGACGAACCGTCTTTGTATTTGAATACTCATATCAGGATGCGGTGCGGTTTTTTTGTCACAGAGTAAGTTGTTAAGTGACCCGGAAGTTCGCTTATCACAGGATAAAGGCAGAAATCATGGAACATATTGCAGTTCGTTGGCTGATTCTTACGGTTTCCATTCTGGTGGCGGGGATGCTTTTTCAGGGAATTGAGGTGGCCAGTGTGGGAACCGCCATTGCCGCAGCAGCCATTCTTGGGGTTTTAAATACTTTCATCCGGCCCTTGCTGCTGCTCCTTACCCTGCCGGTCACCCTTTTGTCTTTGGGTTTTTTTGCCTTTGTTATCAACGCTTTTCTCTTACAGATCACGGCGGCTCTGGTCAGGGGCTTTGATGTGTCCGGCTTCTGGACGGCTTTTTTCGCTTCCCTTGTGATTTCTCTGATCAATGTGGCCCTGACGGGTTTCCGTTTTGAAAACGGCCGCATCATTGTGGTGAATACCCAGCGGCGAGGCCCCTGGGATTAGGGCTAAAAGGAGATGACCATGAATGAAGAACCCATTGCTGCGGGTAAATCCAGCTTTGAACTGCTGGACAGACAGCGCCTGAAGGATGCCCTCGGACCCCTTGAGGGTCTTGTCATTCTGGATGCGGCCTGCGGTGCAGGAAACTATACCCTGGCACTGGCCCGCTGGACAGGGTTGCACAGCCGCATTTATGCCGTTGATTTATGGGAAAAGGGTATTTTTGATTTAAGAAAACGGATTGAGGATGCCGGTTTCACCCACATTCAGGCCCTTGTGGCGGATCTCTCCCAGGGAACCACCCTGGCACCGGAAAGCGTGGATATCTGTCTGGCCGCAACGGTTCTCCATGATCTGGCCCTTGAGGGTAAGGCAGAAGGCATGCTGCAGGCCCTTGCAAGAACCCTTAAACCCGGTGGCAGACTGGCCGTTGTGGAGTTTGAGAAGGTGGCTGGCCCTCCCGGTCCTCCGGAGCACATACGCCTTTCCCCCGAAGAACTGACGGAAATGGTCAGGCCCTTTGGCTTTAGCCTTCAGGAGACCCGGCCTGTGGGAGAGCTGCTTTATCTTGCAGTTTTTTCAAAGCAGGATCAGTGATTTTCATTCTTTGTCAACGGGCTGCATAAAGGGTTGCAGCAGGCAGAGGGCCCCTTCAAAATCGTAGGTCCAGATTCTTTTTTTTATGAGATTCAAAATTCCTGCATCTGAAGGATGCAGTCCGCTGTCAAGAAGGGCGTTGATGAGTTCTTCCGCCCTGTTGTCATACTGGAGAAGCAGCTCATTCAGATTGTTGATATGTTCAAGAAATTCAGGATCGGTTTCCGTTTTTATGGGGGGCAGTTCCCGGCAGTTTATTTCCGGGTGCTGCCCCTTTGTTTTCTGATCTTCATCATGACCGGATGATTTTTTTGGCTTGTAATCGTTTCTGCCCGTTTTTTCCTCTGTCAGGAGGCACTCCCTTTCCCGGTGGCAGGCAATCCCGGAAGCGGTTTTGTCGCAACAGCATTCCAGAAGTTTTGCAAAAAGCTCTTCCGGTATTATGGGTTTGGCAACATGGCCCTGCATCCCGCATTCCAGGGTTTTTTTACGGTCTTCTTCCATGGCATTGGCCGTCATGGCCAGTATGGGAAGATCCCTGAAATCGTCATTTTTACGGATCTGCCGGGTTGCCTCATATCCGTCCATCACAGGCATCTGAATATCCATGAGCACACAGTCGTAGTAATCACAGGGGTTGAGATCCAGTGCGTGGATGGCTTCCTTTCCGTTGAAGGCCATCTCCGTTTCTATGCCCACCTGTTTCAGCAGTTCTGCCGCCACAAGCCGGTTGATTTCGTGGTCTTCCACCAGCAGAACACGTTTGCCATGCAGGGGTTGAAGGGATCTGCCGTTGCTGAGCTGATGCCGCTGCTTTACGGGGGCTCTGCCTTCCTTTTTCTTAATACTGTTCAGCAGGGCCTTCATCACAAGGGAGGGCGTGAAGGGGGTGGTAAGAATGGCTGTGGCATATTCCCTGTGTTTCAGGCTGGCGGCATGATCCTCCCCCTCTTCGGATACCAGAATGATGGCTGGTTTTTTTGCGCTTTCTGATTTTTCAAGGCGCTGCAGGAAGGTTTCAGTATCTTCAGGGCCGGATCTTCCTGTGTCCCAGAAAATAATGTCAAAGGGGGGCAGGGCATCCCCCGGCACCTTGCAGGCATCCTCTGTATTGTCAGCAAGGTGTGTTTCAAGGGAAAAGGCCTTCAGGTAAGCCTTAAGAACTTTTCCTGTCTCCCCATGGCTGCCCAGTACCAGTATGCGCATGGACCGGAGGGCTTCGGGCAGGTCATGGCCGGTTTCTTTAATGGGATGGTCTGCCTGAAAGGAGGATGTGAAAATAAAGGAGGAACCCTTCCGGGGGGCGCTTTCCAGACGGATTTCTCCGCCCATGAGTTCCACAAGCTGCCGTGAGATGGTCAGTCCCAGACCTGTGCCGCCGAATTTGCGGGTGGTGGAACTGTCTGCCTGGGAGAAGGGCTGGAAAAGGCGTTTTTTTTCATCCTCGCTGATACCCACACCCGTATCCTTGATTCTGAACTCAAGGGTAAAGGATTTTTTTTCCTGACGGATCAGGGTCACGGCCAGCAGCACACTGCCGGTTTCGGTGAATTTAACGGCATTGCCCAGAAGGTTGGTCAGTACCTGTCCCAGACGTAAGGGATCTCCCAGAAGCTGTTCCGGTATGGCAGGATCTCTGTAACAGAGAAGTTCCAGTTTTTTCTGCCTTGCCCTGTGCGCCACCAGATTCCAGCTCTGATGCAGCACATCATCGAGAACAAAGGGGATGGACTCCATGCTGAGTCTGCCCGCTTCAATTTTGGAAAAATCAAGGATATCATTGATGATTCCCAGAAGGGACCGGCTGGCTAAGGATACCTTTGAAAGGTAGCCCTGCTGCTTTTCCGTCAGGGGTTCTGCCATGCACAGTTCCGTAAGGCCCATGATGGCGTTCATGGGGGTGCGGATTTCGTGGCTCATGTTGGCCAGAAAGGCACTTTTGGCAATGTTGGCCATTTCTGCCTGTCTGGCAAGCTTGTTGGCCCTGTCAATGGATTTTTCCAAAAGCAGGTTGGATTCAAGGAGCTGACGCTCATTTTTTTTTCTTTCGGAAATATCCGAATAAATGGCATAGCCTCCGGCAATGGCCCCATGGATGAGAACAGGTCCGCCCTTGAGCAGCACCTCAATGCCATTGCCGTTTTTTGCATAGCGGATGGCCTCCATCTCTATGGTTTCTCCGGCAAGGATTCTGGGGGAGCCGTATTCCTTCTGCAGCTTACGGGGATCCACAATGGTATTGACGTTTTTTCCCCGGACTTCCTCCAGCGTATAACCGAACATCCGGGTGAAGCGTTCATTCACATTGAAGAGCCTGTGTTCGGTGTCAAAGTAAACCATGGCATCGTTGGTATTGGTGAAGATGGATTCAAAGTGGGCCTTTTGTTCCAGAAGCAGGGCTTCACTCTCTTTTCTTTTTTCAATGGCTGCACAGGCAAGGCAGGTTCTGGCCAGCATGCGGGTGAGGGGAGGCATTTCTTTGAGAAAATAGCTGTCAAAGGGTCTGGCTCTGGCCAGAAGAAGAAAGCCGAAGTCTTCCATGGGAAAGGCATAATAGTGATAGCTGCCATGGTCCATGGGGTACCATAAAAGACCGGAATCGCTTTCCAGCGCAAGGCTGAGTTCTTCCATGGGGCCAAGGTAATCCGGGTGGTCCGCCATGGCTTTGGGAAGAATATGCTCGGTATAAAGGTTTTTTCCGTTTTTTTGTACCACGGCAGCAAGGGTGCAGTTGAGTTTACGGAGAAAAATGGGCAGGGTGTTCTGCAGCAGTTTTTTTAAGTTGAACTCACCGCTGATGGAGAAGGCGATTTCAAGCAAAGCATCCTTGTACATGTCAAGGTTCATAGGCATCTCCCATGAAACCCGCCACGGCGGTTTTGTTGTAGAACTCCAGAAAAGCCTCCCCTGTGTTGGCAATTTCTCCAAGGCTTAAGGCACCGAAGGTAAAGGTGCCCTGCTCCACTGCGGCAATTTCCTTTTGAAAATCAGGGCCCATGAAAAGAACCCGTGAGATGCAGTCCATAAAAAAGAGGACGGGATTTTTTTCCCGGCCCTGATAGCCTGCCATGGCGGCCTCTCTGGCTTCAAGGGCACCCTTGATGAGGGAGTCCATATCTCCGCTGAGAACATGAATGTAGCTGCCCTCCGGCACTTCCCCCACACAGATCAGGGCATCATACTCCGTGAATATGGGGTCCCGTACCACCATTTCCGCATCCATGCGGGCAATGCCCAGAGGATAGGCCTTTGCAATATCAAAAAAATCTGCCTTATCAAAGGAAACATTCCCGTGTTTTTCGATGATACTGCGGTACACCTGAAAGGCGGGCTGCCAGTTCAGGGAAAGAATGCGGTTATGGGAGGCTTCTGTGACTTTAATGGCTTCGGATATGGGATGCCATCCGTGGGCCACGCCAATGCCGCTTGCAACCTTTGAATGGGCCAGAACAACGGCATCCGTGAGCAGGCCTTCGGCGCTAATGATGCAGGGTTTCCGGTTAAAACTCAGGGAGCCTGCGCCGCCACCGATGTATCTGGGGGCAAGGCCAAGGGTGTTGAACAGCCCTTCAACGAGCTGGCCAATGCGGCGGGCCATACCGTCCACAAAGACAAAGAGGGTGCTGTCGGAAAAGTCCCTTCCTTCCAGAAGGCTTTCCAGCTCGTCTTCAAGGTTTGTACCGGGGCGGCTGATGCCCTTGAGTACAAAGGGCTCTGCCGGGTGGGAAAGCCCTGCGATAAGGGTCCCCTTTTCAAGGTTTTTTCCCTCTGCAATGATCTGGGGAAAAATGCCGCCAAATACCGGTTTTCCAAGATCCGTCAGCCAGGGGTCCACCTCTTCCTTTTTCCATCCATTGGCATCGCAGGCAAGGATGAGAAGGGCTTTGACCCGAGGGTCCGAAGCCATGGATTTTGCCAGTTTTTCAGCCTTATGGGATTTTCCATCCCTGCAGAGCGCAATGATCATGGGGCTTTTCTCCTTGTTTTCAGCCAAGCCATGCCAGTATTTTATCATAGGCATAGGTTCTGGCCATTTCCTGAAGGATGCCAGCAGCAACAGCATTTCTTTGTCTCAGGTTTTCAATGAGTTCAAGGATGTTTTTGATATCTCCCTCTGTGACGGCTTCAAGCATCTGTTTTTGTTCTTCCGCAGAAAGGACGTCACGGCAGGGGGGCAGACGTTTTGAAACGGGCGGAGATGCTTGGGGTTTTTCCGGGCTGACATCTTGAAAACTATACTCTATTCCGAGATGGATCGCCAGAAGATTAAAAAGTTCCTGGGGCTGAAAGGGTTTTCTCAGGTAGGCGTCCACCCCCGTATCCATCACTGTTTTCCGTTCATCCTCAAAGGCTGTGGCTGTCAGGGCAAGGATAAAAGAGGGGCGGCTGCCGGATTTGATATGGCGGATGGCTTCATACCCGTCCATAACGGGCATGCGCATGTCCATGAGGATGGCGTGGGGGAACCATGATTCAAAAATATCAATGGCCTGCCTGCCGTTTTCCGCCTCACGGATCTCAAAGCCCATGGGCTGGAGCAGGGCAGCGACCAGAGCACGGTTGTCCTCTGCATCATCTGCCACAAGAATGCGCACGGGCGCACTGCCCGGTGCAAGGGTCATGACCGGTGACAGGACGTAAGCCTCTGGCTGTACAGGGTGATCCATGGCAGGCAGGGGAATTTCAAGGCGAAAACAGCTGCCAAAGTTCCTCAGGCTGGTGAAGCTCAGGCTGCCGTTCATCATTTCCGCAAAATTACGGCTGATGGCAAGGCCAAGGCCTGTGCCACCGGCCCTGATGCCTTCCTCTGCCTGCAGGAAAGGTTCAAAAATATGCTCTTTTTCTTTTTCAGGAATCCCCGGACCGGAATCCGCCACTTCAAAAATCAGAAGAAAAAGTTTTTTACCTGCGTCTTCTCCGTATTGGTCTGCACGCACCCTGAGGGTGACACCACCCGTCTGCGTGAATTTTACGGCATTGCCCAGAAGATTGAGAAGCATCTGGCGCAGCTTGGTTTCATCCCCATGGACATAGGCTGGAAGGTCGGTGCTTTTTTCAAGGAGAAACTGCAAACCCTTTTCCATGGCGCGGCTGCGGAAAATGATTTCCAGATCACCGATGAGGTCTTCCGGGGAAAAGTCCGACAGGGTCAGGGTGCTTTGCCCGGCTTCGATTTTGGACATGTCCAGAATATCGTTGATGAGCTGGAGCAGGTGACGTCCGCTCCGGATGATGGTGTTCAGATGTTCCGTCTGGCGGGGGGAGAGTTCGGCATCCCTTGCCAGTATATGGGAAAATCCAAGGATGGCATTCATGGGTGTGCGGATTTCATGGCTCATGTTGGCAAGAAAACGGCTTTTGGCAATGTTGGCCTGCCGGGCTTTCTGGGCCATTTCTTCGGCAATGGCAAGGGCTTCTTCCAGAGACTGGTTGCTTTCTTTCAGGGCATCCCTGGATTCGGTGAGGCGGATTTCCGTTTCTTTGCGCTGGGTGACATCCGTATGGGAGCCCGCAAGCCTGTAGGGTGTACCCGATGCATCCCGCAGGGCCGCACCTCTGGCAAGAATCCAGCGGTGGGTGCCGCTTTTATGCAGCATGCGGAATTCCAGCTCATGGTGTGAAATGGTGCCCGTAATGAAGAGTTCCGTGCGTTCAAGCACCCATTCCCTGTCTTCGGGATGGAGCAGGTCTTTAAAGGTATCAATGTGATTTTTTAGTTCCCCGTCTCCGTAGCCCAGTTGCTCCTTCCATTTAGGAGAAAGAAAGAGGGTATTGTTTTTCAGATCCCAGTCCCAGATGCCGTCGTTGGAGCCTCTCACGGCCAGATCAAAGCGCTCCCGGCTCTGCTCAAGGGCTTCCTTGGATGCGGTGGTATCCTGAAGGGTTTCCATGGTCTGATTGAAGGCACGGGCAAGCTGCTGCAGTTCCAGAGGCAGGTCCAGCCGGATGCGGTGGCTCAGATCCTTGTGACTGGCAATCTTTCCCATGGCCATGCTCAGCTTTTTTACACTTTTGACGGCGAGGCGGGCTCCTGTGATCACGGAGGCAATGAGGGCGAGAATGCTGATTCCTGTGGTGAGCATCATATAAAAGGCCATTTTTTTTACGGGACTGAGAACAATGGCAGAATCCATTCCCAGAACAAGGGTGACGCCGGGCAGGCCTTCAATCTCGCGGCTCATGGAAATCCAGTCGCTGGTATCTTTCGGCATACGAAGGCCAAAACGCTGGCGATAGCTGGCATTGGCTATGATGACTTCATTGTCTCCGTTTAAAAAGACCATGTCCATATCCGACCTGTCCATTTCCTTGAGTCTGGGGATGTCATCAAGGGGCAGAAAGAGGGTAAGGGCCCCCTCCTGAAACCCATGCACGAGGATGGGAACGGCCATGTGGAGGCCACCGGCAGAAAGATGGAGAAGGGAGTTGTTGCCTGCAAGTTCCTGAATCATGGATGGGGCAGGCAGGGCAGGCGGGACAGAGCTCTGGGGCTGACTGGCTATGATTTCCTCTCCCATGTAATCCACAAGTGCGATGCGTTCCCATGGGGAGCCGGTAAGGCTCAGGGACTGAAAGAAGAGGGGGAGATAAATTTCCCTGTCTATGGTGTGGATCAGGCCATTGATGATGAGATCATTGGCTGCCAGATGGATAAGCTGGTTTTTTAAGGAATGGATACGGTCTTCGATCTGCATTTGCTGGGTATCTGCCGTTGCCTCAAGGCGGGTATGCACCGAAGAAAGGATGGCAGACCTTGCCATCCAGAGGCCTGTCAGGCTGGCAAGGAGCATGATGATGAGGGTAGGGGGAATGACCCTGCAGAGAATATAAGAGGCAAAGCCGGGATTGGGCCTGAGGTTTCTCAATATTTTCAAGTTGGTACTCCTGTTAAGGGCCAGGGGCCGGACAGCAGCAGTCTCCGATGATCAGGGTTTTTTTATCATGGTGCAGGGAATGATGCTGCCTTTTTCGGTGAAGCAGGCAATGCGGAAGTCTTCCGGGCCAAGGGCATCGTGGCGTGAGGGGGTAAATGGAGGCCTGTAGTTTTTCATGATGCCCCCATGGAAGTCGATATTTTCCAGTGCATCCCGGATTTTTTCCCTTTCGCTGGTTTTTGCTTTTGCCACGGCCTTTGCCAGCAGATGCACAAGGTCATAGCTATGGACAAGGCCTGCGGGTGCGGGAATTTCTTCCGGTTTTTGGGTTTCCGGAAAGTGCATTTTGTATAAACGGAAAAGGTGGTCAGCCCGGTCAGGAAAAGGCGGATCAAGAAAGGAGAAGGTCTGGAGAAAAAAAAGCTCTGTTTTCTGGATCAGATCTCCGGCCAGAGCAGGGAAATCCCCGCTTGCAATGCCCCAGTGGGAAAGGATGGGGATACGCTGGTTTTCAGGCAGCGCTACCATGGACCTGAGAAGGGTTTTTCCTTCTCTGGGCTGGGATACGAGAATCAGGCTGTCTGCTCCGTTTTTTTGCAGGTGAAGTAGCTGGGGGCTCAGGTCGGAGACACCCCAGTGAAACCAGTATATCCCTGCCCCATGGATGTTTTTTTCGGACAGGGCCTTTAGAATGGATCTTTCATTGGATTTTCCCCATGCGGTTCTTTCCAGCAGAATGCCCGGTTTTTCATAGCCGGCCCGAATAAGGGTGTCAGCCATAAAACCGGCTGCGTCTTCGTCACGGACAGACACGCGGAATACATGGTTGGGGGTATATCCGTTGTCCACAAGGTGGGTTCCCGCAGCCCATGGAATGAGAAAAATGATTTTTTCCCGATGGATGAGGGGTAAAACCGCCTGAATGACAGGGGTCTGTTTTCCGCCAATCACTGCCAGCAGGCCGGGTGTTTCCGCAAAGGTCTGCATATTGTTCAGGGCCCGGGCGGGGTTGCCCCTGTGATCCAGCACCTTCAGGTGAAGGGGCTGGCCCAGCAGGCCTCCTTTTTCGTTGATTTCCGATACGGCCAGCATGGCTCCCCGGTAAATGCTGTTTCCCGCCATGGCCGATGCCGCACCCATATCCACATCCACACCGATGATGAGGGGAGGAGGGGCTGCCCTCAGGCTGGTGCTATAAAAACAGAAGGCCAGAATGAATACAAGCCATGGGATTTTTTTCATATATCCCTCCGCAAATACTCTTTTTTGCCCGTGTCGTGATATCAGGCTTTTTTAATGGCTGCGGTCAAAGGGCAGAAGCAGGAAAACTTCCGTACCCTTTCCGGGAAGACTGTCCATGCACAGGGTGCCGCCCAGCATCAGAACAAGCCTCCGGATCAGGGCAAGACCCAGCCCAGCTCCCTCATGGCTTCGTGTGGAAGAGCCGTCGGCCTGCCTGAAGGGTTCCCATATCTGATCCATCAGATCCCGGCTGATGCCGATACCTGTATCGGAAAGAATAAACAGAATATGGGCTTTTTCATTTTGTAAGGGGGACAGGGGAAGAATTTCCAGCCGGATGCTTCCGTTTTTTGTAAATTTAAAGGCATTGCCGAGAATCTGGCGGAGGCGGGGACCGTCTCCCACCAGAAGGGAAGGTGTGGCCGGATCCATGGCAATGTCAAGGTGGATTTTTTTCTCCAGGGCCGTAAGGCTGAAAAGTCCTTCGAGGGTTTTGCAGACCTGTTCCGGCTCAAAGCTTTCCTTTGAGGGCCTGACCCTCTTTGCATCCATGGCTGAAAAGTCCATGATGTCCGTAAGGAGATGGGTCAGCCTCTGGGCGGAATGGATGCCAAGGTTCAGAATTTCCGCATCGTCCGGCTCAAGATCTGTGCCCTGCAGCAGGTGCATGACGCCGAGAATGCCATTTAAGGGGGTTCTCAGCTCATGGCTCATATTGGCCAGAAATTCCGACTTGACAAGGTTGGCTGCTTCTGCGGCTTCCTTTGCCTGAAGCAGGGCTTTTTCCGCCATTTTCGAGGCTGTGATGTCCCTGCTGATGGCAAGGGCGGACTGGATTTTTCCGTTAACGTCATATTCGGGAATCAGTCTCAGGTTGTGGATGGCAGCAGGGCCTTTTCCCGTAAAGGTCTTTTCCGTTTCATGGGTTTCAGCCGTATCAAAAACTTTGTTTACGGCATCTTCCCAGAATTCACAGATTTCTTCCGGAAAAAAGAGTTCCCTGTGGGTTTTTCCCCTGTATGCCTTTGCATCCTGTCCGTAGAGTTCATGGATATTCCCGGATACGAAAAGGTGGCGGGCCTCTTTGTCAAAGCGGATGACAATATCCGGCAGCTCTCCGATGAGCACTTCCTGTCTCTGCTCACTCTCCCGCAAAAGCCTTTGCAGGTGCAGGTGGGTTTTGATGCGGGCATGGATTTCTTCGGGATGAAAGGGTTTGGTCACATAATCCACTCCCCCTGCGGAAAAGGCCTTGAGCTTGTCTTCCGTATCACTGAGGGCACTGATGAAAATAACGGGGATATCTTTCAGGGAAGGCGTTTCCTTAAGACGGCGGCAGACTTCAAAGCCATCCATTTCCGGCATGCGGATGTCCAGAAGGATCATGTCAGGAGGGTTTTTTACGGCAGCGGAAAGGGCCATTGAACCCCTCGGAAAGGCCATAATATGGTAGTTTTCTGCCTGAAGAATTTCCTGCAGAAGATTGAGGTTGGCCGGGGTATCGTCCACGATCATGATTTTTGGGTGGTTGGAAAGCACGGGCATCATATTCTCCACAGCGGTATCTGAGAGGGGGTTCGGATATATGAGCACCTGCAAAGCAGTTGACCGTATATTCAGTAGCAAAAAACGTTTTATTCAGGCGTCTTGTCATGGAGTAACTTGTGCATTGACCCAGAAGCGAACAGGATACGCAAAAGGAGGTTCTTTAAAAGTTGCAGAACCCTATTCCTCTGGCGTTATTATGTTTCATACCCATATCACATCTCTCTCTGACCAAACAAGGTAAAACGACAACCCGTTTCACAGGATGCCGCAATCTATCATTCCCGTACCTCATTGGCCCCGCACCTCATCGGCAAAATCCGGGTAATGTCTTTCAAGGCAGTCCGGACAGATGCCATGGCTGAAGCGGGTACCCGAGTGCTTGGCTATATAGGATTCCACCTGATCCCAGTAGCCCGTGTCATTGCGTATTTTTTTGCAAAAGGAGCAGATGGGAAGAATGCCCTGCAGGGTCTGAATGTGTTCTACGGCTTTCTGCAGTTCCCGAATTCTTTTTTCAAGGGTGGCCTGCAGGCCCAGAACCCGGAAGCCCACATTGACCCGTGCCCGCAGTTCGCCGGGATTGAAGGGTTTGGTGAGGTAATCATCGGCTCCGGCATCAAGGCCCTCAATGATATCTTCGGTGCTGTCCCTTGTGGTCAGCATGATAATATAAAAGGAAGATTCCAGTTTATTGGAACGGATGCGGCGCAAGAGGTCAATGCCATGGAGCCTTGGCATCATCCAGTCCAGAATCAGCAGGCGGGGAGGGGTTTCATCCTGCAGAATTTCCCATGCAGCCTCTCCGTCTTCAGCAATGAGGGGGGCATAGCCCCATTTTTTAAGGGTGAGCTGCAAAGCCGTGCGGGAAGTCAGATCATCTTCAGCCACGAGGATGCTGTGGTCCTGTATCTTCATGGAATATCCTTTATATGGAAGGTTTCTTGTAAAATTCCTATGAGATCATGGCAATTTTTTTTCATCTGCCCCAGTTTTTCTTCCATGGCAGGGATGTGTTTTTCATGGCCATCCTTTTCCATGGCTGCGGCGAGTTTTGCGAGGCTTAAGCCTCCCACATTCATGGCGGCTCCCTTGATGCTGTGGGCAATTCTCGTGGCTGTTTCAAGATCTTTGTCTTTCAGGGCATCCTGAAGCAGGGAAAGCTGCCTTGGGGTATCCGTAAGGAAAACCCTTACAACGCCGCAGGCTATTTCCGCATCATTCATAAAACGGTTCATCATGGTTTTCTTGTCAAAAACAGAGGAAAAATATTTATTCTGTGAGGTTTTATCCATCTTGAGCACTTCCTTCCATATCCAGAATCTGCCGGACCTTAAGGCTGAGCTCCTTAAAGGAAAAGGGTTTTTGGATAAAATGATCCACATTCTCCGTGGCAAATCCCTGCTCCCGGAGCATATTTTGGGAGTAGCCTGACATGAAAAGGCTTTTAAGGTCCGGAAAACGCTCCGTAAGAATTTTTGAGAGTGCAGGACCACTCATCCCCGGCATGACCACATCCGTGAGCAGCAGGGCGATGTCTTCTTTAAAGGAATCGGCAATGTTCAGGGCCTCTTCGGGCAGGGCTGCGGGCAGTACCTGATACCCCAGACGTTCCAGCATGGCCTGATTCAGGGCCAGAAGACCCGGATCGTCTTCCACCAGAAGCAGGGTTTCTTTCCCCCTTTTTTCCTTTTCCATGGAAGGTGTTGTTTCGGCTTCGGCTTGCTGGCTGGTGTATCTTGGCAGAAAAACAGTGAAAGCCGTTCCCATGTCCTGTTCACTGTACACCCGTATGATGCCCTTGTTCTGTCGCACAATACCATAAACCGTTGCAAGGCCCAGCCCCGTTCCTTCCCCCTCTTTTTTTGTGGTGAAAAAGGGTTCAAAGATCTGTGCCATGGTTTCCCTGTCCATGCCGCAGCCATTGTCCGCTATGCTGATACTGACATAGTCTCCGGGGAAAATATCAGATTCTGCCGTTTCCGAAGGATATTTCAGGCTGGTGTTCCGGGTTTCAATGGTGATGCGCCCGTTTTTTCTTCCTATGGCATCCCTTGCATTGACGCAGAGGTTGATAATAATCTGATCCAGCTGGGAAGGGTCCATGTGCAAAGCCCAGATATTTTTTCCCGGTTGCCAGTTGACGTCGATGTTTTCTCCGAGCAGTCTTCCCAGCATGTTCAGCATGGATGGGATGATATCGTTGACATCAATGATTTTCGGCGGGTTGGTCCTTTCCCTGCGCGCAAAGGTGAGGAGCTGGCGGGTCAGTTCCGTGGCACTGCGGGCGGCTTTGATGATTTCCTGCAGGTCGGCATGGAGTTCATGGGAAGGAGGGGTTCTGTCCAGGGCAAATTCCGCATACCCTGTGATGACACTGAGCTTGTTGTTGAAGTCATGGGCCACACCTCCTGCAAGGCGGCCCACCGCATTGAGCTTGTCGGACTGGGCCAGCATGCTTTGCAGTTTTTCCTTCTCCTTTTCCGTATTCCTTCGTTCTGTGACATCGTGGAATAGGGTGGCAAACTGACCCGGACCGGAGCCATAGGCTGTAACCTCAAAATGTTTATCCAGTGCCTTTGAAAAGGAATCAAAGTGGATGGGTGGCGCTCCGGCTGCCACTTCTGCGTAGCGGTCTATCCATTGTTTTTCCGTTTCTGGCAGCACTTCCAGCACCCGCCTGCCAAGAATGTCATCGGCCTTCAGGCCCGTCAGCCTTTCAAAGGCCGGATTGACGCTTAAAAAACGATAGTCAAGGGCCTTTCCCCTTTCATCAAAAATCATTTCATGCAGGGCAAAGCCATAGGGCATGGTGTCAAAAAGCTTTGTGTAGCTTTGCTCCGCAAGGCGCTGCTCTGTCACGTCCCTTGCCATGCAGAGGATGCTGTGAACTTTGCCGGAGTGGCCGTATTCGGGAATAAGACGCCAGTTGAAAATTCTTAAGCCGTAGATGCCCGCATAGGGGGTTTCCTTTTCTTTCAGTTCACCCGTAATAAAGATTTTTTTTAAGTTGTACTCCCAGAAAGAGCAGGTTGCTTCGGGAAATCCCAGCTCCCTGTGGGTTTTGCCGATATAATCCCCCGCAGCTATGGGCACCACCTTTTCAATGGCCCGGTTGACAAAAAGGTGTCTGCCATCTTTATCAAAACGCATGATGATATCCGGCGCATGTTCGATGAGGGCAATGAGATGGGCCTTATCCTGATACATTTTTGCAATTTTTTTGGCCTGTCCCTGCAGATGTTCCCTGAGGGCCGCAATTTTCTTTTTCAGCTCTGAAACATCCGGCTCTGTATGGGGGTTTTCGGGATTATTATTCTTGGTGTTCATCTTTTTCTCCCGGTGAGGAACTAATGGTCTTCCTTTCCGGCAGGGGAGTCAGGGAAGACCGTCTTTCGTGTATCCAGCCATAGCGAAGACAGACAGAAAATGCTCAGAACCTTGTGAAATCATCGTCATCATCCATGGGGATGACCTGCCTGGGGCTGATTTCTTTGCCCTTGGTCTGGGGTGGGCGTTTCAGGTTTCTGTCCGGATTTTGCCTTGCCGGAGCCTGCGCCCTTGCAGGGGCCGGACGGTTCTGGTTTTCTTCCCTGTAATGGGCCGTGGTATAGGCATGTCTTCTGGCACTGGCAGCAGCCCCCCCCACCATGGCCACCAGTTCCTGAACCATGGATTTCATCTGTTCGGCCTGTGCATTCATTTCTTCGGATGCGGAAGCGGATTCTTCGGCATTGGCCGCATTCTGCTGTACCACCTTGTCCATTTCCGCAACGGCTCTGTTGATCTGCTCTATGCCCTGCGCCTGCTCCTTGGAGGCAGCGGCAATTTCCGCCACAAGCTGACCCACCTGGATGTTGCTGGAAGCCACCTCGCTGAAGGCGCTGTTTGTGCGGCTGACAAGCTCGCTTCCCTGCTGTACCTTTTTTACCGTTCCTTCAATGAGTTCTGCGGTATTTTTTGCCGCTTCCGCAGCCCGCATGGCAAGGTTTCTCACCTCATCGGCAACCACGGCAAAACCGGCTCCTGCTTCCCCGGCACGGGCCGCCTCAACGGCGGCATTGAGGGCCAGCAGGTTGGTCTGGAAGGCGATCTCGTCTATGGTTTTTATGATTTTTGAGGTTTCATCGCTGGCCTTGGAAATGTCTGTCATGGAGCCGGTAAGCTCGGCCATGGAGGCAGTGGCGGTGTTTACCACCTCCCTTGTCTGTCCCATGAGGGCGTTGGCTTCCCCGGCATTGTCCGCATTCTGTTTGATCATGGAAGACATTTCTTCCATGGAAGAAGAGGTTTCTTCTATGGATGCGGCCTGCTCGCTGGCACCTTCGGCAAGGGAAATGCTGGCGGAAGATACCTGACCCGAAGCCGAAGCCACCTGATCAGAACCTTCGTTCAGCCCTGCAATGATACGGCTTAGGTTGGTGTTGATGCTGCGGGTGATGAGAAGACCCAGAGCAAGGGCAAGGATCACACCCATGATGGATACCACCATAACCAGAATCTCTATGAATACAGCCTGCCTTTGAGCATTTTCCGTTTCCGCACGGGCAATTTCTCTGTTGATGTCCACAATCTGGGCCAGAACGCCAAGGGCAGCCCTTTCCCTTGCCGCCGTAACCACAAGGGCCTGCTCCTTCATGGCTTCAAAGAGATTCACTGACTCATCGGCGATGGCCTGCATGGCCGCAAAACTTCTGAAAACGCCATCCATGGCAGGTTCCAGTTCGCCCCTGAAAATCTGCCGTGCGGAATCGGTTCTGCCTGAAGCCACCGCTTCCTTGATGCGTGCCACAGCTTCATGGAAACGGCGATGGGGGGTGTCAAATTCACGGAGAGCTGCCTGAAGCTGACGGTTGTCCGTCTGGAAGGTGGGGAAAAAACGGCCCGCATTGCAGGCGGTGTGGCTTTCTCCCCCTTCAAACCGTGTTTCAGGGTTTTCAATGAGGGTTCTCACCTGATCCACAACCATATAATGGTCTTTGGTAAACTGCTCAATGCGGCGGGACAGGGCCATGGGATCGGCAATGCCATTGGCATCAATGGCTCTGGCCATTTCAAGGGTCCGGTCATTTTCTCTGGCAAGGGCGGCAATGGCTGTGGTGAATTCGTTCCAGAGCCGTGCTTCTTCTGTGGTCTGGGGAAGGGGTTCATAAATATTGACGGCTTCCCGGTATGCGGCCCTTGCCCTTGAAAATGCCTCATACTGGCGCTGGCGCTGTTCCATGGAAAGGCCGGGAATGGCAAGGGTTCGAACGCTGCCCCGGGCCAGTTGCAGGTTACTTTCCATGAGCAGGAGGCTGTCTACGGAGGGAAGTCTCACCGCACCGATTTCGGTGATGGATTTTTCACCCTGATCTGCTCCGTAAAAGCCCACAATACCCACAAGAAGGGTAATGATGGCAACACCGATAAAGGATACAATGAGCTTTTTTCCTATGGTCCATCCCTTGTCTGTCATGTGCTTGTTCTCCTTAGGGTTTGGAAAAACAAAGATAGGGGGTGTAGAGGGTGTATTTGTTTATAACAGGCTTTGCAGGGCAAAGAACAGTTTTTTTGAATGGGTCCGTCTTCAGGGGCAGTATGTAAAGGCTTTGTCTGTTTCTGGTTTTTTACGTAAACGCTCGTCACCCTTTAAGCAGGGGATGAAAAAAGCGGGACGTTTTCAGCTCTTCCAAAGGCATGGGTCTGGCAAAATAGAAGCCCTGTACGCAGGGGCAGTCCAGCTCTTTTACCATGGCAAGCTCTTCTGCGGTTTCCACGCCTTCGGCGGTGATTTCCATGTGAAGGGCCTTGCCCAGCGTCACAATGGTACGGACAATTTCCATGTTTTCTCCCCCCAGATGCATGCGGCGGATAAAGGAACGGTCGATTTTGAGACTGTCTGCGGGGAAGCGGTGCAGATAGGAAAGGGAGGAATATCCCGTACCAAAGTCATCAATGGAGATGCGGACATTGATTTCTTTGAGTTTGCTCAGGGTGATGACAGCGGCTTCGGCATTGCCCATGACCACACTTTCCGTTATTTCCAGTTTCAGCCGTTCCGGTGGAAAGCCGGTTTCTGTGAGGGTCTGCCGGATCTGTTCAAAAAGTGTTGTGTTGGCAAATTCCTTTGAAGAAAGATTGACACTTAGGGTAAGGGGATTGTTTGGGTAAAGGGCATTGAAAGCCTTGATATCCGTGCAGGCTTTTTTCAGTATCCATTTTCCCATGGAGAGTATCAGCCCCGTTTCTTCGGCAATGGGGATGAACTCCGCAGGGCTGACCATGCCACGGTGGGGATGTTTCCAGCGGATCAGGGCTTCAACGCCTGTGACTTTGCCGCTGTCAACATGGATGATGGGCTGATAGAAAAGAATAAGCTCATCCTTTTCCATGGCCTGACGCAGATCCATGAGGGTTTCCATGGCACCTCTGGCCTTTTCATGCATTTTGGGCGTAAACACCATCAGCCTGTCCCTGCCCAGAATCCTTGCCTGATGAATGGCCGTATCCGCATCCCTCAGAATTTCGGAACTTTTTTTATATGAAAAATCGGAAAAGGCAATGCCCGCACTGGCTGTAAGATGGAGCAGGTGGCCTTTGACGGAAAAAGGTATTCGTATGCCTTCCAGTATTTTTTCTGTGCTCCGGATGGCTGTTTCCCGGTTTTTCAGCCTGCTGAACAAAAGGGCAAAGGTGTCTGCCCCAAGGTGCCAGACTTCATAATCCGAACCTTTTTCTTCCAGAAGTTTTTCAGCCGTGGCGTGAATGATGCCGTCACCCAGAGAGAAACCAAAACTTTCGTTGAAGTTTCTGAAATGGTCAAGGCTCAGCAGGGCAAGGCCAAAGCAGGATTCCGGAGTTTCCTTTGCTGCGAGGCTTTCTGTTTTCAGTCTCTGGATCAGGAAGGTGCGGTTGGGCAGCCCCGTGAGGGAATCGTGCAGCAGGTTGTGGCGGGCCTGTTCTTCTGCCTGTCTGTGGAGGATGATCTGCATGAGGGTACCGGCAATGGATGTGAGGAAATTTTTTTTTTCCGGGGAAAGGGCTTGTGTGTTTTCCAGATGCAGGCAGAGCAGGGCCAGGGGCCGGGATCTGGACCAGACGGGTACAAGGATATGCATCTGGTGCTGCGTCAGATCTGATGGAAAGTCACTGGAGGCATGGATATCTGCAATGCATGCCTTTTGGGGGCACAGGGAGATTCCGATACCTGTCTTTTCGGAAAGGGCCGCCCGGATGGCATCGCTGCAGGGTTGATGGGCCACCCGCTGAAGGGTGCCATCCCTTCGTCCGGCCAGAAAAATACAGCCCCTGTGCTGGAGCCTGAGCCATGATATTTTCAGTATGCTTTCAAGACATTGCTGGAGAATTTCTTCAAGGGACTGATCTTTAAGGGAAAGCTGGAGAAGGTGGTTGAGGATTCCCTGCTGTTCATAGCTGTGGCGCAAAGCCCTTTCCGCCCGGCTCAGTTCACGGGTGCGCTCCCTTACGGTTTCTTCCAGAATTTCCGTATGTCTCCGGAGCTGTTTTTTCTGGCTCCGGAGGGTCAGATGAAGGCGGAGCCTTGCCATGAGTTCGGCCCCGTCAAAGGGTTTGCTCAGGTAATCGACGCCTCCGATCTCAATACCCGTGGCTTTGTTTCTGCTGTCCGCAAGTGTGGAAAGAAAGATAACGGGAATCTCCCTTGTGCGGGGATTGGCTTTGAGAATTTCGCAGGTTCTGAAGCCGTCCATCACAGGCATCATGATATCCAGAAGAATAAGATCCGGAGCCTCTTCTTCCGCCTTCTGTATGCATTCCTCACCGGATGCGGCGGAAAGGGTGATGAAGTTTTTTTTACTGAGAAGGATGTCAAGGATGACCCTGTTGACTTCTTCATCATCCACAATGAGAATCTTCGGAGCAGCAGTCCCATCCGTATCTGGTTTTTTTTCTCCGTATTCAAAGTCCATGAATTGCCTCCCCAAAGCGTCTGACCTCATCGTCCAGACGAACCATCATCAATCTCAGCTCTTCAAGATTCTGATGACCCTCAGCACCCGTTTCCATGCTGCGGGCGATCCTTGCAATACCCGGACAGGCTGCATTCAGGGCCATGCCATGGAGGGCGTGGGCCTCCGCAAGGATGGCAGAATAATCCCCGGCCATCAGGGCCTCCCTGATCCGTTTTACCCTTAAGGGAAGGTTTTCCTGTACCGCCTCCAGTATTTTTTTCACAAGCTCTTCATCGTCCATGGCCCTGCCAAGGAGTTCTTCCCTGTCAAAGGCCGGAAGGGGCTTTTTCCCCTCCCTATGGGGCAGAATCCTTTCGTCCGCATCCGCAGGGTGAAGGGGAAGCCATTTTCCAAGAACCTCCGCCAGTTCATGGGGGTTGACGGGTTTGCTGAGATAATCGTTCATACCTGCTTCCATACAGCGTATTCTGTCCTTTTCCATGGCTGCGGCGGTCATGGCGATAATGGGAACCCCGCTACAGGTTTTTCCGCCCCTTTCCAGAGACGCTTCCATTTCCATCTGACGTATTCGGATGGTGGTTTCGATGCCATCCATTTCCGGCATGTTCACATCCATGAGAATCAGGTCATAGGCTGTGTGCTGCAAAAGTTCCAGGGCTTTAAAGCCGTTATCCGCCACCTCAGGCCTAAGCCCCATTTTTTTGAGAATGCCTGTGGCCACGGCCTGATTGGTGGCATTGTCTTCCGCAAGGAGAATATGGCCGGTAAAACGGGGCAGTCCGGCAAAGGTTGGATTGCCATTGGGCTGAGGCAGCCCTTTTTCTTTCTTGTCCGTCTCTTTTTCTGCATGGGATATGTCCATGGGGAATCTTGCCGTAAACCAGAATTCAACGCCCCTTTCCCTTTGGGTGTTCACGCCGATTTCTCCGCCCAGCAGGGTAACGAGCTGGCTGGAGATGGCAAGGCCAAGCCCGGTGCCGCCAAAGCGACGGTTGGTGGCTGTTTCCATCTGGGAAAACCGTTTAAAAAGCAGATGGGTTCTGTCTTCGGGAATGCCGATACCCGTATCGGAGATTGAAAAAAGCAGGCAGATATCCGTGTTTTTTTCGCTGGAGGCCCGTTCTTTTCCGGGGGAATGACTGGAATCATTGAGAAGGTTTACTTTGATGTCAACGGAACCTTCCTCCGTGAACTTCATGGCATTGCCCGTAAGGTTGTTGAGGATCTGCCGCAGCCTTTCCGGGTCTCCATAAAGTGTTTGCGGTATGGTTTCATCCATCTTACAGGTGAATGCAAGGCCTTTCTGGCGGGCCTGAATTTCCATGGTTGCTGCAAAATCGTCCATGTGCCGGTGGATGTCAAAGGCAAGGGGCTGGATGCGGAGTTCGCCTGCCTCAATCTTGGAAAAATCCAGAATATCGTTGATGAGATAGAGGAGAATCCGGCTGCTGTTTTTAATGGTTTCCGCAAAACGCCGCTGGTCAGGGTTAAGCTCCGTATCCAGAAGCAGATCCGTCATGCCCATGACCCCGTTGATGGGCGTGCGGATTTCATGGCTCATGTTGGCCAGAAACTCGCCCTTTACACGGGTAGCCTGTTCTGCCCTGTTCAGGGCCTCATCCAGCTCCCTGTTTTTTTCAGCCATCTGTCTGGCGTATTCTTCGATTTTTTCCTTTGCCCGGATGTTTTCCGTGATATCCGTGAAGGTTGTGAAGGCACCATAGGGCTGTTCAGCCTTGTCATGGAACTTGGGAATGGCATCAATGAGAATCCATCTTTTTTCATTTTTTCCCGGATGAAAAACCCCCATGAGCACACTGCGCACGGGTTTTCCCGTTTTCAGGGCAAGCATGGCCGGATGTTCTTCTCCGGGAAAATCCGATCCGTCCTCCCGTGTGGCGCACCAGCGGGGATCAAGGGAACTGCGGCCCTGCATCTGTTCAAGGCTGAGGCCCAGTATCTGCATGGCAGCAGGATTGCAACTGGTGATATGGCCGGAGGCATCCTGATACACAACCCCCTGACCCATGGTTTCAAAAAGATTTCTGTAAAGCTCTTCACTCTGGCGAAGCTTCTCTTCCGCTTCTTTCTGTTCTGTGATGTCATGGAGGATGGCGTGAATGATCTCTTTGCCATTGACGGTAAGGGGGCTGCTGAAAATCTCCATGTCCCGGATGCTGCCGTCGCTGAGGCGGTGGCGGAAAAAAAGCCGTGACTTGGGCTGGTTTTTTGCAAGGGTCAGGCTTTCCCGGGCAAAGGGCTGGTCCAGCAGGGTGATGTCCTGAATGCGCATTGTCTGCAGGGTGCTTCTGGACCAGCCGTAAAAGGTGGCGGCTGCCTTATTGGCATTGATGATGCTGCCCGTTGCGGGATCAATGTGCAGTTTGACGGCAGAGCTGTCTTCAAAACTGCTGCGGAAAATTTCCTCCCTTTCCCGGATTCTGCTTTCCAGCTCTCTGGATTCGGAGATGTCGCTGATGGTAATGCGCAGGGTATTTTTTTCCTTGTTTTCCGGCGCATGGCTTGTTTCCATCCTTGACTGAAACCATGAGCCATCCGGCCTTGCCATGCGCAGCTCGCATTCCTGATGGCTCTGGCCGTTTTCCATTTTTTTTAGCATGTTATGGAAGATGGGGTAGTCTCTTTCCGGAATAAAACGGATCAGGGGTTTTTTTAAAAGGTCAGACCGGCTGACACCCAGCATATGGCAGAGGGTGAGGTTGGCTTCGGAAATGAGACCCTTTTCGCTGAGGGTGCAGTAGCCCACCGGCGCAAGGTCATAGAGGCTGAAGTAGCGCCGCCGGTTTTTTTCAATTTCTTCCTGCGCGGCAAGAAGCTCCTCGTTTTGCATCTCAAGTTCTGTCTGATAGATGAGCACTTCCTGAAGCAGGCGCAGCACTTCCTCCTGAGAGAGATTTTCCACGTCTTCAGGGGCGACCTTTGGGATGCGGCGGGCGGCATCTTTATACCGCCCATCCCTATTCACAGGGGGCTGACCTTCCCGTGACTGCCCTGTAAGGGGAGGGTAGCGGCGAGCCTTTTGGGGTTTTTCAGGTTTTTTCGGCATGGCGGTGTCCCGTTGATCTGGATGGAAGCTGGCTTGTCTGGCTGAAAAAAACAGGGAGCTTGAAAGAAAACCCTGACGGTATCTTAAGGTAAAAAACGATGGATGCCAATGAGAATAGGGGAAAAAATGTGCTTTTGCAAATACTAAGGTAATTATTCAGCAAATTCCCCATTTCCCTCTGGTGCAGGGGCAGGCCCCTGTGCCAGCCCTGGTTTTGGGCAACCACGGGGGGGTGCCCCTACACAAAACCCATGATTAATTCAGGTTTTGTGTTATTGTAGGGGCAGGCCCCTGTGCCTGCCCTTGTGTGTGAACCAATGCTGAATAGTTACGTTTTTTCCTGGGTATGGCCGTATATCCGGAACATGGAGACAGCCTTATGGTTTTATCCAGAAAAGCCGACAAAGCCATTTATAAGGCCAAGGCCCTTGGCAGGGACAGGGCCTGTATCTATACCGGGTGAGGGCCTCATTAAATAAATCAGAATAACAATCCAATTTTCAGATGTTTCACAGATGGGCAACTGGAGTATAAATCAGGAAATCCAGAAAATGTGACAGATAAGGATCTGGGACATGGACGAAGAAAAGACAGGGGATGCAGGGCATCCTGAAACGGCATTTTTGTGCAGCAAAGGGCTTTCTGCGGAAGAGGCACTGCGGGAGCGTGTCAAGGAACTGAACTGCCTTCAGAAAATTTCCGATGCCGTGGAAAGGGGCAAAGATCCGGGACAAATCTTTCGTGCTTCACTGGAGGCATTGGCCCATGCCTTCTTTTATCCTGAAATTACCTGTGTCCGCATTCATTTCAGGGGGCAGTCTTTTCAGACAGATAATTTTAGCAAAACGGACTGGGGGATTTCTGCTGAAATCAGGGTGAATGGGCAGAGTGAAGGCCGTGTTGAGGTGTTTTATCTGGAAAAACGTCCGCTCAGGGATGAGGGCCCTTTTTTGGAAGAGGAAATAAATCTTCTCATCCTTTGCGCCCGCAGACTGGGATACAGCATGGAAAAACATGAGATATCCGAGGCTTTGATTAAAAGCGAGCAGCGTTTTCGTACCCTTTTTTATGGCATGGCGGATGCTGTTTTCCTTGCGGATATGGAAACTGGCATGCTCATGGATGCCAATCCTGCGGCATTGTCCCTTACGGGCAGAACGCGGGATGAACTCCTTGCCATGCATCTCAGTCAGCTTCACCCCGCAGAATTTGAAGAATATATCAAGGAAAAATTTCAGGAAGCAGTAAAATTTACCAAAGCAGGTAAGCTGTTTGAAATCTTATTACGCCATGCAGACGGGCGCAGTATTCCTGTGGAAATCAGAACGGGTATTGTACTGGATATTGATGGAAGACCCTGCATTACGGGTATCTTCAGGGATATTAGCGAACGTAAAAAAATAGAGAAGGAGCTTGTCGAAAGCACAGAACGTTTTAAGGCCCTGCACAATGCATCCTTCGGGGGCATTGCAATCCATGACAAAGGCATCATTCTGGACTGCAATCAGGGCCTTTCGGACATGACGGGATATGCTTTGGATGAACTTGCGGGGATGGACGGTCTTTTGCTCATTGCTCCGGAACACAGGGACATGGTGATGGGTAAAATCATTGCGGGCTATGAAAAGCCCTACGAGGCCAATGGCCTGCGTAAAAATGGCGAGTCCTTTCCCATCAGGCTTGAGGCAAGAAATGTCCCCTACAAAGGAAAAACAGTAAGAACCGTTGAGTTCAGGGATATTACCGAAAGAAGGCAGGCAGAGGAAAATCTTCTGCTCTCTGAAAGAACATACAGGGAAATATTTAACAATATCCCGGATGCATTGTTTATCCATGACATTGATACGGGAGCGATTCTGGATGTGAATGAATCCATGTTGTTAAAGTATGGTTATACAAGAAACGAGCTTTCGGAACTGTCTGTGGCGAAATTGTCTGCGCCTGTAGAGCCTTATACCAATGAATATTCAGAAAAATTGATGAGAAGAGCGGCAAAGGGTGAAGCCGTTGTTTTTGAATGGCTATGCAGAAAGAAAAGCGGGGAGCTTTTTTATACAGAAAATATTTTAAAGCCTGTTTTTATTGCCGGGATTCCAAGAATTCTTGCCATTGTCAGGGATATCAGCGAGAGAAAGCTTGTAGAAGAAGCCCTGCTGGAAGCCAAATCAGAGGCCGAAGCCGCAAGTCAGGCCAAATCCGAATTCATGGCAAACATCAGCCATGAAATCCGCACCCCCCTCAACGGCATTCTGGGTATGATGCAGCTTTTGAAGGAAGATCCTCTGAATGAAGATCAAAAACAGTGCATTTCACTGGCCATTGGTTCTGCGGAACGATTGGGTCGTTTATTAAATGATATTATTGATATTTCCAAGATCGAAGCCGGAAAGATGGAGATTCAGGAGCAGGCTTTTAATCTGAAAGAGGTCTGCGATTCCCTGTGTGAGATTTTTTATGATCACGCCGCCAGAAACAACACGGTTTTAAGCTGCCTGACCGATGATTCCATACCAGAAAATCTTATGGGTGATGCTGGCAGGTTAAGGCAGATCCTCTTCAATCTCATAGGCAATGCCACGAAGTTTACCCAAGGCGGGACCATTCGGGTGGAGGTTCATCCCCTGTCTCAGGAAAGGCCGGGCTATCTGCGTATCCTTTTTTCCATTTCCGATACGGGAATCGGTATTCCTGTACATCGCCTGAAAGACCTTTTCAAACCCTTTACTCAGGTGGACGGATCTTCTGCCCGCCAATACGAAGGTGCCGGGCTTGGACTTGCCATTGTCAAACGGCTTGTGGACCTTATGGATGGAAATATCAACATAGACAGCAGACCCGATGCAGGCACCCTTGTCCATTTTGTGCTGCCCTTCAAGTTGCCCGGTGGGATACAGGGGTTTCCCATTGTGGTAGTTACAGATTGAAAAACCGAAAACCCCACCTTTGTATAGACCACATGGGAGAATACCGCAAGTTCCGGCCACTGGGCTTTGATATTAACCTGAAAGTCCGGTAAAGCGTACGCTATTTATACTCCAAACGGTCAGCCTTGAAACATTTGAAAATTTCAGGCGTACGATGTGCAGCATAGGTCACTGTAATAGTAGAAGCGGCTTCAACAGGCATTGTCAGGCCTGGGGCTGAAAGATCCGTTTTTTTAAAGGGTGCGCGCCTGCTGCACCAGAGCAGCAGCAATCCCCCACATGATGACACAGACCCCCGCATCCAGCATGCGCCATGCAGCGGCTTTTTTGAAAAATGGGGCCAGCCTGCGGGCCCCAAAGGCCAGAGTGATGAACCAGACCGTGGATGCCGTCACCGCACCCAGCCAGAATCCCAGTCTTTCTGTCCCCATGTACGGGGCCGAAAGCCCACCCATCAGCACAATGGTATCCAGATAGGTATGGGGATTGAGGAAAGTCACCCCAAGGGTGGCGAGGATCAGGGAAGATGCCGTAATGCTCCCGCTGTTTTCGGTTTCCAGCGTGCCTCCCCCTTTGATGGAAGAGCAGAAGGCCCTGAACCCGTAGACCATGAGAAAGGCAGCCCCACCCCATGTGGCCCAGCGGACAAAATCCGGTTTAGAGACAAGGAGACTTCCCAGCCCTGCGACACCAATGCCGATGAGAAGGCTGTCGCAGACAATGCAGGTCAGGGCAATGAGAAGGGGCCGGTTATTTCTGATGCCATTGCTCAGCACAAAGGCATTCTGGGCACCAATGGCAATGATCAGTCCAAGGCATACGGAAAATCCGTAAAAAGCAGGGGTCAGCATGGTTCTTTCCTTTCAGGTTCTCTATTTTTCCGGGGCGGAGATTATTTTTACCGTGTTTGTCCGGAACGGATATTTTCAAAGGCATGGGGGCTGTGGCGGCCCTTTTTTTCATCCTTAACGCCAAAGGGTCTAAAAGGAAAATTCATTATTTTCATGATTCATAAGTATATGTTATGGGTAGTACCAAAGAGCTTTGCAAGAAGAAGGGTGAGCAAAAAGGGAGTGTCGGATATGCTGGATTATAAACTGCTGGAAGCACTGGCATCCGTGGTGGAAGAGGGCGGGTTTGAAAGGGCGGCGCAGACGCTGCACATCACCCAGTCAGCGGTATCCCAGCGGATTAAACTGCTTGAAAGCCAGACGGGTCAGGTGCTGCTGGTAAGGAGCAGCCCGCCCCGGGCAACGGAGCCGGGGGTACGGCTTCTGAAACATTACCGGCAGGTGGCTTCTCTGGAGGCGGATCTGGAAGATGCCCTGCTGCCTGAAGGGCCGGGGGCCTACCGCAGTCTGACGGTGGGCCTCAATGCAGACAGCCTTGTCACATGGTTTCCTGAGGCGGTGCAGGAATTTCTGCTTTCCCGCATGATCCTGCTGGATCTCAGGACGGATGATCAGGATGTCACCCATCGTCTGCTTCAGGACGGGGAGGTCATGGGATGCATTACAAGCAGGGACAGGGCCGTTCAGGGATGCCGCATCCACCTCCTTGGCAGTATGCGTTACCGGATGCTGGCATCACCGGCCTACATGGATCGCTGGCTGCCGTCGGGGCTGGAGGGGCTGCGGGATCTTGAAGCACCCGTGCTGATTTTCAACCGGAAAGACCGCCTGCAGGATCGCTTTTTTAATCAGGTAACAGGTTTATCTCTTAATCCTCCGGTACATTATATTCCTTCCGCCACAAGTTTTCTGAACTTTATCCTTTTGGGCCTTGGCTGCGGCATGGTGCCGGATCTCCAGAGCCGCAGTTTTCTCAATTCCGGCTCCCTTGTGGAGCTGGTTCCGGATATGCCCATGGACGTTCCCCTTTTCTGGCACTGCTGGGATATCGGGTCCTCCCTGCTTAAAGACTTTACGGATGTACTGGTGCAGGAGGCGGGAAAAAGGCTTTTTTGATCCATAGCCTTGCAGTGCCTTCGCAGGGGAAGTAAGTTGAGGTTTCAGCCTTTGTGCTTGCAGCTTCTTTTCTGTATGATTTTTTTAAATACCCCGAAACCCTTCACGGAGAAAAAATATGAAAACACGGATTACGGAAAAACTGGGTATCCGCCATCCCATTGTTCAGGGTGGCATGCAGTGGGTGGGAACGGCAGACCTTGCATCGGCGGTATCCAATGCCGGTGGCCTTGGTCTTTTGACGGCATTGATTTATCCTGACCCTGAGGCCCTTGGCCATGAGATCGACAGGCTTTTTTCCCTCACGGATCAGCCCGTCGGCGTGAATCTCACCCTTCTGCCTACCCTCAAGCCCGTACCTTATATGGATTATGCCCGCATGATCGTGGAAAAGGGGGTAAAAATTGTGGAAACCGCAGGCAGAAGCCCGGAAGAGTTTCTGCCTTTGTTTAAAGAGGCTGGAATCACGGTGATCCACAAATGCACTTCCGTACGCCATGCCCTGAAGGCGCAGAAAATCGGCTGTGATATTGTCAGCGTGGATGGGTTCGAGTGCGCAGGGCATCCCGGAGAAGATGATATTCCGGGCCTGATCCTCCTGCCTCTGGCCGCAGACAGCCTTGATATTCCCATCCTTGCCTCCGGCGGATTTGCCGATGGCCGGGGACTGGCGGCAGCACTGGCACTGGGCGCAGACGGGATCAATATGGGCACCCGCTTTGTGGCAACCAAGGAAGCACCTGTGCACGCCAATATCAAAAAGGCCCTTGTGGATGCCGATGAACGGCAGACCGCACTGATTTTCAGAACCCTGCACAATACGGCAAGGATTTATAAAAATACCCTTGCCGATGAGATTGTGGCGCTGGAAAAGCGGGGCGGTGTAACCATCGATGAGCTGGCCCCCCTTGTTGCAGGCAAAAGGGGAGAACAGGCCCTGAAGGACGGGGATGTCAACGGCGGTGTCTGGGGGGCAAGCCCTGTGGCTGGACTGATCCGCGATGTGCCTTCTGTGGAGGCGTTGATCCGCCGCATTGTGGAAGATGCTGAAAGGATCATCAGAGAACGCCTTGCCTCCTTTCTTTCCTGAAATTGCAGTTTCACGGACTTACAGAGGCTCAGGAGCTTTCCCATGGATTCAGCCATTCCCTTTGACAACAGCTATGCCCGTCTGCCTTCCCGTTTTTATGCTTTCCAGCACCCTGTGCCGGTGAAAAAACCTTTGCTTGTGAAAATAAACCGGGAACTTCTGGAGAATCTGGGGCTATACTGGGAGATGTTTTTTCCTCAAGTCTGGGGAGAAATTCTTTCGGGCAATCGGGTATCTGAAGGAGCTGAGCCTCTGGCCATGGCCTATGCAGGACACCAGTTCGGTCATTTTGTGCCTCAGCTTGGGGATGGCCGGGCCATTCTGCTGGGAGAGATTGTGGACAAAAACGGATTGCGCCGGGATATCCAGCTGAAGGGTTCCGGCCCAACCCCCTTTTCACGCAATGGAGATGGCAGGGCCGCTCTGGGACCTGTGCTGCGGGAGTATATTCTTGGGGAGGCCATGCATGCCTTAGGTATTCCTGCCACCCGCTCTCTGGCCGTGGTACTGACCGGAGAAGAGGTGCTTCGGGAAAAAAGATTTCCCGGTGCTGTGCTGACCCGTGTGGGCTTGAGCCATATCCGTGTGGGAACCTTTGAATTTTTTGCGGCAAAACAGGATCACAAAGCCCTTCGGATTCTGGCGGAGTATACAATGAACCGTCATTTTCCGGAGATGACGATGGAAAAGGAAGGACCTGTCGGTCTGCTGCGGGCTGTGATGGAGCAGCAGGCCAGCCTTGTGGCAGCATGGATGCAGGTGGGGTTCATCCACGGGGTGATGAACACGGATAATTGTGCCCTTTCCGGAGAAACCATTGATTTTGGTCCCTGCGCTTTTATGGATGCCTATGATCCCATGAAGGTTTTCAGCTCCATTGATCAGGCAGGAAGATACGCCTATGCACGGCAGCCGCAGATGGCCCACTGGAATCTGCGGCGCTTTGCGGAAAGTCTTCTGCCCCTTTTTTCCGATGAAGAACTGGAGGCAGCCAATGCCGTTCTCGGGGCCTTTCCCGATGCCTTCCAGCGGCACTGGCTTTCAGGTATGGGTCAAAAGCTTGGATTTTTAAAAAACATGGAAGGGGATGAAGGGCGGATTCAGTCTTTATTAAAGCTGATGCATGCCAATGGAGCCGATTTCACCTTAAGTTTCCGTAAGCTCTGCGATATTGCAGAAGACCCTGCAAGGGTATCCGGGTTCACGGCCCTTTTCAGGGAGCCTGAGGCCTGCGGCCCATGGCTGGGGGACTGGCTGCATCGTCTGGATGCCGAAGACGGTGATGGCGTTCAGCGTGCCGCAGCCATGCGGAAGGTGAATCCTCTTTTCATTCCCCGGAACCACAGGGTGGAGGAAGTTATCCGGGCCGCAGAGGACAGGGGTGACTTCCAGCCCTTTGAAACCCTGCTCTCCGTGCTGTCCCGGCCCTTTGATCTTCAGCCGGGTTTTGAAAAGTATGCTGAACCACCGCAGCCCCATGAGCTTGTACACCGGACTTTTTGCGGAACCTGAGGCGATGTGGGCGAAGTATCTGATAGGGGCAGGCCTGAAGGCCTGCCCCTACGAATGGTTTTTACGGCCCCTGTTTTGCAGGGGCACCCTTTACGGGTGCCCGCCACAATCGTAAAATATGGCCATTTAATTTCAATGGTTTGTAACTGTTCAGCACACTTTTTCATATCATACCTGCAAGACAGATGCACAGGCTCCAGGCTATTTGCCCGTGACGCAATCCGGCACTCAAGCTGAAAAACTCAAGCCCTTTACGGGAGCAAAAATGCCTATGGATCTTGAGTGCCGGATTCGGGAGCTTCTTGCCCTGTGCGGAAGCGGCAAAACCTCCCCGCCACAGGCAGGATAAGCTTTTTGATTACCATGGCAGGCCTGAGTACGCTGCCTTTGTGGCGGCTCAGACAGTTTGCCGCTTTTATAAGCACTCCGGCACTCAAGCTTGCAAAAGCCCATTTTTTTCATCGCAGGCTCTGGGTTTATGGCTTGAGTGCCGGAATCCGAAACGATTGCAATGTCATTTTCAAATAGCCTCGGAGCCTTGCAGCAGTACGAAGCTGCTGCAATGACAGCATTGGCAGTTCGAAAGAAATTGTGCTGAATAATTGCTAATCAAATCAAATGATTGAGAAAGGAGAATCATCATGACGGAATCTTCCTGGAATCCCGGCAGTCTTCTGCGCCTTTCGGGCTCCTACTGGCAGGTCTGCACCCTGCATACGGGGGTGAAGCTGGAAATTTTTACCCTTCTTTCCAAAGGCCCTGCAAGTGCCAGAGATCTCTGCCATGCCATGAAGGGGGATCTCAGGGGAGTTGTGGCCCTGCTGGATGCCCTTTCTGCCATGGAGCTTCTTGAGAAAAAAGACAGCCTTTATGCCAACACCCCGGCTGCGGAGGCCTTTCTGGTGAAGGACGCCCCCGCCTATGTGGGTTACATGATTCTGCACCACCACTTTCTCATGGATTCCTGGAACCGCATGTCCGAGTCGGTTCTTTCGGGAAAACCCGTTGACAGCAGCCTTGACGGTGTTACGGAAGAAGCGGAGCGGGAAAGTTTTCTCATGGGGATGTTCAACATCGCTTCTGCCACCGCACCGGGCGTTGCAAAGGCCCTTGATCTTTCCGGATGCCGCCGCCTTCTGGATTTTGGCGGAGGGCCGGGCACCTTTGCCATCCATTTTTGTTTGGAAAACAAAGATCTGACGGCAGATGTCTATGATCTGCCCACCACAAGACCCTTTGCGGAGAAAACCATTGCCCGCTATGGCCTTGAAGGGCGCATGGCCTTTACGGATTTCAATTTTCACACGGACAGTGTGGCGGAACCGGGAGCCTTTGATGCCGTATGGATTTCCCACATTCTCCATGGGGAGAATCCCGGGGATGCCCAAAGGCTTGTTGTAAAGGCCATGTCAGCTTTAAAACCCGGAGGCCGCATTTTCATCCATGATTTCATCCTTGAAGATCTGCGCACAGCCCCGCTTTTTGCAGCTCTTTTCAGTATCAATATGCTGGTGGCAACGGATGGCGGACAATCCTATTCCGAGTCAGAAATCCGGGAGATGCTTGAAAACGCAGGGGCTTCTGAGATCCGTCGCCTGCCCTATAAAGGCCCCACAGAATCAGGTATTCTCATGGGCATAAAATGATCCGTTCCCCTATTTTAAGGATGGATATTTGGCAAAGGGACCGATGGCGGTTCTGTTCTTGTATAATCCTTCATGTCTGAGGCGGGTGTTCATGGTTGCATCGCTGGTTAAAAAAAGTCTGGATGTTAAAATTGCAGGATCGCTCCTGCTGGTGGTGATTCTGGCCCTGATTTTTATGCTGTGGGCCTTTCGCAGTGTCCAGATCCATGACAGCACCCGCATTGCCGAAGCCATGGCAGCGCAGGTTCAGGCCATGGATTCCGTTTCTGTGAATGCGGATACCAGAGCCGTACTGGAAGGGCTTCAGAAGGATATCCGTGCCATTCCCCATACCCTTTCCCACGGGATGCTGGGCCGGATGGTTCTTGCTGCTGCAGCCAGCCTGCTCTTTGTCATGCTTGCCATGGGCTTTCTTTTCAATCGTATTTTTCTTACACCCGTCAGAGAACTGAATGCCAGCCTTCGCAAGGCCATCAAAGGAAAAGAGCGGGATCTCACCGTTCGAATGGGGCTTGTGAGAGAGGATGAAATCGGCAGCCTTGCGGCGGGGTTTGATCTTTTTGTGGCCACCCTCGATGAGATCATCATGAGTGTTGGAGGAAAAACCCAGAGTATTGCTGCTGCATCCTCCGAGGTTGCCATGGTGTCTGCTGAAATGGAGGGGGAGGCATCGGACCTGCACCGCCGTTCCAATTCCGTGGCGGCGGCAGCGGAAGAGATGAACACCAGTATGCATACGGTTGCTGCGGCCAGCGAGGAAGCTTCCACCAATATTGCCATGGTGGCAGAAGCCGCTGCCCAGATGCAGGTCAATATTTCAGGAGTGGCGGGGAACTGCAGGGAAGCCCTTGAAATATCGACCCAGGCCAGAAATCAGGTGGATGTGGTTTCCGATAAGGTCGGCACGCTGGGTGCAGCGGCTCAGGAAATTGGCAATGTAACGGAGCTGATAACGGAAATTGCGGAGCAGACCAATCTTCTGGCCCTCAATGCCACCATAGAGGCGGCGCGTGCTGGCGAATACGGCAAGGGCTTTGCCGTTGTTGCCGGAGAAATCAAGAAGCTGGCGGATCAGACGGCGGATGCCACCCGCATTATCCGTGGGAAGATAGGGGGCATCCAGTCATCCACCCGTGAGACCGTAGAGGAGGTAGGAACCATCTCTCAGGTGATTTCCCAGGTGGATCAGATAGTCCACGAGATTGTTCTTTCTGTGGATGAGCAGTCATCAAGGGCATCGGAGGTGGCTGAAAACATTGATCAGGCTTCCATCGGTATCCGGGAAGTGAATGAGAATGTTGCCCAGAGCTCCCTTGTGGCATCGGAAATTGCAAGGGACATTGCAACCGTGGATACGGTGGCCGCAGAAATGTCCGGCCGGTCCAGCCATATGAGCATCAGCGCAAAGGATCTGGATCTTCTGGCTTCAAATCTCAGGGAAATGATCGCCGTTTTCAGGGTATCCAATAAAGAGAAGGCCGGAGGTCTTCACTCCGGACTGAAGGCGTCGGACATACCGGAGCTGATGCCATGGCGTTCACGCCTTGCCACATCCATCAAGACCATTGATGACCAGCACAGAGAACTTGTGCGCCTGATCAACCTGCTTCACAAGGCCATGCGGCTTCAAAAGGGGGCCGCTGAGCTGGGAGGCATTCTTAAGCAGCTTGCGGACTACACCGTAACCCATTTTGCCTATGAGGAAGAGCTTTTTGCCCGATACGGATACCCGGAAAGCCGGTCCCACAGTAAGGTTCACAGGGATCTTGTGGCAAGGGTTGTGGGAATTCAGAAGGATTTTGAGAGCGGAAAGGCGACGGTCACCATGGATCTCATGGATTTTCTCAAAGACTGGCTTAATACCCATATCTTAAAGACAGACATGGCCTATGTTCCCTTTCTCAAGGAAAAGATGGGTAAAACGGAGCTTAGGCTCTGATTGCTGACGGAAGACCTTATTGTTACACCTTGATGGTCGTGGTGCCGGGAAGAACATGGCGGGAGGACGGCCAGAATCAGGCAGGGATAAGATGTTATAATATTTTCAATTTCAGCGAGTTGTCTATGTCCTTTTGTGGGAAAATAAAGACATTTTTTATGCTGATGCTGCTGTGCTCCCTGCCGGTTTTATCCCATGGGCAGAGGGAGCCTGTGAGGGAAACTCTGGTGGTTTCCCTGGATCATGCCTGGCCGCCCTTTTCATTCCTTGACGATGGGGGGCGTCCTGCAGGAATGCTGATAGAGCTCTGGCAGGAGATCACCCGTATCATGGGAATGGATGTCCGTTTTTTTCTCACGGACTGGGCAGAAAGCATCGAAGCCGTAAAGGATGGTCGTGCCCATGTCCATGGAGGACTGGTCCCTTCACCTGAAAGATCGGAGTTCATGGATTTTTCAGCTGAAATTATGGGGGTTCACACCTACGCCTTTGCCGCTTCGGAATTGATTCCCCTGAGGCTGGAGATTCCAGACGGTGCGGAAGTGGGTGTGACCCTCGGAAGTTATGAACAGGAGTTTATGCGGCTTGCGTATCCCGACCTGACGCTCCGTCCTTTTCTCAATAACCAGTTGATGGTGCAGGCGGCACTTCATGGAGAGGTTCAGCTTTTTGTGGCGGATTATCCCACAGGCATGTATCTTTTGGACCGATATGGAGAGCCCGGTCAGTTTTATGCTGTGACGCTTCTTTATACCCGGTATCTGGCAGCGGGCCTGCCTCCGGGAAGCCGTGACCTGCAGGACAGCATTGATGTGGCCCTTTCCATTTTCGGAGATGAGGAACTTCAGCGGATCAGCCAGCGCTGGATGCGCAGCGAAAGGGTGGAGGTCCTGCCCGGATGGCTGCTGCCTGTACTGGGAGCGGGCCTGCTTTTTTTGGTCTTTGCCGGAGGCGGGGCCTATCTGCTGGCCCTCAGGGTACAGCGCAGGCGGCTTCTGGCTGAGCTGGGAGCAGGAACCCGTGCCCTGAAGGAAAGTGAAGCACGATTCCGGACGCTGGCGGATCATGCGACCGCAGGCATTTATGTGCTTCAGAACCGGCACTTTGTGCTGGTGAATGCTGCCATGGGCCATATCCTTGGCTACAATGAAGAGGAACTCCTTGCCCATGAGGTTTCTTTTTTTGTGCATCCGGACCATCGGGAAGTGGCCGTCCAGATGACCATGGAACGGCTGGAGGGAAAGGATGTACACTCCCGGTATGAAATGAAAATACTGAGAAAGGATGGTGGGGTCCGCTGGGTTGAGTTAAGCCTTGGCACTCTGTTGTACAGAGGCATGATTTCCAGTGCAGGAACCGTCTTTGATGTGACGGAGCGGAAGGAGCTGGAAGAAAAACTGAGGATCAGTGAAGAAACCTTCCGGGCAATGGTGGAAAACGCCAATGATATTATTTTCAGCATGGATATGGATGGCGTGCTGACCTATGTTTCTCCCAACTGGACGGAAATACTTGGCCACGATGTTTCCCATGTCAGGGGCCAGTCTTTTACCGCCTTCATGCATCCCGATGACCTTGCCGCAGGATATGCATTTCTGGATCTGATTTATGATACCCGCAAAAAACAGGGGGGCATATCCTATCGTGTGACCCACAGGGACGGTGGCTGGCGCTGGCATACATCCAATGCCTCGCCATTTTTTGACGGGGAAGGCCATATTGCAGGTATCCATGGCATTGCAAGGGATATCACCGATATAAAGTATGCGGCAGAATCCAGGGAAACGGCCCTGGCCATGCTGAACAAGGTGGCTGCCAACATTCCCGGTGCCATTTACCAGTTCAGAATACGGCCCGATGGCAGTTATCATTTTCCCTATGCCAGCGAGAGAGTGCAGGAAATTTTCGGGGTTCATCCCGAAGAGCTGATGGAGGACGCCTCCCCAGCCTTTAATGCCATGCACCCTGATGATCTGGGATCCCTTATGGAAAGCATTCTGGATTCAGCAGCCAACCTCAGTCTGTGGCAGAATGAGTTTCGTGTACGCAGGGCAAATGGAGCGTACCGCTGGTTTTCCGGGCAGTCCGTACCGGAGTTGCAGGATGACGGGGCTATTCTCTGGCATGGATATTTCGCAGATATTCAGGACTGGAAAGACGCGGAAGAACGTATTACCCACATGGCTCTGCATGATCCCCTGACGGGGCTTCCAAATCGGACGCTTTTTGAGGACCGTGTGGAGCAGGCCCTGATTCAGGGGGAGCGGGAGAAGGATACCTTTGCCCTTTTGTTCATTGATCTGGACAGATTCAAACCCGTGAACGATACGCTGGGGCATCGGGTGGGCGACCTTCTGCTTCAGGAGGCCGCCCGGAGGATGGAAAAACTCATCCGGGCTTCGGACACGGCAGCCCGGATCGGTGGCGATGAGTTTGTCATCCTTCTGCGCAAGATAGCCTCCAGAGAGGACGCAGCCCGGATCGGGGCTAATATCTGCAGGGAGCTGAGAAGGACATTTTGTATTGAAGGACATGAACTCCGTATTTCAGCCAGCATCGGCATTGCTCTTTATCCCGAGCATGGCAGGGATCTTATCACCCTGTGCAAGCGGGCAGACAGGGCCATGTACCACTCCAAGGCCAGTGGGAGGGACCGGGCGTCCTTTTTCGCTCAAAAATTCTGATGTTTCAAAGGTTTCGGCCATACCTGCACGGACAGGGTTGGGCCCCACATAGGCCATGGCCTTTTCATCGAGAAGGGCCTGACTTTTGAAACGTCCCTCCCAGAACCTGCCGGAAATGCCTTCCTCCTGATTGGCTTTTCTTGCGATGGATTCATTGAGCATCCGCATGAACCACGAAACATCATAAAGGCGGCTTCGGTGGGCGGTTTTGAGGCAAACGACGGCCGACATCAATGGTAATCGGTGATTTCAATTTCGCAGGCATGGCCTTCCTTCCATTTAAAGCTGTGGTGGTTAGCGCTGCTGCAATAGATCTTCAAGTTTGATCTCGATATCTTAAGAAATCTGACGGAGTAAGATTGGTGATATATCCCGTCCACTATGGAATGGCACAGTGGTTCTACGACCATCGGAATGTCGAAACTGTTTGTGTGAACCTCTCTGGCGTATTTCTTGAAATCCAAGTTGCTGGAGAATTGCTACAACTTCTTTTGGCTTCAGTACAGGGCATGTTCCCATAATCATGCCACCATAACGGTTTGTGTTCCAATAAGTTCGGATTCAAGCTTTGGCTCTCCATCTTCCAAAAGCATTTCTACAACTTCCTTGAGATTATCCTTCATTTCATCAAGGCTTGCAGCCTGGGTATGTGCTCCAGGGAAACCCGGAACAAAACCAACAAAAAGACCTGTGTCAGGACATTTTTCTATCACGGCTGTAAAAGTTCTCATTGATCTGCTCCTTATTTTTTCAATGCAAGATTTTCTACATTTTTGGCCCGCCTCTTTTAAATCTGCA
>NZ_VLLC01000019.1 GCF_007830435.1 Desulfobotulus alkaliphilus | reverse complement strand
CTTGAGTGCCGGATTGCGTCACGGGCAAATAGCCTGGGGCCTGTGCATCTGTCTGGCAGGTATAGTTTTGGAAAACTGTGCAGAACAGTTACACCACAATCAGGATAAGAAAGCGATACTGGAATACTTTGGTTATTTGCCATTTTTTACTTCTTTACATTTGCAAGGTTTTGACCCCGCAGAAAGATCCCTTCTCTGCCCATGGGAGGCCTTCGTCAGACGTTTGCATCAGCTACAGTCTGCAAAGTCCCCGTCTTCATGGGCTTGACATCTACCGGTCATCTTCATGACAAAACCTGCATTCAGAGGCAACAGAGGCCGAAGGAGTTACAGTGCTAAAGACGGAGACGCCAGCTCCGCTGCCGATACCCAGATTACGGCCATTTTTTCCCCAGTGCGGGCAGTCGAAATTCCGCCTTTCTTGCATAAGACAACCGGATCTGGCAATCATGCATTCATTCAGGCAATCCATGTTGCCCGGAGGGCAGAGGGCTTCACATTGATCCCGGTTGGCATTGCATCTGCTTAGAACGGAGCTGAAAACCTGATTGCAGCAGTTGGTACAGGCAGTCAGATTGGGGCAGCCATGGATACAGTCAATGTAGGTGCCCATTGCACCATGGGAAGCCGGTGCTGTCATAAAAATCAGGACAGAAGCCAAAAGAGCATTGAGCAGCAGCATTTTAATTTTTTTCATGATCTTTCTCCTTTACATTTTTGGGTAATGTCACGGAATAGCTGATAACTTACAAAAAGATGAAGCCAGAAAAAAACAATACCATTCCTGTGATTATTGCAGGGGAATATTTTGAGGAAATCCAGAAAAATGTTCTTGAAATTGTGATTGTGGGAAATCATGGTGTCCATTCTCCGAATGGTCAGATAGCAGCAAAAATCTTAACAGCCGTAAATGATGAAAACAAGGACAAGGTGAACAAAATAAAAGGTATGAAGGGGGAGCACTTTTTTCCAGCTCCAAATGATATCTGGACAAATGGCAGATCGGTCTGTATATTTTTTTCTGCATAAGGTGTGCAGATTGTTTTTCTGGAAATGGGGCGACAGTCTGAGTTGGTAACAGGGCCTCAGGTGATTTTATCACAGGAAGAACAGAATAAAGGTGGCCTTTGTTTTTAAAGAAACACCCATTGAAAAATCATTCAGATCTGTTTCACAGATTTTTTCAGGTGCTTTGTTTTGAAAAATAAGCTTTTTTCTC
Source organism: Desulfobotulus alkaliphilus (assembly GCF_007830435.1). Lineage (GTDB taxonomy): Bacteria > Desulfobacterota > Desulfobacteria > Desulfobacterales > ASO4-4 > Desulfobotulus > Desulfobotulus alkaliphilus. The sequence continues at coordinate 71,716 of NZ_VLLC01000019.1, read as the reverse complement.
TGTTTAAAATGTGCAGTTGTTACAGGCGTATGAATGCGGGGATCTGCGGAGGGAGTCCGGATTTCAGCTTTCCGGCAACAGTCATACCGGCAGGATTACAATGTGCGCTGACTAAAGGAGAAAAAGCACATAAAAAAGGGCGATGCGGGGAATACCTGCATCGCCCTTTTCATTTTAAGGGAGGTTTTTAAATGTCGCTCAGCGTAGGGGATTGCATGGCCCTTGTGGCTTCTGTCGCACCTTTGGACCTTGCAGAATCCTGGGATGCATCCGGCCTTCAGGTAGGAGACCGCCGTCAGCCTGTCCGGCGTATCGGAGTGGCTCTGGATGCCACCTTCGGGACTGTATCCGAGGCCGTTGAAAAAGATGTGGATTTTCTTGTGGTCCATCACCCGCTTTTTTTCCGTCCTTTAAAAAATCTGGTCCTTGATACGCCGCTGGGTCGTGTGATTGACACAGCCATACGAAATGGTCTGAGTATTTACGCGGCCCACACAAATCTTGACAGTGTTGCAGGTGGACTGAACGATGCTTTGGCCAGCCATATAGGGCTTGGGGATATTCATGTACTGGGACAGGGTATCAGGGGAAGCGACTGCGTTTTGCATTTAAAGGTTCCTGTCTTCCTGCAGCCAAGGGTCCATGAAGTGCTTGCCGGAGGAGGGCGGGATATTTCGTGGTGGGATGGAATGAAGGATGAGGGCGGAAGCTGCATTGCACGCTGCCGTATCCGTGGAAATAAGGTTTCCGGTGTTCAGGCAAAGATCAGAAGCCTCTGTCCGGATGCACAGATGGATGCTGTACCTGCCGGTGAAAGGGAAACCGGGGCGGGTTTGGGGAGGATGGGGTTTCTTTCTGCCTCCATGACACTTTCGGCTTTTTCAGAAAAGGTGAAAAAGGATCTTGGCCTTGAATATGTCCGGATGGTTGGAAATCCTGAAACGCCTGTCCGATGTGTTGCGCTGTGTACGGGGAGCGGGGGGGGCATGATGCATGATGCCCTGGCACGGGGGGCGGATGTTCTGCTGACCGGAGATCTGAAATACCATGAAGCCATGGATGCTCTGGATCACGGGCTTTGTCTGGTGGATGCGGGGCACTTTGGTACGGAACGGATCATGGTGGATCTGATGCTTGAACGGCTTCGGAGCGTTCTTGGGGAAAAAGGAGAGAAGATTTCCCTTGTGCCTCTGGCCTCCCAGAAGGATCCTTTTTCCGTTTTATAATATTGTCATGCGGGGTGTGCTGCCCGGATGCAGGGCAGATGATGATAATGGTTTGTCTGTGGGAATGGGCTGATCACAGACTTTTTTTACTACCGGCCCAGAGGACGGATCCGTTATGAATCCATCGGTGAGAGAAGAACTGGATATTCTGATTCGTCTCCAGGAGACGGAGACCCGCGCCAGTGAGCTGCGGGTGACCATTCAGGATGTTGAGCAGCAGCAATCCCGGCTGGAAGAGGTTCTTGACCGTGAACGTTCGGTACTTGATGAAAAAAGTGAAGTTCTGGCCAGCTTGCGTAAGCAGTATAGAGGTTTTGAAGACGATCTCCGGTATAATGAAGAACGCCTGAAAAAAAGTGAGCAGACGCTGCGTACCGTTACCAATAACAGGGATTATCAGGTGCTCCTGCGGGAAATGGATGATAACCGTAAAACCAATGGGCGTATGCAGGAGACCATGGTGTCTCTGATCGATCAGATCAGTGCCATGGAAGCGGAGCTTACAGATATTCAGGCGAGGGTGGATGCGGAGGCCCGGCGTGTGGAAGAGCAGAAGGCTGAGCTGATGGCGTCCTGCTCCAGAGAAGTCGCCGCCCTTGCCAAGCTTGAAGAGGAACACAGGACGCTTGGGCAAAAGGCTTCCCTTCGCCTGCTGAAACGTTTTGAAAAGGCGGTCAGTCTGGGGGGAGGTGTCGGTGTCGCCTGTGTCAGCGGCAGCATCTGCAAGGGGTGTTTCATGACCCTGCCCCCCCAGTTCTGTATTGAGCTTCAAAGGTGCAATGAAATCCGTCACTGCCCCCGCTGTAACCGTATTGTCTACTGGAATGGTGCCTGAGTATCCTTGTCAAGGCTCTGGGCTGAGGTTTTTCCATGATGGACTTTTATGGAAAAGAAGCTTATATTATTCGGGCAGGCGGTGAGAGTATGCCAGACGATCGCCGGGATACGATAAAGTATCCGGGAGGAAAGTCCGAACACCACAGGGCAGGATGCTCCATAACGTGGAGTCGCAGTGATGCGAAGGCAAGTGCAACAGAGAGCAGACCGCCTTCTGCTGCAGGCAGAAGGTAAGGGTGAAAGGGTGCGGTAAGAGCGCACCAGTGTTCCGGGCGACCGGAGCAGCTGGGTAAACCCCATCCGGTGCAAGACCAAATAGGGAAGCGTAAGGGTGGCCCGCCCTGCTTCCGGGTAGGTCGCTTGAGACCGTCGGTAACGGCGGTCCTAGATGAATGGTCGTCACTCTGTTTTCGGGTAACCGGGGCAGGGAACAGAATTCGGCTTACGGCTTACTCTGACCGTTTGCATTATAACCGCCAGTGATCCTTTTTTCTGTGGTCCTGGCGGTTGTGTTTGCTGGCAGGGGAATTTTTTTTAACTGAACCGAAGTCCGCACCAATGGGGGCCATGTGGAAGAGCTTACCTGCAAGATAACTTTTTCTGAAAAAGTAAAAATTTATTCAGAAGACTATCTGAAGTGCTGTGTCTATATCACCCGCTTTCTGGAGCCACGGCATTATTTTACCAAGCGCATGTACTCCAAGCTGATTTCCACTTCCCACCTGCTGGAAGATTTTCTGGATTTTCATGGGGCAAAAAATAATCGGGGCTGGTATTTTTACAGGGAGCTGGCAGCCACGGTGCGGCATATCAGTCTGGGGTGCTATGCGCAGCAGCATATTCTGAACCGGCTGGAATACTATGGCCTGGAGGATGTTGAAGTATTCCGTAAGGAAGGGGAGAAGACACTGGAATTTCTGAACAGTGTTCTTATCCGCGTGGCTCCCGTTATTCTGGAAGAAGCCGCAGCCCTTGGGATCCCGCTTCCGTCTTCGGCCTTTGAGCCTCAGGATTTTCCAGGTGTCATTACCTCGGAAGTGCTGGAACACAATATCGATGATGATGAAGATGCGGTTCCTTTTCAGGGCCACTATATTGTAAAGATTGCCAGTGAGCTCATTGCAACGGCAAAGGATTTTGATCAGTTTGGTTTTTATGAACCCTATCCCTATGCGGAAATGCTGGAGCTGGTTCCGGCCAAGGTGAATGAGGCGGAAATCCGCCGCTTTCAGGTTCTGGTGCACAACCTTCAGTCCTCCTTTGATACCTATGTGATCCATGGCGGGTATCGCTTTGGAAACCGGAGACTGAAGCAGTTGCGTTCTCATTTTTCCGTGTCCTTCCATCTGCTTCAGATTGTCAGTCGTCTGCTGCACTACTATGAGCGCCATCTCCGGGTACGTGGATTTAAGGATTCTTATAAAAAAGTTCAGGAAATTCTCTGTGATTATGTGGATCCGGAAATTCTTCTGGACAGAACCGTGAATTATGCCCTTTTCTATGTGAATCATTATCTTGGCTCAGGAACCCAACTGGCTAAAGAGCTTTTGAATGAGTATGTGGAGCAGGGGAGTATCACGGTGGGTATTCCGGTAAAGCTTGGCTTTCACAGTCGCCCCAGCCTGATGGTTGCCAAAATTGTGCAGCATTACGGTGGCCGGGTGGACCTCTGTGTTGGAGATGCGGTTTTTGATGCATCCAGTGTGCTGGATATCCAATGGGCGGGTGGCAAAATACAAAAAGAAGCCATACAGGAAGTCTGTTTCAAAGGGGATGTCCGGGCTTTAAAGGATATTCAGGTTCTTGCCAGTGTCAATTACGGGGAAGACAGCATGGGCAAGGGCATTCCCCTGCCGAAGGAGCTGGTCTACCTGCGTTGAACAAGCCCGGCTGCTGTATTCATAAATCTGACGACTACCCTGACTCAGCCACAGCTTGCTGGTCCGATTGTTGTCAGGCCCATGGTTGCTGGCTTTAATGCGGGCAGGCCCCCTGCGAATGGTTTTTACGGCCCTGTTTTTTGCAGGGGCACCCTTTACGGGTGCTAAGCAAGCAGGCGTAAAATCTGGTCATATAAATTCCATGATTAAGGTTCGTATGGCAGAAAGACAGTGGTAATCAGATTCATATACTCCAAACGGTCAGCCTTGAAACATTTGAAAATTTCAGGCGTACGATGTACTGCATAGGTCACTGTAATAGTAGAAGCGGCTTCCAGCCGCTTTAAAGAATGCGCCAGGATGGCGCATCTACAAAACGCAGCAATACGGTGCAGGCTGCTGTTCAGGAGTTTTTCAACATCGTTTTAAGACTGGCCCGTGTATCAAAAATGACCGTGCGGAGTATAAAAGGTCTGTTTTCCGGCTTTGAGGGACTGCCGCCCCGGAATTGTTTGATTCTCCTTAAAGAAAAACGCTTCCATATTCGGCGAAAGGGGGCAGTGTGGCTGAAGCAGAGGGCGGGCTGGCTGCTGTGGTGGTGGCCGGAGGCTCAGGTATCCGTATGGATGCAGACAGGCGTAAGCAGTACCTTTCCCTTGGTGGCATTCCCCTCATGGGTCACAGCCTGCGGACCCTTGATCAGAGCCCTGAAGTGGAAAGTATTGTGCTGGTGGTCCCCCCTGAAGACAGGGGCTATGTGCGGGATCACATTCTGCCGGATCTGAAGCTCCGAAGGGAACCCCTCCTTGCAGCGGGAGGTGTCACCCGTCAGGCTTCTGTATATTCCGGACTGGCTGGTGTGGATACTTCTGTTGAGTTTATACTGGTGCATGATGCCGTACGTCCTTTTCTGGAGCTTCGGCAGATTTCAGATACGCTGGATGCCGCCCGGAATCATGGCGCAGCAACGCTGGTCATTGAGGTGGTGGATACCCTTCGAAGGCAACTTCCCTCTGGTGATGTGGAAATGATGGATCGTCAGGGGGTGTTTGCTGTACAGACGCCCCAGATTTTTCGAAGTGATATCCTGCGCAAGGCCCATGAAACGGCTCTGGACAGAGGGTGGGCGGGTACGGATGATGCGGGCCTTGTTGCGGCCATGGGACATGCTGTGGTTTTTGTTCCCGGAAGCCGGACCAATCTGAAGGTGACAAGCCCCGAGGATCTTATTCTGGCGGAGGCTCTGCTCGGCATTTTTCGGGAAAAAACAGGCTGATGCATGGAAACCTGTGAATCAGGCCGGGGCATGGCATGTTCAAAAAAAGGTCTGATCAATGTGCGGGTTTACAGGGCCTGATTGGCGAAAGGAGGGCAGGGAGGCCACTCCTTTCAGATTTTAATCAATGTCATCCGGCTTTGATGTTTTCTCTGGCATTATAGAAGATAAAAATATTTTTAAGTCCCTTCTGCGGAAAGGACCTGTGGAGCTGGCCGTACAGAATTTGCTGTTTCAGTGTTTCAGGATTTGGCCGTCTGGGTTTTTGCGGCTTCCTTTTTTTCTTCCGGCTGTACTTTTTTCTTCAAATCCTCTTCCAGATTTTTTATCTGGGCTTCTGCTGCTTTGAGAGCTTTTTCTGTTTTTTCCAGTGTTTTTATCTGTGTTTCTGCGGCCCTGAGGGCTTCTTCGGCTTCTTTGAGCCTGGAGCTGGTCTGCTCATTCTGCTTATTTTTTTTCTGCTCTTCCTCTATTTTTTGCTTGATGGCTTTGTACTGTTCAAGGAGGCGGTCATATTCATTTTTAGGAACCAGCCCCATGAGTTTCCAGTATTCCTCAAAGACGGTCTGTACCTGTTCCGTGGCAAGGGTATACCACTCCATGCCTGCTTTGTTAAAATCCGGCATCAGGGAGGGATTCGGCCATATGGAAGAAGTATCCATGGGCTGTTGACCCTTCAGCCAGTCCTGCAGGGGATTGAAGGATACACCGGGGGTGATGAAGCTTGCAATATCAAAGCCAGGAAACTGAAACCATCCTGTGCTTTGTCTGTTATCTGCAGCGCTCATGGAAGAATCCTTATTTAGGTATGATGTTGCATGATTCTGCTGGCGAATCCATCCGTTTTCCGTGGGATATCCCTAAGACAGACCCGCCATGCTTATCCTTAAAAAGTATGGGAATATTTTCAGGGGATAAGGGAAAGAATATAGGTTTCCATCTGACGGTAAGAGTTGTTAAGGGATTCCTGAATGTCTTTTCTGGCCTGCCGTACATTTTCCAGCCACTCGTTAATCATTTTTTTGCCCTCTTCCGGTGTATTTTCCTGAAGAAGGAGCATCTCCGCCAGTTTTTCCATCTGTTCCTGGGCCATCGTTGAGGATGTGATGAATTGGTCAAAGGCGGCTTTATTGTAGTTAAGGATGGATTTTGTGAACTCTTTCTGATCCATAGGGATGCAATGCCTTTCACTGAAAATTGTGGAGTAGGAAATCAGGGAAAAAGATGGTGCCATTCAACTTGCTGCAAGCCCCAATTTTAACCAGCGACATCATAATTAAAGATCCCGGGAAGTTAAAATTGAGGCTCTGTGATAACTGAAGAGATATGTCTGCCGCATTCGCAGGTCTGCTAAGGTTTACTTGGCTGCTTTTCCAGCACTTTTATCTGCTTTTCCTGCGGTTTCTGAGACAAAGGATTCGAACTTTTTGAAATTTTCATCCATGGTTTTTTTGAAGTCTTCCTGCCCTTTTTTGAAAGCCAGCATCCACTCCTGAAGCATTTTCTGTCCCTCTTCGGGAATCATGCTGTTTTTGGTGAGGAAGGTTTCAGTCATTTTTTCTGTCTGCCCCTGAACCATGATCATGGCATTGAAGGTATTGTCAAAGGCGGTTTTCTGGAAATCAAGGATCTGCTGAACAAATTTGGTGGGTTCAAGTGTTTTCATGGTGGCTCCTTTTAGGATTAGGGTTGGTGTTACTGATTGTTTGAAACCAATATGCTGCCTGCCGGGTTTTTTGTCAAGAAAAAATATTGCGGTGCAACAGGCGGTTTTCTGGTTTCCATCTACCTTGTCTATGCATGTTTTTTCAGGTCAGACAGCCTTTTAATTCCGATATTTCATCTGTGAATTTGCGCACTTGCTCCATGAAAAAAAAGTCCTTGCCCTTGCCAAGAAAAGGGGGCTCTGATAAATACCACGCGTTTCGGACATTTTATCTTTATTTGCTAAGGTTCAAAAAAATGGATTTTTTGACGGGCAGACCCGTCATGGGGGGCTTTATGATCCGCGTTGCTGTTATCGGTGCTACAGGATATGCCGGTGCGGAACTGGTACGCATTCTCAGCAGCCATCCTCTGGCAAGGATGACCACACTGACTTCCCGACAGTATGCGGGAAAGCTTTTTTCAGATGTTTTTCCATCATTTTATAATCGTATGGATCTGCCACTGGAAGCCTACGATGCAGAAAAAATTGTGGCAGAGGCGGATCTGGTTTTTATGGCTCTGCCCCATCAGTTGCCCATGAATATGGTGCCTGAGCTTCTGGAGGGCGGGTGCCGTGTGGTGGATCTTTCTGCGGATTTTCGTTTTTCGGATCCCAGGGAGTATGAGGCTTTTTATGAAACCCACAGGGCACCGGATCTGTGCGGGGAATCCGTATATGGATTGAGTGAGTTTTTTAAGGAGGATATCTCGGCAGCCAGACTGGTGGGGAATCCCGGCTGCTATCCCACCTGTATTCTGCTTCCCTTGCTTCCGCTGGTTGAGAAGCAATGGGTGGATCTTTCCCATGTGGTCTGTGATGCCAAGTCCGGTGTCAGCGGTGCAGGCAGGGGTGTTTCCCTGGCAACCCATTATTGTGAAATCGCACAGGGTTTTAAGGCCTATAAAGTAGGGGCCCACAGGCACCGTCCAGAGATTGCTTCGGTGATTGAAGGCATTGCCGGTCAGAAACCGGGGGTTACCTTTGTGCCCCATCTTGTGCCCACCATACGGGGAATGCTGGCAACAAGTTACCTGAAACTGAAAGAAGACAGGACAGAAGCAGAAATCAGGCAGTGCCTTGAAGAGGCCTATGACGGCAGGCCCTTTGTCCGGATCCTGCCCGAAAACCGTTTCCCGGATCTCTCCTTTGTTCGGGGTACAAATTATTGTGATATCGGCCTGCGTCTGGATCCGGAAACGGGAGTTCTCATTCTGGTTTCTGCCATAGATAACCTTGTAAAGGGCGCTTCAGGGCAGGCGGTTCAGAACATGAATATTATGTGGAAGCTGGAGGAAACTCTGGGGCTGGATATCCTTCCCCCTGTTATTTAAGGCCGTACAGGCGGGTCTTTCAGTCTGTGTATAAAGTGGGCTGGTTTATCGCTCTCCGGGTTTAAAATAAAGTATCGGTGTTGTTTGTTTTGTAATTCCAATGCTGTAATTGCAGTTTTGCTGCTGCGCCAAGGCGCTTTGACAGTTTGCAGGTGCGGTTGCAATGGTTTTCGATTGGGTCACGGGCGAACAGTCTGGGTCTCTGTGCATCTGCATGGCAGGCAGGTGCCCTGGAAGAGTATGCTGAACAATCACAGCTAAAAAACTGAATCCGGTCAATGGTGTGGCCTGATAAAAAAAAGGATGTGTGATGCTCATTAAAACCCTTGTGGTGGCTTTGTATTTTGCGGTGATCCTGTGGGCGGGCCTTGCTGGCTTACGGAAGACACGCTCCTTTGCGGATTTTTTTCTGGGTGGCGGTAATATCGGCCCCTGGATGAGTGCCTTTACCTATGCAACGGCTTACTTTTCTGCTGTCCTGTTTATTGGTTTTGCCGGAAGTGTGGGTTGGAATTTCGGGATTTCCGGCTTATGGATTGCCTTTGGCAACGCGCTGGTGGGGGTTTTGGGTGTATGGATGATCATGGGAAGGGCCATCAAGAAGATGTCCGTTGCCTATGATGTGCAGACCATGGCGGAGTTCTTTGACAAGCGCTATAACAGTCCCGGCCTGAAACTTTTTGCATCCATTGCTATTTTTGTTTTCTTTATTCCCTATACCAGTGCTGTTTTTATGGGGCTTTCCTATCTTTTCAGGTCAAACTTCGGAATGGACTACGGCCTTGCCCTGGCCATTATGGGCAGTGTCACCGCCATTTATATGATCCTTGGCGGATACCGGTCCATGGCCCTTGTGGATGTTTTTTTCGGTATGATCATGGTCTGTGGCGTTCTGGTGCTTACGGGATTCACCCTGCACAAGGGCGGGGGGATGATGAATATCATTGCGGATTTACAGGCCATCAATCCGGATCTGGGTGCCTTTGTAGGACCGCCGGGGTGGTGGCCCCTTTTCTGCCTTGTCTTTTTAACCAGTGTGGCGCCCTTTGCCATGCCCCAGCTTGTTCAAAAATTTTATGCCATCCGGGATGACCGTGCCATACGCATAGGAACCTTTGCCTCAACAATTTTTGCCCTGATGATCAGCGGGGTTGCTTACTTTATCGGGTCAACAACACGGCTCTTTCTTTCCCCTGAGGCCACGCCCGGTGCCTTCAGGGATGGTCTTCCGATTTTTGATGCCCTGATGCCCGAACTTCTGGCCAATGTGGTTCCAGCTTCCCTTTCTGTGCTGATTCTCCTGCTGGTGCTTTCGGCATCCATGTCCACCCTTGCGGCACTGGTTCTTATTTCCAGTTCCGCCATGGTTAAGGATTTCTATGCGGGTTTTGTCAGAAAAGACGTTTCCGACCTGCAGTTGACGGTGCTGATGCGTTATGCCAGCTTCTTTTTTATTCTTCTTTCTGTTCTGCTGGCCTATGCTAGGCCATCTTCCATTATCATGATCCTTGGGATATCCTGGGGAGCCATAGGGTCGGCCTTTCTTGGGCCCTTTATCTGGGGGCTTTTTTATGAAAAAACCACCCGTCTTGCTGCCATGGTTTCCGGTTTTGGCGGCCTTGGCACCTGTCTTGGTCTCTATTTCACCGGTGTCAGTTCATCGCCGGAGGCCGGAACCATAGGCATGCTGACCTCGCTGGTCCTTGCGCCCCTTGTCACACTGGTTTCTGTCCGGGTGGCCGATCCGGGAGCTGCCTCCGAATAAAAACGTGGACGTAACTGTTCGGCAAAGTTGATTCTGAAATTCCAATACTGCAATTGCAGGAGTTTCGTACTGCAGCAAGACACCTTGGCTATTTGCAAGTGACTTTGCGATCGTTTTGGATTCCGGCACTCAAGATCCTTGAAGCATTTTTTCTCCCGTAATGGGCTTGAGTTTTTCAGCTTGAGTGCCGGATTGCGTCACAGGCAAATAGTCTGGTACCTGTGCATTTGTCTGGCAGGTATGATACTTGGAAAACTGTGCTTAAGAATTTAACTTGGGCAGTTGATGGTCTTTTTGACAACGAAAAAATAATCAGAGGAAGACTCTTATGGCAGCAGAAATTATACGCGGGACAGAACTGCGGGAAACCATTCTGGATGAAGTGGCAGAAGGCGTAAAAACACTCAAGGAAAAAACAGGACGTCCTCCCGGGCTTGTCACCATTCTTGTGGGAGAAAATCCTGCTTCCCTTTCCTACGTTTCCTTGAAAATAAAGACAGCGCACAGGGTGGGATTTAAAGAGGTGCAGGAAAATATCGCGGAAGATGTCAGCGAGGCGGATCTTCTGGCATTGATTGAACAGTACAACAGAGATGATACCATTGACGGTATTCTGGTTCAGCTTCCCCTGCCAAAGCATATTGATGAATCGAGGGTTATTGATGCCATTGATCCTGCAAAGGATGTGGACGCCTTCCATCCTGTTAATGTGGGGCGGCTTATGCTGGAAGGCAGCTCAGCCCCCTTTATTCCCTGTACACCTGCGGGTATTCAGGAGATGCTTGTCCGGGCAGGGGTTCCCGTAGCCGGTGCCGAGGTGGTGGTGGTGGGAAGATCCAACATTGTGGGTAAACCCATTGCCAATCTTCTTCTCCAGAAAGGAAGGGCAGCCAACGCAACGGTTACTGTCGTGCATACGGGAACAAAGGATCTGGCTTCCCATTGCAGGCGGGCGGATGTCCTGATTGTAGCGGCAGGGGTGCCGAACCTTGTCCATCCTGAGTGGATCAAGCCCGGAGCCTGTGTTATTGATGTGGGCGTGAACAGGGTGGGGGAGCGTGTCAGCGAAAAAACTGGAAAGACCGTGGCTGTTCTCCGGGGAGATGTGGACTATGATGCCGCCCTTGGGGTGGCCGGGTGGATTACACCTGTTCCGGGCGGTGTTGGCCCCATGACCATCGCAATGCTGATGAAAAATACACTGAAGGCTATGGAGCTCAGGACCTTGTGATGCTGCCGCAATAATAAAGTTCATTTTATGCCTCCGGTCAAAACGTCTGTGCCCTGTCCGCAGTTTTTTTATGGGGTAGGGCTTTCGTTGTCGGCATGAGTTGTTCCTTGACAGTTTTTTTTCATATGTTAAAAATTAGTATGGGTAGTAATTATTATTCGGTGGTGGATGCTGCGTATGGATAGACAGGGTCCCACCCGATCTGCCTCAGACCAGGGAGATGTAGGCATGAATCAGAAAATAACCTTTTATATCATGAGTCACTCGGGAACAAAGATTCGTGAGCTTACCTTTTATAAGGGTATGGTCTATGGTTTTTTTCTATTGCTTTTATCTTTTTTTGCTGCGTTTTCTTGGGTTTTTTTTGACTACAGCCGTCTTTTAAGCCGTGCATCGGAGGTTTCCTTTCTTGAGTCAGAGCTGGCCCTGAACGAAGAACAACTGCTGATGCAGAGGGATCAGATTCAGCTTTTTGCAAAGGAACTGAATCTTTTAAAAAACAGAATTCTGACACTCTCTGAGTTTGAGCAGAAAATCAGAACCATCGCCAATATGGAAGCCAGAGAGGAAAATGACGGGATTTTTGGATTGGGCGGTACACCTGTGGAAGATCTGGATATGCGACTGGATCTTTCGGAGAATCATGCCAGCCTGATCCGGGAAATGCATGATCGCGTGGTGTATCTGGACAGGGATTCCCTTGGGCGTATTGATGGATTTGAGGCTCTTCTTGAATCCCTTGAAGATCAGCGGAATCTTCTGGCCGTGACACCAGCCATCCGTCCTGCGGATGGATGGGTAACTTCCCGTTTTGGATACAGGACCTCACCTTTTACGGGAAGGCGTGAGTTCCACAGCGGGCTGGACATAGCCAATCGTATAGGTACCCCTGTTCTGGCAACGGCAGAGGGAGTTGTCAGTTTTGCAGGAGACAGGGGAGCCATTGGGATTGTGGTGAATATTGATCATGGACATGGCCTTGTTACCCGTTATGGTCATCTGAATAAGGCTCTGGTAAAATCCGGGCAAAGGGTGTCCAGAGGAGAAGTTATTGGAGAGATGGGTAATACGGGCAGGAGTACGGGGCCCCATGTGCATTATGAGGTCCGGCTGAATGGTGTACCTGTGAATCCGGCTAAATATATTCTGGATTGAATACCACGGCAGATGGTCGTTTTGGGCTGATGCTGCCGGATATGCGTGTTTATTTTTTGCCAGAACAGGAGTTTTTTTTGGGTTGTTTTCTTCTTGTCCTGAAATGGGAATTTTTCTGTATTAAACAAAGACCGATCCTGTGAAAATGAAACCGGGCAGCTTGCTGTGGTCCCCGGTTTTTTTGTTTTTTAAAAAAGTTTCTGCATGCACCCCGGAGAGGGGTCACTTTTTTATTCGGCACAAACTCTGTTGATCCGCATTTTTTCGTCATTATTTTTAGGGATCCTGTCTGTTTTATTCCTCTGACAGGAGTGACGTTTTTTATCTGAGAATCAGGAAGGTCCTATGATTGCACGTATATTGACCCGGATATTTGGAAGCATGAATCAAAGGGAGTTGCGCCGTATACAAGGTTATGTGGATGCTGTTAATGCCCTTGAGCCGGAAATGGAAAGCCTTGATGATTCTGTGCTGGCAGCAAAAACGGATGTTTACCGGGAGCGATTTGCTGCAGGAGAATCCCTTGAATCTCTTCTGCCCGAGGCCTTTGCCACCGTCCGTGAAGCTTCCCGCAGGGTTCTGGAAATGCGCCATTTTGACTGCCAGCTGATCGGTGCCGTTGCCCTGCATGAAGGCAGTATCGCAGAAATGAAGACGGGTGAAGGGAAGACGCTGATGTCAACCCTTGCGGCCTACCTGAATGCCATAACAGGCAAGGGTGTGCATATTGTTACGGTGAATGATTATCTGGCCCGCAGAGACGCGGAATGGATGGGTAAACTCTATGCCTTCCTCGGTCTCTCCGTAGGTATTGTGGTGCATGGTATGGATGATGCCCAGCGCAGGGAAGCCTACGCTGCGGATATCACCTATGGCACCAACAATGAATTTGGTTTTGACTATCTCCGCGATAATATGAAATTCCACCGAGAGATGCTGGCCCAGCGGGAGCTTAATTTTGCCATTGTGGATGAGGTGGACAGTATTCTCATTGATGAGGCAAGAACCCCACTGATTATTTCCGGACCTGCTGAAAAATCTACGGATCTTTACTATTCTGTGAATATGATCATGCCAGCCCTGAAGGTGGAGAGGGATTATCTGGTTGATGAAAAGGCCCGCAGCGTGAATCTGACGGAGGAGGGGGTTGCAAGGGTTGAGGAACTGCTGAAAACGCCCAATATTTATGAGCCTGCCAATATTGAGGTTCTGCACCATGTGAATCAGGCTCTGAAGGCTTATGCCCTTTTCAAGCGGGATGCGGATTATATTGTTCAGGAGGGTAAGGTCATCATTGTGGATGAGTTTACCGGGCGGCTCATGCCGGGCAGAAGGTACAGTGAGGGGCTGCATCAGGCATTGGAGGCCAAGGAAGGGGTACCCATTGAAAATGAAAACCAGACGCTGGCATCAATTACCTTCCAGAATTATTTTCGTATGTATAATAAACTTGCTGGCATGACAGGTACGGCGGAGACAGAAGCTGCTGAATTTAGTAAGATTTATGGTCTTGGTGTTCTCTCCGTTCCTACCCATAAACCCATGATCCGTATGGATCATGCGGACATGATCTACAAAACAAAAAAAGAAAAATTTCAGGCCATTGTTGAAGAAATTGACACCCTGCATAAAAAAGGACAGCCTGTTCTCGTGGGAACCATTAACATAGATATTTCAGAATATCTGAGCAGGCTTCTTACAAAAAAAGGGATTCCCCATGAGGTGCTGAATGCCAAACAACATCAGAAGGAAGCTGAAATTGTGGCCCAGGCCGGTCAGAAGGGCAGGGTGACCATTGCTACCAACATGGCAGGCAGGGGAACGGATATTGTTCTGGGAGAAGGGGTCAGGGAGCTTGGCGGCCTGCACATCCTTGGTACGGAGCGTCATGAATCCAGGCGCATAGACAATCAGCTCCGGGGTCGTTCGGGTCGTCAGGGCGATCCGGGGTCTTCCCGCTTCTATCTGAGTCTTGAAGACGATCTTTTGCGTATTTTCGGTGGTGAACGCATCGGAAAGATTATGGACAGGCTGGGACTTGAGGAAGGCGAGCCCATTGAGCACCGTCTTATTTCCAGAGCCATTGAAAATTCCCAGAAAAAGGTTGAAGGCCATAACTTTGATATCCGCAAGCATATCCTTGAGTATGATGACGTGATGAACCAGCAGCGCGAGGTGATTTACCGTCAGCGCAGGGAGGCCCTGACCAGCGGGTCCCTGAAGGATTTCATCTCTGAAATGATAGAGGAAGTGGCTGAAGATACGGCTTATTCCTTCCGCTATGATCCTGTTCATGCGCCGCTTGTATGGGAGGATGTTGTGGAGGCCGTTGGACGTCGTTTTTTCTTTACCATTGAAAAGCCTGAAGAATTTGAAGAGACGGAGCATATACCCCAGGAAAAACTGGCAGAAATTATCAAGGATGCTGCTTTCAGGTTTTATGAGGCCAAGGAGGCCCTTGTGGGCGCAGAGGAAATGCGCCAGCTGGAGCGTTTCATTGTTCTCCAGACCGTGGATTCCCAATGGAAAAACCACCTCCTCAGCATGGATCATCTTAAGGATGGCATCGGCCTGCGGGGGTATGCCCAGCAGAACCCTCTGATCATGTATAAAAAAGAGGGCTTTGCCATGTTTCAGGATATGATTCAGCGGATCAAGAATGAGGTGACAGGCATTTTGTTCCGTGTCCAGATCCGCCGTGAAACGGAACTGGAGCCCCTGCCGGAACCAAAGCAGGAAAAACTTGTTTTTTCCCATGGTAAGGATGATGACAGCAAGGAGCCGCTGCGCCGGAAAGAAGCCAAGGTCGGGCGCAATGATCTCTGTCCCTGCGGCAGTGGGAAAAAATACAAAAAATGCTGCGGTTAAAAATACGCCTTAAAAATTAGTGAATAAAGAATGCGTCTTTGATCTTGCCCTTGACCTTGTTCCATAAAGGCTTAGTCTAAAAAGATCCCGGAAACAGATCCGGGATTTTTAACTGTACCTGTGGATACCGTAAAAGGTTGTAACTTCTGAGTAACTTCAAAAGTTACTTTATGACAAAACGCCGCAACACGGCGTGGGTTGCTGTTCAGCACAGTTTTCCAAGTACCATAGCTGCAAGACATATACACAGGCCCCAGGCTATTTGCCCGTGACGCAATCTTATTCGGGAGCTTCTTGTCCTGTGCGGAAGCGGCAAAAACTCCCCGCCACAGGCAGGATAAGCTTTTTGATTACCATGGCAGGCTTCAGCACGCTGCCTTTGTGGCGGCTCAGACAGTTTGCCGCTTCTTTCGCACAGGCCTGCAAAGCTCTGATCCGAAACGATTGCAATGTCACTTGCAAATAGCCACGGAGCCTTGCAACAGTACGAAGCTGCTGAATAATTACAAAAGGTTTTTAATAAGATAGTCTGTTTTTGTAAATTTTGAAAAAAGTTTTTTTAGTCTGTCATGGCATTGAGGAGCAGAAAACCAATGGGTGGGATGCATACGGAATTTGAAGAGTCTCTGGAAGAACTTCTTGGGGAAGAGCATGAAAAAGACCATCCCCCCCTTTATAAAGTGCTGCTGCACAATGATGATTATACCACCATGGATTTTGTGGTTGAGGTTCTCGTTGCAATTTTCCACAAGACACTGGAAGAAGCAACGGATATCATGCTGAGTGTCCATCGGAAGGGTGTGGGGCTTTGTGGTGTCTATCCCCATGAAATAGCGGAAAGCAAGGTTGAGGCCGTGACCCTCCATGCCAGGGCCCATGGATTTCCCCTGAGAACGACGATGGAGAAGGAATCATGATCAGCAAAGAGTTAAGTGCCACTTTGGGTTTTGCCGTACGTGAAGCAAAGAAACGCCGCCACGAATATGTCTGTGTGGAACATGTACTTTTTGCCATTCTTCACGATACCGAAGGGATTGAAATTCTGGAAGCCTGCGGCGGGGATATCCGGAAACTTAAAAAACGGCTGGAGACCTTTTTCCGGGAGCGTATGGAAAGTCTTCCCGATGATACGGACTATGTGCTGCAGCAGACCGTTGGTTTTCAGCGTATGATACAAAGGGCTGTCAATCATGCCCGGAGTGCGGAAAAAAACAAGGTCAGTGTCGGTGACATTCTTGCCTCCATTTTTCAGGAAAAGGATTCCCATGCGGCCTTTTATCTGGAGAGGGAGGGCATTACCCGTCTGGAGGTGCTGACCTACATTTCCCACGGTATGGAGAAAAATACTCCGGATGTCAGTCCTGATCAGAAAACGGCTGAGGCAGAAGGGGCAAAGGAAGATCCCCTTGGCAGTTATACCCTTGACCTTGTGGAACATGCGGCTTCAGGTCGCATGGATCCTCTGGTGGGAAGAAATGCTGAGCTGGAGCGGACCCTGCAGGTGCTTTGCAGAAGAAGGAAAAACAATCCGATTTTTGTGGGGGATCCGGGGGTGGGCAAAACCGCCCTTGCCGAAGGTCTGGCCCAGAGAATTTATAAAGGTGAAGTGCCTTTTTCCCTGAAGGAATGTCGGATTTTTTCCCTGGATATGGGTGCCCTGCTGGCGGGAACCAAATTCCGGGGGGATTTTGAGCTGCGCCTGAAAAAGGTCATAGAGGCTTTAAAAAAGCACAGGAATGCCATTCTTTTTATTGATGAGATTCATACCATTGTGGGTGCAGGGGCCACCAGTTCCGGTTCCATGGATGCCTCCAATCTTCTGAAACCTTCCCTTGGTTCAGGGGAATTCCGGTGCATCGGTTCCACAACCTATGAGGAATTCAAGAATCATTTTCAAAAGGACAGGGCGCTTTCAAGGCGTTTTGAAAAAATTGAGATCGCAGAACCCGACGAAGAAGCCTGCATCAAAATCCTTGAGGGGCTTAAGGACCGTTATGAAAAACACCATGAAATCACCTATGCACCGGAGGCCATAGAAGCGGCTGTCAAGCTTTCCGCACGCTACCTGAATGATCGCTTTCTGCCGGACAAAGCCATTGATGTGATGGATGAAGCAGGGGCCATGTATGCCCTTAAACGATCCGAAAGCCCGTCAGCCAGGCCGGTCATTACGGAAAAGGATGTGGAGGGTGTGGTATCCCGTATGGCTAGAATCCCGGCCAGAAGTGTTTCCGGTTCCGATAAAAAACGGCTCGGACGGCTGGAAGATCGTCTGAAGGATGTGGTATTCGGACAGGACACTGCCATATCAGCCCTTGTCACGGCCATCAAACGTTCCCGTTCCGGCCTTGGGAATCCTGAAAAACCCGTGGGGTCTTTTTTATTCACAGGCCCTACGGGGGTGGGCAAAACAGAGGTGGCAAGGCAGCTGGCTTCTGTCATGGGTATTCACTTTGTGCGCTATGACATGAGTGAGTATATGGAAAAACATGCGGTTTCCCGTCTGATCGGAGCACCCCCCGGCTATGTGGGTTTTGAGCAGGGCGGCCTTTTGACCGACGAGATACGCAAACATCCCCATGCGGTTCTTCTTCTGGATGAAATTGAAAAGGCCCATCCCGATGTTTTCAATATTCTGCTGCAGGTCATGGATTATGCAAGGCTTACGGATAACAACGGCAAGCAGGCGGACTTCAGAAATGTGGTGCTGATTATGACATCCAACGTGGGTGCCAGGGAAATGGCCACGGCTTCCATCGGTTTTGGTGCTTCAGCCAGAGATGATGCAGACAAGGGAAAAGCGGCTGTTAACCGTATGTTTTCTCCGGAGTTCAGAAACCGTCTGGATGATACCCTGACCTTTCTTCCCCTGGACCAGAAGGTGATGGAGCAGGTGGTGGAAAAGTTCATGGGGCTTTTGCGTACGCAACTGGCAGAACGCAGGGTGTCTTTGAGGCTCAGTGCCAAAGCCCGCCAGTGGCTTGCCAGAAAAGGCTATGATCCTAAATTCGGTGCAAGGCCCCTTGACCGTCTGATCCAGACGGAAGTCAAGGACAGGCTGGCCGATGCCCTGCTTTTTGGCGATCTGGCATCCGGCGGCACGGTTTCCATTGGTGTGAAGCAGGACAGGCTGACCTTCAGTTTTAAGGCTCTTCAGGCGGAAAGTCTTTAATACTATGCCTGTTTTCAGGTTGGACAGATCCTTACAGTTTCCACCGGTAGAATTTGCCGATAAAAGCGGTCTTCTGGCCGTGGGAGGAGATTTAAGCCTGCCACGTCTGCTGCTGGCTTACAAAGAGGGAATTTTTCCATGGTATGGAGAGGATGATCCCATTCTCTGGTGGTCTCCGGAGCCAAGACTGGTGCTTTTTCCCGATGCCTTGCATGTATCAAAAAGTCTTGACAAGCGTCTGCGCAGAAAAGATTTTTCCGTTACCATGGATAGGGATTTTGCAGGAGTGCTGAAAGCCTGCGCCACCATTCGAACGGAGCAGGGAGAGGAGACCTGGCTTCTGCCGGAGATGATAAGGGCATATCAGAAGCTCCATGAGGCGGGGTATGCCCATTCCGTGGAAACCCGTGACAGGGAAGGCCAGCTTTGCGGAGGACTTTACGGAGTCAGTCTGGGTCGTGTTTTTTTTGGGGAGAGTATGTTTGCAAGGGTGTCCGATGCCTCCAAGGTGGCACTGGTGCATCTGGTGCGCCAGCTGGATGCCTGGGGTTTTGATCTGATTGACTGTCAGGTGCAGACGGATCATCTCATGCGCATGGGAGCCGTTACCATGGGCCGCCGCCGTTTTTTGAGTATTCTGAAGGAAAGCCTGAAGCATCCCACCCTTAAAGGACCATGGAGACCGGACCTGGAGCCTGACAGTATGCATCGAAAAAGGGCTTAAGCGGTGAGATCTGTTCCGCTCATGTCCTTTTTGATATCATTAGAGGTGTCCGTCTGCCAGAAGGAGTGTCATGTCCAGCTATCTCTTTTATGACCTTGAGACCACAGGCCTGAATCCTGCCTTTGATCAGGTTCTGCAGTTTGCAGCCATACGCACGGATATGGCTTTTCAGGAGCTGGAACGCCATGAAATCCGTATTCGCCTGCGGCCCGATGTGCTCATTGCCCCCGGTGCCCTCATCACCCACAGAATACCTTTGGACGTGCTTGGCATGGGGGAGCTGGAATATGATGCCATACGAAGGATACACAGCCTGCTCAACACCAGAGGAACCCTTTCCCTTGGTTACAATACGCTCAATTTTGATGATATATTTTTAAGGTTTGCCTTTTACAGAAATCTCCTTCCCCCCTATACCCATCAGTTTTCTTCGGGTTGTTCCCGCATGGATGTGTTTCCCCTTACCATCTTTTACCATCTTTTCCGGCCGGAGGTTCTCAACTGGCCGGAGCTGGACGGCAGGGTCAGTCTGAAACTGGAAAATCTGAACAGGGAAAACGGTCTGGCTTCAGGCATGGCCCATGATGCCATGGTGGATGTGGAGGCCACTCTGGCACTGGCGAAGATTCTGGCTTCGGAAAAGGAGATGTGGGAGTATCTTGTTGCCGGTTTTGATAAAAAAAAGGACGGTTTGCGTCTGGATCAGCTGCCGGAGGCTTTTCAGTCTTCTCTTGGGATTCATTCCTATGGTGTGCTGACGGGCTCTGAACCCGGCTCAAAAAACGGGTATCAGGCACCGGTTCTGGGGCTGGGCCAATCCATTCCCTATTCCAACCAGAGTCTCTGGCTGCGTCTCGACACGGAGGATTTACAGAAAACGGATCCGGAGAATCCTGAGGCCACAAGCTTTGTCATCCGTAAAAGGAGCGGAGAGCCGCCCTTTGTCCTACCCCCTGCCTCCCGTTTCTGGGAACGTCTGGGGGACGAAAAAAACAGGCTGGCCGAAGAAAACATGGCGTGGCTGCGTTCCCGTCCAGATGTACTGGCGTCCATCGGTAAGTATCATCGTCAGTACCGTTATCCGGATATTGAGGGCATTGATCCCGATGCGGCCCTTTATCAGAAAGGATTTCTTTCAAAGGCCGAACAGATCCAGTGCAGTGATTTCCATACAATGGATCTTGCCGGAA
Source organism: Desulfobotulus alkaliphilus (assembly GCF_007830435.1). Classification (GTDB taxonomy): domain Bacteria; phylum Desulfobacterota; class Desulfobacteria; order Desulfobacterales; family ASO4-4; genus Desulfobotulus; species Desulfobotulus alkaliphilus. The sequence goes on along the minus strand of NZ_VLLC01000019.1, from coordinate 51,353 downwards.
AGCTGGCTTTTCTACCGGAAATTTCCATGGATCTACGAACTCTTGCGGCGCGTCTTCTTTTCAGGAACGGGCTGGGAGAGCAGCATCCCCTTGTGGAAGAAGCAGGCAGGCAACAGATGGCCAGCCTGACTGCCGGGGCTGGTGAGAGTCTGCCAAAGGACTGGCGGGGGGGGGGGCGCAGAACCGTTTACCATGTTTTTGATGAGATCAAAGAGATCCGGGCAGAAGGCAGGCTGGATGAAGAGCAGATACAGCTGCTTCATGCGCTGGAAGAAGATATGAAAAAGCGTTTTTCCCTTTGAAGCAGGCCTTGATTTCCATGCCTGTGTTGGTCCGTATCTGAGGGTTCAGAACCGTCTTTGCTGGATGGCTGCCAGACAGATGCACAAGTGCCACGTGGCTGCACAGGGATGTCCGTATAAAGATGAAAGGAGATGCCGGTGACTGAACCGGAAGTTTTGCATATGGAGATTCCCCCCAACGAAGGGGATCTTGGTATAACAGCCTTTATAGATGCGGAGCATCCGGAGATTCAGGCCTTTATCCGCAGACATGAAAAAAAAGGAGATCATAAGGCCACGGCCATTTCATTGTATACGGCGGTCCGGGATGACATTCGTTATGATCCTTATCGCATAGAATTTTCCGTTCATGGTATGAAAGCTTCCACAACCCTTAACCGGGGGTATGGCTACTGCGTGGCAAAAGCAGTCGTGCTGGCTGCCGCCCTCAGGGCTGCGGGTATTCCTGCCCGTCTTGGTTTTGCCGATGTTCGCAACCATCTCTCCACTGCCCGCCTGCGGGAGGTCATGGGAACGGATCTTTTCGTCTACCATGGCTATGTGGCCCTTTTTCTGACGGACCGCTGGATCAAGGTCACACCGACATTCAACCGGGAGCTTTGTGATCGCTTTGGTATTCAGCCCCTGGACTTTGACGGTGAAAACGATGCCCTGCTGCATCCCTTTGACATGCAGGGCAGGGAACACATGCGTTATGAAAAGGATCATGGTCTTTTTCAGGATTTACCCGTGACAAGAATTGTCAAAGCGTCTATGAAGGCTTATCCCCGGATGATGGCTTACCTTGAAAAGGGTGGGGCCGGGGGAGATTTTTATGCGGAAGCCGGAGGGAATTGACCGGGATGAACAATGAGTGTGTTTAGTTGCTATAATAGTCAATCTGATTACTACCCTGACTCAGCCACAGCTTGCTGGTCCGGTTATTGTCAGGCCCATGGTAAAGTTTTTTTGCACAGTCTGTGTAGATATTATTTTACTGTATCGTGTCCTGCAGTATGAAAGCAAGGAATCCTTATGCGTTTTACACATCTCAATATTCGGGATCTTATCCTTATAACACCAAAGGTATGGGGTGATAACCGGGGATATTTTATGGAAACTTTCCGTGAAGACCTCTTTCGAAAATATTGCTGGAACATAAATTTTATTCAGGAAAATGAGAGCCGGAGTAGCTATGGTGTGTTGAGGGGCCTGCATTACCAGCTTCCCCCCTTTGCCCAGAGTAAGCTAATCCGGGTCGTCGAAGGGACTGTTTTGGATGTTGCAGTGGATTTGCGTGAAGGCAGCCCCACTTTCGGGCAGCATGCGGCCGTTGAACTTTCTGCAGAAAACAGATGCCAGCTTTTCATTCCCCAGGGTTTTGCCCATGGTTTTCTTGTAACAAGCAGGATGGCCATTGTACAATACAAAGTAGATAATTATTACTCGGCAGAGCATGACTGTGGTGTTGCCTTTGATGATAAGGATCTTGGGATAGACTGGAAACTGCTTCCAAAGGATATTGTTCTGTCAGAAAAAGATAAATGTCAGCCATTGTTTCGTAATGCTGTTTATTTTAAAAGGGAAGATTTTTGATGCGCAGAGTTCTTGTTACGGGTGCTGACGGTCAGCTTGGGCATGCACTGGCCAGTATGTTGTACTCCCTTCCAAAAGAATTTTTTCCTGTCCTGACCGATCATGCCTCCATGGATATCACAGACGTGAAAAAAGTGAATGATATTTGTGAGCAGACGGACCCGGATATTATCGTGAACTGCGCTGCATATACTGCTGTTGATATGGCAGAAGTGGAAGCTCATCAGGCTTTTGCTGTTAATGAAAAAGGGGCTGCAAACGTAGCCATGGCTGCATTTCGCATGAAAATACCAATGCTTCATTTTTCAACGGATTATGTTTTTGATGGAAGTAATAATATTCCTTATACTGAAGAGGACTCAGCAGCTCCCCTTTCTGTTTATGGGCATAGCAAACTTGCAGGAGAATTTGCTGTTATGGCCACCTGCCCCTGGGCTGTTATTATCCGCACAGGATGGCTGTACTCCCCGTTCAGAAGTAATTTCTTTACGACAATATCAAGAATTGCCAGAGAAAGAGGGAAGCTTGAAATCATTTGTGATCAAGTTGGAACACCGACATATGCTAAGGATCTTGCCAGTGCTGCTGTTCATGTTTTTCGAAGCATGGATGGCCTGACCTGTGATGAGATGTATAAGTATAAAGGTGTTTATCATTATTCCAATGAAGGTGTGTGCAGTTGGTATGATTTTGCCTGTGCCATAGTTGATTTAGCAGGAATTACCTGTGTTGTTGATCCGATAGAGACAAAGGATTATCCGCAGACTGCACAGCGTCCCCATTTCAGCGTAATGAACAAGTCGAAGTTCAAAAACTGTTTTCATACAAAAATTTCTCACTGGCAACGATCTCTTGCTGCCTGCATGGAGTCTTCAGGTATCAGCAGTCAGTGATGGGGCTATTTAAATCTGCTGTATCAGGCAGGGATGTGTTCGAAAATAGAATAGGAATGTACTTACCCCAAAGCATTGAGTCGTCATAATTTATTATGATGGCCGGATGGAATCTGGGACACTGCTGTTAAATTTTTTTGGAGAGTTTATGGCTGTTTTCAGAATGAACTTTATAAAAATGAGCCGTTTTAACGAGCATGCTTTGCTTTTTTTGATTACAGGCTTCCTTGTGCTGATTCCCTTCGGTCGTTTGTCAGAAATTCCTCTGTTGCTGATGGCTATATATGGAGTCTTTGTTTTATCTGGTAAGGGCAGGCAGCTTATTCCCCGTGAGCAGCTGATACTTTTCAGCATAATATTTTTGGCCTTTTGGATACCCATACTTTTTTCTCTTTATGGCTCCGTGAATTCAGAAAGAACATTTCGGGTAGCATTGACTTTTCTCAGGCTTTATTTTTCTGGAATATTAGTGCTTTATGCATTTTGTTTTCCGGGCATGGCAGATCGGGTCCTGAAATGGTGCGCTTTCATTTTGGTAATATGGGTAGGAGATGGCCTGTTTCAGGCAGTATGGGGGTATAATCTTACAGGGAATCCACTCGGGACGATCGGCGGGCAGGTGACGGGTTTCTTCGGGAACAGTACCCATATGGGATCTTTTCTCGGGGTTCTTTCAGCATTGCTACTTGTTTATTCTCGTTTGAAATGGGCTTTAGTATGGCAGTTTTTGGTCTTTGCAGCCACGGCTGCTGTTGTCCTTATGGGTGGCAGCCGGATGGGCTGGCTTGGGTTTGCTTTTGTCGTTACTGGCTTATCGTTATGGATCCTCGCAAGGGGGGGGAGGAAAGTGTGGCCCAGGTTCGTTTTAATTATTGTCTGCGTGTCAGTCGTTTTTTCCGGAGCCTTTGTTTTTTCTCAGGCGGTATCGACCCGAGTTACACAGTCTTTGTTCTTGTTCAGCAAGGACAGAGAATTGGCAGATATGGCTTTGAGCGGTCGTTTGACCTTGTGGAGTACGACCATTGAAGTTATCAAGGCGAATCCTCTGAATGGGGTGGGTGCCAGAAATTTACGGGATGCTTATTCTTCGTATGCGGATCCGCACGACCGTTTCGTGGATAGAGCCTACCATGCCCATAATATTATACTTGATATAGCATCGGAAACAGGTATTATTGGTATCATTGGTTACATAATTGCCATGATCTGTATGCTGCGTGTATGGGTCAGGGCGAATTCCTATGAAAAAGAGCGGTTGCTTCCCTATGCACTGGCTCTTTTTGCGGTCTTTTTTCCCCTGAATACCCATTATGCAACCTATTCTGCTGCTTGGTCCACCACTTACTTCTGGCTTATTTCCCTGTTCTGTGCGGCTGCTGCCAAGTCTGGCTTTGCATTACCTGATGGGATGACTTCCCATGAAGCCGGGGAGACGGTAAGGATATGAAGGGAGGAGAGAATAAAACGATTCTTTGGTGGGGACGTTTCGATGCCTCCTACTCCAGGAACCGGATTTTGAGGAAAATTCTTCAAAATAATGGTTATAAAATTATTGATTTTATTCCTCGTATATCCAGACTAGGAGGTCTTGAGGCTTTTTTCAGGGTTTTGCCTGAAGTCGATATGGTATGGGTTCCCTGTTTTCGTCAGACAGATGTGGTTTCAGCCCGCAGATGGAGTGCCAAAAGAGGGATTCCGCTGCTTTTTGATCCCTTAATCAGCGATTATGATAAGCAGGTCTTTGAAAGACGAAAGTATGATGCACATTCTATAGTTGCAAAATATCTGCGTATGCGGGAAAGTACTTATATACAGTGTGCGGATATTCTTCTTGCAGATACGCCTGAGCACGCCTCTTTTTTTGTTGATGTTCTTGGGGCGGACAGGAAGAACACCTTTGTGGTTATCGTGGGGGCGGAAGAGGAGCTGTTTTTTCCTGACAGATCTGCCAGGGGGTTGAAGACGGAGCAGGATTTAAATCAGGAGCGCCCTTTAGATGTACTTTTTTATGGAAGTTTTATCCCTCTTCAGGGGCCTCAGTATATTGCCGAGGCCATTCATTTGTATGAAGGTCCCCCTGTTAGCTGGCATTTTTTAGGCGATGGCCCACTTCTTGAACAATGCAAGGCCAGGGTAAAAGAAAAAGACAATGTTTTTTTTGAAAAATGGACTCCCTATGATTCCCTTCCGGAAAGGATTCATAGGGCTGATATTCTGTTGGGAATATTTGGCGATACACCAAAAACTCAGCGGGTAATACCTAATAAAGTTTATCAGGCTATAGCATCGGGCAAGCCTGTGATAACGGCAAAAACACCAGCTTATCCTTCTTCATTGACAGCTGATGACGGCAATGGTTTTATCTGGGTACCTGCTGCCTCGCCTGAGCATATTGCCAGGGCTGTTGCCTGTCTGGCAAAGAATTCAGAGAAAATAAGGCTTGCGGGTCAGGCTGCCCGTGTTTCATTTGATCACCATTTTTCATATAAAGTAATCGATAAACAGTTATATGAGGCAATGGAGCATTTGAGCTGAAGCTGCTGCACTGCAGTTGTGTCCAGAGCCTGTAATAAAATATCAAACGCTCGGATATGGCAGTTGTAAATGTAATTCAGCTGACACTGAAATATGGCATTCGGTGTTTTTTTGTTTTAAAAGCTACTCATAATGCCTGATGACTCAGGTATAGCTTCTTTGCTTGTTTCTTTATTGCATCCTCACCACACGAAAACTGATATAACTGCGTTTTACACCGGGGTGAAAGGCCATGCGGTTGGCACTCCGGCTGTGTTCCGGGCTTTGAAAAAAGGCCCCACCCCGGACCACCCTGTGGCTGCCCCGCCTGGAAAGCGGGTCTTTGATGTCATCCACATAGGTGTCTGTGAAGACACCTGCCCTGCGGCTGAAACTGGAGCGGTTGTTGCAGGCATCAAGGCACCATTCCATGACATTGCCATGGACATCGTAAAGACCAAAGGCATTGGGTTTTTTAAGGGCTACGGGCCTGATGCTGAAGCCATGGGCAGGGTAGGCCTGCCCGGAATTTCCGCAGTACCAGCCGGATTCATTGAGTACGGGATCCAGAGGAATACAGGTGGTTTCTTGAATGGGACCATTGAAAAAGGCTGTCTGTGTTCCGGCTCTGGCCGCATATTCCCATTCCGCTTCCGTTGGCAGGCGGTAGCTGCGGCTGCCTTCCATGGCATTGAGCTGCTGGAGGAACTGAAGGGCATCATTCCAGGATACGTTTTCCACAGGACAGTCCCCGCCGCAGGACTGGGCGGAAGAAGGGGTTGTTCTCATCACATCAAACCACTGTTTCTGGGTGACCACAGTGGTGGAAATATAAAAGGCACGGGTAATGTGGACCGTGTGGAGGGCTTCATCCCAGTTTCTGCCCTTTTCCGTGGCAGGGCTTCCCATGGAAAAAGAGCCCGGCGGAATAAGAACAAATTCCATTTCCACGCTGTTGATGAAAGTTCCAGATCCATGGGCCTTGAGACATAAAAGGGACAGGAGAAACAGGCTCTGCAGGATTTTTTTGCGGTAATAAAGGGGCATATCCTGTCTCCTTTGTTTTAGTCACTGTTCAGCATATTTTGCCTATGCTAACCTTAATGATGACAATATGCCTGAAGAAACCTGACGGGTAAAGGTCTGAGTATGCAAGAGGGCAGAATGCTATTCCTGTCTTGTATTATTCTTAGTACTGGGAATTACATCTGGTTTTAGTTTTAAAAAAACGGTATCTTCCAGCATAGTATGATTTTTTATGGAGAGTTATTCTAAAAAACTACCAAGGTAAACTGCTATGCGCCTTCCTTTTATAAAAATGCATGTCTGCGGCAATAACTTCATTTTTGTGGATGAGCTGGGACGCGATCCCATGCCCGATGCCCTTATATCGGATCTGGCAAAAAAACTTACGGATCCGTACACTGGAGTGGGGGCAGACGGCCTGATCCGGCTGGGCGGAGTGAATCCATCGGATTCTTCTGGCATTTCCTTCCGGCTTCTGAAACCGGACGGTTCCGAATCCTTAAGCTGTGGCAATGGCCTTCTGTGTGCTGGCCGTTACCTTGCGGACCGCTATGGGGTGAAACAGACGGTTTTTCAGACCCAGATTCCCACGGGAAGGCCCGTTGCCGTTGTATCCGGAGAAACCGGTGGTAAACGCTGGATCCGTGTACCAGCACCCAGTTCCATACCTGATTTTCTTTTTCGCCTGGAACGCCATGAAGATATTGTCACTCCTGAAGGACGTCTTGTATTTAATTTGCAGTCCCGGAGAAAAGATCCATTGTTTATGGAGAACAGCGAAGATGAGCTTTCCTTTGTTGCAAGCCCTGTTTTTGCAGGAGAACCTCACCTTGTGGTAAGGGATTCTGGTATTGTTCCCAAAGAGAGGGCAGGCTGTCTTTTCCCTGAAATGGATGGTGCTGTGGAACTGCGCAGGGATTGGGGAAATCTTCTGCTCTGTCGTATGGGAGGACAGATTTCAGCCCAGTATCCGGGGTTGTTTCCTAAGGGGATTAATCTCATGGTGGCAAGATCATCCGGCGGTGGAGAAATAATCTTTTTCCGGTCGTTTAAAAGTGGAAATCTCAGGGAAACCATGGCCTGCGGAACTGGGGCTCTGGCATGTGCAGCCGTATTGGGAAAGGGTGATGCCATCCGCGTTGTACCTGAAATGGCCAGAAGGCATATGGGAGCTTTAGGATATACGATTATTCCAGGAAAAAATGAATGGTATATCTACGGTGATCCGGAACTGATCTGGGAGGGCATTTGGACTGGCTGTTCATCCTTCACGGGTGAAGTATGACAAATGGCAGGTATGCAGAAGTTATTCAGGGATTTTTTGTTTGTCCATCAAAAAAATGTATCTAATCTTTATTGAGGTGGTTATGCACTTTATCAAATCAACGATTCTGATTCTTGTAACGCTTGTGTTTTTTATCCCGGAATCATGGGCGGGGCAGTATCCCCTAACTCCTGTGACAAAAAACGGTGAAAAATGGCGTATAGGCTATCTGGAAGGCGGGATGTATCCTGACTATCAGATTATTTTTTTCAGGACCGTGCAGGGACTGATGGAGCTGGGCTGGATAAAATCCATGGACCTGCCGGAAACATACAATCCGGATCACAGAGAGGCCTGGCAGTGGCTGGCTGAAAATGCCCAGTCAGACTATATGGAATTTGTCAGGGATGCATTTTATACATCGGAATTTAAGGCTGATCAGCGTGTCCGGACAAAACAGGATCTGCTTGAACGGCTTAATAAAAAGAAGGATCTGGATCTGATTCTGGCCATGGGAACCTGGGCGGGGCTGGATCTGGCCAATGATGAGCATTCCATTCCCACTGTGGTGGCTTCCACCAGCGATCCTTTGGGATCGGGAATAATTAAAAGCGCTGATAACTCCGGATTCAAACATCTGCACGCAAAGATTGAACCTGACAGATATGTACGTCAGTTACGTCTCTTCCATGATATTATCCGTTTCAGGACCATGGGTATAGTTTTTGAGGATAGTCTTGAAGGCCGGACCTTTGCTGCTGTTGCTGATGCCGAACAAGTGGCAAGGGAGCGAGGATTTGAATTGAAAATCTGCCATGCCCGAAACAGTGATATTAGTCTGGAGCAGGCTAACCGGGAGGCCCTTGCATGTTATACAGAGCTGGCACCTCAGGTGGAGGCCATGTATATCACTGTCCATCGTGGTGAAAATCTGGATAATCTGTCCAACCTTTTAAATCCATTATTTAAAAATGAAGTAGCTACCTTTGCCATGCCGGGATCTGAGTTTGTAAAACACGGTGCCCTTCTGAGTATCGCCCATGCCGGTTTTGCCTATGTAGGCAGGTTTCATGCCGAGACAATTGCGAAAATATTCAATGGAGCTAAACCTGGAAGCCTTGAGCAGAGGTGGGCAGCGCCATCAAAAATTGCCATCAATTTGAAAACAGCTGAAACCATAGGATTCGACCCGCCCTTTGATGTTCTGGTTGCAGCCGATGAAATATATGATCATAAAGCTGAGGTTGGTAAGCAGTGATTCTTATATTTTCTGAGTAGTTAAAAGTTGCTTTGCATGCCTTGGTTTACCATGCATTATGGTTTTTGTTTGATAAGGGCTCAGATCGGGACAGCTCTTCTTTCAAGAATCAGTTTCCCTATTCTTTCCCTGAGAGATCCGCTCATATGGCTCAGGCGATCCAGGGCACGGTCTGCGCCGGTTTTTCCGGTTTGCAATACCCAAAGAGGATAATCCAGCATCCATTGATGCTCAAGATCAAGCCCTTGGGCAGCTGTCTCCACAACATTCATGCAAAGATCTTTGACTTTGACTCCATTATATTCGCCGTCCAGTGCGTTTTTTACAGCTTCGTTACGCAAACCCAGAAGATCTGTCCAACGATATTTTTCCATGAGTATGGCAGTCTGTTTAAGGTTTCTCATCAGCCCGTATTGCAGTGCAGATGGTGAGATGACAAGGGAACTTGAAATACTGGATTTATTAAGCCCGGTCAGTTCTCTGTCCGGGTAGTTGGCCCCGGCAGCCCGTCCTTCGAGATAGCAGAAACAGATAAAGGGAGCTAAAAATTCTTCCAGCTTATCTGGACTGCTGTTCAGAATTTCCATGAATTTGCCCGGATCTGGTCCTTTGCCGTTAAGACCGTAACGTATCCTGCAGTCTGTGTATTGGGTGAACTGATGATCAACCAGATGCCTGATATCCGGAATAATTCTTTTTTCGGTTTTCCTGAAAAAAGATACTCCCTGACATGGCCCGGATTTGAGAAAATCAAGAAGGGGTGGATCAGATGGAATGAGATACATATCCACAGGGTTTTTGAGGCTGTCGGTTTCTGAAATAAACCACATGCTGGTTCCGGGTCCGAACATCCATTTCAGGTAGTCGGCCAGGTTGTCAAAGGGTTTGGCAGGAGTCATGTGCAGCTTTCTGTCTCCCTGCATTCTGGAGCAATCCATTTGCCTTGGCCAGATGGTAAGTCTGTTTTCCTTGAAACCCGTAATTCTGCCAGCCTCAAAGGGGCTGTTGGCATAGAGGGCTATAAAGGCTGGTGCAAGACCCAGAAGACAATTCAGTCCTGTTACGGCATCCCCAAGATCTGTTTCAGTGCTTGGGCTGTTTTGTGCCTTGGCATCGAATCCGGCCATGTGGTTCCATCTGCGGTAAGCCGTCTGATACTCATAAATGGAGCGAGGTGCCCGCACAGAGCTGTAAAATGTCTGGTTTATTTTGACATCAGGATGCTCGCTGAAGTTTATGACCATGGCGTTTTCCTGCTCCAGGGCTGCGGAAATATCCTTAAGTTCCAGATTTATCAGGCTCTGAAGCTGATTCAAACTGTCTTTTTCCTGCCTGACAGGTCCAAGGGAGCTCTCAAGGTTGTTGAAACCATTGTCAATGGAGTGCAGACCCTGATCACACGTCAGCCCGTAGTCCCTGCCATGATATGTAAGCACTTCTCCCTTTTGTCCCCTTAATTCTCTGATCTGTTGCAGATTGCGGAAAAACGGACCCACAGGATGGGTCTGGCCAGTCTGGATATGGGCTGTGGGCATTTCAAGCTCAACACCAATGCAAGGAAAAACAGTGGATTCGCCTATGGTCATCTTTTGTCCTGTAAGTCTTCCTTTGCCATAAAAAGAAACAGAATGGAAAGGAGCATATAGCCAAACCCAAGAACTACCAGTCCCTGGGAGATTGATACTCCGGACATGAGTGCGCCCAGTGCCAGGGGACCAAGCATCTGTCCCAGCTTGTCCGCTGCCCGCTGAATGGCCATGGCTTTACCCATTCCGAACTCTTCGGTTGATTTGAGTTTTAAGGCAAAGGCTGTCTGGGCAGAACTGCCGATGCTGCTGGCCAGACCAAGAAGAAAGATGGCTATTACGATCACCAGAAAACCCTGATGAATATAGAGCAGGCTGAGCCCTAATCCTCCAAGGAGTCCTCCGGCCACAATGAAAGGTTTTTTGTTTTCTCTGCTGTCCACGATTTTACTTATCTGGGGCGCCAGATAAACAACGGAGAGACCATAGATCATAAGAACCCTGCCTATATCAGACTGACTCATGCCCAGCCCGTTCAGGTAAAGCGGTGTGGCAAAAAACAGAAGGCCCACCTGACAGATGGAAAAGGGGATAATGCAGAAAAAAATCAGGGCAAATACATTCCGGTCGGATATAAAACTAAGTAGGGAAGTGCCACTTACTGCAACTTCCGAAGGGAGCGGAGTAGCCTGTCCTTTAAAGTTCCGCATGAAAACCAGGAAGAATACGAGGGATGCCAGAGCGACAAGCATTCCCACCAGAAAGACCGGAGGATAGCCCGTGCGTTCAGCCAGTATGGCACCCAGAGCAGTACCGCAGATATGTCCGGAAAAAATTCCTGCTACAAAATGGGAGCTGCCTCTGGCCCTTGTGGTGGGGCTGCAATTGGTAAAGAGAAAACTCTGCAGAGCCATCCAGGAAAGCCCGTAACCCAGTCCGCATACTCCCCTTGCCAGTATAAACGTAATGCCATTATCGGCCATGGCACTGAAAAACAATCCAGTGGATGTCATCAGTATTCCGCAGACAAAAGGCGTACGCCAGTCAAGTCTGTCCGCCATGGCACCCGCAAGAAGTGATGCTCCCAAAGCGCAGAGCATTTCCAGGGAAATGGGCAGGCCCAGGATTATATTTTTTGGTAATCCCGGAATTGGCGTGTACAGTTCAAGCATCTGCAGAGGTACGAAGGACACCGGCATGGCAAATGCCAGTAAAAAAAGAAAAGCAGCGAACCTTGCCAGCATTAGATTATCCAGAACATCCTGGTCTGTATGGGGTTTGCTGGGATTTCTTTTTTTTCTTCGGATGTGGGATATCATAAAGTATATCTGTTCTACGATGAGCAGGGATGCAATGAGGGCAATGGTCAGGGAGTCTAAAAGCAGCTTTCTGATAAGTTTTCTCATGGATGATTTGTCCAGAACCGCCCGGATTTCTCCCAGAACCGAGTTGTCGCTGGTTCTTATAAGGGGTACTGTGACCCACAGATCCTCCTGCAATTTGCCGTTTTCTTGTGAGGAAATATCCTGCAGGACATGTTTTGAAGCATAGGCCTGAATATTTCCGGCGTTGTCCAGAATTTTCAGGGAGTCAATTTCAGGGTTGGTTTCAATCACTTCCATGAGATAGTCATCCATGCGGCTGATTCTGTCCAGAGCAATCCCGGATGCAAGGATACGCTCCATGGTAGATTTGAGTAGGTGGAGCTGGGCCTGAATTTTTTCTTTATTCAACTGAACGTGGTCTCTGTGGAATTGATATACGCTGATGCCTGCGAAAGCAGCCTGGGTGAGAACAATCACTGTAAGAACTCTGAAAAATATTATTTTGTGCAGGTCCTTGCCGTTAAGTTCCGGAATCCTTGCAAGGAGGATGAAGAGAAAACCCCCTGCCAGAGTCGCAATTATTGCGCCCAGTATCATCCTTTTTCCCCAGAAATCCCGGACTTCGGCTTTTATCTCATGCTTGTGGAATGAAAATACCAGATTGCCAGCCATGGAGCCGGTAGTTGCTGCTGTTCCCGTCCATGTTTCTGCAGGTCCGTTCAGGGGTAAAATTATCAGATAAGCATCACTGGTTTCTAAAATTTGCATGGATGGATCAGGGGATTCAATTCTTTTACCCTGTATTTTGGTTGAGGCAGGGTGGCTTTCGGACAGGGGACTGATGCTGTAGATTTGATTATGGTGTAGATCATAGATCTCTATGTTGGATAAGGTATGGTACATGGCTGCATAGCCAGCCATTTCCTTTTCAATGCCGATAAGGTTGTCTAAAGATTTTCCAAAACGAAGGGCGGCTTCAATTTTTCTCTTAAAATCTTTTTGTGGCACTGCGTATCCGGCAAGTTCCGAGGAAACAAAGATCTTTTCAAAGGAGTTGGAGACCAGAACTACCATGAAAGACAGGGAGAAAAAAAGAATAATGATGGACAGGATGATGATGCTCTGATTTTTTCTCACAGGGACGTTCCGTTATGATATGTTTTTTCAGCATTCTTAAGAAGTGGTAAAAGCACCTCCCAGATTCCTCTGTCAGCACTCCGGGCTGCCTGAAACAAATTGATGTCAGGACCTGCAAGGATGACTTTGTTGCCTGGCACTGCTTCAGATACATCGCTGACATCCAGCATGCTTTGGGTCAGAGCAGGCCTGCCAATGAGGGGGCACTTTATTCCATGTACGGCAGGGAGCAGTTTTCCGGGCAGCAGGCTGTGAAGGCCCTGATCAAAACCACAGTGAATGACTGCTACCCTTCCGTCATTTTGCATCTGATGGGAACCGTGGTAGCCAATGCAGGCATTTTGCTGCACATCCCTGATCTGAATTATTCTGGTTGAGATATGTGCTATGGGAGTCGGCTCTCTTTCCCATTCATGCACTCTTTCTGCATATCCGTAAAAGAGGGTGCCAATGCGCAGTGCATTCAGTCTACCGCTGCAGACCCTGTCCGGAAAACCAAGCAGTCCTGTGGAGCTACCCAGATGAACCATGTCCGGCATCAGGTTTGAATCTTCCAGTCTGTCAAGCAGGTCGTCAAAAATCCGGAACTGTTTTTCTGTAAATGCGTTGCTTCTGGCATCGTCTTGAAAGGAGCAGGCCAGATGGCTGTAAATTCCGTCTACCTGAATATGGGGGATGCGATCCAGCGTGTTCATGATCTCTTCAGCCTGATCAGGGGAAAACCCAAACCGGCCAAGGCCCGTATCCACCTTGATATGAACCCTGAATTTCTGGTCAGGGTCCGGCTTATGCGCTGCAAGTTTCAGGGCAAAATCAGCGTCCGCCACCGTGAGGCTGAGATCGTATTCAAGGGCATGGCTGGGGCTGGGGTAAAGGGGATCGTTCAGCGCCAGTACCGGGCAGTTTATGCCGGATTTTCTGAGGCTTATTCCCTCATCAAGTCCTGAAACCACCAGAGAGTGAAGGCCTGCTTCGGCCATGATCTTTGATATCTGAGACAGACCATGACCATAGGCGTTGCATTTGACAACGCCCATGATCTTGATGGTATCGGGTAAATGGCTTCGAACCAGAGCGATGTTTTTTTTTAAGGTTTCCAGATTTATTCTGGCAGCCAAAGGTGTCATAAATTTTCAGCCTCAGGGTACAGAAGGGGGAAACTGAAGTATCTGCTGAACAACTACCCAAAAAATTAAATAATAATTTAAAACTGAGACAAACAAAAAACTTTGAAATCTCTATCAGCTTTAAAAGGGTTCATACAAGAAATAAATTTAAGCTCTGATGCCATCATCCATAGACCATAAAAAATGTCAGGTTTTTTTGATCTATGATAAGATGTGATATTGATAACCGTTCAGCACATTTTATTATGTAATTCAGGTATTGTAATTTCAGTATTTTCGTACCATTGCAAGGCACCTTGGCTATTTGCAAGTGACGTTGCAATCGTTTCGGATTGCGTCACGGGCAAATAGTCTGGGAGCCTGTGCATCTGCATGGCAGTTATGGTTCTTAGTCAGTGAAGATGATGTTGAACAGTTACTGAAATTGATTTTTTATCCTGAGGATATCAGTTATATTATTATATGGTTTTAATGATAAAAATTTAAAGATTTACTCAGATTGATCCAGTTTGGAAAGACTGCGCCATGGTCTGGTTTTTTTTGCAGATGAAATGTACTGATTCCAAATGTATATATTGCTGATGGAGGATGGGTGAATGAAAGGGGTAATCAGGAATTCTTTAATTGTTACAGCATTCTGCATAGTTTTGTGGTTTCCGGGTGTATTTTTTGGGCTTTCCATGGTGCTGACCCACATGGTGCCGGACCGATTATCTCAGCTTCTGGGTCGGGCCGTTAGCATTGAGCAGATTCGTGTGAATCCCTTTACCCTCTCTGTCACGGTGCGGAAATTTGAGATCAAAGAAGAAGACGGGACTGATCCTTTTGTTTCCTTTGAGCGCTTTTATGCCAATGCGGAAATCCTCTCCCTGATTCAGCGAAGCCTGATTTTAAAGGCTTTGGAACTGGAAAAGCCGGAAATTCATCTGGCTCGTTTTTCGGATATGACATTTAATTTTTCAGATATTATTGAGGGCATTCAAAGTGTTTCCCCTGTGGATGCAGAAGCTGAAAAAACAGATTCTGAAGAACCATCCAGCCCCTTTAACTTTACCGTGCAGGATATCAGGATTGTAGATGGAAGTATTGAATACAGAGATCTTCCTGCGGACAAAACGCATCGCCTTGATCCCATAAACTGGCATCTGCCCCTGATTTCCAATACAGAGCACCACAGGGACAGTTTTTCAGAGCCTGCCCTAAATTTTGCTCTGGATGGGGCCCAGATCTCCGTTAATGTGTGGACAAAGCCCTTTAAAGACACCATGGAAACCCTTGTGGAACTTGGAGTGTCCGGTCTGTCCCTTCCCATGTATGCGACATATCTTCCAGAGGATCAGGTGAGATTTATGCTTGAAAAAGGCACTCTGGATCTGACGGGGCAAGTGTCCTTTCGTATGGAGGAAAACCCGGTAGTGGAGGTGCAGGGGGATCTGATTCTTTCGGATTTACATGTTATGGATAAGGCAGGTGAAGATATTTTCATGTTGCCCCGGCTGGAGTTGAGTCTTAACCCATCTCCAGTTCTTGAAAACCGTCTGCACATTGATACATTTTTGATTCAGTCCCCCGGACTTTTTGTTCAGCGCAGGGCAGATGGCAGCATCAGCCTGAATGATCTGATACCGGCTCCTGTTGATGCAGCTGATACATCTATTCCGGAAATGATGGTTGCAGAAGATGAAAAAAATAATGAAATCAGTGATGAAAGTGGCTTTCTGGTGGAGGTGGACACTTTTATTCTGGATGATGGCAGGCTGCAATTCAGGGATTCTGCAGTGCAGGCCGGAGGCAGAAAGCCCAACCAGTCTGCTGTGCTAACGGATATTTATCCCCTGCGCCTTGAGGTTTCTCCTTTTACCACGGTCCCTGATCATGCTTCGGTTTTTGATTTCAGTGCCGGGCTGAATGGGACGGCCCAGCTTGCCATGCAAGGTGAGATGACGCTGATGCCCTTTTCCGTAGAGAGTGATGTTCGCCTGTCCGACTTTTCCCTTTCCTGGCTTCAGCCCTATCTTCCTGAAAATATTAGGCTGGTGATCCTGGATGGCCTAGCTTCTGCAGAAACTCGTGTCGCCTTTGACATGGGGGAAGCCCCTGAATTTTCCCTTTCTCTTGGAGGTGATGCGGCAATCCTTGGCTTTGCATCGGAGGATGCGCAGGCAGGGGATGCCTTTCTGGGCTGGGAAGCTTTTTCCGTGAAGGGTATCCGGGTGGAGATGCATCCATTGCGTGTGGATGTGGATGAAATTGCCTTTAAGGGTCTGGACACCCGCATTACGGTGCTGGAAGACGGTGGTATGAACCTTGATCATATCTTTATCAGGGAAGAGAAGGATAAAACGAAAGGGGTCATCGGAGAGGAAAAAAATCCCGATGAAGCAGGGGATGCCGTTTCTGTCCGTATCGGTGCCTTTGTAATGGATGATGCGGATTTTCGTTTCACGGATCGCAGTGTTCTGCCCCATTATGATACCCGCCTGAATCTTGGGAATCTTCGCATTACGGGCCTGACATCCGAAGATTTCAGGGCTGCGGATGTCCATGCAAAGGGGGTGATTGACGGGTATGCCCCTCTGAAGGTTACAGGAACCATGAATCCTCTGAGTGACAATCTTTTTGTGGATCTGGAATTTAACCTTGCTAATCTGGAGATGGTTCCCTTTTCTTCGTATACGGGAAAATATATCGGCAGGGCCATTGAAAAGGGCAAGTTGAATATTGACGTGAAATATCACATTAAAGAGGGTGATATTCTTGCAGACAACCATATTCTTTTAGATCAGTTCACTCTGGGAAGAAGGGTGGACAGCCCCGATGCCATGAATCTGCCCGTGGGACTTGCCATCTCCCTTCTCAAGGATAGGTATGGCAAAATAGAAATTGACCTGCCCATCTCAGGAAGAACCGATGATCCGGAATTTGCCTGGGGCAAGCTTGTTCTGAGAACCCTTCAGAATCTCATTGTGCGGGCTGCAGCTTCACCGTTTTCTCTGGTGGCATCCCTGGTGGGCAGTGGCGAGGAAATGCAGCACATTGAATTTGAACCCGGAACGGCGGTTCTGGATGAGACAGCCCTTGGAAAGCTTCTGTCCGTCCGGACGCTGCTTTATGAAAGACCGGGACTGAGGATGGAGATTCTTGGATATGCGGATGAAAAAAGTGATACCCGCGCTCTGGCAAAACAGGAGCTGGAAAGAAGGCTCCGTATGCGGGCGTCGGCGGAGGGTATGATTTCTGATGATTCTGATATGGATGCTGAAACCAGACAGTATTATCTGAGATTGCTATATCAGGATGCCATGGCGGTCCGTGGGGAAGCAGATCCCGAGTTCAGTGAAGAAGGGGAGCTGGCCGTGGAAGAAATGGAAGAGCTTTTGATGAAAGGGGCGAATATCCGTACCGCTGATCTTTACCGCCTGGCCATGGAAAGGGCTGCGGCCGTCAGATCCCATATCCTTGAGGATGAAAAAATTGAAGCACAGCGGGTCTTTTTCAGGGAAGCTGACCGACCCCTGAAAACAGGCGATGATATCCTGAGGCCCGGTCGGGTGGAGCTGGGACTTCAATAGGTTTTTGATTCCCACGATCTTTCAGCCATACGCACCTCAAGTCAAATGGCATGGCCAGCTTTATATCCGTAAGGGATGCCCCTTTAAAACAGGGCCGTGGAAACATTGCGCAGGGGCAGGTCCTGCGCCTTTCCCCATCAGGGTGTTCCCTTTATTCCCTGAGCCTGACGTGAAATTTCTTCAATGATGGTGTGGTGCACATGAAGGGCCGTCTGTGGATCGCTGGATTCCAGTCTGCGGAGGGCAGTGGATGTTAAAAAGGACAGATGGGTATCGGTTTCTGCCACATAGGACAATGGACTGACCCATGGACCATAGGCTGCGAACTCGGCAAAAAAAGTGCCTGGTTCCAGTGCCCGCAGTGCATTGTGCTTTCCTTCAGCAGTGACCTCATACTCCCTTATTAGTCCTTTTTTCACAAAAACCATGGATTCCACAGGGTGCCCGGATCTGAAAATGACTGACCGGGCTTCATATTTCTTCTCTTCCAGAAAAGGATTCATTTTTTGCATCAGCTCTTCCACCTTTTCCTGACGGACAAGGCGGGTCAGCAGATCGTCGGAAACAGCATCAAAAAGAGATTCCTTTATTCTGTCACCCTGGAAGGTGTTTTGACGGGAATTCATTTCAATTTCTTCGAGAATTTTGTCTTCACTCCATTCCAGTGCCTTATTTTTATTGTCAAAAAATGAAATTTGTTTTTCCGTTTCACTGTCTGTTCCCTTAAGGATCAGTTCTTGAAAACGGGGTGATACTCCGGAAAAAAGTACTGTAATTCCGACCCCGGAAAGTTTCTGGAAAAGCCGTAAAAAATTATTGATGGCAGAAATGTCAAAACCTGTTACACCTTCAAAACCGATGATAACAAAGCGGGTGTTCTTATTTTCTGTTTTTTTCATTATGGCTGTGGCCAGCGTACTGACGGAGCCGAAAAAAAGGTAGCCTGCAAGATGAAAGATCTGGACCCTTTGGCCGTTTTGGATCAGCATACGTTTGTGGGGTAAGGATCTTTGTTTTGTACTGTGTGTTTTTTCAAGGTTTTCGGATTTTGTCAGAGTAGGGATACGGCTGAAGCGGATCACAAAAAGTACAAGGGTTGCCAGCAGACCGAAAAGTACACCTTCCAGATACCCGAAGATTCCAATAGTGACAAAGACGGAAAGAACCACGGTATAGTCTGCAAAGGGCATGCGGCTGCGGATATCCACGATGAAGTCCGAAAGAAAGGAAATTCCCAGCAGCATAAGGAATCCGCCTAAAAGGCCTTTGGGAAAGACCGAAAGAACCTGTCCTCCGAAAAAGATGGCGCATGTCAGCAGAAGGGCCGCTGTAAGGCCCACAAGTCGGGTATATGCTCCGGTTTTAAAGCCCAGCATGGAAAGACTGATTGCGTTATAACCCGCAGGAGCACCGGCAAAGGCTGCCAGCATATTACCACTGCCATTGACCACCAGTTCCCGGTTGATATCCATATCCTGCCGGGAAGCCAGTTCAATCCCGTTGGCGTTGAGCAGAAGACCGATCATGGCAATGAAAGGAATAATGGCAAGGGTGGGAATTTGTCCTGCAATGGCAGACCAGTCAACCCTGTAGATGTCTGTGAAACTGAAGGCTGGCCAGAGGCTTGAGGTGGAAAAGTCTGCAAAAAAAAGTCCCTGTTCTCTGGCTATATCCATATTGATACCTGATATAGGTAAAAATGCATGATATAGAAAAAGTACCACCAGCATGGAGCCCGGCATAATCATAAAATGGGACCAGCGTCTCATGCAGAAAAAGAGCAAAAATGCATATAATGTTCCCGGTATCCAGAGTATAAGATTTTCTTTTGCAATAAGAAAAGACAGTGAATCCTTTGTCATGGAAATACCGGTCATGACCTCCAGGCTGCCCTGGGTGAGAAGCCACCCCGTGCCCGCCAGAAAACCTGCAACAACCGGGTAGGGCATAAAGCGGAGTAGCTCTGCAAAGCGCAGCTTTGCGGCCAGAATAAAGACAAGGCCAGTTGCCAGACTGGAGATCATGAGTCCGGCCACAATGGTTATGAAAACCGCATCCGGGTCCGCCGTTATCATTGAGGCGGCCATGCCTGCGGCGGCACCTGTGTAAATGGCCGTTGGCGCATCCTGGGGTAAGGTGATGCTGGATCTGAATCCTCCAAAGAGGGCTGTAATACCAAGCAGAATTACGGAACCCGTAAGGGTCAGTCCCATGGCCCTTTGGGCGTGTATCTGCAACGGGCCTGCAAAGATCATGGCTGCAAATGAAACCTGAATAATCAGGCCCATGAGTCCTATAACAAGACCTATGCTTAAGCCGGAAAAAGCCCTTGATGAAGACAGATCTGTGATCAGCTCTTTAAAAAGAGAAGGAGATTGAAAAGAAGACATGGATGTACACCGATTTTAGTTGTTGTAGATATTGATAGCTTTTAGATACACTTGCACCTTGAGGTGTGTCAATCTCTGTTTTTAAGACATTTGTACGAAAGGAGACACAATTTCCATGATTAAATCTTCAGAGGGAAAAAGTATTGGAAAGCGGCCTGAACAGCAGGACAGTGTTGGCCGTATGCAGCTGGACAATGATTTTTATGTTTATGTGCTGGCCGATGGTATGGGCGGAGAGAGGGGAGGGCGTATTGCCAGCAGTACCATTTGTAAGGAATTTATGGCTTTTTTTGAAAAAAATAAGGATATGGATAATCCTGAAAAGCTTCTGGAGCAGGCGATGTCTGCTGCCAATGCGGCCCTGCGTGAAAAGAGGGAAGAGGACTATGATCTGATGGGAATGGGAACCACCCTGATCGGTGTTCTGCTCCATGGACCGAGTCGTATTTTTCATTTTGTCAGTGTGGGTGACAGTCCTTTATATCAGCTTTCTTCAGATGGTCTTAAAAGGATCAATGCCAACCATGCCTATATTGAAGAATTGAAAAAAATGGTTGAGGATGGACGTATGCATCCGGAAGAGCTTAAAACCGATCCGGCACGCAATGACATCACCAGCGCCCTGATGGGGGGCAATATCGAAGAGGTGGATTTTGGCACTGGCATACTTGAGTCCGGGGACCGGCTTCTGCTGGCCAGTGATGGCATACAGACCTTAAGTGACGGGCCTCAGGGAGAGATCGCAGCAATCTTAAAGGAGAAAAGGCGCGATTCTGAATCTGCCATCCTTGCTCTGTTGGATGCAGTGGCGGATAAGGAAGAACCTTATCAGGATAATACGGCACTGATTCTGGTGGCTTATGGAGATTAATGGTCTCTTTTCAAGAGTTTACCGTAGAATTATCAGTTTTGATAACGATTGAGCTGACGGATCTGGTCCAGCTGGGCATGGTGAATGAAGCGGCTTAAGATCTCTTCACTTTCTGGTTTCATTTTCAGAAACTGAAGGCCGACAAGGGCTGCATTTTCGTTGAAATGGTTATTGATACGGGCAATTGAAGCGATACATGCAACTTTTTCAATTATCACTTTTTCGTCTTCGGAATGTTTGAGGGCCATCCCCAAAGTAAACGTTGTACCTGTTTCAGTCTTCAGCAGTGGATTGGCCCGGTCAGCGTTTTTTTTGGGTACCACAATGCCTATACCTGTAATGGAAAGATCGAGAATGGAAAAATCTTTTCCAAAGGTGTATTCTCTATCTTTTAAAATCATTTTTGCAAAAATGGAGTAATTTTTCCCCGGAGACATGCGAAAGGCAGATCGGATATTGACTTCGCTTATCTTACCCATATACTCTATAAAAACAGCCTCTTCCTTCGTGTCTTTGGAAAGGGCGTAGTCTCTGCGAATTCCTGAAATTTTGCATTTGAGACCAAGCCGTTTTTTTTCTCTTTTTTCCCCCATCACGAGGATGGTCACATGCATCTCATCAAAGGAGGTATTGGGCAGGATACGTGGTGTGGTCTGGGCGATGATGAGTTCATTTTTTTTGTGGGTGGCATCATAAATAATGGACGCCCGGACCAGAGGTGAAAGGGAGTTCAGGTTGAAAACTACATCAATTCCCCTTCCCGGAGAAAATAGTTTTTCGGGGCTGTCCGTCATGGGTAAAAATCCTGGGGTTAATTCTGTTTAAAAGTTTGAATGTTTTTTTGCAGCTTCGATCTGCTGATGAATTAATATCTGCTGAGCTGCCGGATTTCCTCCAGCTGGGCTTCATGTATAAAGCGCATCAGAGATTCTTCTCCTTCAGATACCATTTTTATAAAATGCAGACCAAGGACACCGGCATTTTTATTATAATGGGGATTGGCTCTGGCAACCTTACCTGCACAAACTACCTTTTCTCTGGCGATTCTGTCTCCTTTGGGATAGCTGAGGACCATTCCCAGAGCAATGGGGGTGCCGTTTTTAAGATTTAAAAGTGCTGTATTGTCCGAATTTTTGTTTTTGGGGGCTACAAGGCCCACTCCCGTAACGGAAAGATCCCTGATGGAAAAATCTTTTCCGCAAATATACTCTTTTCCATTGTAGACCAGTTTTGCAAATACAGGAAAATTTTTACCCGGTGAGATCCGGTAACCGGATCGTATATTGATTTCCTGTATATCTTTTTCATGGTGGAGAAGAAGAACTTCCGGCTCACTGCCATCGGAAAGGAGATAGTTTTTTTGAAAGTCTTTGATCCGGCATTTGAAGCCATACCGTTTCTTGCCACCGCTTTTTTCCCGCATCAGGGTTGTGACATGCATCTCTTTAAATGAAGTTGTTCTTGAAATCGTTGGTATGGTTTGGGATATGATCAGCTCCTGTTTTGAAAAAGAGACATCCAGAAGCATGGCTGACCGAATCATAGGGGACAGGGAATTGAGATTAAAAACGACTTCAATACCTGTGCCGGGTAGAAGAGTTTTTTCAGGCTTGTCCGTCATGGCTTATCCTGCTTTAGGGTCCATTGATCCTGTTCTTTCTGGAAGAGTAATGCAGTCACATGATATAGAAATGTATCTATCACATAAAAAGGATGCAGGGCAAATAAAGATTTTTTTATTCGTTTTTGTTGTTACAGCCTACAAATTCTGTACAGAATTCAAAATCCTTAAAAAAAGTATTTTGCTTTTTCAAAGGGCGTGGGATTACATGGAGAGTCGTGGGCAAAGCTTTGATCAGAAAAGATTGCAAGGTACCGGAGTGGCTGCCTTCAGTGGTGCATCAAGGTAGAATTATTTTTGGTGCAAGGTAGTAGGCTTGTAAGTTTCATCAAATTTTGGCAGATTAACAGGAACTTGGATTTGCAGCAATGATTTTGGATCAGGGATGCGAATCCGCTCCGAGCCCGGAGACCTAAAAGGTGTCGGCCCGCCTCATGGATTCGGGACGGGGTGCAGCTGGAAACGGCTGTGCCACCCTGCTGGAAAGGAGTTCTCCTACCTAAGGCCGGTCTTTCTTTATGAAAGGAGGATCGCCATGTCTGATCGTATCCTGCGCATTGACATGACTTCCGGATCCACTGTTTTTGAACCCGTCCCCGAAGCGTGGGCAGGCCTTGGGGGCAGGGGGCTTACCTCTGCCATTGTAGCTGCTGAAGTGCCTCCGACCTGCCATCCTTTAGGTAAAAACAACAAGCTTGTCTTTGCCCCCGGTCTTCTATCCGGAACCAGGGCGGCCAACTCAGGTCGTCTTTCCGCAGGAGCAAAAAGCCCTTTAACCGGAACCATCAAAGAGAGCAATGCAGGTGGCACTTCTGCGCGCATGCTTGCCCTTATGGGTATTAAAGCCATTATTATTGAAGGAATGCCGGAAGAAAAAAAACTCTTTGGTATCCATGTTACCCATGACAGTGCCCGTATTGTGGAAACGGATATGGCGGGTGCCGGAAACTTCAGTGTGGTGGAAAAGCTTTCCGGGGAAGAAGGCGGCAAGGCCGGTGTGATTTCCATCGGTCCTGCCGGTGAAATGGCCATGCCTTCTGCCAATATTTCCGTGAAAGACCCCCAGGGCCGTGTGCGGAGTCTGGGCCGTGGTGGCCTTGGTGCTGTGATGGGTTCCAAGGGTATTAAATATTTAAGTATAGATCCTTCTGATGCGCCGGGTATCAGCTATGCCGATGAAAATGCTTTCAAGGAGGCTTCAAAGGTATTTGCCAAGGCTCTGACGGAACACCCTGTCAGTGGTGAGGGGCTTCCCACCTATGGTACAAATGTTCTTCTCAATGTCCTCCATGAAGCCGGCGGTCTCCCAACCCGGAATTTCCGTACGGGCAGTTTTGATGGACATGAAGGGATCTCCGGGGAAACCATGCATGCCCGCATTGAGGAAAGGGGTGGGGAGGGCAGGGTGCGCCACTCCTGTCATCCCGGTTGCGTGATCCAGTGCTCTCAGGTGTATCCCGATAAAAACGGCAAGGTAAAGGCCAGCGGTTTTGAATATGAGAGCGTCTGGGCCATGGGAGCCAACTGCGGTATTGATGATCTGGATGCCCTTGCCGAAGCGGATCATATGCTCGATGATATAGGTATGGATACCATCGAGTTTGGCGTTACAATGGGAGTTGCCATGGAAGCAGGCATTCTGTCCTTTGGGGATGCCTCAGGCATGCTGCGTATTCTCAAAGAAGAGGTGACAAAGGGCAGCCCCCTCGGCCGTCTTGTGGGTGCAGGTGCCGAATGTCTTGGTAAGGCCTATGGAATGCGAAGGGTTCCCACGGTTAAGGGGCAGTCGATTCCTGCCTATGATCCCAGATCCGTCAAGGGAATGGGTATTACCTATGCCACTTCCACAATGGGTGCCGATCATACGGCCGGTTACACCGTTACTTCTAACATTCTGAATGTGGGTGGCATGGTGGACCCCCTCAAAAAAGAGGGGCAGGTGGAGTTGTCCCGCAACCTGCAGATTGCCACGGCAGCCATTGATTCCACAGGACTTTGTCTGTTTGTGGCTTTCCCCGTTCTTGATATTCCGGAATCTTTCAATGCCATTGTGGATATGCTCAATGCCCGTTTCGGACTTTCTCT
The DNA here is from genome assembly GCF_007830435.1 of Desulfobotulus alkaliphilus. Lineage (GTDB taxonomy): Bacteria > Desulfobacterota > Desulfobacteria > Desulfobacterales > ASO4-4 > Desulfobotulus > Desulfobotulus alkaliphilus. Next base: position 26,867 of record NZ_VLLC01000019.1, on the reverse strand, counting down.
GACGGGGGATGATGTGTCAGCCCTTGGTACTTCCATTCTTAAAACCGAAAGGGAATTCAATCGCAAGGCCGGATTTACCGAGGCCGCTGACAGGCTTCCCGAGTTTTTCAGTGAAGAAACCCTGCCGCCCCATAATACTATCTGGGATTTCAGTGATGCTGAAGTGGATGCATTCTGGGAATTCTGATTTTTTAAAATAAACGAAAAGGGCCTGTCTTTATTTTGGCAGGTCTTTTTTTATGGAGGAATTCCATGGAAATAGGTGTCCGGCTTTTTGCAGGTTTCCGTAAAGAGCGTTTCCGGGAAAGCGCCATGGCCTGGGAGGCGGGGATGACTCCCCGGAGTATTGCGGGTCTTTTGAAGATTCCCATGGAAGAGGTGGGCATTATTTTTGTCAATGGTCGCCATGCGGATCCGGATCTGCCACTGCTGGCAGGGGATGTGCTTTCACTTTTTCCAGTGGTGGGTGGTGGATGATGAATCCTGAACAGTGGATTCTCCGGGAGTCGGACAAGGGGTTTTTATCCTTTGAAAAGCAGATTCAGATGGAAAAGAGATTCGGCCTTTCCCGTAGAGAAGCTGAAAAATTTGTTCTGGAGATGGGGCTGATGCCGGAACGGTATATCCGCAATCCCTGGGATGCGAATGCCCAGAAAAAACTTTTGCATTCCACCCTTGCCATTGTGGGATGCGGTGCTCTGGGATCGGCATTGCTTGAACAATGGCTGCGCCTTGGTGCGGGTGTTCTTAAGGTAATGGACCCGGATGTATTTGCACCTTCCAATCTGAACCGACAGATGCTTCTCCGGGAGTCGGATCTTGGGCGACCCAAGGTAGAGGTGGCGGCCCGGAGGGCTGCAGAAGTGAATCCGGCACTATATATTATAACTGTACAGGATGTTTTCTGTGATGGAACAGCGGATGAATTTCTTGATGGAGTGGATTTGGTGCTGGATGCTCTGGATAATATCCCTGATCGCCTTTTCCTTGAAAAAGCCTGCGCTGCAAGGGGGATTACACTGATCCACGGAGCCATATCCGGCTGGGCCGGACAGGTGGCGGTCTGCAGGCCGGGAGCGGGTCTGCTTTCCTTTATATATGGAAGAGCCGAAATTCATGAAAGCAGGGCCGTGGGGAATCCTGTTTTTGGAGTGGCTGCAACGGCAGGGCTTCAGGTGAGCCTCGCCTGCAGGGTGTTGATGGGGGAAAAAACCGGTTGCGGTCCCTGGTTTCTGGATTTTTCAGGGCCTGAATGGGTGGATATGGAGATTTTCTGAAACTGGAAAAGATTTATGAAACAAATAAAAAAAACCCACGGTTTTAAACCGTGAGCCTTTATTTTTATGGTAGCGGGGACCGGATTTGAACCGATGACCTTCGGGTTATGAGCCCGACGAGCTACCAGACTGCTCCACCCCGCAGCAACGAAAAACAGAATACCTATTTCGTTTTATGAAGTCAATACTTTTTTTGATATTCCTTCTGGGTTCAGGCAATTCCCAGAGATTTTCTGATATGGTTTTTCAGGGTTTCATAATCTCTTGTTACGGGAAACTGAGGAAAATCTGCCACCACATTGTCCGGCGGCTGGAAGAAAAATCCGAAATCCGCTTCCTTGAGCATGCCCGTATCATTATAGGAGTCACCAAAGGCCAGAACCGTATAATCCAGACTTTTAAGTGCCCGGACGGTTTTGCTTTTGGCATCTTTCTGGCGCAGTTTATAGGCTGTTATCTGCCCGTCTGCGGCAACTTCCAGCTCATGGCAGAACAGGGTGGGCTGGTTGAGTTTGGCCATGAGGGGGGCAGCAAACTGTAAAAAGGTATCGGAGACCACAATGAGCTGGCTCTTTTCCCTGAGCCATTGCACGAAATCCGCAGCGTCGGGTAAAGGTTCCATGGTGGCAATGACTTCCTGTATGTCCTGAAGCTTGAGTCCGTGGGTATCCAGCACCTTGAGCCTGTGGGTCATAAGCTCATCATAGTCTGAAATATCACGGGTGGTGAGGCGCAGTTCTTCAATGCCCGTGCGCTCGGCAACGTTGATCCATATTTCCGGGATGAATACGCCTTCCAGATCAGAGCAGATGATATGCATGGTGGTCCTTTTTTCTTTTCAGGTTCAGCAGCCTTTTATTTAAGATTCGGCTGCGGTTTTCCATGGCCTGTGTTTAAGAGGCATGGAAGTGTTATAAAATAAGGCTTCAGGATGGCAGCCACTTCAGGTATGGGCACAGCCGTTGGCCTGGGGGTCTTCTATGCGTATAAGCACAGGATCGCAGCCGATTTCCGGCAGTTCACGGATCTCACCTAAGGCTTTTCTCACATCTGCTTCCTTGGCCCGGTGGGTCATGAAGACCAGAGGAACGGCATCGGAAGCATGCCTTTCTTTCTGATGAACACTCATGATGCTGATGCTGTATTTGGCCAGAATGCCGGAGACCCTGGAAAGAACACCCGGCTGGTCTGCGGCGGAAATTCTGAAATAATAATGGGTCTGAATTTCGGAGATGGGAAGGACGGGTATCTTTCTGATATTTTTTGAAGGATAACCCAGTGCGGGGAGCCTGCCACCATCTTCCCTTTTCATGTCCCTTGCAATGTCGGCAAGGTCCGCCACCACGGCACTGGCCGTGGGCATCATGCCTGCGCCATGGCCGTAAAGCATCATTTCACCGGTGCAGTCACCAAAGATGCTCAGGGCATTGACAGAGCCACCCACCTGGGAAAGAAGGCAGTCTACGGGAATCATGGCAGGGTGTACCCTTGCCTCAATGCTGTCTCCGTGGTTTTTGGAAATGGCCAGAAGTTTGATACGGTAGCCGAACTGATCGGCATAAAGAATATCCAGAGGTTCAATGCGGGAGATACCTTCAACGTAAACACCTTCAAAATCAATCTCCATGCCGTAGGCAATGGCTGAAATGATGGCCAGTTTATGGGCCGCATCACAGCCTTCAATGTCAAGGGTGGGGTCGGCTTCGGCAAAACCCTTGATTTTTGCCTGCTCCAGGGCCTCTTCAAAGGAAAGGCCAAGGCGGGTTATTTCAGTCAGAATATAATTACAGGTGCCGTTGAGAATACCGGTCATGGCAAAGATACGGTTGGCCACAAGGTTTTCCCTTAAGGTCTTGATGATGGGCATGCATCCGCCCACACTGGCTTCATAGGCAATGGTCACGTTTTTTTGAAAAGCTTTGGCAAAAAGGGAGTTTCCTTCCAAGGCTAAAAGCTTTTTGTTGGCCGTGACCACATGTTTTCCCTGTTCCATGGCCTTTAGTATGGCGTCTTTGGCAAAACCCGTACCCCCAACCATTTCCACCACCACATCAATTTCAGGATCTTCCAGAATTTCAGATGCATCGGTGGTAAATACACCTTCGGCAAAGGTGACGGAGCGGGTTCTTTGGGTATCTGTGTCCGCAACTTTTTTGAGGACCATTTCCATGCCAAGGCGATCTTTGAGAATTTCCTGCTGATCCAGAAGGATACGAGCAACACCTTCGCCAACAGTGCCGCATCCGATCAGGCCGATTTGCATCCGTTTCATTCAAACTCCAGTGGGGTAAGAGGGAATCCGGTATTCATTGAAGATTTTCTGTACACTGGACTTTCCGGGCGTTATGCAGTACCGGAAAAGTAGATCAGAAAACCCGGACATACTTAAGCACCTAACTACAATAGCTTAGGTATGAAAGTCAAAAATTGTTTTGACTTTCAAGGGTTGCAGGGGTAATTTTTAAAGGTTTTTATATTGATTGTCCGTTTTTTATACTTAAATGATCTTTCGTGTTACGATGAGGACCCCGATGAGCAAGCCCTTGACCTATGCGGATGCAGGTGTGGATATTGACAAGGCCAACAGTCTTGTGCAGACCATAAAAAAAATAGCCAATAATACCCCCCGTTCCGGTGTCATGGGAGAGATCGGCGGTTTTTGTGGCCTTTTTTCCCTGAATCTCAGCAATATCGAGCGTCCTGTGCTGGTAAGCTCCACCGATGGTGTGGGAACCAAACTGAAAATTGCCTTTATGACGGGCAGACATGACACCATTGGTATTGACCTTGTGGCCATGTGTGTGAATGATATTCTGGTTCAGGGTGCAAAGCCTTTGTTTTTTCTTGATTATTTTTCCATTGGAAAACTTGAGAATGATGTGGCATCTGCGGTGATTCAGGGGGTGGCCGAAGGCTGTCGTCAGGCCCAGTGCGCCCTTATAGGTGGAGAAACTGCTGAAATGCCGGGCCTCTATGCAGAAGGGGAGTATGATCTGGCAGGTTTTTCCGTTGGTATTGTGGACAATGAAAAAATCATTGACGGATCTTCCATACGGGGCGGACATCAGCTGGTGGGCATTGCTTCCAGCGGACTGCATTCCAATGGTTTTTCTCTGGTGCGTAAAATTTGTTTTGATACTCTGGGACTTAAGGTGGACAGTTTTGTTGAAAGTTTAAACGCTGCCATAGGGGATATTCTTTTAACTCCCACCAGAATATATGTGGATTCAGTTCTTTCCCTTATAAAAGATCAGCCGGTTCATGGACTTTCCCATATTACGGGTGGAGGCATTACGGAAAATATAGTGCGGGTGCTCCCCCAGGCCTGCAAGGTGTGTATCCGTAAAGGAAGCTGGGATATTCCTCCGGTTTTCACCTTCCTTCAGGAAGCAGGCAATGTAGAGCTACATGAAATGCACCGGACCTTTAATATGGGCATTGGTATGGTGGCCATTGTGCCGGAAAAGGCAACGGCGGATGTTATGGATCGCCTGCGTATTCTTGGAGAACAGGCCTTTATCATTGGTGATGTGGTGGAACGCACCGGGGATGAACCCCAGGTGATGTGGATGGATTAAGTATCTGTTTTGTATCTGATATGGCCGGATCAGCCCCTTTAAGGGGCTTGTCCGGTCTTTTTTGTTTTTAGTCTGAATGGTATGTCAGTATATGAGGGGAAAACATGCGTATTCTGGGTATAGAGTCTTCCTGTGATGAAACCGCCGCAGCCGTTGTGGAAGACGGGGTGAAAATTCTGTCTTCGGAGGTGGCATCTCAGGTGGAAATTCACCACCGTTACGGAGGGGTGGTGCCGGAGCTGGCATCCCGCCATCATGTGGAAGCCATATGCCCCATGGTGGAGGCGGCCCTTGCCGCCTGCGGAATGGAGGCTGGGGATCTGGATGCCGTGGCCGTCACTCAGGGGCCGGGACTGGTGGGAGCCCTTCTGGTGGGCTTCGGATTTGCAAGGGCCTGTGCCTTTGGTCTGAACATTCCCTGTGTGGGGGTGCATCACCTGTTGGGTCATATCCATTCCGTTTTCCTTGAGCCGGAAAAAACTCCCCCGGTTTATCCCTTTGTGGCCCTTGTGGTGTCAGGGGGACATACGGGGCTTTATCATGTTCCCGATGCCCTGACCCTTGAGCTTCTGGGGCAGACAAGGGATGATGCCGCAGGGGAAGCCTATGATAAGATTGCTAAAATCATGGGGCTGGGTTATCCCGGCGGCCCGGTGATTGATGCCATGGCTGCAGAGGGTGAGGGGGGACGTGTTTTTTTTCCAAGGGCTTTTCTGGATAAGGATGGTTTAGATTTCAGCTTCAGTGGGCTGAAATCCGCAGTGGCACGTTTTCTGTCCGAAGACGGAGGCAAAACGTCCAGGGCGGACATTGCCGCAGCTTTTCAGGATGCTGTGGTGGATGTGCTGGTATCCAAGGCTTTTCTTGCCGTAGAAAAGATGGGGTGCAGGGATCTGGCCATTGTCGGCGGGGTGGCTGCCAACCGGGGCTTGAAGAAAAAGGCTGCTCAGGAGGCGGATATGCGGGGGATCCGCCTCCATATGCCCTCTCCCTTTCTCTGTGGAGACAATGCCGCCATGATTGCCGCAGCCGGATATCATTATCTTCAGGCAGGAAAAGTTCTCGGGCTGGATGCCGATGTTTTTTCAAGGGCCACGGATCCTGGCCGTGTGGCGGTGCGGCACAGGTAGGGTCGGTTGTCTTTTGGGATTTCAGCAATGGAATTTTAGTACCAGTGCTTCGGTGCGTGCTTGCTTGTGGGTGGCCCTTGCATAAGGCACAGAGGCTGTTTGTGAGTGACATTGCAATCGTTTCGGATTCCGGCACTCAAGCCAAAAACCCAAAGCCTGCGATGAAAACAATGGGCTTTTGCGAGCTTGAGTGCCGGAGTGCTATAAAAGCGGCAAACTGTCTGAGCCGCCACAAAGGCAGCGTGCTTAAGCCTGCCATGGTAATCAAAAAGCTTATCCTGCCTGTGGCGGGGAGTTTTTGCCGCTTCCGCACAGGACAAGAAGCTCCCGAATCCGGCACTCAAGATCCTTGAAGCACTTTTGCTCCCGTAAAGGGCTTGAGCTTTTCAGCTTGAGTGCCGGATTGCGTCACGAACAAATAGGCTTTGTGCCTGTGCAATTGTATAATGGGATGACAATCCCATGGGAAAAATGTGTTGAGCAGCAATGCGCACCGAGCTACGGCATCATGTCATAGAGTACTTGTCAAGTTACTTACAGGTTGCATTATAGATTCTTCCGGAAGTTCAGGTAGTCCTCAGCACTCTGCTCCGGTGCCTCCAGCATGGGGAGATGCCCGATGCCCTCCATGAGAATCAGGCTGGATAGGGGTAAAAGACCATGGAGTATTTCTGCATTCCCCGGATGAAGGACTCTGTCTTCTCTGCCCCACACGATGAGGGCCGGTGTATTAAGTTCTTCTATCTTTTCCCTGACATTGCTGCTGAGAATATCTTTAAAAATCTTTTTTTCCAGCCTTGCATTTTTCATGCGTTCTCTGGCAATGACCCGCAAAAAAGCCTTAGGCGTGTAGGGTGCTTTTTCCATGACAAGGGAGGGGAGGCTGAAAATATCTTCTTCCTTTTCAATGATCAGGGGGTTTTGGCTGTCCGTGTCCGCCGTCATGGTTTTCCATGCGTCTGCGGTGGGACCGTCCCAGAGACCTCCGGGATTTAAAAGCCAGAGGCTTTCCACCTGATCCGGATACATGGAAGCATAAACCATGGCAATCTGTCCGCCCATGGAACTGCCGCCCATATGCATGCTGGTGATCCCAAGGCCTTCTGCCAGCCTGTGAAGCCTTTCTGCCTGTTCTTCCGGGGTGTAGGAGGCTCCCTCCGGTCTGGCGGATTCTCCAAAGCCCGTATGGTCCGGTATGATGACCCGGTAGTGCGGGGTTAAAAAACGGGCAATTCTTGTAAAGTTATCCTTGTCAGCCCCGAAACCATGGAGCAGCATCAGGGGGGCTCCCTGCCCGCCTTCCAGATAAACGTAGTGCAGGTCCCTTCCAAAATGGATTTCTTTCCGGATCAGGCCGGATTTTCTGCGTTCCGCATCCAGGGCGAAATCAAGGCTTTTTTCTGGAAAAAACTGAACCATTCCAAAGGGAATGGCTGCAAGGATGAGCAGAATACCAAGGATGATTCCGGCTGTTTTCAAGGAAAAACTCCTTTTTGTGAAATTGTTCCGGGATATTGACCCGATGCTTTGGGATGCGTATCATAAATAAAGAGTGAAAGATTCAGTATTTTATCAAAGGAGGATTGCCATGCTGCCATCCATAGGAGCCGGAGCCGCTGCCATGAGAGCCATTGGAACCCGTTTTTCTGCAACGGCCCACAATGTTGCCAATGTGAATACCGACGGTTTTCGTCCACAGGATGCCGTCCTTGTGGAAGGGCCGAAGGGTGCCGGGCCTGAGGTCCATGTGACTCCCAAAAAGGCCTTTCCCGCAGAGCCGCCCGCTCTGCAGCAGGGTGTGGCTGGCAGGGCAGAGCCTCCCCTGCTTCCTTCCCAGACCGATCTTGCCAGAGAAACCGCCCATTCCATCAAAGACAGCAGAGGCTATGAGGCCAATGCCAGACAGGTCCGGGTGAGTGATGAAATGATGGGCAGCCTTCTTTCCATCAGGGAATAATTTTTTCACTTTTCCGGTTTTCCATGCGACCCGTCTGCTGGGAGATGGACCTGTAATCATAATAATCTGTTGTGCCGCCGCCCCGTGTGTTGCCACCGGGGCGGTTTGTGTTTCTCTGCCAGGTGGGGTGATTCTGTTTTTTTTGCTCCCGCATTTCATAGCCGGGATAATTATGTCTGTTGCCCGGCGGTGTCCAGTCCGGGTTGGGATGTCTTGGAATATTCTGGGCAAAGAGGAGGTCGGGGAATAAAAAAAGGCAGATTCCCAGTATTGTCCCTGCAATTTTCATTTTTTCCTCCCTTGTTTTTTTGGGTTTCAGTCTGTCTGGCCGACCCGAAAAGGACAGCGGTTTTCTGGTTTCCGTATTCTTCATCTTCGACAGATTGCATTTTTTCTTTATTTTAAATATTTGTACAGGGATTTTTTAAGAAAATAAAGCGGATGCCCTTTTGGTCTGGCTGATTTTTTGCATAATGTAAGCGTGAAACCATCTGGCAGGGCATCTGAAAAAGTCCTTGAATCAATATAAAGAAATATTATGGAATAGCGCTTATGGCTCTGAGTATCATGTGGATACCCAAAGATAAACAGCACATACCACTTCTGTCTTCTTTTCTGGAAGGAAAGGAGGTGGCGCTGCATGTCTATCCTCCGGGAAGTGCCGAACCCTTTACCTGGGATGCGGATCTTGTGATCTGGCAGATGCCCTCTGACCCTGTATTGGCCCAAGCTCTGCAGGGCCGTGTGCGCAGCCTTTCCGGTCACTGCAATCTTGTTATCCTCGGGGAACCGGAACAGGAAGAAGCCATGCTGGGGTGCATGGACTTAGGGGCTGTGGATCTTCTGTTTCTTCCCCTCAAGCCCTGGGAAATCCATGCTTTGCTCCGGCGGTATCTGCAACGGGTAAAAAATGCTCAGGAGCTTTTACGGATGGAGCGTTTTTTTCACAATGCCCCTTGTTATATCACCATTCAGGGCAAGGAGTGCAGCGTCCGGGCGGTCAATCGTCGTTTTCAAAAGGATTTCGGTGTGAAGGCAGGGCTTCCCTGTTATATGGTATACAGGGATGACCCTCAGGTTCGTTCGGCGCCCTGCCCCAGTTGTCCATTGAAAAAAACCATACAGGACGGAATCCCCCACCAGTCGGAGATGCTTATGATCAACCGAAAGGGAGAAGAGATGAGGCTCCTTGTATGGACTGCCCCTGTGTATGATGAAAGCGGAAACTTTCAGGAAATTATGATGGTAAGTACGGATATCACCAATTTTTACAGGGAAAGGGAACACCTTTCCCATCTGGGGCTGATGATTACGACTCTTTCCCACAGCATTAAAGGGCTTCTCACGGGCATGGACGGTGGGCTTTATCTCATGAGCTCTGGATTCAGGAAGAATCGTATCGAAGACATGGAAGAGGGTTTTGAAGCGGTCAAACACATTACCGGCCGTTTGCGAAGTCTCGTACTGGATATCCTTCTCTATGCCAAGGAGAGACCCATGGACTGGGAGCGTATGGATGCCATGAGTTTTCTGGAAGATGTGTTTCAGACCATGGCTCCAAGGATACGGATTCAGGGGATATCCTTTGTTTCCTATTTTGACTCCGGCCTTGATTTTTTTGATGTGGATGCGGGAATTTTCAGGACCGCCCTGATCAATCTCCTTGAAAATGCCCTGGATGCCTGCATGGCAGATACAACAAAGGAAAACCACCGCATTGAAATGCACGGGAAGGAATCCGGGGATGGTAGTGAAATCTTCATTGAGATCCGGGATACGGGCATTGGTATGGATGAGGAGACCCGCAGACGGATGTTTACCATCTTTTTTTCATCCAAGGGCCGCAGCGGTACAGGGCTAGGCCTGTTTATCACAAGCCGCATCATTCATCAGCATGGTGGCGACATCCGTGTAGTTTCTGCACCCGGAGAGGGTGCGGTATTTACCCTGCGTATTCCCAAAACCCGGCGGCAGGATGCTGAGGAAACAGAAGGGATTCCCCGTAATCATGTTTAAAGGCAGAGGGTTTTTTTCTGTGTCCTGAAAACAGGACTTTTCTTGTTTTTGTCCGGAAAACCAGCCTTTTTGCTGTCGTTGTTTTTTAAGAACCTGGCCCTATGGTGCGTTTCAGTTATGTATGGCACTGAAAAGTCTTCAGGTGTGGAATTTTTTGCTGAGTGTTGCCACTGACTTCTTTCCTTTCGTGTAAAATCCGGGTTTTATTTTTTAAACTATCCCCTTCAGGGCCTTTGTGGCCCGCTATTTGCTATTAATCTTCTGGATTACGAGTGGCGTCTGCGGATGTACCGAAAGCGGTGTGTTCTGCATTCCAATCCAGCCGATGGTTTTTTGAACCCATCGTATTTCTGAGGAGATGCGCCGATGAAGCAGAAAACAATGATGAAAGCAGAATGGGACTGGCAGACAGGGCGCCGTATTGTAGCCGATCTGAACCAGTGGAAAAAAGCGTATGGTTATGTGGAGGTGCCTGTTATCAGGCCCGATGGTGAAGGGGCTGCTGCCATTGTCCGCACGGATGAGGCGGAATTTTCCATTGTTTCTTCAGAAGGGCTTTGGGAAGGCCGCTGGGACAAGATCTGGAAGCTGCGCTATGGCGCAGACCATCGTCTTTCCGCACTGGTTGCAGAAATGGGTGCCTGGTCCATGGCTGTGGATGATGAGGTCTGGGAAGAGAGTTTTGATTTTTTATGGACTCCCATGCAGAGCTCTGATGGCAGGCATATGGCCGCATCTGTGCAGCAGGGGCGGCAGTATGCTGGGGTACTGGACGGAATAATCTGGGAAAAAACATTTTTTGCCATCAATGATCTTGCCATGGCACCGGCCGGAGATCGGCTTGCCGCTGTGGTGCAGACCGTCGCCCTGCAGGAGGGGGATATTGAAAAGTTCCAGAGCGGCTGTTTTACCGTTGCCGTGAATGGAGAAACCTGGCACCAGAATTTTGTAAATCTCTGGGATGTCCGCTTTTCGGCAGACGGTCTTCACGTGGTTGCAGCGGCCCGGTCCAGCCTCTATGATTATACGGTGGTTGTGGACGGAAAAAGTTGGAACCAGCGTTTTGACGGTTTATGGGAGCCCCTTTTTCTGAAGGATGGCAGGGTGGCTGTACCGGCGAGATCCGGAGGCAAATGGCAACTTGTGGCGGATGGCAGCCCCCTGTGGTCCCGGACCTTTGCCCAGCTCTGGCAACTGGTGACAGATCCCGTATCCGGAAATGTGGCAGGTGTTTGTGCCCCGGAGTTTGGCAAGTGGACACTGGTGGCGGATGACAGGGTCTGGGGACTGCGCTTCGGGGATATGGTGATGGATCCTGTTTTCAGTCCGGATGGCAGGCGTCTGGCATGCACGGGTAAAAACGGGAATGCCTGGACCCTTGCCTGTGATGATAAGGTCTGGGATCATGGTTTTGAGCAGATATGGGCACCGGTTTTTTCTCCGGACAGTGCCCATGTGGGGTGCCGTGTCCGGGATAAAGGCCGTTATGCTGTTTATGTGAATGGAAAAGCCGTGGTTTCAGGTCTTGATTTTGCATGGGACCCGGTATTCAGTCCGGATGGAAGGCGGGTGCTGATCCGTGGTGTGGGCGGTGAAGGGGACCTTGCGGGCAAGGTCTTCCGGGAAGTGCTGGAAATCGGCTGAGTCATGTGTGAACGAAAGACTGCATTTTCGTTTAATCGCTGAAAATGTCGGGACCAGGTACTTTAAAAACCGCTCCCGGAACTTGATAAAGGAGGTTCCATGACCCTGCAGACCCTTTATGCCATTATTGCCGGTCCTCTGGCTGTGCTGGCGATCACAGGCTTTGTCCTTGGCTGTGTGTACCGCATTGTTATGGCGGTACGGCAGACGGCATCGGACCGGATGGTCATTGAGTATTTCCATCCCCGCTATGCCCTGCGTTCCATTTTCAGATGGCTTACGCCCTATGCCACCGTGAATATGCGGCGTCATCCCATTATGACCCTGGTGACCTTCATTTTTCACCTGGGCATGGTTGTGATGCCCTTTTTCATTTTTGCCCATATGCTCATGGTTTATGAAGCCTTTGGGCTTTCATGGCCCACCCTGCCGGATGTTTTTGTGGAATGGATGAGCTGGGCCGTGCTCCTTGCCCTGGTTTTTTTTCTGGGCCGGCGACTGATACTGCCCGAGGTGCGATACCTCACAACCCCTTCGGATTATCTGATTCTCTTTATGGTAGCCCTTCCTTTTTTCACGGGGATCTGGGCCTATAAGGGATGGTGGGCCGCTGAATGGGTTACCCTTCTCCATATGCTTTCAGGAGAAGTCCTTCTGGTGGCCATCCCCTTTACGCGGCTGGGGCATATGGTTTTATTTTTTATGACTCGCGGTTATATGGGCTCTGAATTCGGCGGCATCCGCCATGCCCGGGACTGGTAAGGGAGGCGCCATGACACAGCAGACGGTAAAGGTAAAAAACAGTATTGTGGATGACGGCATTGAGGCGGGCCTTGCACGCCTCACGCCGGAACGGATTGAGTCCGTTATTCAGCGGGTGCTGAACCGTGAGGCAGGAGCACGTCTGAAAACCTATGCAAGGACCTGTGTACACTGCGGTCTCTGCTCCGATGCCTGCCACCATTTTGTCTCCATGAACCGGGATCCGAAACTTTCTCCTGCGGGCAAGGTGAAGCGGACCATCGGTGTGATGATGCAAAAAAAAGGGAAGGTTTCTACCGATTTTATCAGGGAAGCGGCCATGGTGGCCTACAGCGAGTGCAATCTTTGTAAAAAATGTGTGCTGTACTGTCCCTTTGGTATTGATGTGGGGTACCTCATGACCCTTGTGCGCCGCATCTGTCATCTCCTTGGCGTGGTTCCCCGTTATATGCAGGATACGGCCCACAGCCAGTCCGTGCATTTCAATCAGATGTGGATTAACGGGGATGAGTGGGTGGATACCCTTTTCTGGCAGGAAGAGGAGGCCAGGGATGAGGTGCCGGATATCCGCATTCCCGTGGATAAGGAAGGTGCGGATATCTTCTATTCCGTCATTGGTCCGGAGCCTAAGTTCCGTGCCCAGCTCATTTATCAGGCAGCCGTGATCTTTGAGGCCGCAGGTTCAGACTGGACCATGCCCGGTTCTCCGGGCTGGGATAATTCGGATCTCTGCATGTTCAGCGGAGACAATGAAATGATGGGCCGTATCAAAAGGGCCCATTTTGAAGCTGCCGCAAAACTCCGGGTGAAAAAAATAGTCATGGGAGAGTGCGGTCACGCCTTCCGTTCCGTATATGATGTGGGCAACCGCTGGCTGGGCTTTAAAATGCCGCCCATTCCCGTTATCCATGCCGTTGATTTTTATCATGATCTTGTCTGTAACGGAAAGATCCGGATTGCAAAAAAATTCGCCCAGCCCATTACTCTGCATGATCCCTGCAACATAGCAAGGGGCATGGGACTTTATGAAAAGGCAAGGGAGCTGGCCCACGCCCTCTGCGATACTGTGGTGGAAATGACCCCCAACCGGGAGCACAATATCTGCTGCAATGCCGGAGGCGGGATCATCAACTGTGGTCCTCCCTTTAAAGATAAGCGGGTGGAAGCCAATTCCGTGAAGGCCAAGCAGCTTTTTGATGCCAAGGCCATGGGAGCGGAGGTGGTCATTGCTCCCTGTCATAACTGCCATGGAGGTCTTGAAGACATCATTCACCATTATGGCGTGGAAATGGAGCTGAAGTTTTTCGGTGATATCATCTATGAAGTCATGGAGAAGCCAGAATGAGACATGAAGGAGTGCATATGCTTAAAAAATCCCTTGCTTTTCTATCTGTTCTTGGCATCCTTGGCCTGATTGTATTTTCTCTGAATGCCTTTTCCGGTATTGATGAGGGAACGGTGACGGACCCGGCCTTTGAGCGGAAAACCCGTGGAACTGTAGCCTTTGACCATGATATGCACATGGATGCTCCGGGTGTCATGGACTGTGCCACCTGCCACCATTATTATGAAGATGGTGTCCTGATCGAATTCCAGTCTTCGGAAGGATTGAGCTGCTCAGAGTGTCATATGGGGTCGGGCGGGGATACCCTGCCACTGATAGAAGCCTATCACCAGCAGTGTCGCAGTTGTCACATAGAACAGCAGGCCGGTCCTGTTACCTGTGCAGGGTGCCATGTAAAGCCCTGACCCTGTGTTTAATGGCAGGGAAGGGAAGAGTGTATGTTGTCCGGGGCTGAATATTTTTATGGGTCTGGCAGATGGTTTCGGGCATAAGATATCATTGCCCCGGACATTGTATCCCACTGGAGGAGGTAGGGCATGCGTAAAAAAATCATGGTGGTGGATGATGACCCCATTATCCGTAAATATCTGATGAATGTGTTCAATGATAACGGATATGAGGCCTGTGGTGCGGCATCTGGACCGGAGGCTTCTGAGCTTCTGGAAAAGGAAAAACCGGATCTCATTACTCTGGATCTGGAAATGCCCGATGAATGGGGGCCAAGGTTTTACCGCCGTATGACAAAGAATCCTGAGTTTGCAAAAATTCCGGTTATTGTGATTTCCGGGATGCAGAGTCGGCATCTTTCCATTAACAAGGCCATTGCTTATCTGGACAAACCCTTTGATCCGGAAAAACTGATCGGTATCATCAAAAATACCATTGGCTGATTCCATTTCCGGGCTATGTATACTTTAGATGGCCATCTGTGAAGCATTTGAAAATTGGATTGTTATTCTGATTTTTTTAATGAGACCCTCACCCCAACCCTCTGGCTTCGAGAACCTCAGCCACCACCCAAGGGGAGAGGGAGCCTTGAGGATGGCTGTTTTTCTCCCCTCTCCCTCCGGGAGAGGGGCCGGGGCCTTGCCCGGCACACAGGCCAAAAACTGGACTTATCCAATGCACTGAAGACTGTTGGCCTGAGTGCCGGGGTGAGGGAAGAAAGTAATAAAACCAAAATGTTCATCATTTTGTTTCAAAAATGACCGAGCGGAGTATAAAATCGCTGATTTTCGGCCAGAAAACAGTCATAAAAATTATTGACAGGCTTTTTTTTATCATGTAAGGGTTGCGCTTGTTGTCGGGAAGTGGCTCAGTCTGGTAGAGCACAGCGTTCGGGACGCTGGGGTCGCTGGTTCGAATCCAGTCTTCCCGACCAGATTTGCATATCAGCATGCAGACTTTGCAATCTGCCCGTTTTTTTATGTTGCAAATGAAAAAAGAATCCAGATTCGCCCTTTTACAGGCATATTCCGGATCAGAAATAACCTGCCATAACGTCATATCTACAATCTCACGGAGTGAGTCCCATCATTACCCTGCCTGTATGGCTCGCCCACTTTGAGCCGAATTTCAGAACGGTGGAAGAACCTTTATGGCTTCCGCCGTTTCTTTTTTTTAAGTCGGGTTTTTGGATGGATGCTCCCAGGTGTATCTTTGGTGTTTACCCCGTCTGCCATGGAGAGAACCCTGTCTTTTCAAGGCCTCCTTTCAGCGGACGTAATTATTCAGCACAGTTTATTTCGAACTGCCAATGCTGTAATTGCAGCAGCTTCGTACTGTTGCAAGGCTCCGTGGCAATTTGCAGGTGACATTGCAATCGTTTCGGATCAGAGCTTTGTCCGGCACTCAAGCTCTAAAACCAAAGCTCGTCATGTAAACGATGCAGCCTTTTCAGGCTTGAGTGCCGGAGTGCTAATAAGAAGCGGCAAACTGTCTGAGCCGCCACAAAGGCAGCGTACCAAGGCCTGCCATGGTAATAAAAAACTTATCCTGCCTGTGGCGGGGAGTTTTTGCCGCTTCCGCACAGGGCAAGAAGCTCCCGAATAAGATTGCGTCACGGGCAAATAGCCTGGAGCCTGTGCATCTGTCTTGCAGCTATGGTACCTGGAAAACTGTGCTGAACAGTTACCAGAGGACAAGCAAAGATGCTTGCCAAAAAATTACACTTGCTATAATTATCATTTCTGTGGATTAAATCCCTTGTACTGTGGCATTGCAACAAGGCTGCAGTGGGTTTCTCCCGGGATTGTCGATACCTGTATCCGAATCGGTTTGCACTTATATCATTGTCCCGTCATTATGAAATTCTGCGGGAATCAGAAGGGATTGAAAGACTATGGATGTTTCAATTAAAATCCTTGTGGTAGATGATTTCGCCACCATGCGGCGCATACTGAAAAACATTCTCAAGCAGCTTGGCTTCACCAATATAACCGAAGCCGATGACGGCACAACAGCCCTTGAAGCCCTTTCAAAGAACAGCTTTGACCTGATTATTTCAGACTGGAACATGCCCAAGATGACCGGCCTTGAGCTGCTTAAAAAGGTCCGCTCCGATCCTTCCTATAAAAATATTCCCTTTCTGATGGTTACGGCGGAGGCACAGAAACAGAATGTGGTTGAAGCTGTACAGGCGGGTGTTTCCAATTATGTGGTAAAACCCTTTACGGCAGAGGCCATTGCCGAAAAACTTGAAAAAATAATCTCCTGAAAACCTGAGGGAGGGGCTGTTTTTTTAATATGGGCAGGCTGAAGGTCTGCCCATACGCTTTGTTTTTTATCATCCAGATACACTCAGCAGACCATATGCGACCATCAGATTGTTTCCCCACGGAGTACCATGCTGCAGACTTTTGTCCATCTTTACCTCAAAATATTCTTATTGCTGACGCCCTTTTTTGTCCTTTCCGTCTTTCTTTCCATGACAGCGGGTATGGGGAAAAGTGAGCGCAGAAAAATTGCCAGCAAGGTCACCATTGCTGTTCTTGTGGCATCCTTTGTACTTTTTTTCTTTGGCCACTATATTTTTCTTGTATTTGGAATCACCATAGATGCCTTCCGCATTGGAGCCGGTGCCATTCTTTTTCTTTCCGCCGTTACCCTTGTGCGGGGACCGGCTCCCGGTACCCCCTCTCCTGTAAATGAAGGGGATTTTTCCGTTGTCCCCCTGGCCATACCCATCACCGTTGGTCCGGGAACCATTGGTGCCCTTCTTGTCATGGGAACAGGATATGAAACGCTGACGGAAAAAGTTACCGCCTGCATGTCCCTCACGGCTGCGGCACTTTCCGTTGGAGCCCTGCTCTGGTCTGCAGGAGGGGTGGAGCGTATCCTTGGGCGCCTCGGGCTTTCCATACTGACCAAACTGACAGGCCTTTTTGTTGCTTCCATTGCGGCCCAGATTATTTTTACGGGTATTCGCAATTTCCTTGGTCCTCTGCCATGAAAAAAGATGGTTTTGGGCGTATCATCGCCCTGATTGCCCTTTTATCGGCATTTCCTCCGTTGGCCACGGATATGTACCTTCCGGCCCTTCCCACCCTGCAGGCCCAGTGGAATCAGCCCCTGAGCATTGTCAATCTGACCCTTGTTGCTTTTTTTGTTACCTATTGTTTTTTTCTTCTGGTTTACGGTCCCCTTTCCGACCGTTTTGGCCGGAAACCGCCCCTCATGGCAGGCATTGCCATTTATGTGGCGGCCTCCTTTCTTTGTGCTGTGGCGCCTTCCATCTATCATCTGATTGTCTACCGGGTGCTTCAGGCTTCCGGTGCGGCAGCCGCATCTGCCATTGCTCTGGCCATCATCAAAGACCGTATTCCCGGACAGAGGCGGGAGCAGGCCATGGCCCATGTGGCCATCATTACCGCACTGGCCCCCATGATCGCCCCTGTGATCGGCGGGCTGATCATGATCCGGTTTTCATGGCCATGGATTTTTGTTTCCCAGGGGATTCTCGGATTGGTTTCCTTGGGAGGCGTCGCCATGATGCAGGAGTCTCTGCAAAAAACGGGGGTTCAGGTTTCTTTCATGCGCCGTTATCTGGGCGTGGTGAGAAACCGTCGTTTTTTGCGTGTCGTGATGGTCATTTCCCTTGTGGGGCTTCCCCTTTTTGCCTTTATCGGTGGTTCATCGGATATTTATATCAGCACTCTCGGGCTTTCCGAGAGCCAGTTCGGGTTTTTGTTTGGTGCCAATGCTTTCTGTTTCATGGTAGGTTCTTTCTGCTGTTCACGGCTGGTCCGGAAGGCTGGCGGGATGCGTCTGATGAGTATCGGGTTCTGCGGAATTTTTATTGGTGGTGCTGCCATGGTTTTTCTGCCCCTGCCCGGAGCCATGCAGATGGCCCTTCCCATGGCGCTCATTACCTTCTGCATTGGTTTAAGCCGTCCACCCTCCAATAATATTGCCCTGGAGCAGGTGGATGTGGATACGGGCAGTGCTTCTTCCATTCTGATTTTTATCTATTTTGTCATGGGAGCCTTTTCCATGTTCTTTATCTCCCTGGACTGGAAGAATAAAATGCAGGTCATTGGTACCCTGGCTGCATGCAGCGGGGCAGGGTGCTTTGTCTGCTGGCAGCTTTTAAAGCCCCATCTTCGCATGCCTGTCATGGAGCAGAAAAGAAAAGCCCCCTGATATCAGGAGGCTTTTGCTTTGTTCTATCCTTCAGCCATCATCTCACTTTCAGAGATTTTCGGATCGAATCATAAGGCTTAATAGTTGGTGGGTTTCAGCTCAAAATGTGCCTGAGGATGGGCACAGGCAGGGCACATATCTGGGGCCTTGTCGCCCGTATGCACATAACCGCAGTTGCGGCAGGCCCAGGTTGTATCTGCTTCCCTTTTGAAAACCCGTCCGGCCTCGATGTTGGCGGCAAGGGCCTTGTAGCGGTTTTCGTGGTGCTCTTCGGCGATACAGATTTTCTCAAAGACGATGGCAATGGCTTCAAAACCTTCCTCACGGGCAACTTTGGCATATCCGGGATACATGGAGGTGAATTCCTCGTATTCGCCCTGAGCGGCTGCCTTGAGGTTTTCAAGGGTGTTTCCGATGACACCGGCCGGGAAATTCCAGCGGACTTCCACCTCTCCGCCTTCAAGGAACTTGAAGAAGCGTTTGGCATGTTCCTTTTCCTGATTGGCCGTTTCTTCAAAAATGGCGGCAATCTGTACATAGCCTTCTTTTTTGGCCTGTGCTGCAAAATAGGTGTAGCGGTTTCTTGCCTGGGATTCACCTGCAAAAGCTGTCAGAAGGTTTTTTTCAGTCTGTGTTCCTTTGATGGACTTCATTCGTCATCGCTCCTTTGATAAATTGAAGGTTCATTTTACTTATGGTTCCACTTGAAGGGGATTTTGCCTGATGTCTTCGGGAATATCTGATTGCTGACATTCCGGACATAAACCCCTGATCTCAATAATGACTTCCTGTATATAATAGTCTGTTTTCAGTTCCCGCAAAAGAAATTTTTCCAAAAGATTTTTTTCCGGGAGATCTTCCAGACTGTCACAGGATGTGCATCGTATATGTGCATGGGGCCTTGTGTCTCCATCGTAGCGTCTCGGTCCTGTTCCCGTATCAATTCTTTGAATATAGCCATTCTCACTTAAGCTTTCAAGGTTACGGTACACGGTTCCAAGGCTGATGTTTGGCAGTTTGTGTTTTACATTCCTGTAAATTACATCTGCTGTGGGATGTTTTTTTGTACCCATCACCTCTTCAAGGATAAGGCGTCTTTGGGGACTGAGGCGGATGGCACCCAGTTTATTTTCTGTTTTTTTTTCCAAAACACCACTCCTTGCAGTAACTGCCCCTGAAGGGCTTCCCCGTCAAGTTTCTAGTAATGATTACTATTAAGTTTTCGGGCTGTCAAGAAAAAACTTAAGGATGTACCTGTTCCATGATTTTTTCTGCAAGCATATCCAAGGCCTTACCATGGGCAGCGATGAGGGCGGCCGGGCTGGTGTTTTCTGCCATTACATTAAAATCAAAGGATTTTTCTTTCTCTTCTTTTGTTTTGTGCACAAAGCCAAAGATACCGGCAAGCCGGATATTTCCTTTTATGTCCGATGAAAAATCAAGGATCTGTATGCGTATGCGCAGCTCACCCCCTGCATAGACATTGCTGATATCTACAGGAATTACGCGGAAGCCCGGAAGCCCCCTGTCCAGTCTTGCCGACAGGGACTCCCGGAACAGTCGGTCCAGCGGGGCGGCCCATCTGTCACGTTCATGGATGATGATTTCCGTTTCTGAGTTTCTGGTAACAAGCTGCGGCCTGTCAAGGTGTCTGGGCAGGCTTGTGGTTTCTATGACCAGAATGTGCGTTCTTTCATTTTTCTGTACAGGCGGCTCACTGATGCCCAGATGATAGATCCTTGGCTGGGGTGTTGCCGTACATCCGGATAATAAGGGAATCATGGGAATCAGAAGTACAGGAATCAGGCATCCGGCTGCCCTGTTCTTTAAAAAAACGGAATATGCTGTTTTTATGAAGAGATGGATTGTTTTTGCTGCCATGGTTTTCTCCTTTTACTTGCCGTAGATCAGGGTATCCGGTCTGGCTTCTATGCTTTCAGCAAGGATACGGATGGCCCGCGCCGATTCCGCAAGCTCCCTTGCCGCCTGACTCAGATCCCTGTACAGGGGGCTTCCCGGCTTCATTCCGTCAAGGCCTTCATTGAGGCCTTCAAGGGTCATCTGGATGGCAGCAAGAACCTCCTGGCTGTATGCCAGCAGGGGCTTGATGTCTTCGGGAATTTCCTGCAGGCCTTTGAGCAGGGCCTGTGCTTCTTTCATGGTGGCAATGGTATTGCCTGCAATGCCTTCCATGGGGAGCTTTTGAATGCGGTCGAATACGGCCATGGCTTTTCCCGCAAGCTGGGTAAAGGGATGGGGGAGGGTGGGGATGACGGGAAGGCCTTCTTCTGTATAGGAAAGTTTTCCCGAAGGGTTATCGCTGTCCATTTCCATGGAGATAAAAAGCTGGCCTGTGAGCATGTTGCCCATTTCAAGCCTTGCCTTCAGTCCCTTTTCCAGCATTTCCATAAGGTGTGTTTCTGCCTTTGCATGGTGGTTGCCCATCAGTATTTCCGGAAGAATGGATATTTTAACGGGAATTTGGATACTGTCGCTGTCCTTGTCATAGTAAAGCCTGACACTGAGAACCTCACCGATCTGTACCCCTTTATAATCCACGGGAGCGCCGGGATTCAGACCCCGTATGGAGCTGTCAAAGTAGAGGACAAATTTTTTCCCCATCTGCATGGATCTGGATCGGATTTCCCTGAAGCTGGGGAAAAGATGGAAGGCATCCTCGTTTTTTGCAGAGCTGGCAGCAGGGTCAGGGTTATCAAAGGCGATCCCGCCCACCAGCATGGATTCCAGGGATTCGGATTGAAACCTTATACCGTCTGCACCAAAGGAAAAATCAATGCCCGAGTCCCGCCAGAACCGGCTGGATGCGGTAACATGGGCATCGTAGGGAGATTTTATGAAAACATCGAGCAGAATTCTGTCATGATTTCCGAGGATGGTGCGGGCTTCCACGGTGCCTGCGTGAATTTTTCTGAAATAGACGGGGGTGCCCACTTCAATGCCGCCGGAATCCGTTTCAAGGAGAATGCGAAGACCCGGTGTTTCAGAAGGAGTAATGGGTGGATTTTCAAGGCCCGTAAAGACCGTTGCCGGTTTTCCGCTTCCCGGTTCTATGGCAATGTAGGCCCCTGAAAGAAGGGTGTTGAGTCCGGATATGCCCTGTCTGTCGATGCGGGGACGGACGACCCAGAAGCGGCTGTCTTCGGTAAGGTAGGGCAGCACCTCCCTCGCCACACGGACATGCACCATGATATGGGAAAGATCCTGAGAAAGCTCAAGGCTTTCCACGGTGCCGATGGTGAGATCCTTGAAGCGGAGCTGGGTTTTGCCTGCCACCAGACCGGATGCGGTTTCAAAGCTGACGGTGATGAGAACACCGCGCTGGGCATAGTGCTGGAAAAGGAGCCAGCCGCCCATCAGCATGGCCGCAAGGGGGATCAGCCAGATCCAGAAGCGGCTTTTCGCCATGGTAATTTCAGGAAGTTCTGTGTCATGACCGTTCATTGTTGTTTTTTCCCTGAAGCGTTGCGTCCCAGAGCAGTCTGGGATCAAAGGTTTCTGCGGCAAAGAGGGTGACCACCACCATGGCGGCAAAGGCTGTGGCTGCAATGCCGGGCTGTATGGTGGCAAGGCTTCCCATCTGTATCATGGCAGCCAGCGTGGCGACCACAAAAACATCCACCATGGACCATTTGCCTATGAATTCAGTGATTTTATATATTTTTGCAAGATCTGTTGGATAATTATTTTTCCGGAAATATACGCTGCCTGTGAGACAGAGAAGGGCCAGCAGTTTTGCCAGGGGAATAAAAACGCTGGCAAAAAAAACAATGGAGGCAACGGCATAGGCCTTTGTTTCCCACAGGAGGATCACCCCACCAATGATGGTACTGTATATGGTGGTTCCAAGATTTTCCGTAATCATGATGGGATAGAGGTTAGCCGGAATATAGAGTATAAAGGCCGTGGCGGTCAGGGCAAGGGTTCTGTTGATGCTCTGGGGAATTCTGTTATGCAGGGGGCTTGCACAGCGGGTGCAGCGTTTTGGCCCTGCCCTGTGGATGCGGGTGCAGGTATGGCAGGGAACAAGGCCCGCTTCCATGGCCCGTTTTCCCGGCAGAGGGGCAGGATGGAGACCCGGGGGGCTCAGCCTTTGCCACATATCCCTTACGGGGATGGTGGCAAAGGAAAAACGGATGAAAAATACCTGGATACAGAAGGCCCAGAATCCCTGAAGCAGGTGAATGTCTGCCATATGCATGGCTTTTACCAGAACCACAAGAATACTGATAAGATAGACATCGGTCATATCCCAGAACCGGATGCGGGAAAAGGCTTTGAGCATAAAACGGTAAAAGGGGGGTTTGGTTTTATGATAGAGAAAGAAAAGCAGGTAAACGAGAATCAGAATTGAAGTCAGCGGTGCAGCAATGAGAAGAAGCCCCGTAAAGATGGCAAGGGGCAGCATCTGGTGCTGGATCAGGATGATAACGGCAGAGGGCAGGGAAATGGTCTGGTGCTGTCCGCCAAAGCCGATGGCAATAAAAGGAAGGGTCATGGCAATGACCCAGGCCACAAGGGCTGTGAGGCAGAGGGCCAGCGGCAGGGCAGTTCCGTACAGGCATCTTCCGGTAAGGCGGGTGCTGCAGTTTTTACAGAGCGCCACCTGACCGGGCAGAAGGTGGGGCCGGATATGTAGGCGGTCGCAGGACGGGCAGGCAATCCAGTCCCGGTAAAAAAAAGGAGTTGTCATTAAAAGCCTTTCTTGATGAAGCCATAGGATCATTTTTTGTAACTGTTCAGCACCGTTTTCCGAAGACCATACCTGCAAGACAGGTGCACAGGCCCCAGGCTATTTGCAATGTCACTTGCAAATAGCCACGGAGCCTTGCAACAGTACAAAGCTGCTGTAACTGGAGCATTGGCAGTTCGGAATAAACTGTGCTGAATAATTACCATTTTTTTAAAAAGGGCTTTTGGAAAGACCGCTTGTGTTTTGACGGAAGTACGGGGCTTTTTGTTTTGTTGTGAAAGTCTCTGGATGACAAAAAGTCCTTTCAGAATTACAATACACAAATATGATGATTTTGCCAAAGACAGGAAAAAACATACAGGGCTTTCTGAACGGTATCCTGGAAAGTGGAGGGTGAAAATTCTTATGAAACATGTACTCATCGTAGGTGGAGGCTTTGTCGGCCTCAACGCGGCAAAGATCCTTGGAAAATCAGGCAAAGTGCGGGTAACCCTGATTGACCGAAGAAATTATCACCTTTTTCAGCCCCTTCTCTATCAGGTTGCCATGGCCGGTCTCAGCCCTGCGGAAATTGCAGCCCCCCTCCGGAGTCTTCTTTCCGGCTATCCCCATGTGCGTGTTCTTCAGGCGGAAGCCCTCTCCGTGGATGCCGGTGCCGGGAAGGTGGAAACCAGCATTGGCAGCATCAGCTATGATTATCTTGTTCTGGGCTGTGGTGCCCAGCATGCCTATTTTGGCAACGAAGAATGGGAACCACTGGCTCCGGGGCTGAAAACCATTGAGCAGGCCACAGAAATCCGGCGAAGGATTCTTTATGCCTTTGAGAAAGCGGAATCCACCGATAATGTGGAAGAAAAAATGAAGCAGCTCACCTTTGTGGTGGTGGGAGGCGGTACAACAGGGGTGGAGCTTTCGGGGGCCATCGGTGAGATGAGCCGTTACACCTTTTCCAAAGATTTTAAGAATATTGATCCGAAACTGACAAGGGTGATTCTGGTGGAGGCTGGTGAGCGGATTCTTCCTGCATACCATCCGGATCTTTCGGCAAGGGCCACAAGGGATCTGGAATCTCTGGGGGTTCAGGTCTGGACATCCAAGCGGG
The DNA here is from genome assembly GCF_007830435.1 of Desulfobotulus alkaliphilus. GTDB lineage: Bacteria > Desulfobacterota > Desulfobacteria > Desulfobacterales > ASO4-4 > Desulfobotulus > Desulfobotulus alkaliphilus. The sequence continues at coordinate 2,704 of NZ_VLLC01000019.1, read as the reverse complement.
TTGAAGCGGTGGATTCCGATGGTGTAACCATTGGAAAGGAACGCATACAGGCGGCTACCGTGATCTGGGCTGCGGGCATACAGGCCTCGGAAATCAATCGTTCTCTGGGGCAGGAAACGGACTGGCTGGGGCGTGTTACTGTCAGACAGGATCTGAGCATCGAAGGGCACCCTGAAATTTTTGTGGGGGGAGATCAGGCGGCTTTCATACCGGAAGGTGCTTCCGAGGCACTGTCCGGGGTTGCTCCGGTGGCCCTGCATCAGGGCCGGCACATTGCACGGAATATTCTTTGTGATATCGCAGAAAAACCCCGCAGGGACTTTAAGTATTTTGATAAGGGCCAGATGGCGACCATCGGAAGAAGCCGGGCTGTGGTGGAAGCCGGCAAAATTCGTTTTTCGGGTTTTTTTGCCTGGATCACATGGCTGTTCATCCATATTTATTTTCTTACGGGCTTTAAAAACAGACTCTTTGTGGTGCTTCAGTGGGCAGGAGCCTATTTTACCTTTAACCGGGGTGCCCGCCTCATTGTGAACAAGGAATGGCAGTTTTATAAGCCCAGAAAAAAAGAGCCGTTTCCCAAGGATGATGCAGGGGAGCAGAAAAAGAATTTCTGATCCGTGCAGGCGTTGGGCCTGCCCCTGTGAATGGTTTTTACGGCCCCTTTTTTGTGTAGGGGCACCCTTTACGGGTGCCCACCCGCTAACATGCGTAAAATCTGATTATACAATTTCCATGATTGAGGTTCGTATGGCTGAAAGCCTCTGGAAATCAGATCCTGTCTTAATTTCTGGCCGGATTGTCAGGCGCCATCCCGGAACCGGAACTGCTGAGGCTCCGGCCTGTTCTGGCTTCTTTTCTTAAAATATTCAGGTAGAGGGGATAGGCATCGTTTTCTCCGTGGGTCATGAGAACGTAGGGGTACCAGCCATGGGGCCCCCTCAGATAACCGGCCCGTGTTCTCACATCGGAGAGGGTGCCTGTTTTAAACCAGCCCTGGCTTTCCCTGCGCATCAGGCTCATATAGGGGCTGAAGGCGTGAAGGGCTTTGAGCATTTCCCTGGCAGTGATCTGGTTTTTCCTTGATAGTCCTGACCCTTCCTCAACCACAAAGCCCTCTATGCCCAGCTTGTTTTTAATATAATCAGAGAAATAGATTCCTGCCTTTTCGAGGCTTAAGGGGCCGGTATGACTGGCATCCTGCAGGGCCGTTGCCAGCAGCAGTTTGTTGGCCACATAATTGTTGGAAAAGGCCATGAGCTGATGAACGATGTCCGTAACGGTAAAGGGTGAGGCATATGTCAGTAGCAGGATATCCGGAATTGCAGGGGCGCTGTACCGGAAAGCCGTTTCAGTTTTTTCAAAGGTAAAGCCTGCTTCTTCAAGGAAGTAACGGAGCATGGCAGCGGCATAGTGCATGGGAAAGTCATTGTCAGAGGGCAGGGCAATGCGTCCCGATGCCAGGCGTGAGTCCCTGACGGGAGTCATAACCATGGGTAAAAGGGGTGTTTCGTTTTCTGCGGAAATGAAATGGCCCTTTTCTGTTTTAAAGGCCACGGAGTTGAAGTTCACGGCAAAGGGGGTCAGGGGAGCGTTGTAGCTGCGCCGGGAAAGGGGGTTGATGCCGTCCACGGGCAGTTTTTTTTCAAAGTTGGATATGTCAATGATAATTCCCTGAAAATTTCTTTCAGGCGTGGATGCTGCCAGACGGTTTACCATGTCTCTTATGGGATTGGAGGTCAGCAGGGGATCTGCACTGGCCCCTATGACCAGAAAGTTTTCTTTGTCTTTGCTGATGGATGTGGAAATGCGGTAGTCCGGTCCCAGTGTTTCAAGGGCATAAAGGGACGTCAGTATTTTAAGAATGGATGCAGGGGTCATGGTTGCATTGGGGTTGGTGGCACTGAGAATCTCGCCTCCGGGTGTTTCCAGAATCCACGCCTTTTGTCCCCCCTGCCTTTCCGCAGCTGAACCTGAGGGCAGAAAGAGAAAAAAAAGTATCAGAATATAAAGAAAACGCATGGTTTATCCTTTCTCATGCATCCGGTATTCATCTGCTGCGCATGCGGCTGTCCAGGGTGAGTGTGACGGGTCCGTCATTGATCAGGGATACGGCCATGTGGGCCTGAAATCTGCCCGTTTCAACCCGGAGACCCCTTTTTTTACATGATTCCACAAAATGCTGATAAAGGGGAATGGCCGTTTCCGGTTTTGCCGCATCCGTAAAGGAAGGGCGGCGGCCTTTGCGGCAGTCCGCCAGCAGGGTAAACTGGGAGACCACAAGGATTTCCCCTGCAATATCCATTAAGGAGCGGTTCATTTTTCCTTCTTCATCTTCAAATATCCTTAAATGAAGAATTTTATCCGAAAGGAATATGCTGTCTTCAAGATCGTCTTCTTTGGCAACGCCCAGCAGAATGAGAAGGCCCTGACTTATTTTTCCTTCCACAATGTCATCAATGCGGACTTCTGCGGAGCAGACCCGCTGCACAACGGCAATCATGGCAGATGAACTCCTTTGGAACTTTTACAAACATTTAGGTAACTTCTGAGTAACTTGAATTTAGTTCTTTTAATTCAAAAGCTTAAAAAATTACCAATTATCCATCACTGATCGAAATTAGTTTGAATCCTGCACAAGTTACTCTATGACAAGACGCCCTAGCAGGGCGTGAGCTGCTTCTGAGTAACTTCAAAAGTTACT
>NZ_VLLC01000018.1 GCF_007830435.1 Desulfobotulus alkaliphilus | reverse complement strand
GTAATGCATGGAGCTTACCGGTACTAATCGGTCGTGAGGCTTAGCCACAATATTGGTGATCTTTGATTGCAGACCAGCGCTTTGGTTTTGTTTTGCTTGCATATAAATAAAATAAAAAAATAACTCGACGCATGAATGAATAAGGTGTAAAAGCCTTCAGTTCTTTTGATAAATTTATACATCGAAATACAATTTTCGGTGGCGATGGCGTCAAGGTCACACCCGTTCCCATCCCGAACACGGAAGTTAAGCTTGACTGCGCCGATGGTACTGCATGGGTGACTGTGTGGGAGAGTAGGACGCCGCCGGATTCTTTTAACGCCCTGTCTTTAAGGTGATTTTACCTCGAAGACAGGGCGTTTTTTATTTGGCAGACTTCCACAGAAAAGAATTTTTGTCTTGACCTTGATACGCATGCGGACTATCCTTTGCCTGATTTTTTATGCAGAAGATGTAAAAAATTGAATCGTATTTTTTATCGAAGACCAAGGTCCTGAAGGGAGGATTTCATGGGAGACTGGCATAAGACAGGATGCGTGCTCTGCGCCCAGAACTGCGGGCTGGAAATTCTGGTGGAAGAAGGCCGCATGGTAAAAGTACGGCCGGATAAGGACAACCCCAGAAGCGAGGGATATGCCTGTCGCAAGGGGCTGAATGTGCTCTATCATCAGTATCCTGCGGATCGTCTCATTCATCCCCTGAAACGGGTGGGGGATGCCTTTGTTTCCATCACCTGGGATCAGGCCATCGAGGAAATTGCGGAAAAACTGAAAACCGGCCTTGCGGCCCACGGCCCCCGCTCCTTTGCCTATCTGGGAGCTTCCGCCCAGGGGGGCCACATGGAAGCGGGGTTTGGGGTAAGCCTCATGCGGGCCTTCGGTTCCCAGAATCTCTACACGTCTGCGGGTCAGGAGTTCAGCGGAGCCTGGTGGGTGCAGGGCCGCATGTTCGGAAAACAGTACATCCTCACCGGCCCGGATGAGCATGAAACCGAGATGCTGGTGGCCTGGGGCTGGAACGGGATGCAGAGCCATCAGATGCCCAAGACCCCTAAGGTGCTGAAGGAAATCAGCAAAGATCCCCAGCGTCTTCTCGTGGCTGTGGATCCCAGAAAAAGCGAAACCGCTGAAATTGCGGATATCCACCTTGCCCTTCGGCCCGGAACGGATGCCCTCCTCATCAAGGCCATGATCGCCATTCTGGTGCAGGAAGGCTGGGAGAAAACAGAATATCTTGAAGCCCATTGCGAGGGCTGGGAGCGCATCCGCCCCTGGTTTGAAAATTTTGACAGCCGGGCTGCCCTTCTTGTCTGCGGCCTTGCCCATGAAACCGTGCACGAACTCTGCCGTCTCATGGCCACCCGCCGCTGGGGCTTTCATCCGGATCTTGGCATCTACATGGGCAGGCACAGTACCCTCAACTCCTATCTCCTCAATGTGCTGGGCGCTGTCTGCGGTATTTTCGGGCAAAGGGGTGGCAACATCATCCCCGGCATGGTCATGCCCTTAGGCTTTCATGCGGATGAGCGCAGCGAAAAGGTCTGGAAATCCGCCGTTACCGGCATGCCCCCTGCCGCAGCCGGGTCTTTTCCCTGCAGCATTCTGCCCGAAGAAATTCTCACCGACCACAAAGACCGCATCCGATCCATCATCGTGAGCACCTGCAATCCCCTGCGCTCCTGGCCGGACACCCAGGCTCTGGAAAAGGCCTTCTTAAGCCTCGATCTTCTCGTGGTCTGTGACATGGTCATGAGCGAAACCGCCCGTCTGGCCCACTATGTGCTGCCCTGCCGCAGTTTCTATGAAGCTTATGACGGAACCTTCTTTCCATGGACCTATCCGGAAGTGTATTTCCAGTTGCGAAGGCCCCTTGTAAAGCCCCATGGGGAAAGCCTTGAAGCCTCGCAGATTTTCACCCTGCTTGCGGACAGGCTGGGCCTGATCCCGGAAATTCCGGAAAAGGTGATGGAAGCCGCATCCAAAGACCGTATGACCTTTGGCGCGGAACTTATGGGCTGGATTGCAAACCATCCGGAGCACCTTTCCAAAATGCTCTTCATTCTGGGAAAAACTTTGGGCAAAACCTGGGACAGTGCGGCCCTTGCGGCTCTCTGGGGCATGATGATGACGGCCCCGAAGTCTTTCAGAAAAAATGCAGCCCGTGCCGGATTTGAAACGGGCTTTGACATGGGCGACCGGATCTTTCAGGCCCTGCTGGATCATCCCCAGGGGCTCTGGGTCGGGAAGGTGGATAGGGAAAAAAACCTTGATGAAGTGAAAACCCCTTCCGGAAAGATCGATCTTTTCATTGAAGAGCTGGCGGAAAAGGCGGCTTCCCTGAATGCAGAAGAAGAAATAAAGGCCCTGACCCTGCCGGAGGATTTTCCTCTGGTTCTCAACGCCGGGCGGCACCGCTCCACCAACATGAATACCCTGATGCGTAACCCGGAATGGATTCAGGGAAAGCGGGGCTGCACCATTGCCGTGCATCCCGAAGAGGCCGCAAAACTCGGGCTTCAGGACAAAGACACCGTCCGGGTGGTCACGGAAGGGGGCAGTGCCGTAGGCGAGCTGGAGGTGAAAGAAGACGTGCGGCCGGGTATGGTGCTGATTCCCCATGGCTTTGGTCTTATCTATGACGGGGTGAAATGGGGCTTTAATGTGAACGATCTTACGCTGCACACCCACCGGGATCCCATCGGAACGCCCCTTCACCGTTTTGTACCCTGCAGGCTTGAGATTTGCGGGGAAGGGAAGGGACTGTGATTATGAAGATCCGGGGATTATCCATCGAAGCCTATCTGGAAAAAGTCAGGGCCTTTCACGGTCATCTGGCTCCGGGCATGGTCTGTGGCGGTTTCATGGTGGAGCTGGCCTTCCAGAGCCTTCCCGAAGGGGGGCTCTACGATGCCATTGCAGAAACCAGGGCCTGTCTGCCCGATGCCATTCAGGTGCTCACCCCCTGCACCATCGGAAACGGCTGGCTGCGCATCGAGGATACGGGCCGCTTTGCCATTCTCCTCTATGACAAGCATACGGGAAAGGGAGTGCGGGTGGCTCTGGATCCGGAGCGTCTCAAAAAGTGGCCGGAAGTCCATGTCTGGGCCATGAAGCTGAAGCCCAAAAAGGAGCAGGATAAAAAACGGCTTTTCAGTGAAATCATCGAAGCGGGTTTCGGGCTGTACAAGGTGGAGCGGATTGTTGTGGACCGGAAGCGTTTTCCCAGAAAAGGCCGGATTTTTACCTGCCCGGACTGCGGCGAAAGTTTCAGGGGATCGGAGTCCGGGTCTTGTGAGGCCTGCATGGGGAGAATGGCCTTTTCTCCTTTGCGGGAGGAGCGTTCCGGGATGCGGGCCCTTCCCGTGGAAGAGGCCGCGGGCTTAAAAGTCCTGCACGACATGACCCGCATTGAGCCGGGTGTTTCCAAGGGAGCGGTCATTGTGAAGGGCCAGAGCCTTGGGGAGTCGGACATTCAGCTTTTAAAATCCATGGGCCGGGAAAGGGTCTATGTGGAAGAAACCGGGGTGGAAGAGACCGGGGTGGAAGAAAAGAGGCTTGAGAACAGTGCCGATGCCCTTTTCCATGAAAACGAGGTAGCCCTTGCCTTTGCGGAAAAAATGGCAGGTTCTGGCATCACCTACCTTCCCTTTCCGAGAGAAGGAAAGATTGATTTCACGGCAAAGCAGGGGGGGATTTTCCGTGTGGATCGGGAACGCCTCATGCGTTTTAACCGCTGCGAGGGGGTGATGTGCGCCACCCGCAGGAATGTAAGCCCTGTAAGTTCCGGCATGGTGGTGGGCGGCACACGGGCCATCCCCCTTTTCCTTGAAAAAAGGGCCTTTAACAGGGCCATGGAGGTTTTGGCCGAAGGCCCGCTCTTTTCCCTTGCGCCCTATGTTTTTTCACGGCTGGGAGTTCTTGTGACGGGAACGGAGGTCTTTGAAGGTCGGGTTCGGGACGGGTTTCTGCCCATTCTGGAAGACCTTGCGGCGGAGTATGGTCTGAAAGTCACGGAAAGCCGGATATGCCCGGACGATGCAAAAAAGATCGCAAAAGCCGCCCTGGAGATGGTGGAGGGAGGGGTTCAAGTGCTGGTGGTGACCGGAGGTCTTTCCGTAGATCCCGATGATGTGACCCGAAAGGCCCTTCAGGATGCGGGCCTTGTGGATGAGGTCTATGGGGCTCCTGTGCTTCCCGGAGCCATGACCCTCACCGGACGCATTGCCTCCACCAGCATTCTCGGGGTTCCCGCAGGGGCTCTCTATTCTGCGCCTACAGCCATGGACTTTCTTCTGCCCATGCTCCTTGCGGATCTCCCCATCACGCGGGCCGACATGGCAAGTCTCGGGGAAGGCGGTTTTCTCGATGCCGGACGCAGGATGCTTGAGGGAAAACAGTGACTGGGAAAAAACCATGGTAATTGTTCAGCATAGTTTACTCTTATATCCTAATGCTGCCACGGTAGCCACTTTGTACTGTTGCAAGGCTCCTTGGCTATTGGCAGGAGACATTGCAATCCTTTCGGGTCAGAGTTTTGTCCGGCACTCAAGATTCATAGGCACTTTTGCTCCCGTCAAGGGTTTGGGGCTTTTAGCTTGAGTGCCGGATTGCGTCACGGACAAATAGCCTGGGTGCCTGTGCATCTGTCTGGCAGAGATGGTTCTTGGAAAACTGTTCCGGACAGTTACCAATCATGATAAACGACTGCACGGGGGTTATTCTTGCGGGCGGTCGCAGTACTCGCTACGGAGGGCGGAACAAGGCCCTGGTTCCCTTTGGAGAGGGCCGTCTCATGGATGCCGTGCTCAGACCCATGACAGAAGTTTTTGGTGAAAAAATCCTCATTGTAAGCCAGGAAGCCGGCCTTTATGGGGATTTTGGCTTTCCTGTGGTTGCCGATGTTCTCCCCCTTCCCGGAGCTGCCACGGGCATCCATGCAGGCCTTTTTCATGCGAAAACGGATATCATTTTTGTGGTGGCCTGTGACATGCCCTTCATACGGCCGGAGCTGATCCGCCTTGTGCTTTCCCACATGCATCCTCCCCTCCTTGCCCTTTTTCCCTGCCATGGAAAAAACCATCTGGAGCCCCTGTGCGCTGCCTATCACAGGGACGGCCTTCCTGTCCTTGAAAGCCATATCCTTGAGGGCAAAGGCAAGGTGCAGTGGATTTTTACAGGGGAGCAGAAGGGCCTTGTTCCGGAAATTTTGCTGAGGGAAGCGGATGAAGGTCTGGAATCTTTTATCAACATCAATTCACCTGAGGATGCAAGGAAGGCAGGGGAGGCATTAATGATGTTTCCGTGAACCTGTCAGTTGGTGCCAGGAAGCCTGTCCGTCTGCAGTGCGGCTGTACATATCCTGAGAAGGAAAATCAGGAGGCAGCCCTTCACGGCTGCCTTTATTTTTTGTAACTTCTGAGTAACTTGAATTTAGTTCTTTTAATGCAAAAGCTTAAAAAATAACCAATTATCTATCACTGATCGAAATTAGTTTGAATCCTGCACAAGTTACTCTATGACAAGACGCCCTAGCAGGGCGTGAGCTGCTGTTCAGCATGGTTTTTTCTGAACTGCCAATGCTGTAGTTGCAGCAGCGTCTTACTGCTGCAAGGCTCCGTGGCTATTTGCAAGTGACATTGCAATCGTTTCGGATCAGAGCTTTGCAGGCCTGTGCGAAAGAAGCGGCAAACTGTCTGAGCCGCCACAAAGGCAGCGTGCTTAAGACTGCCATGGTAATCAAAAAGCTTATCCTGCCTGTGGCGGGGAGTTTTTGCCGCTTCCGCACAGGGCAAGAAGCTCCCGAATCCGGCACTCAAGATCCTTGAAGCACTTTTACTCCCGTAAAAGGCTTGAGCTTTTCAGCTTGAGTGCCGGATTGCGTCACGGGCAAATAGCCTGGGGCCTGTGCATCTGCCTTGCAGGTATGGTACCTGGAAAACTGTGCTGAACAGGTACTATTTTTTTTGCTCCGAAGCGTCCATGCGCTCCTGCAATGCCGCAGCAATGCGCTCACGCCTGCGCATGGATTCCGCATCTTCTCCGAAGAACTGTTCCTGAAGGATGTTCAGTTTCTCCTGTTTTTCTTCGGCCTGCAGGGAGCTGTCCCGAAGAAGGGCTTCCCTTTTCTCCCTGTACTCTTTTTCCCTTTCCCGTTTTGTGTGGATCTCCTGTTCCACCGTCTCCATGCGGATTATGGCATCCTCAGGAAGGGTTTCCTGTCTCAGGGTACGGATACGCTCCTGTCTTTCCGCATCGGATGCCATATGGGCAAGGTCAAGCTTATGCACCTCCAGAAGTTCACGGTATTGCTGATAGGGATTCCGGGAAAAAGGGGGGGGATCATCCCTTTCCAAACGGTAATTGTTGTCCAGATCCTGTAGAGCCTGAAGTTTTTCCCGGGCACCCATGTTCGGATTGGAGACAATCTCCACCCGATCCAAGCGATACCGGTTCTCTGCCATTTCCCTTCCAAAAAGCCATTCCGTATGATTTTCTCCCATGTGGGCGATACGGAAATTCCGGATGTCCTCCCAGAAAGCCAGACGTTCTTCCCGGTTTTGGGGTACGTTTTGCATGGCAAGGTAGTCCGCAAGATCCATCTCGCTCTGGATATAAGGGGCATAAACCGCAAGGATGGCTTCAGCACTTTGGGCATCGTAATTTTCAAACAGCCAGGCTCTCACTAAATCCATGTGCGCCACATAATCGGCAACCTGACCGAACTCCTGCGTCATCCAGGCGAACAGGGCGCGCACCTCTTCTCCCTTTTCCTCGGCCATGAGACCGGTCATAAGATCCGGACTGCTTTCATCCTTTTTTTCAAGAAAAACCGGGGGAGTAAGGGAGGTCAGGGGAGAAACAGCCAGCTTTTTGGACTCCGCAGAAATTTCATGGTCCGAGGATGGATGGGCATGGATTATTTCTTTTTCTTTTTTTCCCTGAGGGTACAGATACAGGACTGCAGCCGTCAGGATCAGAAAGACAATGCCAATCCAGCCAAGGCGGGGGACACGGCGGAAAGGTGTCCGCATGGTCAGACCTCCTTTTAAAAAAAGAACCCTCTGACCCCGAAAAAGGGCCAAAGGGTTGAAGAAAAAATTAAAAATCAATGCCCTCTTTTTTTCAGGTCCGCAGCAATGCCTTTATAAAATTCCGGGGCATCGAATCCGGGGGTGATACCGAAAAGCATGCCAACGATATTCAGATGATCACAGCCCGGAGAATACCAGGCCGCCTTCTGCACACCTCGAAATTCGCCCCACTTGGCACTTTCCACACTGACAAGGCCATCGTTTGCCCCTTCAAGGCCCAGCATGATGAGCCATGGCACCTGCATGAGCACACTGGGTGCTCCCCATTTGGCCTTGGCTGCCCAGCTCTGATAATAGACCTCTGGATCATCAAGTGTGTTGGGATTGAAGTGGTTCTGGACGATATCCGTTGTCACATCCCAGCCATTGGCAAGGCTGTCGGGATTTGCATCTCCCATGATGAGGGCATAGATGATGTCCATGGCCCCACCCACAAGACCATGCAGTTCCCCCGGAACCCCCTGCATGATCATGTCCGCCAGCCTGCTGCCCTGATGCGGCCCTGCAATGCTGGTATGGCTGGCCACAAAGGGAGCAAGCCCCAGATTGCTGATGGCATAGCGGGAATAGAGGGTGCCGTGGGAATGGCCGATAATATTTACTTTTTCTGCGTCGGATAAGGCAAGAATTTCAAGAACCTGATTGTTGAAATCAATGGCTTTGGCTTCCGTTGAGTCCATGCCGTTGACGGAGGTCACATAGACCTCAACGCCAGCCCGTTCCAGAGCTGAAGGGATGGCCCCCCAGTAATCCATGATACCCACAATTTGGGCAGAAGCACCCATGCCATGGGCCAGCACTAAGGGGTATCGGGTATCATACTTTGCATGGGCAGCGGGTATGAAAGCATAAAGAAGGAAAGCTGCGGTCAAGAACAGGGACTTTCTATGCATGGCATGCTCCTTTCATCGGGTGTTTTTTTGTTTTAAAAAAACTTTGAGATAACAAGTGTGGAATGTGTCTGGCGCCCTATGAACAGTGTTTACGCATGTGTGCAAGTTATATGTGCGCAAGCTTTCTGTCAAGCCCAAAAAAAATGTAATTATTCAGCACCGTTTATTCCGAACTGCCAATGCTGTAGTTGCAACAGCTTCGTACTGTTGCAAGGCTCCGTGGCTATTTGCAAGTGACATTGCAATCGTTTCGGATTCCGGCACTCAAGCCAAAAACCCAAAGCCTACTATAAAAAGCAATAAGCTTTTTCAGGCTTGAGTGCCGGATTGCGTCACGGGCAAATAGCCTGGGGCCTGTGCATCTGTCCCGCAGGTATGGTACATGGAAAACCGTGCTGAACAGTTACAAAAAATTTACGGTATCTGTTTCATGTAGAGGATTATGAAATGAAAAGGAGATAGAGAAGGGATCATCAGCAAATCAAAAAAGGCAGAGGGAGTCTGGCTGACGGAGGGCGGAAAGGCCTTTTGTAATCATGCTTCTCCATACAATTTCAGCTTGTTGTGCAGGGTTGCCCGTGTAATGCCAAGTATCCTTGCGGCTTCGGATTTATTTCCTGCCGTCTGGTCCAGGGTGCTAAAAATTGCCTGACGCTCCAGATCCGCAAGGGTTTTACCTGGCTCTCCCGAAGGGAGGCTGTCTGCCATGCCCATGGGCAGATGATCTTCGGTAATGGTATCCGCAGGGCAGAGGATAACGGCCCTTTCCACGGCATTTTCCAGCTCCCGCACATTGCCAGGCCATTTGTGATGTAAAAGGGCATCCATGGCCCTTGGGGAAAAGCGCAGTACATGTTTTCGGTTTTTTTCCGCATAGTGACGCAGGAAGTGGTGGGCCAGTAGGGGGATGTCTCCATTGCGCTCATTCAATGGGGGAATCTGCAGGTTCAAGACATTGAGCCTGTAGAACAGATCTTCCCTGAAGGTTTTTTCCCTGACGCAGCGGAGCAGATCCCGGTTGGTTGCCGCAAGAATCCGTACATCCACCCTTAGAACCTTGTCACTGCCCACCCGTTGCACTTCTCCCTCCTGAAGGGCCCTCAGGAGTTTTGCCTGCATGGCAGGGGAGGTCTCCCCGATTTCATCCAGAAAAAGGGTGCCGCCATCGGCCTGCATAAAGCGGCCTTCACGTCTGCGGTCCGCTCCGGTAAAGGCACCCTTTTCATGGCCGAAGAGTTCCGATTCAAGCAGGGCATCCGTGAAGGCTGCGCAGTTTAAAGGAATAAAGGGTCTGTTTTTTCTGGGACCGGTAGCGTGGATGGCTTTGGCAATGAGCTCCTTACCCGTACCCGACGGGCCTGTGATGAGTACGGTGGCTTCGCTGTTGGCCATGGCCCTTAGCATTTCCATCATTTTTTTCATGGCCGGACTTTTGCCGATGATATCCGGAAAGCCGGGCTGGGCTGCCACCTGTTCTTTCAGGCGGCGGTTTTCATCTTTTAAACGGCTGTGTTCCAGGGAACGGGATAAAAGAATGTTGAGTTCATCAAAGTCCAGAGGTTTGGTCAGGTAGTCATAGGCTCCGGCTTTCAGAGCCCTGCGCGCCGAGTCCACGGAAGAATAGGCTGTCATGATAATGATGGGGAGTGTCGGATTCCAGCGCAGCATCTGTTCTAAGGCCTCAATGCCGGAAATCCCTGCCATGCGGACATCCATGAGTATGGTATCCATGGCATCTTTTTTCACCCTCTCCAGTGCTTCTTCGCCACTCTGGGCCTCTTCAATTCCGTAGCCAAAACCTGAAAGCAGGGTTTTCAGCATTTTTCTGTGAGCATCATCATCATCCACCACAAGGATTTTTGCTGTTGCCATGGCTGGATTTCCTTGCCTTAAAAAAGTTAGAGGGGAAAGAACAGGGAAAAACGGGTACCTTTTCCAGGCACACTGTCCACCCGTATCTTGCCGCCGTGGGCTGTAATGATTTTTTCCACAACGGCCAGTCCAAGGCCTGTGCCCTTGCTTTTTGTCGTATAGAAAGGATCAAATATTTTTGGGATGTCTTCTTCCGCCATGCCCTTGCCCGTATCTTCTATGTCAAGGATGAGAAAAGACGCCTCGGTTTTTGCCCTGATGCTAAGGGTGCCCCCTTCCTCCATGGCCTGTATGGCGTTCAGGCAGAGGTTGAGCATGACCTGGGTGAAACGGTCCGGATCCAGATGGATTTCGGGCAGGGAAGGGAGGTCTTCATGGATCTGAATTCTTTTCATGGCAGCATCCGGTGCGATGAGACGGAGGGCATGCTGAATCAGGGGCAGGGGCAGGGTTTTAAGGGGTTGAATGTCCGATGGCCTTGCAAATTCCAGCAGTTCTCCGATGACACGGTCCATGCGGTTGACTTCCCGGATGAGAATATCGGCGGCCTCATGGTGGGGGCTTTCACCGGGAAAAAGCTGGCGGAAATGGGTGGCAAAACCTTTGATGGAGCTTAAGGGGTTGCGGATCTCATGGGCCACCCCTGCGGCAAGCTGGCCTACGGCTGCAAGCTTTTCTTTGCGCCGCACTTCTTCTTCCAGCCGGCGGATGTCGCTTAAATCCCTGAGCACAAGAATCTTGCCGAGAATGCCGTTTTCACTTTTTATGGCTGAAATGCCTGCGGATATGGGGATGGTGCTTGTTTTTGCCGGAAGAAGAATCTCCGATTCAGGTATCCGGGACTTTGTGTTTTGAATCAGGCGGCAAAGTGCGTCGGGCAGAAGGGGGGCAATATCCTGGCCGATGAGTTGCTGAAGGGGTTTTTGCAGCAGGGTTTCGGCGGTTTTATTGGCAAAGCGCAGCCGCCCATGGGCATCCAGCACCAGAAGACCTGCGGGAAAGGAGCGGATGATTTCCATGGACATGGCCTGGGTATCCTTCAGGCGTAATCTGGAGTAACGGAGGGCTTCGGCCCGGAATAGGGCGATGATACCAGAAACAGCCAGAAGCAGCAGGATACCGGCAAGGATGAAGGTGTGCTGGATATCCTTGCTGCGGGCCGTATCCAGCGCCTGCACATCCATGCCGACAACAAGGGTTTTGGGCGGGCTGGAAGGCTGGAACAGATCCCCGCAGAAGGGAGAGCCGCATGGGGATTCTGCTGCTTTGCGGGCCAGAGCCTGTCTTTTCATCGGATGCATGGCATGTTTTTCCATGGCCCTTGCCACGGGGGTAAAGGTCTGATGGAAGATAAAATGCCGGTCTTCGCCCTTGCCGGAGATGGTCCAGCCTCCGCTGTCGCTCCGGGAGAGCTGCTGCAGTATGGATGTTGAAAGACTGCGGCGGGCAAGGCCGTCGGGGTCGGCGTTGATATACACCTGACCGGAAGAATCCGTCAGAAGAATATAAAAAATATCCGGCAGTAAGGTGGTTTCTTCAAAAAGGGTTTTGAGCTGTGTTGCCTCACCCAGCCTGCCCATCATGCCCGTGCGGGTTCCGGCCTCAAGGGATCTGGCAAGAAGATGCCCCTTTTCCTGAAGGATGTGGACCATATCCCTTTGGGTGCGCTGGTGAAAGGCAAGGACCATGCTGAGTATGGAGAGGGCAAAAATAAGGATAAGAGCCGGTATCAGCCATCTTGAACCGCTGAGGGGAAGGTTGTGGGAAACGGCTGGATCTGACATGGGAACTCCGACTGTATGATGTTTATACGATGCTTGAATTATGCTGTATGATTTTTATACGCCACAGACTGGAAAATGAAAAGCCCAAATGGTTATTTTTTTATAATAGCTTGTTTCTGTTTGTTTTATTTTGTTTGGCATGTGTGTTGCATTAGGAATGGGCAGCATTGTCGATGACGATGAAAAATAAATCTTTAAAAAGGAGAAGAAGAATGAAAAAACTGGTCTTTCTCATGGTTGGAATGGCATTGGTCGGTGTGCTGGCGGTTCAGGGTTTTGCCTGGAGTGGAGGTCATGGCAGGGCCAAGGGAGGCATGGGCACATGTATGGAGGTGGCTCCTGAGAACCGGGTTGCCTTCATGAAAGATACCACTGAAATACGGGTGGCCATGGAAACGAAAAGGGCGGAGCTGGCTGCCCTGATGGCAGAGGAGCATCCCGATCAGGGCAGGCTGGAAGTTGTTTTTCAGGAAATGGGACGCTACAAGGCTGCCATGGCACTGAAGGCCAGAGAACATGGTCTGCCCGGAACGGGTGAAGGCTGCCCCTGTACAGGTATTCGTCATGGACGAAGGGGAGGGGCCAGTATGCAGTAGCCGGGTGACTGGCAGCAGGTAATCAAATTAAACGGGACTTCCGGTCCCGTTTTTTAACGAGAGCGTATAGAGACTTTTTAAAAAGAGACCATTTAAAATGGGACAACCATTATCTTTTCAGCATCCTCTACCCTGAGGATCAGATGATAACCTTTGATTTTGATGGTCAGGTTTTCACTTTCTTTGTCCAGCTCTTCGACTTCAACCACATTTCCGGGTCCGGCCTCAATTTCCTTGAGGTGGCGCAGGGCAGAAGCACGGCCTTCCATGCTGGAAAGTACCCCTTTTTCACCTGTTTTCAGACGGGAAAGGGGAATCATGCTTTTTTCAGGATTCTGAATCAGATCCTTTTTTTCTTTCAGTTCATTGACACAGTTGGAAATGCAGTTTTCACAGCCCCCGGCTTCCAGTCTTTCGCAGTGGCGGCTGAAGCCTTTGATCCAGTCTGCTCCGCCCCTTGGACAGATATCCACAAATTCCACAAACTGTATGAGGCGGTCGAGAATATTGGGAGAGATGGCATGTTCCATTTTGCATGCGGCATCTTCGGCTTCATTTTTTGGAACCAGAAGGATTTTTGTGAAAAAATCCTTGAGTGCCTCGTGTCTGCGAACCACATCCCTTGCCAGTTCTGTTCCTTTGGCCGTCAGGGTGATGAGGTCATAGGGGGCATAATTGATATAGCCCTTTTCCGAAAGGGACCGGAGGGCTCCTGTTACGGAAGAATTGTTCACATTCAGGCGATTGGCAATATCCTTGGCCCGTGCCGCCTGTTTTTCCGAAACAACGTGGAAAATGGTTTCAAGATAATCTTCGAGACTGGCACTCAGTTTTTCAGATTCAGACATAATGTATTTCCTGGGCTTGGATTTGAATGTTCTTGGCCCTGGTATCCGGAAAGGATCGTCTACGGGTACGATGAAGGCTTGCCAATAAAACTTATCCGTTTCAGGATAAGTTTTGGAAACGTGAAACAGCATCTTCGCGTTTGCCATTTTTGTCAAGCCTGAAAATGGTGAAAGGGCTAAGCTTTTTTCATTTCGGGCTTATCCGGACTTTGGAAAAAGGGCAAAAAAGTCAGGCATTGACCATGCGGATGGTCCAGCTGGGTTCTCCTTCATAATCCGTGGACTGCACCTCAGAAAAGATCATATTGCGCATGGATTCCTTCAGTGTGATACGGGCTTTGCTTCCGGCGATGCATGTTCCCGAAGCCACAAAACCTTTTACCTTGAGGATGGGTTTGGGCGGATTGGATCTGGACCAGTCCTGCAGCGCTTCGTATTCGCTCCGGGTTTCTTCGATAAGGGATATGGTGTGTTCTGCTTCTTTTTGATTTTTAAGAATACCATCAAGGATTTTGTCTTGCTCCGCAAAAAGCCGGGTGACTGTACTTTCAGTTTTTTCAATGGTTTTTTTCAGATTGGCAAGGTGCGATAGAATTTCTTGCTCTTTTTCCGGAGGCGGAGGCAGGGCCGAAAGTTTTTGGATGAGGAGCTGGCTCTTGTCCTGCTTCTGGGCATTTTCAGCAATTTTCTGATGGATTTCTGTCTGTTGTTTTTCGCTGCTTTCTATTTGTTTTTGCGTTTTTGCCAGTACCTGTTTCAGCTCCCGGGATTTGTTTTGCAGGCGTGTCATTTCATTCTGCATATAAAAATCCACACCAATAAAAAGGGTGGACGGAGATGCCATATCCGTGCCCACCTCGTAGATTTCAAGACCATTTCTTGCGGCAGCTTCGCAGGCAATGAGTTTTCCCTTGGGAAGGGCCAGAGTGCCGCTGGTGCGGATTTTTGAATGGATGATTTCCTTTTCCACAACAATGTTTCCGAAAGCCATGATTTCCGAATCCACCACAAACTTTGCGTGCACATTGCCGCCAGCCCGGATTCTTGATCCGATAATTCCACCCCTTACCACAAGGTCTCCGTCCACGTGAATATCCGCATCATTGACTTCTGCTGTATCTGCGGAAGCCGCCCGCACGCGGAATCCCGGCTGTACGCAGCCGCGGATGCGGATGGCGCCGTCAAAGGATATATGGCCTGTCTTGAGATCCACATTGCCTTCGATGGTCATCTCCGGGAAAACGGAGATTTTCCCGCCCAGGGTTGCGTGGGGCTGACCGTCGATCAGGGCATGCACCATCTGTCCGTCAAGGGAGAGTTCCGCACCATTGCCAGCGCGGAGTTCCACATCCACAGGTTCCCTTGGCAGGGCTTCTTCTCCTGTCACCTTGATACCGGATTTTCCTTCCACAGGCGGGATGCGTTCTCCAAGGAGGGTGCGGCTTTTAACGAAGGGGACTTCACCCCGGTCAAAATAGTCTATATTGCCGTCCGCATCTATTTTGCCTGCTTTGAGGTAGGCGGGATCAAAGCCGTAACGAATATGGCCATCCCTTGGATCTTCCGGCGGGATGCCTTTGGCAGCTTCCAGAGGCACCTGCTGCAGCCTTGTTTCCTGCAGCCATGTCTGCAGCCTGCTGTCCGGCACAAGCCCGAAATAAACTCCCGCATCCGCAAGCAGCCGTTTAAGGCCGTCCAGGCTCAGTTGCGGGGATATCTGCGGGGAAGGAATCAGCCGGGCCAGAAGACCATCTTCACTGATCTCCACGGTCACCCCATGGTTGTCTGGCAGTGAAGGCCGTTCTTCCGGGACAGGTGTGGGTGTTTGTGCATCCGGAATGCGCTTTTGTTCCCTGAGAAGAGAAAACATCTGATCATGGGTCAGGATGTTTTCTTCCACGAGAATGTTGCCCAGCAGTTTGATGGTCCGGTTCCGTTTGAATTTGGCAAGCTGGGTATCCAGTCCCCGGAGAACTTCTTCCTTTGAACAGAAGTTGTGGATGAGGCAGAGACGGCCAAAAAGCTGATCCATCTGCCTTGTTTCATGGAAGAGCTGGGTGGCATGGAGGAGGCTGATCTGTTTGCGGCTGACAAAGCCAAGATCCATGAGAATCTGACTGAGTTTTCTGGGTTTGTGGCTGCCTTGATCCGCAGTCCACTGGCCGATGGCTGACTGCAACTGTTCTGTATGGATAAAGTTATACTGCAGGGCCATGCGGGCGATGGCCATTTCTTCGGGGGGGATTTTGCTGGCGTTTTTTGTGATCTGCCTTTTCTGGTCCTGTTCTTTCCATTTATCTGCAAGGGAGGCTCTGGCATTTTCTTCCGAAGGAGGCGCCGAAGCAGAGCGCATCTGTTCAAGGAGGGCATCTTTCTGTGCGGGTGTGATCTGATTTTTTTCAATCAGGATGTCCGCTGCGCTGAGCAGCTGGCCCTGACGGTAGGCTTCGGCCTGGGTTGTGAGGGCCATTTCGCAGGTTTTGTTATCAACGATCCCTTTTTTTTCTGCCATGCTGCAGAACTGCCTGTCTAAGGATCTGAGGGTGCTGGCCAGAAGTTTTTCCATGGACAGGGGCTGAATATACCCCCGGTTCAGCAGAATTTCTTCAAGGGTAGGGGGAGGGGTTTCTGAAGGCGTTTCCCTGTGGCTGTGCATTTCCGCAATGGCCTGCTGCAGCTGTTCCTTTGTCAGGAGTCCGTTTTCAATGGCCAGCTTCCCCAGAATCGGATAGGCAAGATCCCTTTGCAGGTTTTCTTTCCTGTCTGTGGCAGATCCGGATGCGGGGCTTGATATTTCCTGCATGTAAAGCCTCCCGAAATCAGGGGGTGGGTGAATCCATGGTAGACGTGAAGGGATTTTAAACATATTTTTAAAAGAATAAAAAGTTCTGTATTTTTTTTCGGAAAGATAAGGGAACTTCTTGAGTGGCAGGATGGGCAGGCAGCCGCCAGGATCCTGTCGGTCCATGCAGGCAGTGATGCTGCCAGCTCTTTTTTTGCTGAAGACGGAAAGGGCTGCAGGGGCTGATTTTTTCGCTTTAACCCTAAGCAATGGAATGTGGGGACTATGGAAACAGCGTACAATGACCACCTGAATCTGTTATGCGATATGGGAGACCTCAGTGGTATCCTCCGTGACTCCGATGATATTCATATGTTTCTGGACCATACGGTGGCATTGGTTGCAAGGCATCTCAAGGCGCAGGTCTCTTCCATCTACCTCTACGATGATGCGCTAAAACGTCTGGTTCTCCGGGCAACCCTGGGCTTGAGGCCCGAATCCGTGGGACGTGTTTCTCTGGCTGGGGATGAAGGGCTTGTGGGAAAGGTGTTTTCAAGCCTTGCGCCCTTGTGCACGGGGGATGGCAGAACGCATCCGGATTTTCTTTATTTTTCAGAAACAGGGGAGGAACGTTTTCTTTCTTTTCTGGCGGTTCCCATCCAGAGAGGTGCCGTATGTATTGGTGTGCTTGTGGTGCAGCATGAGGAAGCGGACAGGTTCGGCGCCATGGATGTGAGGGCTTTGCGGGCAACGGCATCCCAGTTGGGAAGTGCGCTGGAGAATGCCCGCCTGCTTTTATCTCTGGGCATGGATTCTCCGGGGAAAAATGGTCTTTTCCATACCAGCAGCCCCCGCCTTTCCCTGATTAAAGGCAAGGTGGCTTCCTCCGGTTATGCCATGGGGCCTGCCCTTGTTCTGGGGGACAACCGCTGTGATATCCTGCGTGAGGATACGGAGCCGGAAGTTCCCGGCGGCAAGGCCTGCTTTCAGGAGGCCCTTGAAAAAACCTGTGCAGAGCTGAATGCCCTGCAGGATCGTTTTGCACAGAGACTTCCGGAAAGCGCATCCCTTATTTTTACGGCACATTTCATGATGCTGAAGGATCCTTCCTTTCGCAGGCGCATTGAGGAAAAAATCGATCAGGGTTTTTCTCCCATGGCGGCTGTGCGGGCGGCAGCCAGGCACTACATCTCCATTTTTGCGGCTTCCTCCCATGCCTATATCCGGGAGAAGGTTGCGGACATTGAAGATTTTTCCTGCAGGCTGCTGCGCAATCTCAAGTCCGGTGATATGGAAGACGGCGGCTCCCGTCCAAGGGGCGGGATTGCCATTGCAGGAGAGCTTTTTCCATCGGATATTCTGAAGCTGGTCAGTGAAGATGTGACGGGAATTGTTCTGGTTTCAGGAGGCCTGACCTCCCATGTGGCCATTTTGTGCAGATCCCTGCAGATTCCCCTTATCCTCGTTGAGGATCATGCACTCCTGCAGATTCCCGAAGGCACACCCCTGCTCATGGATGGCACCACAGGAAATCTGTATATCCGTCCGGATGAAGCGGTGCAGGAAACCTTTGCCCGGAGCAGGGCCGCCTGGCTTGCCGCCGATGCCGTGTCCGGCGTTTTGGATGGCGAAACCCGCACCCGCGATGGTGTCCGCATCCGGCTGCTGGCCAATATCAATCTTCTTTCTGAGATGGCGCTGGCCCTTAAGATCGGTGCAGAGGGTATTGGCCTGTACCGCAGCGAATTTCCCTTTCTCATCCGTTCCTCCTTTCCTTCGGAGGCTGAGCAGTATCAGGTGTATCGCAGGCTTTTTGAGGATATGCCGGGAAAAACGGTGACGGTCCGTACTTTGGATGTGGGTGGAGAAAAAGTGCTTTCCCATGTGGATAGCGGCACCGAGGTCAATCCTGAGCTGGGACTGCGATCCATCCGTTTTTCCCTTCTGCACAGGGATGTGTTTGAAGCCCAGATCCGGGCGGTTTTACGGGCTGCGGAAGGCGCTTTTGCCCTGCGTATCATGTTCCCCATGATTTCCGGTCTGGATGAGTTCCGGGAGGCCCGGAGTATGGTTTATGCCTGCATGGAAAGCTTAAGGGAGGACGGGCTTGGATTCCATGAAAATCCTGAGATAGGGATGATGGTGGAACTCCCTGCTGCCGTTGGAATCATAGAAGATTTTGCAAAGGAGGCGGATTTTTTCTCCATCGGAACCAACGACCTTGTGCAGTACATGCTGGCCGTTGACCGCAGCAACCCCAAGGTGGCCCACTATTATCAACCCTGGCATCCTGCGGTGCTGCGTTCCCTTGCCCGTATTGCAGAAGCTGGCAGCAAAGCAGGCATTGATGTCTCCGTATGCGGAGAAATGGGCCATGAGCCTGCCTTTATTCCCTTTCTTCTGGGAATTGGCATACGGACCTTAAGCCTTGATCCCCAGTTCATGCCTGCCGTGCAGCAGCAGATTCAAAAAATGGATCTTGAAAAAGCAGAACGCCATGCCGCAGAACTGCTTGGCATGGCGTCCACAAAGGCTTTGTCTGAGGTGCTGGGACTTGTTTGACATGGTTTAAAAGGAGACCGCCACGGCTGTGGCGGTCGGCAGGTTTACTGGTTTGTGTGGCTGTCAATGATCTTTTGAATTTCACCTGAGGCCTGCATTTTCAGTATCTCTGCATTGAATTTTTTCAGAAAGTCTTCCTTGAATGGGAATTTCCCCTTATCCTGATTGGTAAAGCCCAGAAAGCCCTGATTGGAAGAGACAACACTGCCCTCCACAAAATCCTTGCCCTTGTATTCTCCGCTTTTTTTGAGGCGGTCCAGTTCCCAGAGAACGGAAATGCGGTCGTTCATGTAGCAGTCGATGCGATTGGCCCCCAGTTTGAGAATGTTGGGGCGGCTGCCTGTGGCTTCTTCCACCCGGATTTTTCTTTCTTCTACAGCCTGCCAGAACTGTTCTCCTCCCAGCTTAAACCCAAGGTTCAGGCCGATGGTCAGCCCGTAGTAATCTTCGGGCCATCGGGTTCTGGATTTGGGAAGGCTGTCTTCCGTACAGAAAATCACCACGGTTTCATCCAGTATGGGAACGGAATAGGGATCCATCCAGGGTCTTGTTTCCCGGTGTTCATAGGGAGGATAGAGGGCAAGGCCGGAACCCGTTTCAATGAAATTAAGGCCTCTGGCCCATGGAACAAGTTCAATGGAGACATCATAGTCCTTCATCCGGGAAAAGGCCCTTTGCAGTATTTCCGTGTAAATACCCTTTGCCTTTCCACCTTCTGCATAGGAATAGGGCGGGTAGTTGTGGTCGCCATAAATGGTGACCGGGGTTTTGGCATAGGCTGCCATGGCCACAACAAGGGTGAGCAGGATGCTTAAGATGAGGCTTTTGTTGAGCATGGGGAGCTCCTTTTCAGGGGGTGGAAGGGCTGCCTGAGTATTCCTGCTGGAAGGCAGGCGTACTCAGGCAGATGAAAGACAGGGACGGGGCGGGACTTTCAGAAACAAGGCTTCGGGTACAAAAAGAAAAAGCAAAATTACGGGCAGGATCGGCTATTTTTCTTAGGATCAGAATCCGTGACTGGCCATAATGGCTTTCATCTGGCCGGAATCTTTCAGTTCTTTGAGACCTTTATTAAAGGCCTTGAGACGTTATTAAAGGCCTTGAGACGTTTTTCAGCATCTTTGGTGTTTTTGGGAAAGCAGACATAAAGATCGTTGACACCCAGGGGCGGTTCCACGATTTCTATCTCATTGACCCTGTCGGGAACCTGGGTGCGGAGCAGGTGAAGGCCAACATATTTGTCCACCACCATGAGGTCTATGCGGCCTGCAAGGAGTTTCAGGATGTTTTGCATATCTTCGGTTACAGGGTCTTTGGTCAGGTATTCTGCGGCATCAAATTCCGGTGTGTTGACATAACCCCGGACCACACCGATTTTATAGGATCTGAGATCTTCCATGCTGTTGTAGGTGATGTTGGCACCTTTTTTTTGAAAGAATACCAGCGGACCGCCGGGGAAGGGATCTGAAATGAGAAAATCCTCTTTCAGTTCTTCTGCATAATATTCCGGAAAATAGACATCAAAACGGCCTTCTTTGGACAGGGCAACTACCCTGGCCCAGGGCATGTACTGTATTTCCAGATTGTAGCCTTCTCTGGAAAAGGCTTCTTTCACCACTTCGGCCACATAACCTTCCCGGGGCATTGTCTCGCCAATGTAAGGCTCCCAGTTCAGGCTGGCACCGGTGAGGTTTTCTGCGGATGCTGAAATTGCATAAAAACATAGAGAAAAAATAAGGGCGATGGTGGATAGTCTGACAGTTTTCATGGGTATCTGATCCTTTCAGTTCTTGTGAAACGGATAAAGCTGGTTGAGGTTCTCAATGGGGCGGAGAAAGCCCCCGGGGCCGATCTGGGTCAGATAAACAAGGTTGCTTCCCTGCCGCCTTTGTGGGCTGAAGGAAAAGGTGAAGCCGCCGATATCCCTTTCATCCTGCTGCTCTGCACTTTTCATGAAGGCTTCCCTTGTGAGGGGAGCAGGGGTATCGGCCAGAATACCGGTCAGGGCTTTGGCTGCTGCAAACCCTTCCATGCCAGCAAAGTCAGCTTGTTTTTCAGGACGTAGTTTGGATCCGATCTGACTATATTCGGCCACAAGCGGAACTCTTCTGTAAAAGGGAAAGGGAACAACCTGAGATACAACAACCCCTATGCCATGGTTTAGGAGCCTTTCGGCAAGGTCTTCACCATTGACAAAGGAGACATTGAGAAATAAGGCTTCACTCCCTGCGTTTCTCATTCCGGATATGAGCTGTGCTGCGGGTTCACTTGTCGCAATAAGGATAACGGCCTCCGGATTTGATTCCATAAGCTGGCTTACGGCTTTTTCTGTATCAGGAGACTCTCTGTTGTAGGATACCGTGCCTGAGGGCACGATTCCGTATTTGGATGCGGCAATGCGTACGCCGTTGAGCCCGTCTGTGCCGTAGCTGTCATTCTGGTAGAAAACGGCAATATTTTTTATGCCCCTGTCCTTTACCAGCCGGTCAACCATGGTTTCGGTTTCCTGTATATAGCTGGCCCTTATGTTGAACACTTCATGTATGACAGGGTATCTGAATATTCTGGCACCGGTAAGGGGGGCAAAAAGAGGGAACTTTTTTTCCTGAAGCAGGGGCAGCACTGTTTCTGTTGTGAGGGTTCCCACATATCCGAACAAAAGAAAAATATTTTGCTCGTTTATAAATGCCTTTGTGTTTTTTTTACATTTCTCCGGATTATAGGCGTCATCTTGGGTGATCAGTTGAATCTGTCTGCCATGAATACCACCCTGTGCGTTGATATAATCAAAATACAGCTGTGCCCCATCCCTCATGCCCTTGCACAGTCCCATGGCAGGCCCTGTAAGTGAGCATGACTGGCCTATGCGTATGTGGGTATCTGTAATGCCCGTATTTGACTCCGCAGGCAGGGGGGAAGCATTGAGCAGGGTTAAGATTAAACATGACAGGAGCAGGAAGGGCCAGTGGGCAGCGGTTTTATTTTTCATTCGCTGTCTCCTTGTATTTGGGCAAAGGATTTAAGATGCTTATGAAACAGGTTCAGAAGCCGTGGCTTTGCATGATTTCTTTGACCCGGCCGGTTTCCTTGAGGATTTTCAGCCCTTGATTCAGTGCTTCCAGATGTTCTCGGGCATTCCCGGTCTTTTTGGGAAAACACACATGGAGGTCATTGACACCTAAGGGAGGGGTCATGACCTCCACTTCCATGGCTCTGTCAGAGCTTTTTGTGCGCAGGAGGTGGAGGCCCACATATTTGTCCATTACCATTACTTGGATTTTTCCGTTAAGGAGATTCTGGATGTTCTCCATATCCGTCATGGCCTCCACCTTGGTCAGATAGTCTGCATTGTCAAATTCAGGGGTGTTTACATAGCCGCGGACGGTACCGATTTTATGGGGTCTGAGATCCTGAAGATGATTGTACTGGATGTTTGTGTCTTTTCTTTTAAAAAAAACAAGGGGACCGCCGGGAATGGGATCTGATATATAATACTTTTCTTCAAGTTTTGCATCGTAATATTCCGGGAAGTAAAAGTCATACCTGCCGGAATCGGCCAGGGCGACCACCCATGTCCATGCCATGAATTCTACGTCCATGGTATAACCGCCACCTGCTTTAAAGGCTTCCCGGACGATCTGTGCCACATAGCCCTGCTGCGGCATATGGGCACCAATATAGGGTTCCCAGTCCAGAGAGATTCCGGTGAGTTTTCTTTCCGGCTCTGCCTGTGCAGTAAGGGTGAGTGCCATCAAGAGTATCAAAAGAATTCTGCCCGGAAACTTCATGGAATGCTCCTTTGGTCTGGTTCAGTTCTGTGTTGGAATATTTGATTTACAGGACAAATCGTCCGATAAGCCCCTGGAGGTTTTCTGCCATGCCGGAGACTTCCCGGGCCTTGCCGTTCACATCGCAACTGATATTATTCATCTCTTTACTGATATTGTCCACACTTTCTATGTCCTGACGGATGCTTTGCACAAAGCCCGTCATGGCAGCCATGTTTTCATTTACCTCCTGAATTCCTTCAGCCGCCTGAAGGACATTGCCGGAAATTTCCCGGGTGGCGGCGGACTGCTGTTCCACAGCCGTGGCAATGACCGTTACAATGTCGCTGGTGGCCTGAATGGCACCGGAGACTTCCTGCACTTCGCCGGTGGCCTGTTTAATGACAGACTGGGCCGATGCGATGATGTTCCGTATGTTTTCCGTAGCTGTGGTGGTCTGGGTGGCAAGGGTTTTGATTTCGCTGGCCACAACGGCAAAGCCTTTGCCAGCCTCGCCCGCCCTTGCTGCTTCTATGGTGGCGTTCAGGGCCAGAAGATTGGTCTGTTCTGATATTTCCGTGATGGATTCGGTCACTTTTCCGATCTGCCCTGCAATATTTTCCAGTTCGGTCATTTTTTCCGTTGCACCCTCGGAGCGGTGTACCGCGTTTTGGGTGGTCCGTCTGGCTTCTTCTGTGTTTTTGGCAATTTCATCGATGGTGGCAGTCATTTCTTCAGCAGCTGCGGCAACCATGGAGGTGTTGGTGGCAGCCTGCTCCATGGCCGAGGCCACACTGCCCATGCTCTGGCTCATCTGCCCCGTGGCACTGGCAACGGCCGTGGCCCTTTCCGCAGAAGTTCTGGAGTCTGTTGCCATTTTTTCGGAAATGGAGAGGAGGCTTGTGGCCGAGTCCGTGAGTTTGTTGCCGTTATCACGGATGCGGCCCATAATTTCATGGATCTGGGCAATGAAGACATTGATCCAGCGGGCGGCAAGGCTGAGTTCATTCCCGCTTTTTTCTGAAATGCGCTGGGTGAGATCCCCTTCACCTTCGGCCAGATCCCGCACAGCAGAAATCATTTTGTCAAGGGGATAAAAGACCATGGCTCTGAGGGTAAAGGCCATGACCGCAAGCAGAAGAATGTTGAGAATGACAATGGTGATGATGGTGTTGATGAGGATTTCACGGAGGCTGTCCTGAAAGAAATCCGGGTTCAGTATGATATGGATATTACCGAGTTTGTCATCCCCTCTGGAGATGGGGCTTTCCCTCTGGAATCTTCTTGTTTCCGGCAGTTTTTCCGTATTTTGGACTTCTTTGTCTGCGTTTCTGCCCAGAATAAGGAGTTGCCGCTGGTTGGCAGGGTCTGAAAGGGCCACGGCGAGAAGTCTCAGGTCCTGCATCTCAGACCGGAGAATGGCTTCCGTCTGGGCCATGTCAAAATTATATAAAGGATCCTGCAGGGTGAGGAGGATGCGCTGCAGGGCAAGGTCGGCATCCACATTCAGGCCCTGTTCCAGCCGGGATTTGGCACTCTGGTATTGCCAGAAGCCCATCCCCATAAGAATCAGCGTGGTTAAAACCAGAACAGTGCTGACAATACGGACAAAGATTCGTTTTTGCATGGGAATGCGGAGAGATGTTTTGTCCATGGAAGACTCCTTGGTGGTGGTTTTTTAGGAAGGTGGTTGGTTATGGGAGCGTATCTTTTTCATCTTCCTGCCCGGATTCGGGCAGAAAGATGCCGTTTGTCCTGCCTGACCGTTTCTTATACCGGATGGGCAGGGAGACTGATCTGCCTGATTCCGAAGGTTGAGTCTGTTTGCTGCAGACATCCATTATATTTTTTAAAGGGTACTCTCTTTTTCATAAACTTGATTTTTCGATAAAAATTATATTTAAAAAGAAAAAACTCTGCAAGGCCTCTTTTGGTATCACTTGTATTCCAGCAGGGCGGTGAAGGTGCCGTCTTCCTTGATGCGGGCAAGGCCGAGGTTGAAAACCTGCAGGATTTCAGCAGCCCTTGGGTGGTCTTTGGATATGATCATGTGGTAATTGGTTCTTTTTACAGGGGTGGGATGAAAAGAGATGCGGTGTTGGAGGTTTTCTTCCCTTAAAATTTTCATCCCCACAAGAACTTCCTCCATCGCCCCGTCCAGTCGGCCTTCCGCAAGCCTCCTGTGATTATTGGCGGGGTCACTGCTTCTGCGGATCCGGTATCCATCTTCCTCCCTGACAAAGCCGTAATCGTATTTTTCCACCCCTCCCAGGGTAAGCCCTTTCAGGTCTTCAGGCCTCTCCCACCGGACTGGTTTGTTCAGATTATAGAAAACCACCGTGTCCAGTTCCAGTACAGGATCACTGTAATAAAACTTTTTCCCCCTTTCATCATTATAACTGTAGAGCATGGTGGCATCGGTTTTTACCCTTTCCGTCATGGAAAGCCCCTGTGCCCATGGAAGGTACACGTATTCCACTGTCCAGCCCTGCCGTTCAAAGGCTGCCGTCACGATGCGGCTCATGGGGCCACCTTCGGTCAGGGATGCTCCCTGATAAGGAACCCACTCACCATTGGCAATGACAAGGGTTCTGGAGTTTTTGTCCAGCGCTTTGGCAAGATTGGGGTCCATGGACATGTAAAACCAGAAACCAGCTCCTGCAATCAGAAGAAAAGCCAGGGCAATTCCCTGGGCAAGAAGAATGGCAGAACGTTTTTTTTCCATATTTTTTAAACTCC
This sequence comes from Desulfobotulus alkaliphilus, assembly GCF_007830435.1. Taxonomy (GTDB): domain Bacteria; phylum Desulfobacterota; class Desulfobacteria; order Desulfobacterales; family ASO4-4; genus Desulfobotulus; species Desulfobotulus alkaliphilus. The sequence goes on along the minus strand of NZ_VLLC01000018.1, from coordinate 52,698 downwards.
AGCATGATAAAAGATAAAAAAACGCCTTTATGGCAGGGCTGCGCAAAAAGGCGTTGGTTATTCAGGTTTTTAAGGCGTAATCTGCAGAATCTGATTCAGGCGTCCATCGGCTTTCAACTGGCTCAGCCCTTTGTTGAATGTCTGAATAATTTCTTCTGCTCTGGGGTTTTCTTTGGAAACGATGAGGTGATAGGGAACGCTTTTTATGGGTTTGGCATGGTAGGTGATTCTGTCTCCAAGGCCTTCCTGTCTCGCCGTTTCAAGCCCCACCAGCCTTTCTTCCATAAGGGCGTCAATGCGTCCGGCGGCGAGTTTGCGGTAATTAAATTCACCGGAAGCAACCCTGTCAAGGGTGTAGCCGCTGTCTTCCCGGACAAAACCATAGTCGTATTCCAGTACGGCACCTAAGGTCATACCCTTCAGATCTTCGGGGTTTTCCCAGTGAAATTTTTTGTCTTTCAGATGAAAGACAACCGTATCAAGGCTGATGATGGCATCGCTGTATAGAAAACTCTGCCCCCTTTCCTCATTATAGCTGTAGAGCATGGTGGCATCGGTCTGGGCCTCACGGGTGAGGTTCAGGCCCCTGGCCCAGGGCATATAACGGAATTCCACATCCAAGCCCTGCGTGGCAAAGGCTTCGGTCACAATGATGCTGGCAGGACCGCCGCCGGGCAGGTCTTTGCCCTGATAGGGAGCCCAGTCGCCATTGGCAATGACCACTTTTCCAGCGGCATGGGCTGTCTGGAAAACGGGGCTGGCGGGCAAATAAAGAAGGGGAATGGTCAGTAAAAAAAGAAAGATCATGCGGGGAAAACGATAGGAAAAAGTCATCATGGGAATCCTCCGTTTTTGCTGGTTTCAGGTGGGGGTGGATTATGGGTATTTATTTTTACTTTATTTATTTTACCTTATCATGTTTTTGAATACCAGTCATTTTTTCCCCGGTGTTTTTCAGATCCCTGAATGTGAAGGGGATATTGTTTTCCCCGGCCTGTTACATGCTGTGATTGACAGCCGGGGTCTCTCTGCGTAAGAATATACCATTGTCTTTATTATATTCCCTGTTTTTGCAGGGATTGGCCATGTGTTTTATGCAGCCTGCCTGATGGGGGGTATACGTTTTTTTAGTAAAGGGGGGATGCATGTTTAAAGAGTATGCGGATTATGACGGTATCGGCCTTGCGGAACTGATCCGTCAGGGGGAGGTTTCTCCGCGGGAGGTGCTTGCTGCGGCACTGGATCGGGCTGAAGCCCTGAATCCGGAGCTCAACGCCATCATTCATACCTTTCGGGAACGGGCGGAGAAAATGGCCTTACACTGTGATGGCAAAGGGTTTTTTGCGGGTGTTCCTTTTCTGCTGAAGGATCTCATGGACAGCTTTGCAGGGGAGCCCATCCGTATGGGCAGCCGGGCGGTGCGTGAGCTGCCCCACACCCACAGTGAGCTGGTCAGGCGTTATCTTGCAACGGGACTTGTCCCCTTTGGTAAAACCAGTACGCCGGAGTTTGGCCTGACCATCACCACAGAGCCCAAAGCTTTCGGGCCGGTGCATAATCCATGGAAAAAAGGATACAGTACCGGTGGGTCATCGGGCGGTTCCGCAGCGGTGGTGGCTGCCCGCATTGTTCCCATGGCATCGGCCAGTGACGGGGGAGGCTCCATCCGCTTTCCTTCGGCCTGCTGCGGTGTTTTTGGATTCAAACCCTCACGGGGGCTTACACCCGTGGGCCCGGATTTCGGGGAACCCTGGGAAGGCGCTGTTGCAGGGCATGTGATCACCCGATCCGTCCGGGACAGTGCGGCCATGCTGGATGCGGTTTCCGGGCCGGAGACCGGGGCAGCCTACCGGGTTTCCCGGCTGGAAGCCTCCTGCCTCAAGGCCTGCGAAAAAGATCCCAAACCTCTGCGCATCGCCTTTTCCTCCTCTCCCATGGTGCCCGTCAGGCTTGATCCCGAGGCCCTGGCGGGGCTCGAATCAACGGTACGTCTTTTGCAGGATCTCGGCCACAGTGTGGAAGAGGCATCCCCTGCCGTTAACCGCCGTCGCTTCTGGAAGGATTATCTGACTGTGGTCTGTGGTCATACGGCGGCCATCTGCCATGATGTGCGGAAAAAGGGCGGGCTGGAAGCCGTTAAAAAACTGGAGCCTGCCACAAGGAACATGGCGGCCCTTGGAAGAAGTCTTTCGGCCATGGATTTTGTGCTGGCCAAGGAAGGATGGCATGGGGTGCAGCTGGAGATGGGACGTTTTTTTGAGAAGTGGGATATCCTGTTAACGCCCACCCTCATTGGTCCCCCTGCGGCCCATGGTGTGATACCTCCCTCAGCCCTTGAGGAAAAACTTCTGGTGGCGGGTTCCTTTCTTCCGGGAAGCCGTTTTCTTCTGCAAAGCGGTCTGGCAAGGCATTTTGCCGCTCCGACCCTGAACCGCATGGGCTTTACCCTCTGCGGGAATGTGACGGGCTTGCCGGGTATGTCTTTGCCTTTGCACTGGACAAAGGAAGGTTTGCCTCTGGGGATGCAGTTTATGGGAGGGATGTGTGGGGATGCCACCCTTTTTGCCCTGGCTGCCCAGATTGAACGGGCGGCTCCATGGTCGGACAGACGGCCTCCTGTGTGTGGATAGGGAACTGATCCGAAACGATTGCAATGTCACTCACAAACAGCCCGATTGTCTTTTTTTAGAACTAATGCTTTGAAATTAATGTATAATTTTTCAAGTTAAAATGTGTTGGATAATTACCTGAAAACCAGAAAAAAGGAGTGTTGACATGGAATGGATAATTGGCATTGGTGTATGTGCGGTCCTTGTGGTGATTTTTACCATTGTTACCTACAATAAGCTGGTTTCTTTAAAAAACAGGTTTCAGAATGCCTTTGCCCAGATTGATGTGCAGCTGACCCGGCGCTATGACCTGATTCCCAACCTTGTGGAAACGGCCAAGGCCTACATGACCCATGAGCGGGAAACCCTTGAGGCGGTCATTGCCGCAAGAAATCAGGCTTCTTCCGGGCTGAGAAAGGCGGCGGCAGATCCGGGCAATCCCGAAGCCATGAAGGCGCTGGCTGTGGCAGAGCAGGGACTTGGCGGGATGCTGGGGCGTTTCATGGCCTTGTCGGAATCCTACCCCCAGTTGCAGGCCAGCGAAAACATGAAACAGCTTTCCGAAGAGCTGAGCAGTACGGAAAATCGGGTGGCCTTTGCCAGACAGGCCTATAATGATGCTGTCATGACATATAATGTCAAGCGCGAACAATTTCCGGCAAATATTGTTGCCTCCCAGTTCCGTTTTACTGCCGCAGCCCTCCTTGAGATAGAAGATCAGGCCAAGCGTCAGGTGCCCAAGGTTTCTTTTTCCTGAACAGGCAGATAATGGGAGAGAAAGGGGTTCCAGATGAATTTTTTTGAACATCAGGACCGTGCCAGACGCAACAGCCGCAGGATGGTTTTTCTTTTTATCATTGCCGTTGTGCTCATTGTTTTTGCGGTGAACCTTGCCGTAGGACTTCTTTTCTTCAGCTTTTTTGAGTTCGGCGCCCATGAAATGCAGCATATGAAGCTGAACGCATCCATGAAGGCCCATGGTATTGTCAGCCTCATCACCCTTATGGTCATTGGTGGTGCCAGCTGGTACCGCATGAGTAAGCTCCGTAGCGGCGGAGATATGGTGGCCGTGGGCATGGGCGGCACCTGGGTGGATCCGGACAGCACGGATCCGGCCCTGCGACGCCTTTGCAATGTGGTGGAGGAAATGTCCGTTGCCTCGGGCTTGCCTACGCCCCACATTTATGTGCTGGAAGCGGAAAAGGGTATCAATGCCTTTGCTGCGGGTTATACGCCGGAAGATGCGGCCGTTGCCGTCAGCCGGGGAGCGCTGGATCAGCTGAACAGGGATGAGTTGCAGGGGGTCATTGCCCATGAGTTCACCCACATTCTCAATGGAGATATGCGGATGAATATCCGTATGATGGGTATTCTCTATGGCATTCTTGCCATCAGTGTGATTGGCCGGGGTCTTTTGCACAGCGGCGGCAGGAGAAAAAGTTTTATCGGTAACAGAAAGCAGGGTGGCGGTGGTCCCATTCTGGGGCTGGGCCTGATGCTTGTGGGGTATATCGGCGTTTTTTTCGGCAGACTGATCAAGGCCAGTGTTTCAAGGCAGCGGGAGTATCTTGCGGATGCCTGTGCCGTCCAGTTTACAAGAAACCCCGATGGCATTGGTGGTGCCTTGAAAAAAATAGCCGGTTATTCTTCGGGCTCCCAGCTTAAGGCCGCAGACAGGGAAGAGGTCAGCCACATGCTCTTTGCCACGGGCCAGAGCTTCTGGTTTTCCATGCTGGCTACCCATCCGCCCATAGAAGAAAGGATTAAGGCCATTGATCCCCGCTTCCGGCCGGAGGATATGGAGCGCAGAGCTTCTGCGGATACGGCAAAAAATCAGAGATCCGGTATCCATGCTGCCTTTGCCGGTTCTTCTGATCCATGGGCTTTTCTCACAGGCAAAAATGAAAAGGTGGCGGCATCGGCCTTTGCTGCGTCCCTGAATCAGGATGTGGAATCGCCGGATCCAGAACATCTGGATCATGCGGTTCAGACCGTTTCTGCCATTCCCGATACCCTTTTGCATGCGGCCCGCAGCCGCAGCGAGGTTCTGGCCCTCTTTCCGGCCCTTTTTCTGGCAAGGGAGAAGGATATGCGGGAATCGCAGATGGGCAAGGTGGAAGAAATGCTGAACCTGAAGTTTGCCGAAAAAGTTGCAATACTTACCAAAGAAGCGGAAAAGATGCATCCCCTCTTAACCCTTCCCCTTTCGGATCTGGCTTTCTCCGCCCTGCGCCAGCTGGATGCTCCCTATGGCAAACGCCTTACGGATCTCATGGAAGCCATGGTTGCCATGGACGGCAAGGTCACGGTTTTTGAGTATTGTTTCGTGCGTCTTCTGAAGCGGCGTCTGGCCGAGGCCCAGTCCCCCAACAGAAAGCCCGAGGGGGGAAAGTGCAGGGGGAAACAGTGCAGGGAAGCCTTGGTAAATATTTTTTCCGTTCTTGCCTGGCAGGGCCATGATTCCGAAGCCCTTGCCCGCAGGGCCTTTCTGGCGGGTATCAGCCGTATGCTTCCCATGGATGTGCCCCTGTACGAGGCGCCTGTCAACTGGGAAAGGGATCTGGATATGGCACTGGAGGTGCTGGACGGTCTGGATTTTATGACTAAAGGCGAGCTGGTCCAGGCCCTGCTGGTGACGGCGGGACACGACGGGCAGCTGTCCCTGGAAGAGGCGGAACTTCTGCGGATGATCTGCGCCTGTCTTCATATTCCGGTTCCTCCTGTGCTGCCGGAGGTGGCGGTGAACAGAGGTTGAATTTTCAGGAGCAAGGTGTTCATGTTGTTTTTTTGGGTGGCACAGTCCGGTACTTAAAGTACGCAAGTGGGATATGATAAAAATACGCATTATGTTTGTGTACCGGACTTTGGTTTTTGTTTTGTGCTCTGGCTAACCCGGCTGGGCAAGCCGGGTTAGCCAGATGGATCTTTGATATCAGTCTACAAATTCCACAATTGATCCCGTTGCATCTCTTTTTTGTCTGAGGAATTTCTGCAGATCAAAGTTGGCATCATCCACAAGTCTGCCCATATCCTCTTTTTTTATATCTCCATTGGGGTCATCAATGGCAGATTTTGGAATATTGTTTTTGCCATAAAGTCTTTCGTATATATCCAGATAGGTTCCATTATTTTTTATTATTTTAAGGCCTTCAAGAAATTTTTTTTCATAGTAAGAGCCTTTGGGGTCTTTTCCTTTAAAGGCCATGTATTGAGGCACAAAGACCCATGCATTCACAAATCCCCAGTTTTTCAGATCATCCGGCTTGTCACTGTTTATTACATAATAGGGGGTGACTCCCAGAACCTCGAATCCCAGTTTATACCTGTCACCCCTTACCATCATCAGGGTCTGTTCCGGAGAGTGGGTTCTGGAATCTACTTTTCCTTTGAAGCCTTCAGGGGTATAGGGATCGTATCCTCCATAACTTAATATTGAATAGTCAGGATTTATTTGTGAAAAATCGCTGACGGACTCCAGTGCTTTTATTTCTGATGCTGTTAAATTGGGTTTATAATACATAAGACCTATAGGTACATTCCAGTATACATGTTTTTTTACGTCGAGTTCTCTGTTTTTTTGTTCATCGGTCAGGGTTTCACCATCAGCACAAACGGCATATCTGCAGTCATAAAAATCTTTAATCGTTCTGAAAGGAGGGGTAATAACTATGTCGGCAGTGATACCAACGGCATTAAATGCCTCTTTGACCAACTCATTTTGAAAACCTGACTGATCCTGATTCTGATAGGGTGGATACTGATGACCTATAACGCTGACAACCTCACTGGCATGGATCGTGCTGTTAGGTACTGATAACAAAGCAAAAAACATTGCGATGAGAAAAAAAGTCAACCGGTTTGAATGCATCATGAATACCTCCCTGTTTGGATTCTGTACGAGTTATGGAATGTCTTAATCGAAAAGCGAAGGTGCTTTTCTGGGTTAAGATGAAAAGCTCGAAAGGAATATGGATCAGGAGATTGTGCATAAAAAATGGTAATGAGATATGAATAGAAGACCATGAAGCTGGGCCTGAGTCAAGGACAAATGTCTTGAAATAAGTAGTTTTTTTATTCTGATTTCTACCCTGGCTATGCCACAGCCTGCTGGTCAGGTTGTTGTCTGCCCCATGGCAAGCGGATTTTTTAATGCGGGCAGGCTTGAAGGCCTGCCCCTGTGAATGGTTTTTAAGGCCCTGTTTTTTGGGAACACCCTTTACGGGTGGCCGTTAATAATCGTAAAATCTGGTCATTTAATTTCATGGATTAGGGTTCGTATGGTTGAAAGACAGTGGTAATCAGATTTTTTACTATAATCTGGTAACAGGCTAAAGCAGCTGTAAAAGCAGGTCTTAAGGCCGGATATGGCTTTTTCAGATACCTTGGTCTGTGGCTGGTATTTTTATTTGGAAGGAAGGATCCGTATGGCAGATCCTGTGAACAAGGAAAAAGAAAGGTCTTTTGAAGAGGAAAACCTTTACCGTCGGCTTGCCCGGCATCTGGACCGGCAGCCCGGCGGTTTTCCCGAGACCCCCCATGGAGTGGAAATTCGCATTCTGAAGCTCCTTTTTGCACCGGAAGAGGCGGCACTGGCCCTGCATCTGAACCTTCTGGAGGAAAGGGCGGAGGTTCTGGCTTTCCGGGCGGGGATGCCGGGTGAGAAGGCGGCAGGGATGCTCGAATCCATGGCATCAAAGGGGCTGATTTTCCGTAGTGTAAAAAAGGACGGCATTCCCCGGTATATGGCTGCCCAGTTTATTGTGGGTATCTGGGAGCTGCAGGTGGGCCGCCTCAGCCTCGAGCTTGTGGAAGCCATGGAATCCTATGTTCCCTGGCTGGTGGATGCGGGGGCCTGGCAGAAGGCACCGCAGATGCGGGTGATTCCTGTTTCGGAAAGCATTGATGCGGATCTGCGGGTCATGACCTATGAAAAGGCCTTTGCCCTGATCGAAAACAAAAAAAGTTTTGTGGTGGCCCCCTGCATCTGTCGTCTGGAAATGGGGATGCAGCAGGCCGCCTGTGACAGGCCCCTTGAAACCTGTATTAACTTTGGTGAAGCCGATGATTATTATCGCTGGACCGGAGCGGGCCGGGAAGCCAGCCGGGAAGAGGTTAGGGAAATTCTTCAGTCGGCAAGCCGTGCAGGTCTTGTGTTGCAGCCCAGCAATGACAGGGAAGTGAAATGGATCTGTTGCTGTTGCGGCTGCTGCTGCGGTCTGCTGCGTACCTTCCGGCAGCTGGCAAATCCCGGCGAGGTGGTGGCATCCCCCTTTTATGCCCGTCTGGAGGACTCCCTCTGCACGGGCTGCGGGATCTGTCTCCGGCGCTGCCCCATGGGAGCCTTTTCCAAAGAGAAAAAAAGCGTTTATCTGGATAAAAAACGTTGCATCGGCTGTGGTCTCTGTGTGGATACCTGTCCGGTTTCTGCCCTTGGCCTTGTGAGAAAGGATGCCCCACCCCCGGTTCCTTCCCATATTGCCCTTGCCATGCTGAAACTTGCATGGAAGCGAAAAAAGCTGGATCTTTCAGGTTTTGTGAAGATGCTGGCGGCTTCTCTGGCAGATCGGTTGCGGACAAAGCTGTTTTAAGGACTGTGTCTGGCAGCGGCATTTGGAAAAAGCCGATAAAAACTGAAAGGAGATACCATCATGGGAAAGTCTTCTGCTTTTTTGCCCCTTGTTGTTGTGTTTTTCCTATTGGTTGCCGTACCCGTGCTGGCAGATGATCAGGAAATCAGAATCGCATCTGTTTTTGCCTTGAGCGGAGCAGCCAGTGCATCCAACCTGCATCAGGTTCAGGGGGTCCGTTATGCGGTTGAGGAGCTGAACAGTGCAGGGGGGCTTTTGGGGAAAAAGATTAAACTCATAGAAATTGATAACGGCAGCAGTGCCATTCTGTCGCGGCTTGCGGCTGAAAAAGCCGTTGATCAAAGGGTCCATGCCGTTATAGGGGCATCATGGAGTGATCACTCCATGGCGATGGCTCCTGTGCTTCAGAATGCGGGCATCCCGATGATAACACCCAATTCAACGAATCCTGCCATTACCCGGATCGGGGATTATATTTTCAGGGTCTGCTTTACGGATACCCTGCAGGGGCAGGTTCTTGCAAGGTTTGCCCTGGAAAAACTGGGAGCGGAAACAGCAGTAATTGTGCAGTGTATTGCATGTATCTACAGTATGGATCTTTCAGCATTTTTTTCTGAGGCCTTTACCAGAGGTAAGGGCAGGGTGCTTAATACTCTGGATTATAAAAGAGGTCAGAGTGATGCTGAATTCCATGAGATTCTGAAGAAGATTGGTGAAGATATTCCTGATCTGATTTTTATTTCCGGGCACAACGAAAGCGCCCGCATGATTAAGCAGGCCCAGAATCTCGGGCTAGGGAGTGCTTTTTTGGGAGGTGATGGCTGGGGCGCATGGAATTTCTGGGCGGTGGGTGGTCATGAAATAAGGAGTGGGTATTTTGCTTCTCACTGGTCACCGGAGATAGGCAGGGAGAAGGTGCGGGAATTCATGGACAGGTTTCAGAGGTTTTATTATGTGAATGAAAATGCAGCACTTGCTTATGACGCAACCATGCTTCTGGCAGATGCCATTGAAAGGGCCGGATCTCTGCAAAAGAAAAAGATAAGAAATGCCCTTGCTGCCACATCGGGCTTTGAAGGTGTAACGGGAATAATCACCATGGATGAAAACGGAGATCCTGAAAAAAAAGCTGTTGTGATTATGAAAATCAGACAGGGTAAAGCAAGCCTGCACTCTGTTATGGAAGAGTGAAACAGCTTCTGGAGGACTTTCTGATGATGATAAGGATAAGGCGGCTCCGGACGAGAATTAATCTTGCTATTGCTTTAACCTTCATCGTTATTGCCATTTTTTCCAGTGTTTGTCTGTGTTTTTATGAAACCCAGAGGAGGGCAGATTATGTTATGCGTCTGGCTGGCTTCCTTGAAGATCTTTTGTATAAACACAATGACCAGTTAAGTAATGAGGTTTTTTCGGGTCTCACCAAGGCTGCACAGGCGACTCTTTTTCAAATTTCTGAACGTCAGGATGTTCTTTCCGTGCTGGTTTTTGATGGTGAAGGCCGGTTTTTTACAGGAACCGGAAGCTTTTTGCCATCACCCCTTACGGCAGGGGAGACAGCCTTTCTGCTTAATGGGCCTGACTATATTGTCAGTAAAGAGGATGGCCTGCTTAAACTGACCTATACCGGAGTGCTGAAAGCCCATGGACTTCATGTTGGCTTCTGTCGCATTGAATATTCTCTGGGAAGCCTTCAGCGGGAAACAGAAACAATTGTTTTGATTTTTACAGTTGCCCTTGTCTCCCTTTTTTGTGTCATGTCCGGGCTTCTTAATCTGATGCTTTCACGTATGGTTGTAAGGCCTCTTCGTACCCTGAAGGACAGTATGGGGTGTATTGGTGAAGATCCGGGGGCTGACAATGCCGCAGAACTGTTGAACCAGCTGAGCAGCGCCCTTGAAGCCGGGGGCAGAGATTTTGAAGATATCCTGAAGAGCAGGGATGAAACAGGTTCTCTGGCAAGGGCTTTCAGGCGTATGCTGGTGTATCTGAGACAGGCCTGTGCGGATCTTTCCATTGCAGAGGAAAAATACCGGGGTATTTTTGAGAATGCGGCTGAAGGTATCTTTCAGGTGACACCGGACGGGCACATACAGACGGTGAATCCAGCGGTGTTGAATATTTTTGGCTTCTCTTCAAGGGAAGAACTGATAAAAGTGGCAGAGAAATTCGGTTCAGGGTGCTTTGCAAAACCAAAAGCCTGGGATTCTTTTCTGGGTGAGCTGAAGGCAAAGGGCAGGGTCAGGGATTTTCATGTAAAACTGAGAAAGCGTAATGGAAAAAATGTGTGGGTACGGATCAATGCCCATCATCTTATCAGCAGTGACGGTCCTCTTATAGAAGGTGTTATTCAGGACATTACGGAGCGTGTGGAAAAAGAAAAGGTGCAGCGTGAGCTGGAAGTCGCTGAGGCTGCAACAAGGGCAAAAAGTGCTTTTCTGGCCAGCATGAGCCATGAAATCCGCACCCCTATGAATATTGTACTTGGATTAACCCATCTCGCCTTGAAAACAGAGCTGACGGATCAGCAGAGGGATTATCTTGGCAAGATCCGGACAGCGGCCGCTAATCTTCTGGGCATCATCAATGATATCCTTGATTTTTCCAAGATTGAATCCGGCCACCTTGATTTTGAAGAAATACCCTTTGATCTTCATTCGGTACTTAAGGATCTTAAGGATCTCCATGCGGATAAATCCGCAGAGAAAGGTATTGATTTTGAAGTGTCCTGCCCCTCTCTGATCCCCAGATATCTCAAAGGAGATCCCCTCCGCCTTGGTCAGGTTCTGACCAATCTTACAGGGAATGCACTGAAATTTACCAAAAGAGGTCATGTCCGCGTGATTGTTGACTGTGGAGAGGATGACGGAATTTCTGTGGTATTGTGCTTCATGGTTCAGGATACGGGGGTTGGCATAACAGATGAGCAGTTAAAGGGACTTTTTACCCCTTTTGTTCAGGCCGATGTTTCCACAACACGTCAGTTTGGTGGTTCCGGGCTTGGCTTAAGTATTTCAAAGTCTCTTGTTGAAAGAATGGGAGGGGAGATAGGAGTAAGCAGCAGGCCGGGGCAGGGGAGTGAATTCTTTTTTACGGCCAGATTTGAAAAGCTTGATGAACCTGTGGATTCTGTTTTTGATCATAGGCCGTCTCGGGCTGAAACGGCAGCTCTGTCAGAGTGCGTGGATGGACTTACAGGGTACGTCCTTCTGGCAGAAGATAATCCCGTTAACCAGCAGATTGCCAAAGAAATTCTGGAAAGTTTCGGTCTTACTCCCGTTGTTGTGGAGAATGGACATGATGCGGTGGAAAAAGTCCGGGAAAAAGCGTTTGATCTTGTGCTTATGGATATTCAGATGCCAGGGATGGATGGTTATGAAGCAAGCCGGATGATAAGGAACATGGAAAAGGAAGGGAAGCTTTGTGTTACCACGGAGCGGCCTTTGCCGATTATAGCCATGACAGCCCATGCCATGGCTGGGGACAGGGAAAAATCCATGGCAGCGGGTATGGACGATCATATTTCAAAACCCATTGATTTTGATGAGCTGTACGGGATCCTTGTTCGCTGGCTTCCGGAGAATTCCTTAGCTGAAAGCATGGGAATTTTGAAAAAAAGAAAAAACGGAGACTTATTATCGGAAAATGATTCTTCAGAAGAGCTGCTGCCGGAACATCTGTCTGGTTTTGATATGACTGCAGGCCTGTCCAGGGTGATGGGAGATAAGGCTTTGTATCATTCTTTTTTAAAATATTTTTATGACGAGTATCAATACGCCCTTGAAGATGCTGACAAAGCCCTTGCTGACGGAGATCTGCAGCGGATTTCAGTATTGTTGCATAATATAAAAGGCGTTGCAGGCAATCTTGGCGGCGATGAGCTGTTCAGCTCCATCAGAAATCTGGAAAAGATACTGCGTTCTGCACCGGAGTATGGGGATAAAGATTTGAAGCAGGCCATGGAACATTTCAGGAAAATTTTCCAGCAAACCATGGATGCCCTTGAAAAAATATAAAATTTTTAAAGACCATATTCCGGAATGTAAGATATCCGGAATCTGCTCTTTCTCCCGGCATCCGGGCGGTTAAATGATGATCCATGAAGCCATCTAAAGCATGGCATAGGGGTCCACATCCATGAGCACCCTGACACCTGACACCTTAACGGAAACAGCCGCTTCTGCGCTTTCATTGAGGCAGAGACTGTCCGTTCCCATGAGAAGAATCTGATGGCGGAACTGACCTGCCATGCGGGCGATGGGGGACTGGGCAGGCCCTAAAATACGCACCCTTCCCGATGAGGCGGCCTTTGCCCTGTCTGCGGCTTTTGCTGCCGCTTCCTGAACCTTCTCTTCCTTTTCTCCTGAAATGCGGATCTGGATCATGCGGGAAAAGGGCGGATACCCCAGCATTCTGCGTGTGCCGATCTCTTCTCTGAAAAAGGCTTCACTGTCTTGAGAACAGGCAGTCTGTATGCTGTAATGATCCGGGTTGAAGGTCTGGAGGATGACCCTGCCCGAGAGATCCCCCCTGCCTGCCCGACCAGCCACCTGGGCCAGTGTCTGAAAATTGCGTTCGCTGGCCCGGAAGTCGGGAAAACTCAATCCCAGATCCGCATTGAGAATACCCACAAGGGTAATTCCCGGAAAATCATGGCCTTTGGCCACCATCTGGGTTCCCACAAGAATATCCACTTCCCGGCTGCGTATCTGGCGAAGCATGCGGATGAGCTGCCCCTTTTTAGCCGTTGTATCCTGATCCATACGCAGGATGCGGGCTTCGGGAAAAAGGTAGCGGGCTGCGGCTTCCACCTTTTCCGTTCCCATGCCCAAAACCCGGACTTCCGGCGCCCTGCATGAGGGGCAAAGGGGGCTGGAAGCCATGGAAAATCCGCAGAAATGGCAGAGAAAGGCGCTGGCTTTTCTGTGCAGGGTTAAAGAAATGTCGCAGTGGCGGCATTTGACAATCTCCCCGCAGCTGCCGCATACGGGAAAACCCGCATAGCCCCTTCTGTTTAAAAACAAAAGAACCTGCTCACCCTTTTCTAAAGCGGTTTTCATGGCTCCGTACAGGGGGCGGGAGATATAGCGTTCCACGCCTGCGGCATGTTTCATTTCCCTGAGATCCACAAGGGTGACGGCAGGCAGGGGGCGCTGGTTGACCCTGCGGGTGAGGCGGAGAAGGGTGAACCTGCCGTTGATGGCATTGGCATAACTCTGGATGGAGGGGGTGGCGGATCCTAAGAGAACGGCGCAGTTTTCCAGCTGTGCCCTGAGGATGGCCATGTCCCGGCCATTGTATCGAAGACCCGTATCCTGCTTGTAGGAGCCGTCATGCTCCTCATCCACAATAATGATGCCGGGGTTCAGAACAGGGGCGAAAACCGCAGATCTGGCTCCGATGACAACCTTCAGCTCCCCGGAAAGAATCCTTTCCCACTGGTCCAGCCTTTCTCCCTTGGAAAGCCCGCTGTGCAGTACCGCGACCCGTTCTCCGAAACGGGCACGGAAGCGTCCGGCTATCTGGGAGATCAGGGCAATTTCCGGCACCAGAACAATGGCGGGTTTTTCCTTTTTCAGGCAGGCGTCCACAAGGTGGAGGTAGATTTCCGTTTTTCCGGAACCCGTGACTCCATGGAGAAGAAAGCGGTGGAATCCCCCTTCCATGGCCGTGAGAACGGTCTGCACAACTTCTTTTTGTTCTTCATTGAGCTTAGGGGGAAGGTCGGCTTCCACCGTGTCTCCCAGAGGGTCCCTGAAAACCCGGACCTCCTCTTCAAGGATCAGCGCCTTTTCCTTCAGCCAGCGCAGGGCTGAGGCCGGGTTGCCCATCTCCTGCTGAATGATGGAGGTATCCGCAGGTCCGTTTTTTTTGAGCCATTCCCAGAGGGCAAGGCGTTTGGGTGTGATGGAAAGGGGGGGCTGTATCTCCGGTGCAATGGCGTAGCTTTTGCGGGTTTTGGCCTTTGCCTGCCTTTCCCTGAAGATCCTGCGGATTTCCACAAGGCCTTCTTTGCAGAGAAGATCCATGGTTTTTTTGGTGGTGCCGTGGTCCCGGAGCCGGATCTGCTGCAGGGAGAGGGGGGCGTTTTTCAAAAGCTGCAGTATGCTGAGCTGCGGATGGCTGGATTCGGCTTTTTCGCCTTCCGGGGTCAGGGCATACATGCTTTTGTCGGAAAGGTTGATGCCCGCAGGCAGAGCCGTGGAAAGGGTTTCTCCCGGCGGATGGTGGTAATAGGCGGCCATGCGCTGGTAAAAAGCAAGGTGCTCTGCAGGGAAAAAGGGGGCTTCATCCAGAACATCAAGGATGTCTGCAATACGGATGTCTTCGGGTGCATGGTCGGTGACTTTGATCACATACCCTGTGATTCTCCGTGGGCCGAGGGGAACCAGCACCCGGATACCCGGGAGGATACGATCCCTCAGGCCATGGGGAACACCATAGGTGAAAAGGGAAAAAAGGGGGGCATCCACAGCCACATGTATAAAAAAAGATTTGGATTCCATGATCTGTCCGTAAAAGGTGTTTCACATCAGAATCCGCTTGTAGCACCTTGGCATTGGTCAGGCAAGGCCGATGCTTTTGCCTTGACCGATGCCCTCGCTTCCTTTAATGTGTTTTGGATTCACTGCTTGAAAAAGCAATAAAATCCAATTGTTTCAGGTGTATGGCCTCTGGTCTGATCCCTTGCCCCCATGGTCCGGACAGTCTTCAGGGCAGGGGCTGTGCCGCAGGTGCAGGCTCTGGAAGCTGCCGGATTCTGCCTGTGATTTGGTAAAAAAAGATTCTTCCCCCAAGGAGGTTTGTATGGCTGTGTATGTGGCAGATCACCCTTTGATCAGGCACAAGCTGGGGCTGCTCCGGAAAAAGGAGCTGGCTACCAAAAATTTTCGGGCTGTTTCCAATGAGGTGGCAAGGCTTCTTACCTATGAGGCCACCAAGGATTTTGAGACGGAAAGCGTTACCGTAGACGGCTGGGCCGGTCCCGTAGAAGTGGATCAGATCAAGGGGAAAAAGGTGACGGTGGTTCCCATTCTGCGGGCAGGTCTTGGGATGATGGACGGGGTGCTGGATATGATTCCTTCTGCCAAGGTCAGTGTGGTGGGGCTGTACCGGGACGAGGAAACACTGGAGCCGGTGCATTATTATGTAAAGCTGGCTTCGGATATGGATAAGCGTATGGCCCTGATTCTGGATCCCATGCTGGCTACGGGCGGAACCCTCATTGAGACCGTCAGTCTTTTGAAAAAAGCCGGATGCACGCAGATCAGGGGGATTTTTCTGGTGGCGGCCCCCGAAGGCCTGAAACGCCTTGAAAAGGCGCACCCGGATGTGGATGTCTATGTGGCTGCCGTGGATGAGCGTCTGAATGACAAGGGCTATATTCTTCCGGGTCTGGGGGATGCAGGGGATAAGATTTTCGGAACCCGCTGAAGCGGGCACCCGTAAATGTTGCCCTGCATAAAACGGGGGCATAAAAAAACATTCACAGGGGCAGGTCTTGCGCCTGTTTGTATGAAAGCCTGCACCATGGGTGCTGGCAACTATATTTTCCAAGGAGCTTTATTTATGCAGGACAAAAATGACCCCACGGCCTACCGTTTTCAGGGCAAAGACGCCCTTATCGGTAGCCAGATGCTGTTTGTGGCCTTTGGTGCTTTGGTACTGGTACCGCTTCTCACGGGCCTTGATCCCAATGTGGCCCTGTTTACGGCAGGTGCAGGCACACTGATCTTTCAGTTGGTGACAAAGGGGAAGGTGCCGATTTTCCTTGCATCTTCCTTTGCCTTTATTGCTCCCATTTCCATTGGTACGGCCCAGTGGGGTGTGGCTGCCACCATGGGTGGGCTTGTGGCCGCTGGTTTTGTCTATATTCTTTTAAGCTTTCTCATCCGCTGGCAGGGAGTGGCCATTGTGCACCGTATTCTGCCGCCTGTGGTGACGGGGCCTGTAATTATGGTGATTGGTCTTATCCTTGCCCCCATTGCCGTGCAGATGGCAACGGGTGTGGCCAATCCCGATAATATTGTACCCAGAGGAACAGCCCTCACCGTTTCCATGGCAGCTCTGGCAACCACGGTACTGGTTTCTTTGCTGGGGCGAGGCATGTTTCGTCTGATTCCCATTTTCTGCGGTATTGTGGTGGGCTATTCTCTGGCCCTTTTTTATGGCCTTGTGGATTTTACACCCGTAAAAGAGGCTCCCTGGTTTGCCATTCCTTCCTTTACAGCCCCTGAATTTCATCTGGCTGCTATTTTGTTCATTATTCCCGTAGCCATTGCCCCTGCCATCGAGCATTTTGGAGACGTGCTGGCCATCGGTGCCATTACGGGCAAGGATTATCTGGAAGATCCTGGGGTTGAAAACACCATGCTGGGAGACGGCCTTGCCACAAGCTTTGCTTCCTTTCTCGGCGGACCTCCCAACACCACCTATTCGGAAGTAACCGGTGCCGTGGCACTGACCGGGGTGAAAAACGCAGGGGTCATGACCTGGGCGGCCATCTGTGCCATTCTCCTTGCCTTTGTGGGTAAGCTGGGGGCTCTGCTGGCCACCATTCCCGCCGTGGTCATGGGCGGGATCATGCTGCTTCTTTTCGGTGCCATCATGGTGGTAGGTCTGAACAGTCTGGTGCGTTCAGGGCTGGATCTCATGCAGAACCGCAATCTTGCCATTGTGGCGCTGATTCTGGTTTTTGGTATCGGTGGCATGAGCTTTTCTGCGGGGCAGTTTTCTCTGGAGGGTATCGGCCTTGCGGCCATTCTGGGGATTATGCTGAATCTTATTTTGCCCAGAGCAAGGTAGGTTGAGGCTGTTATACTCCAGATGCTCATATGTGAAACATCAGAAAATTGGATTGTTATTCTGATTTTTTTAATGAGACCCTCACCCCCCCGCACACAGGCAAAAGAAACCATGGCATTATAAAAAGCTATGCAGAAGGCCTGTGTGTCGGGCAGGCAACCCTCTGGCTTCGAGAACCTCAGCCACCACCCAAGGGGAGAGGGAGCCTTGAGGATGGCTGTTTTTCTCCCCTCTCCCTTCGGGAGAGGGGCCGGGGGTGAGGGAAGAAAGTAATAAAACCAAAATGTTCATCATTTTGTTTCAAAAATGATCGTGCGGAGTATATCATGCTTAAGAGCATTCTGGTTGTTTGCGAGTGACTTTGCAATCGTTTCGGATTGCGTCACAAGCAAATAACCAGAGTGCCTTCGTAAAAGTCTGGGAGGTGCTTTCGTTGTTCAAGGAAATATGGTGAATATTTACGGCATGTTCCGGCGGGATATATTTCTGCCGGAACATGCCTTTTTTGTTACCTTTCCATGATATCCTGGAAGGGATTCTGCGGAAGGCCGGTATAAATCTGCCTTGGACGGCTGATGCGCTGGGAAGGATCTTCCATGCTTTCCTTCCACTGGGCAATCCATCCGGGCAGACGGCCAATGGCAAACATTACGGGGAACATGTTGGTGGGAATGCGCATGGCCCTTAAGACAATGCCGGAATAAAAATCCACATTGGGATAGAGGTTGTGATCCACAAAGTAGGGATCTGTCAGGGCCACCTCTTCCAGCTTTTTGGCAATATCCAGCAGGGGGTCTTCGATTTTCAGTTTTTCAAGGATTTTATCGCACATCTTTTTGATTATTTTGGCCCTTGGGTCATAGGTTTTGTACACCCTGTGGCCGAAACCCATGAGGCGGAAGGGATCTTTTCTGTCCTTGGCCCTTCGGATAACCTCATCAATGGTAGCGCCTTCCTTGAGAATTTTTTCCAGCATTTCAATGACCGCCTGATTGGCTCCCCCGTGCAGGGGGCCCCAGAGGGCGGAAACGCCTGCTGCAATGGAAGCGTAAAGGGGGGCCTTGCTGGAGCCCACGACCCTTACGGCAGAAGTGGAACAGTTCTGCTCGTGGTCTGCGTGGAGGATGAGAAAGACATTGAGGGCACGTACCAGATCTTCATCCACAATATAGGGATGAACCGGGCTGTCGAACATCATATTGAGAAAGTTGGCACAGTAGGAGAGGTCGTGTCTGGGATAGACCACCTTTTCTCCCCTGGACATGCGGTAGGACATGGCCGCCATGGTGCGAACCTTGGAAAGCAGATAGAGGAAGTGGATGTTGATGTCTTCTTCCCCCATATCCGGATAGAAGCTTCTTAAAGCCATGATCATGCCGGAAAGGATGCCCATGGGGTGGGATGCTCTGGGGAAATTCTGGAAAAAGACCTGCATGCTTTCATGGATCAGGGAAAAATCATTGAGAAGCACACGGGTTCTGTTCAGCTCGTTAAGGGTGGGGAGGTGACCGTTGATGAGCAGATATGCCGTTTCAATGAAGGTGGCGTTTTCTGCCAGATCTTCGATGGGAATCCCCCTGTATCTGAGAATGCCCCTTTCTCCGTCCATGAAGGTGATGGCCGAAGCGCAGCTGCCTGTGTTGCCAAATCCCGGATCATAGGTAATATAACCGGTTTTCTGGCGAAGGGATGTAATATCAAAGGCTTTTTCGCCTTCTGTACCTACAATGACGGGAAGCTCGTACTCTTTTCCCTCTATGATCAGTTTTACGGTTTCGCTCATATATTTTCCTTATGTAAAAAGGTTGTGTGTGTTACGGAATCGGTAAAACCAGAACACAGGGCCTGCTTTGAGCTGGATAATATACGGCCTCGGGTCATGGGGGTCAAGGAAGGCTTTTTGTTTTTTGAGCGATCTCAGATCCCCATCCTTTTCCGGCGCAAAAAGGATGGGGAAGAAAAGGGCTTATTCCGGAGAGGAAATGAAATGTAAAATGGCCTGATTCACCGCCTCGGGTGTTTCCAGGGGAGAAAGATGGCCTGCTCCTTCAATGCATTCCATCAGGGAACCGGAGATATGCTCTTTGAGGTAGTGGCCGTATTTCACTGGAGAAAGCTGGTCATCGGATGCCGTAAGGATGAGCACGGGAGCTGTGATCCGGTGCAGCCGGTCCATGATGTCAAAGCCGTCGCAGGCCCTGAAGTCTTTGGTGATGGTGTCAGGATTATCAATGGATGCGGCATCCAGAAGGGGTTTTATGGTATCCGCTGGGGTGGACGGGGAAATACTGAGCTGTATCTGGAGATCTTTAAAATTTTTAAAATCCTTTTCAACCATTTCAAAAATCCCCGGATTGACCCGGAGTCTTGCCCCTGAATTGATGATGATACCACCGGAAAAGCAGGCGGAGTTTTCCGCAAGCAGGTTCAGCACAATGGCTCCGCCCATGGAAATGCCGCAGATAAAGGGCTTTTCAATTTTCATATGATCCAGAAATGCAGCAATGTGGGAGGCCTGGTCTGCAACGGAAGAACAGGCGGGCAGTGGCGATGCCCCCCGGCCGGGCAGGGTGATGGCAAAGCAGTTGGCCGCAGGATAAAGCCCTTCCATCTGCAGTTTCCAGAACCGGCCATCCAGACCTGCTCCGTGAATAAAGAGGAGGCTGGGTTTTTCCGGATTGAAGGGCGTTTTTCCCTGAAAAAAGACGAAAGGGGTTTTTTCTGTGGTTTGCATGGCAGGTATCCTTTCCTTGCGGTTTTTCTGAGCCGGTTTGCCCTGATTTTTTGATGGCAGGACAGATTCTTTTTTCTCAGGCCAGTAGCAGGGTTTTGACCATGCGCCGAACCCGCAGGCCGCCCAATAAAAGAGCCGCTGAAGAGATGCTTTCCTGCCCATAGCCCATGCGCTGATACAGGCGAAGTGCTGCGGCATTGGCCGATGACACATCCAGTGTGATGCGGTGTGCGCCGCAGCTTATCGCCCTTTCTTCGGCCATGGCAAGGAGTTTTGATCCTGTCCCCGTTCCCCGCAGCTTTTCCGATACGGCAATGGCCTGAAGATACCAGTCGTTCGGGTTGTGTATGGACATGGCTTTGAAAAGGGGAAGGGCGGTAAGGGCAAGAAGGCCCGCCCGCCAGATCTGTCTGCCTGCGGCCCTGCGTAGAACAGGGGAAAAATCGGCCATGGATGCCACCGCCATGCCGCTGAGCATGGCCACAGGTTCTCCCTCACATTCTGCCAGCAGGACATGTTCAAGGGAGAGGTCGTGGCCTGAAACCATGCTGGTCTGGGCAATAATATCCCCGTATCCGGAGCCGAACAGAAAATGCAGGAGGCCATCACTGGCCATGTTGAGGGCCTGTGCAAAGAAAAGGGCATCTTCCGGGCTGGCTTCGGCCCGGCGAAAATGGAGGGGAAACGTCATTTTAATCTCCTGTGTATCCACAAGCACCAGCCCTTGGAGAATTGACAACCGGAAGAAACATGTCTTCATCACACTCATGGTTTTGGGCACATTTTTTACACAGCCAGCCTGCATCCTCATACTGGCATTCCGTACAAATTACTGTAGCCGGTTTTTTGCCGCATTCATCACAGATGACAGCTGGGTCCGCGTTGCGGGACACAATCTGGATTTTTTTATTTCCTTCGGTGACACCTTTATATATTTCAACATTTTTGATGGTGAGTTCTGTCGTGTCACCGAAGTCATACATATAGGATAAGGAAAGACCGGGCTCAAAGATCTTGGAGATTGTTGATTTTATATTAATATCTTCCCCGTAGCCGTCGTAGGTAAAAGCGCTCAGATGTCCGCAGCATTCGAGCCATATGTTACGAAGGAAGGTGTCAAGATCTTCGAGCCGGGCATTTTCTTTCATGAGGATATGGAGAAAATAGTCCTGATTGTATGTGGCATGGATGTGGAGGTAAAAAACCCGCTTGGCTGTTCCATTGCCAGACGTTTTAAAATGCTTGCCCAGACAGTTTTTGATGTGTCTGGACATGCCTGAACGGGTATATTCTGAATTGCATATCTGACATTTTGATTTCATTTTGGTTTTTATCTCCTTTAAGTTTGGTATGGTAAGAGTTGATCGTTCATCATTAAATCATATTCACTCATATCAACCTTGTCATCCCATACCACAGCATCCCTGCCTTGTTCTTCTTTAAGGGCTCTGGAAAACGGGGATTTTTAATGCAGAAAACATCTTTTTTCACAGCTATGCCGCTGTTCAAAGCTTTTCGTTAAATTGTCCGCACTGCTTACATTTATACCCATGCTTGTAAAAGAATAATGGAAAGCCTATCAAAATGAAAACCAGAAAAGCCGGACGCTTCCCTTTGGTATGTGGGGACAAATCCGTACTGCCACAATGAGGGCAAACGTCCCTGCCTTCCTCAGCAGCGATTTCATTTTCTAATGACTGCGAGAAGTCAGTGTTCAGTATTTTATAAGCTTCATCTGCGTCTTTTTCTGCCACCATTAAGCGAACGCCACCAATGGCATTAGAATATAACCACTGAGCATTCACCGTATGCTCGTCTGCAATGCAGCTTTCTATGCCAGCGCTGTCAAGGCTGGCTTTGGCAATGTGAGCTTCATGGGGGAACGAAAATCTGCCAACGACAATCACATATGACTCCTTATGGTATCAGGTTACCGGGTTGATCCCTGCTTTCCTTTACACTTCAAACTCAGCCTTGAACCGGATGGTGCACTGCATAAAATCGAAATTGTCTTTTCATCGGATTTTCAACCTCCGTGAGAAGGGTTCGGCAATGTCATTATTTTAAAAGGGGGCTGATCACTTTTAAATTTTTGGGTTAAAAGGAAAGGGGTACCAATGGGTCTGGTTCAGTCTAAAAAACCATGAGCTTTGAAGAGAAAATTTTAGCCATGGAGCTGCTTTGGGATGATTGTTGCCGGGGTGGAGATATGGTGCTATCCCCCCAATGGCATGGGAGTGTCCTTGAAGAAAAGGAGGGGCTCCTTTGAAAAGGGAGAAGAAGCGTACATGGATTGAGAAGATGCAAAAAAATCCATAAGAAAAGAGTTTTCATGAAAGTCCGGATTTTTGATTCTGCCCGCAAAGAGTTGATGGAGGCTTACTTAAAAGTTCAAAACTCACTCGACAAAACCATCTCGTTTTTGGTTTTCTTCAAAAGAATCGACGCTTTATATGTTCCGAGTAAGCAATGAATCCATTCGTATCATTTCTATGAGAAGCAGGCAGGGGACTGTCCTTTTTTGGTGGTTACCTGCCTTCACGCACGAGGTGCACATGATCGTAATGAAGCGCAAGTTGTTTCCGTTGACACGTCCGTTGCAGGAATGGAATAGATTCTGTGCATTCTCGGAGTATGCTTGCAGGCGGGGAGGATGACCAAAACCTGCCAGCACCATGAAAGACACTTTGATTATATGGAACCAGAGTTTCCAGTCCATGCAATGTAGGGCGTCGGAATCCAGCCGGAGCAGTCAGATTCAAGGACTCCGGCCATGTTCCATACCAGGCAATGCCGCTGCAACCGGAACCCGACCAGCTCTGACCATGGGGGCAGCGCTGCCATTCCAGCTTGGTTTGGGTATCTCTAATAATGGCACCATTGCTCCCCTCCAAATCCTGAAACCGGGAACCCGCTGCCTGCACGATACCGCAACAAAGAAAACCATCAAAATCATTTGAAAAGCCAGCAGATTGTTTCTGAAATACGCCATCATCAGAGTCATGGCTTTTTTTTTCTATGTAAAAGATGTCCCCTTTTAGTTGGAGACCAGAAAGCGTGTCAAGGGTCTGCCCCCCTTTCCTTCTTTCTTAAAAACCATAGCTTAGGGAAATGTTCAGCTCCTGAAGATTGCCATTGAAGGGAATGCCGGAGTGTCTTTTGTCATCGGGTGCAAGACCTGGGGGCAGCTCACCCTTTTCGGCCATCCACTGCTGCCAGCTGTAGAGGATACCGGCACTCCAGGAGGGGCTGATCTGCTGGCGGACTCCGAGACGGAAGATGCGTCCTTCGCCTTCATTTTTGATGTCGGTCTCACTCATTTCAGCCCATTCGGAATTTCTTTCCGAGAATCTGGCATTGTGGAAAAGAAGGGAAGATTCCACGGAAAGATCCGGTCTTGGCTGGGCACGGAGATCCAGGCCGAACCACCAGCTGTTCCATTCGGAGAGAGCATTTTTATCCGGTGCAGGCTCCGCAGCAGGCGGCAGGGAACCATCCGGAGTCTGGCGGTGACCGTGATAGGAAAGGCCCATCATGGGAATCAGGGAGAGGCGCTGGTTGAGAAGATCCCACTGATAACCAATGCCTGCGGCCCAGTCCATGCGGTCCTGGTCTGTGCTGTAGAGATTCTTTTCTCCGAATTCAGGCGTATAGGGAAAGGAACTTCGGGTATTCTCCTGCTGTATGGAAGATTTGAAATGAAGTCTGTCCATGGTCATGCGCAGATCCATGCCCTGGGATTTACCTGGATTGCTTAGGTGCATGGCTTGATCCGCATGGCTCCAGTGAGGGGTCAGTAAGGCCTGATTGGTTTCACGCACATGAACCTGCATGGCAAGGGAAGGGGATTCCGTTCCGGGAAGAAGGGGCTCTCCGGCTATGGCCTGCACCGCTGCCAATATCAGGGATATCATGAGCGTCAGGCATAAAAGAATGGGAAGGATGCGGTGTTTTTTCATGTCTGTAAATCTTAATAAAGGCTGTCATGCCGCTCAGGGCAGAAAGCAGGACCATTCATGAAGCCCCGCTACCGTGAACGCCATCCTAACAATTCAGATGCCGGGATGCAAGCACCCCGGAACATAATTTTAATTTTCATCTGTTTTATAGGCAGCTTGTTTTTTTTTTATCTTATGGCTTACGAAAATACAGCACAAGGCTTTTTCCCATGAAAGGGTTGAGCATACGGTCCAGAAACCTTGTAAATAGTGGTTTTTCCATAATGTCCCAGACCAGAAAACGATGGTAAAGCTTTACCGCCGGGTGCTGATCATTGGTGGGGCCCACCAGACATTTCAGCCACCAGAAGGGGCTGTGCAAACCATGGGCGTAACCGTATCCTTTGTATTCAAGCCCCTGTGCCTTCAGCATACGGATCAGCTCATTTTTTTTATAAATGCGGACATGGCCCTGATTGGCATGGCTGTAGTCCTTTGCCAGCCACCAGCAGATTTTTTCCGGCCAGAAACGGGGGACACTGACCACCACATCGGCCCCCGGCTTTGCCACCCGGACCAGCTCCGCTGCTGCGGCCCTGTCGTTGGGGATATGTTCCATGACCTCAGAGCAGATGACCGCATCAAAGGCCTGATCCTTGAAAGGAAGCCTTGTGATGTCTGCCGTACTCAGTCCCCATGAGCCGCCACCGTGCCAGCCCATCATGTCATGGTTTTCAAGGCGTTCTCTGGCGGAAAGGAGATCTTTGTGGCAGAGGTCTGCGCCAATGGCCGTAACCCTTTCAAGGCCGTAGGCCGCTGCCGTATGGCGGCCGGGACCGCTGCCGATGTCGAGGATTTTCCAGCCCGGCTGTATGTTCATGCGACGGAAATCAACGGTAATCACGGATAACCTCCCTGTAAGTTTCTACGGTTTTTTCCGCAGCATTTTTCCATGTGAAATGTTCGTGTACCCGGTTGTATCCTGCTGCTCCGAGCTGTTTTCTTTTTTCAGGATCATCCAGAAGACTGCATATGGCCTTTGCCAGAGCATTGGAATTGCCCGGTGGTACGAGAAGGGCCGCATCTCCGGCTACTTCCGGAAGGGCACCGCCCGTGGTGGAGATCACCGGTGTGGCCGTGGCCATGGCTTCGCCCACGGGCAGGCCAAAACCCTCGTAAAGGGAAGGTACAACGGCGATGGATGCTTTGGCATATTCCCTGACAAACTGATGGTGATCAATTCTTCCCGTAAAATCGATGAGGTGGGCAATATTGAGTTTTTTGATCAGTTTCTCAATGCCTCCCTTTTCCTTGGCTTTGCCGATGACCGTAAGCCGCACGGAGTGGGTGAGGGACACCCGGTGCAGGGCCTCTAGCAGATGGTAGAGGCCCTTTAGGGGCATGTCCGCACTGTTGGTGACAATGAGCCGTCCCGGTTCTCTGGGGATGGCTGGCATGGGATGGAAAAGTTCCGTTGAAATGCCATTGGGAACAACGGAAAAACGGGAAGGATCAATGGCGTATTCCCGTGCAATATCCTTTTTGGAAAATTCACTTACCGTGATAATTTTGGGAAGTTTGCGGCTGACCCTCTTCTGCATGCCGATGAAGGAATACCAGCGCAGGTGCTTGAATTTTTTCCAGGGTGCCCGCACGCTGCGCACGGCCAGCCTGCGGTCCACCGTCATGGGATGGTGGATGGTGGCCACGGTGGGTATTTTCCGGCTGAGCTTTTCTATGCCATAGGAAAGGCTCTGGTTGTCGTGGATAATATCGTATTTATGGAGCTGGTCTTTCAGGTGGCGCACGGCCCGGAATCCGAAGGTGAAGGGTTCGGGATAGCCCATGGTGGAGGTACCGATCCATTCCATGAGGTTCACCGGATCCTTCAGTTCATCCAGACGGGGGGTTCTGAAAAGGGCTTCGGGATTGTAAAGATCCAGGGTTTCAACGGGAATCAGCCGGGCAGCGCCTTCAAGCAGGGGGTCCGGGGGGCCGGCCAGTACGTCCACTTCATGACCCAGTTCACAGAGGGCTTTGGCAAGGTTTCTTATGTATACTCCCTGTCCGCCGGAGTGGGGGTTGCTTCTGTAACTGATCATACATATGCGTAAGGGCTGGTTTGTTTTTTCTGACATGCCGACTCCCGGTCTTATGACTGAATAACGTAGAAATTTCCGGCAAAAAGAAGGTGCTGATTCCAGCACCTCTACCTGGAAAAATCCATTGGTAAAAGAGTCCCATATGATGATGGGACTTATTTCGTCAAGGCTTTTTGATGTGCAGGGCGACTTTCCTTTTCAGGGGAATCTTTTTTTTTGATGACTCCCCTGACGCAGTCACATTTTGATGGTCCATGGTGCGGGCGGGTATTTTCATGCGGTCAGACACAAGGGCTGCTCCTGTAAAACATGATGGAAAAAAACTTCTGGCTTCCCACTCTCTTTTTTTTTTCAAGGACTGTCAGGTCCGCCGCTGAGCCTGAAGTCTGTCAGATAAAGGTGCTGGATCTCCGATTCAATGTAGCGGTGCAGGATGGTATCCGTCACGGCCAGTACCCGCCCCTCATTGTTTTCAAGGTCCGCACGGGTATAGGGGGAAAGGGCGATGGTCAGGGCGTGGCGGATGCGGTCGGCTCTTCTCCGGATTTCTGTAATGCCGCTGTTGTTTCTGAAGCGGAAGGTCAGCTCCATGGCCATGAAGCTCCCGTCCGCAAGATTGGTTGCAAAGCGAAGTTCATAGCTGGGCAGATGGGCTGTTTCTTCCAGGGGGGGCTGGCTTCCCGGTTCAAAGAACATGCGCCGCTGCTGCTGGGTTTCCCAGTTGCCCCGTCTGGCCTCATAAATTTCTCCTAAGCCTGAGAACTGGTATTTCTGGTCATAGTAGGGTTTATACAAGGCAAGGCCGATGATGATCACAAGAAGAACGACCACGCCGATGCCGATTTGAATCTGCTTTTTCATGGTTCTTCTCCATTGGGAAACCCCAGAAAGGTGGCTTCAAAGGCAATGCAGAGGGTCTGGGCTCTGGGATTATCTTGATATATTTCCGATTCCATCTCCATGGGAAGGTCAAAGCCCCAGGACAGGCGTATTTCCCTTTCGTTTACAGCTTCTATTTCTGCGTAAAGCCTTTCATTGACAGGAAAGGGCTGAACATAGGGATTCTGTTCATCCACGGTTTTGTAATTGACAAGCCGGGTGAGCTCGGCCACAAAAACCGATTCCCAGCGCCAGAGCCGTGCATCACCTGATGCCCTTACCTTTTCAAAAACAGGAAAGGTGTCAAGGATGACCCCTGTACCGTCTTCCGTGAATGCGGCCCTGTGGCCTGCCTTCGTGTTCACGGATGCCTGCTGGTCCACCAGTGCCAGCAGGGCCTGATCATAAAAACGGACATAGAGGTGAAAGGGGGTGCCCGCCTGCATGCCGGGACGGTTGATCCGGCCTTTTTCTATCAGGATGTGTTTACCGTTTTCAAGCCTGAACTCAGGAGGGTGCACAAAATATTCACCCGGCGTCAGTTTTTGAGGGTAAGCAGGAAAATCCGTATCCGGTGCCTGAACACTTGCAATATAAACACTGAAATGATTGCTTTCAAAGGAAACGGTTTTATTTTTGATGTCTCTTTTTTTCAGGGGCATGGCTTTCCACTGCCCCGCAATGGGATCAAAGTAGCGGGCATGAACCCGATAATCATGGATGCTGCTGCCATCGGCAGTTTTTGCCGCGTAGGGCAGGGTAAGAATGGCAGGATTTTGAAAAAGAAGGCCGTGGGGAGCAAAGGCCACGGCAGGGCCTGCGGCTTTTTCCCCGGCTGGCAGGGGGGCCGGAAGGCTGGCAGGCCGGATTTCTATGGTCTCCGGGGAGGCAAGGGCATGGGCGGCAAGGGTGATGCCAGCATCGAAAATGCTGCTGCTTCTGTCGGTCACCTTTAAATCCCCCCCTCTGAAATCAAAGGTCATGGAGGCCTCGGGACGGGTTTTTGCGGGGGGCTGAGCCGGGGGCGTGTCTGTTTTTTCTTCCGTACAGCCCATGACGAAAAAAAGGCAGAGACACAGGGTGGATATTCTTAAAATATGCATGGCGGATTCTCCGGTAAAATACGGTGATGTTCTTTTTTCTTCCTGCATTTATAAAAGCAAGAAATATGCCCTGTATCTAAGCCGCTTGACCTTGCAACCCGTCTGACTTACATTCGGCCAGTTTTAAGAAAGATGATTTTACATCAAAGAGGAGGTCTGTGGTGGTGGATACGGTATTTACGGAAGAAGCGGTAAATCAGGCCTTTGAGCGTCTGCCCGAAGGCCTTTGCCGGAGGCTTGGAAAAATTCCTGCGCCGGAAAGGCTTTCCGTGCTGGAGGAAGCGGGCGTGCTGCCGGAGCGGATGGGGCCGGATATGGAGGAAGAGGATGTGCGGTCTCTGGACAAGGCCATCCGCTACAAGGATGCCCGGGTGCAACTGGTGCGCATGGTGCTCATGACCCGCATTAAAAATGATCTGGAAGACCCGGAGCCTGCCGAAGAGCTGGCAGCCTATATCTTTGACCGTCACCCCCTTGACGCTGTCCATGCGGCCTATGAAGAGCATTATCAGGGAAAACCCCTGCCCGTACCGGTCCATGCATGAAAACTGAAACAGGCATACGGGTGAGTCTTGTCATGGCACGGACCCTGGACGGCAGGACAGCCCGCAGCCTTAACGATCCGCTGGACTGGACGGAGGCAGCGGACAAGGCACATTTTTCAGCCCTTACCCGGCGCATGGGCCTTGTTCTCATGGGTTCAAAAACCTTTGATGCCATGGGAGGTCCCCTTCCGGGCCGGAAAAATGTGGTTTTTACCCGTTTTCCAGAATCCCGTGTTTCTGTCTCAGGCGATCTTGCATTCACATCGGGTTCCGTAGATGCGGTTCTGGATGGTCTTGCCGCAGAAGGATACGGGGAGGCGGCCCTGATCGGTGGCAGCCGCCTGAATACGGCCTTTGCAAAGGCAGGGCGCATCCATGAACTTTTTGTGACCGTCTCCCCTTTGATTTTTGGGGCAGGTCCCGGACTTTTTTCTGAGCATATTCCCATGGATCTTTTGCTTGTGAATGCAGAACCTCTGGGCTTCGGGTCTCTGCTTCTCCACTACAGGGTGCGCCATGGAGGCTGTCATGATGCCTGAAACAAAACCCTGTGACCAGCAGGAAGAGCTGGCCCTTTTGTGCAGGCGCATTCAGGATCTGGACCTGCCGGAGCTGAGGCAGGATCTCATTGCACCGGAGGTCAGGGATATTTCCCGAAAGTCCTTTGGAGAAATGCTGCGCCGCCACCTTTGCCACGGCAATGCGGATTGTCTGGTTCTGGATGTCCGTTCCGAGTCAGAATATGAAAAAGATGCCATTCCCGTAGCCCTTTCCATGCCCATTCTCAATGACAGGGAGCGCCATGAGGTGGGACTTTTGTACAGAAGGCACAATCACAGGACGGCAATGCGCTACGCCTTTTATCTGGCAAAGGAAAAGGAAGCCCTTTATGTGGAAAGGGTGCGGGCACTGAGTCAGGGCAGACCCCTTGTGCTTTACTGCTGGCGGGGAGGGGGCCGGAGCCGTTATGCGGCAGGCCTTCTGGCAAGGCACGGGTTTTCTGTTATGCGTCTTGAAGGGGGGCATAAGGGTTTCCGCAGGGGGGTGTATCAGCTTCTCTATCATGGGGATTTTACCCTCTGGCCCCTTTCCGGTGCTACGGGGTGTGGTAAATCGCAGGTGCTGGAGCTTTTGGCTGCACATTTTCCCCATGTTCCGGTTTTGCATCTGGAGGCTGCCGCTGGCCATGCGGCTTCGGTTTTCGGGCACATCCGCTTTGCGGAAAAGGGAAAAAGTACCGTGGTGGATCAGCAGGCCTTTGAAATGCGGCTTTATCTTTTTCTGCTGGCCCATCGGGCAGAAGATGGCAGTTTTCCTGTTTTTGTTACGGAAATGGAAAGCCGGAAGATCGGTCCTGTGCAGGTACCTCCGGCCCTTTTCAGGGCATTGGAAAAAGGCCCCCACATTCGTCTGGAAGCTTCCATGGAAGCCCGTGTGGCAAGGCTTAAGCGGGAATACTTTGGTGCAGATGGAGGGGGTGTGGCTGCTGTCCGCCATGCACTGGGATTTCTCACAAGGCGGCTTGGAGGAAACCGGGTCCGGCAGTGGCAGGCCCTGCTGGATCAGGGGGAAGTGGATGCTTTTCTGAAGGAGATTCTGGAAGAATATTATGATAGGGGGTACGGGGAAGAAAGATCTTTGCCTGCAAAGGTTTTGTGCAGTGATGATATCCTGACCACCACGGAGGTGGTGGCCGGATTATGGGAAAAGGCTTATGGGGATCAGGGGGATTCCGCCGGGGGCGTCTGGGGGGATTCACCGCTGTCCGTCTGAATCCGGTGGATGCGGATCACGTCATGGATGGCAGGCGTATCCGCACAGAGCCTCGTTATGAGATCCAGCCTTGTCATGCTCTGGAAGCGGCCATCCTCACTGCGGGGGGCGTACTCAAGGATATGCACCCATTCGTTGTCCACACTGATGACTTCGCCGCACATGGCCGTGAGTCCGGCCATCTCATTGAGAAAGGCCGCCGTGCCGAAGCGCTGCTGGATGTCCTCGATGAGAAGCCTCAGGGAACCCAGCCGCAGTTCCGGCACCTCAAAGGGGGTACGCAGCCGGGCCAGTTTCATGACGGTCCGGGTGTCCCGGGTTTCCCAGAGGAGGTCTGTAATGTCATCGGCGTAAAAGACGCTGATGCCATTGTAACGCCCTGTGCTGTCGTATTCCGTCACCTGAACGAGGGTGTCGGAAAGGGCACGGATCTGGCCGAGGATGGGGCTTTCGGAAAAGTGACGCCTTCCGATTTCCACCACATCCTGATTTTTTTTAAAATGTTTCAGTTTTTCTAGGATCATGCCCATACTGGCCTCCGTGTCCGAGTGTTAAAAAAACACTGTACCCATAGTCGAGTTCCTCTGCCTTGTCAAAAGATCTGAGGAACAATACAGGAACATCGTCAGGAAGTCTTTGGATTTTTTGAATATACCCGAAAGGAGATTTCATGCCTGGTGGAGAGCTTACGACCATGACCCGGCAGGGGGCCCCTGTCTATGTCCTGTCCTGCGGACAGGGAATTAATGGCGAGCAGATGGTGCGTTCCGCACTGGTGCAGTTTCCCGGTGTGCGCAGCAAGGTTATACGTGTACCCCATGTCCATGATGCCCATCAGATCCATGAGGCCCTTGAGAGGGTGGTCGGGGAAAAGGGGGTTGTGGTCCATACCATTGTGGATCCGGGGCTGCGGGAACTGCTGATCTGTGAATGTGAGCAGATGGATATTCCCTGTGTGGATTTCATGGGGCCTGTGCTGGATATGATGCAGCAGCATTTCGGGGATGCGCCCCTGTGTGAGCCGGGACGCTACCGCAAGTTCAATCAGGTGAACATGGACAGGGTAACGGCCATTGAATTTGCCGTGGCCCATGATGACGGACTCAACCCCCAGGATCTGGGCAAGGCGGAAATTGTGCTGGTGGGCCTTTCCCGTTCAGGTAAAACGCCTTTGAGCATGTACCTTTCCGTCCATGGCTGGAAGGTGGCCAATGTGCCCATTGTGATAGGCATCCCTCTGCCTTCCGAGCTGATGGCCATCAACCGCAAACGCATTGTGGCCCTTTACATTGATCCTGAACAACTGGCTGCCCACAGGCAGATCCGCAGAAAGCGGCTGGGGCTCACCGATGACATGGCCTATTCCGGGGTGAAGGAGGTGTACCGGGAAGTGGATGCCGTGCGGGAGCTGTACCGCCGCCATGGTTTTTCCACCATCAATGTGAGCAACAAGCCCATTGAATCCAGTGCCGAAGAGGTGATAGCCATCATAGAAAAGCGCTTTCCCGAAGGGGCCCACAAGCAGGGGAAACGGAAGGTGGAGCCTTAGCAAAGCGCCGCCAGTGCCATGTGGATGGCGGGTTTGGTGTAATCCATGCGGGTGACGGCATTGCCGGTAAGGATGCCGATGAGCCCTTCGCTGTAGCCGATGCGGGGGTTTTTGCTGAAGCCTGCGGCCTGTACCGCCGCATCCAGTTCCAGTCCTTCTTCGCTGACAAGGCGGCTGATTTCGGTGGGCAGTTCAAAGGCAGGACCAAGGCCCGTGAAATATTCCCGGCCATTATAGAATACGCAGGCCGTAAGGTTCATGAAGCCCGTGCGGGTCAGGGGAACGGGAACAATGCCCGATTCAATGCCCACACCCATAAAAATGCCTTCATGCCATACGGCCTTTGCCCGGTTTCTGGCACCGGTGAGGGTGCTTTCAAAGCCCCTTGGCTGATCCGGTACACCGGAGGGCGCATTTTCACAGCTCACATGGATGGAGGAAAAGCGGCCGGATTCTTTCAGGGCCTGAATCAGGGCTTCTTTTTTCACGGGATTGAGGGAGCCTAAACAGAAATGCATGTTTTTTCCTTGAAGCATTGTGTGTTAATTTCAACGCCTTGGTTTTAGTAAAGGACAATCGGGCTGGGTGTCTGTACACCTGACTGACGCTATAGCCGCTGCCAAACGAAAATGGTACTGAAGAGTAGAGGTAACTGTTCAGCACAGTTTGTTTTGAACTGTCAATGCTGTAGGTACAGCAGCTTCGTACTATTGCAAGGCTCCGTGGCTATTTGCAAGTGACATTGCAATCGTTTCGGATCAGAGCTTTGTCCGGCACTCAAGCTCTAAAACCAAAGCTCGTCATGTAAACGATGCAGCCTTTTCAGGCTTGAGTGCCGGAGTGCTAATAAGAAGCGGCAAACTGTCTGAGCCGCCACAAAGGCAGCGTACCAAGGCCTGCCATGGTAATAAAAAACTTATCCTGCCTGTGGCGGGGAGTTTTTGCCGCTTCCGCACAGGGCAAGAAGCTCCCGAATAAGATTGCGTCACGGGCAAATAGCCTGGGGCCTGTGCGTCTGTCTTGCAGCTATGGTACTTGGAAAACTTTGCTGAATAATTACGAGTAGAGATTGTTTTTAAGAAGCACACGGGATTTTTGTGTCTCCGTGACGGACTGCCAGCATCGGGCTTAGATGCCCTGAAAGGATACCATGAGTACAGTAGAAAATGCAGCACCTTCCCACTTTATCCGCAATATCATCAAGGCAGACCTTGAAGCAGATACCCATAAGGGTCGGGTGCATACCCGTTTTCCTCCGGAGCCCAACGGATACCTGCACATGGGCCATGCGAAATCCATCTGTCTGAATTTTGGTATGGCAGAAGAATTTTCAGGCAAATGCAATCTGCGCTTTGATGATACCAATCCTGAAAAGGAGTCCACGGAATATGTCAACGCCATCAAAGAAGATGTGCGCTGGCTGGGTTTTGACTGGGGGGACCGGGAGTTTTATGCTTCCGATTACTTTGAAAAACTCCATGATTTTGCGGTGGAACTCATCCGGGGGGGCAAGGCCTATGTCTGCTCCCTTTCCGCCGAAGAAACCCGCAGCTACAGGGGAACCCTTACGGAAGCGGGGAAAAACAGCCCCTACCGGGACCGGAGTGTGGAAGAAAACCTCGATCTTTTTGCCCGTATGCGGGCCGGTGAATTTGATGAGGGCAGCCATGTACTCAGGCTTAAAATAGATATGGCATCCCCCAATTTTCTCATGCGGGATCCCACAATTTACCGCATTCGCAAGGTGCATCACCACCGGACAGGGGATGCATGGTGCATCTATCCCATGTATGATTTCACCCACTGCATTTCCGATGCCCTGGAAGGCATCACCCATTCCATCTGTACTTTAGAGTTTGAGAACAACCGGGAAATCTACGACTGGGTGCTGGACAACATTGATGCCCCTGCAAGGCCAAGGCAGTATGAGTTTGCAAGGCTGAATCTTTCTTCCACGGTTTTAAGCAAGCGCAAGCTGATTCAGCTGGTGAATGAAGGCCATGTGCATGGGTGGGATGACCCCCGCATGCCCACCCTGTCCGGTCTGCGGAGAAGGGGAGTGCCTGCTGCGGCCCTGCGGGATTTCTGTGAGCGTATCGGTGTGGCCAAAAAGGACAGCACCGTGGATCTGGCCCTTTTTGAATATTGTGTCCGGGACCATCTCAATGCTTCGGCTCCCCGGCGCATGGGGGTTCTCGACCCGGTAAAGCTCGTTATCACCAACTATCCGGAAGGAGAGGTGGAATGGCTGGATGCGGTGAATCATCCGGGAGATCCGGCCTTTGGCAGCCGCAAGGTTCCCTTTTCCCGTGAACTCTGGATCGAAAGGGAGGATTTCATGGAAGATCCTCCCAAGAAATTTTTCCGCCTTTCTCCGGGCAGGGAAGTTCGGTTGCGTTTTGCCTATTTTGTGACCTGTGAGGAAATTGTTAAAGATCCTGACACGGGTGAGGTGGTGGAAATCCGTGCGGTTTACGACCCTGAAACCCTTGGTGGCAATGCGCCGGATGGCCGCAAGGTGAAGGCGACCATCCACTGGGTATCCCAAAGTCATGCCCTGGAAGCTGAAGCACGGCTCTATGACCGGCTTTTCACCCAGGAAGATCCCGATGACATGCCCGAGGGGAAAAGTTTTCTGGATGCCCTGAATCCGGATTCCCTTGTGCAGAAAAAAGCCTTTCTGGAACCGGCCATGGCTGAATCCCTTCCCGGCGATGTTTTTCAGCTGGAAAGGGTGGGGTATTTTGCCGTGGACCCGGATAGCCAAAGGGAGCGTCCGGTTCTCAACCGCACCGTAACCCTCAGGGATTCATGGGCAAAGGCAGCCGGGAAATCCTGATGAAAGCGTCTCCCCATATTTTATTCTGGCAGAAGGGGATGCAAGGCCTTGCATCCCCTTTAAACCGGAGCTTTTATGAAGGCTCCGGTATTTCTCCTTCTGGTTCAGAGGATGGTGGTGGATGGGTCCGTGCGGGTCAATCCGGCAGGGATGAAGCCGTCATAAGGGTTTGCGGAAACTGTTCCACGGCCTTTGATGTGGCCCTCTGGCTGGAGGAAAGGGGTCTTTTTTCGGACTGGGATTCCGTGCTGGCCGAAAGCCAGAGTGCCGGTGTGGGCCAGTATGGAAGGCACTGGATTTCACCATTGGGCAATCTCCACCTTGTCTGGAAACTGCCCGGTTTTTTTTCCGAAGTGAAAGGCCTGCCGCTGATGCTGGGGGCCGCCCTCACGGAAGTTTTAAGGCAGAAGGGGGTGCCCCTTCTGCTCAAATGGCCCAATGATCTGATCCTTGAAGAGCGCAAGGTGGGGGGGATGCTGATACGTTCCCGGCCGGACTGTGTACTTGCGGGTATGGGCATAAACCTTGTTTCTGCGCCATCGGACCGGGAAATAAGGAAAAACAGCACCATCGCCGCAACCTCTCTGAACGAAAAAGGATTTTTTTTCCATCCCCTGGATCTATGGGTGGATATCATGGGGGATGTCCGGGTTTTTTTGTCAAAAAGTATTGAAAAAATATCGGATTATGGTTTAATGACTGGTTCGACTCATTGGTTGTGGCGGAAAGGACAGGCGGTGATGGTTTTTTCATCGGGAGGTTTGACAGAAGGCCTGAGCTTTCCTGCTGTTCTGATCGGTCCTGCCGGAGACGGCGGTTTACGCCTGTTATCTGAAAAAGGGGAAATTATTTTTTACTCAGGCAGCATCGGTCCCGCATAGTTTATGTTGGATTTAAAAACCCTGAAGAATATTTTTAGCTTTGGCAGGTTCTTGGGAACCGGTTCAGGGGCGTTTTAAATCTGACCATTATCCATAAATTTAAAATAAGGCCAGAAAAGGAAACAGACATGGGTGCACAAACCTTTGAAGAGTTCCGTTCAGAAATCCGCAGAAGGCGGGAGTCGGGCAATGATGTCCGCATTCTCATTGCCAACCGGGGTATTCCTGCCCGCAGAATTGCCAGGGCTGTCACAGAGCTTGGAGCAACGGCCTGCATAACGGCAACGGACATTGATAAAACCTCTCCCGCAGCCATCGGTGCAAGAAAACTGATGCTGCTGGGCGAAAATCCCACAGCCTATCTGGACCTGGACCGTATTGTAAAAAAAGCCAAAGAAGAAGGCATTGAAGCCATCCATCCGGGATGGGGCTTTGGTGCGGAAGATGATTCCTTTCCTGCCAAATGTGAGGAGGCGGGAATCATTTTCATTGGACCTCCCCAGAAGGCCATGCATGAGCTGGGCAACAAGGTGGCCGTGCGGGCGCTGGCCCAGAAGGTGGGGGTGCCTGTGGTGCCCGGTTCCGAAGGGGCCGTAGGGATTCCTGAAGCCAGAAAAATAGCCCATGAACTGGGTTTTCCCATCATGCTTAAGGCCGAAGGCGGTGGTGGAGGCAGAGGGATTTATGAGGTCTACTCTGATGCAGACCTTGAATCCAGTTTTGTGAAGGCTTCCGCTCTGGCCGAGGCCAGCTTTGGTAACCCCAGACTTTTTGTGGAAAGACTGCTTCCTGAAGTTCGTCACATAGAAATTCAGGTCATTGCGGATAAATACGGCAATGTCTTTGCCTTTGATGAGCGGGACTGCACGGTACAGCGCAATCATCAGAAACTCATTGAAATCTCGCCCTCTCCCTGGCCGAAAATGACCGAAGAACTGCGGGCACGCCTCAAGGAATATGCCATCCGGCTGGTGAAGTCCGTGGATTATTATTCCCTGGCCACGGTGGAATTTCTTGTGGACATGGAGGGCAATCCCTACCTGATTGAGGCCAATACCCGCCTTCAGGTGGAGCATGGTATTACGGAATGCCGCTATGGGGTGGATCTGGTGGAAGAACAGATTGCCATTGCCTATGGCTGCGCCCTGCGTTTCAATGAAGAAAGAACAAAGCCCCATCAGCATGCCATGCAGGTACGCATCAACTGTGAGGATCCCAAAAAAGGTTTTTCTCCCAATGCGGGCCGCATCACCCGTTACACCTCCCCCGGAGGTCAGGGTATCCGTATCGATTCCTGCATTACAGCGGGCTATGAATTTCCTTCCCAGTATGATTCCGCCGCTTCTCTGCTCATTGCCTATGCAGACTCCTGGTCCAAGAATGTGGAACAGATGCGCAGGGCCTTGAAAGAGTGCATGATTTCAGGTGTTAAAACCACCATTCCCTTTTATAAGGTTGTGCTGGAGCGGGAAGAATTCATTTCCGGCAATTATGACACCAAATTTGTACAGAAAAACCCGGATCTTTTTGATTATGTGGATCAGCAGCCCGAAGCCCTGCGGCTTTCCCGTCTGATCGCAGAAATTTCCGCCAAGGGGTACAATGAGTACCTTTCCCTTGATAAGTACCGCGGGCTCCATGATAAGCGCCTTGGTCCCTGCACACCGGTTATTCCCTTCACACCGGAAAGGGATGTTGTTGCCCATGTTCCCCTGAGAAGGGGCCAGAGCCGGGAGAGCATCCTTGATTATGTGAGAACTGCCGGGAAGGTATTTTTTACGGACACCACATGCAGGGATCAGACCCAGTCCAACTCCGGAAACCGTTTCCGTCTGGCCGAAGACCGCCTCATCGGACCCATTCTGGATAAATGTGGTTTCTTTTCCCTTGAAAACGGCGGCGGTGCCCACTTCCATGTGGCCATGCTGGGGAACATGACCTATCCCTTTAAGGAAGCCGATGAGTGGAATGATTTTGCGCCGGACACTCTGAAGCAGATTCTGATCCGTTCCACCAACGTGCTGGGCTATAAACCCCAGCCCAAAAATCTCATGCAGACCACAGGCGAGATGATCTGTGAGAATTATGATGTCATCCGCTGCTTTGACTTTTTGAACCACATCGAAAACATGCGGCCCTTTGCGGAAGTGGTGCTGCCTAAAAAATACAAGATTTTCCAGCCCGCCATTTCCATGAGCCATGCCAGGGGTTTTGATGCGGACCACTACCTTGGGGTGACCGAAGAGATCCTTGCCATGGTGGCCGATGTGGCCGGTGTGTCCCTTGAAGAAGCCAGCCGCATCATCATTCTGGGTTTA
The DNA here is from genome assembly GCF_007830435.1 of Desulfobotulus alkaliphilus. Classification (GTDB taxonomy): domain Bacteria; phylum Desulfobacterota; class Desulfobacteria; order Desulfobacterales; family ASO4-4; genus Desulfobotulus; species Desulfobotulus alkaliphilus. Next base: position 15,035 of record NZ_VLLC01000018.1, on the reverse strand, counting down.
AAGGATATGGCAGGGGTCTGCCCGCCAGCCATGATCCGGGATCTGGTAAAAAGGCTCAGGGTAAAATATCCGGATCTGGTGCTCCATTATCACCGCCACTGCACGGACGGACTTTTCTCTCCTGCCCTTTCTGCGGCAGCCGCAGCCGGGTGTCACATTCTCGATGTGGCCATTGGCGCATCGGTCCGCTGGTACGGTCAGGGGGATGCCCTTGCAACGGCGGCCCTCATTGAAGAAGAACACGGCCTTGAGATCTGTCTGGACAAGGAAAGGGTACGGGATGCGGGCTTTGTTTTGAAGCAGATCATGCCCTACTACGACCGTTACACGGCCCCCTATTTTCAGGGTGTGGATTATGAGGTGGTGCAGCATGGCATGCCCGGAGGGGCCACCAGCTCTTCCCAGGAAGGGGCCATGAAGCAGGGCTACATTCATCTGCTTCCCTATATGCTGAAATATCTGGCGGGTATCCGTCAGATTGTCCGTTACCACGATGTAACACCCGGTTCCCAGATTACATGGAACACGGCTTTTCTTTCCGTAACCGGTGCCTACAAGCGGGGCGGAGAAAAGAATGTGCGTAAGCTCCTTGATGTTCTGGAAACCGTTGTGAACACCCCCGAAGAAGCCCTGTCCGATGAAATGAAAAAGGCAAGGCTTGAGATTTATCAGGAGGCCAATGACGCTTTCCGGGATCTGATTCTGGGTAAATTTGGCAAACTCCCCTTAGGTTTCCCGCCGGAATGGGTGTATGAATCCGCCTTTGGTCCGGATTATAAAAAGTCCATGGAAAAGCGCACGGAAGATTCTCCCCTGAAGCATCTGGAGCCCATGGATATGGATCTGGAAAAAGAGGCGCTGGCAAAGGCTTTGAACCGGGAACCCACAAAGGAAGAGCTGGTCCTTTACCTGAACCACCCCGGAGATGCCCTGAAGACCATCCGTTTCCAGGAGAAATACGGAGATCCCAACCATCTGCCTCTGGATGTCTGGTTTGAAGGCATTGAAAAGGGCAGTTCCTGTTCCTTTAAAGATGGCCGGGGCATGCCCCATGAGATGACCATTCTGGACCTTTCCCTGCCCGATGAGGACGGCAATGTTGTGGTTCGCTATCATCTGGATTCGGAAATCATGACCCATGTGGTCAAGGTGGCTGAACCCCTGAGGGGGGGCACTGCAGGTATGGAAATGGCGGATTCCGATAATCCCTACCACATTGCATCGCCTTCCAACGGCGACCTCTGGGTGACCCATGTGAATGTGGGGGATATGGTGAAGGCCGGTGAGGAAGTGTTCAACATTTCCATCATGAAGCAGGAAAAAGCCGTGCTTTCTGCTGTGGATGGCCGGGTGAAGCGGGTGCTGAAGTCTGCCCGGTATCAGGTGGACAGGAAAATGGTTCCCGTGAAAGACGGCGAGCTTCTGGTGGAGCTGGAGCCGGTCTCCGCCAACCGCTGTAAAGACTGCGGTGCGCCTGTTCAGGAAGATTTTGTTTTCTGCCCCTCCTGCGGTAAAAAACAGGGTTAGATCTTGACATCTGTTCCACGTATGCAATGAAAAGGGGCGGTCTTATGGGCCGTCCTTTTTTAATTGGACCAAGGTCAGGGTCAGGAGTCCCATGGTGCTTCCAAAGAAAAAAAAAGAGGTGTCACAGGAAGATCTTAACGGATCTGCAAGGGAGCTTGCCAGAGATTCCCAGGTCATGACCCTTGCGACCTCCGGCCCCGAAGGTCCGTGGGCAGCGCCCGTTTATTATGTGTTTTACAGGGGGGCCTTCTGGTTTTTTTCCTCTCCCGGATCCCGGCATATCCTTGATGGAAACCGGGCCTCGGCAAGTGTATATTATGACGGAGGTCACTGGCAAAAAATCAGGGGCCTGCAAATGGCAGGAAGTATCCGGCCCGGTGGCAGCGGATCGGCAACGGCCTTTGCCAAATATTTAAGAAAATTTTCCTTTATACGGGAAATGGCCGGTGCGGGCATGTATGATCCCCTGCAGTTTGGTGAACGTTTCGGGAACCGCTTTTTTTGTTTCATACCGGAGCATGTTCTTTATGGCGATAACCGGCTGGGTTTTGGTTTCAGGGAGAAGGTTGAGATGAAAGAAGGGAAAAACCCATGAGATATGCAAGCCTTGAAGGGGCTGTGAGGGATCTTGAAAAGCAAAGGGATCTGGTCCGCATCCGTGAGGAGGTGGACCCGGATCTTGAAATGGCGGCCATCCACCGCAGGGTACAGGAAGCCGGAGGACCGGCCATCTTTTATGAAAGGGTGAAGGGCTCGCCCTTTCCTGCGGTTTCCAATCTTTTCGGCACCCTTGAAAGGGCCCGTTTTTTATTCAGGGATACCCTTGCTGCGGTCCGTACGCTGGTGGAAGCCAAGGCAGACCCAGCCATTTTTTTGAAGCGGCCATCCCGTCTCCTTTCCCTGCCGCAAAGCCTTGGAGCCTCCCTTCCCATACGGAAAAAAACAGGGCCTGTTTTAGCCTGTGAAACCCGTGTATCCAGCCTGCCCGCCGTGCGATGCTGGCCTGAAGATGGCGGTCCCTTTGTGCTTTTGCCTCAGGTTTTAAGTGAAGATCCCGAAAAGCCGGGGATTTTTTCCACCAACCTTGGCATGTACAGGGTACAGCTTTCCGGAAATGACTATATTCAGGATGAGGAGGTAGGTCTTCATTATCAGATCCGCCGGGATATTGGCATCCACCACACCAAAGCCGCTGCCATGGGTAAACGGTTGCCCGTGAGTATTTTTGCGGGCGGACCTCCGGCTCATACCCTGGCTGCGGTCATGCCCCTTCCCGAAGGTCTTTCGGAGCTGGTCTTTGCCGGTGCTCTGGGAGGACGCAATTTCCGCTATGCCCGCAGGGGAGACCATATTATCAGTCTGGATGCGGATTTCTGTATCACAGGCTACGTGGCCCAAGGAAAGAAGCCCGAAGGCCCCTTTGGGGATCATCTGGGATACTACAGTCTGGTCCATGACTTTCCCTATCTGGAGGATGTGCGGGTATTCCATAGAAAAAATGCCATCTGGCCCTTTACGGTGGTGGGCAGACCGCCTGCGGAAGATACGGTTTTCGGTCAGCTTATCCATGATATCACAGCTCCCATGGTGCCCGTTTCCCTGCCCGGCGTGGCAGCCGTCCATGCCGTGGATGCCGCAGGTGTGCACCCCCTGCTGCTGGCCATAGGCCATGAACGTTTTGAACCCCGGACCCCGAGGCCCATGGAACTGCTGACTCAGGCTTCGGCCATCCTTGGTTTTGGCCACTGCTCCCTTGCCAAGTATCTTTTCATTGTGGCAAAAGAAGATGCGCCGAATCTGGACATTCACAATATTCCCTCTTTTTTTGCCCATGTACTGGAAAGGGTGGACTGGTCAAGGGATCTTCATTTTCATACCCGGACCACCATGGACACGCTGGATTATTCCGGAGACGGGGTCAATCAGGGTTCCAAGCTGGTGGTGGCGGCCTGTGGTCCCGTGCGAAGGCGGCTGGGAACAAGGCTGCCCGATGGTTTTTCCCTGCCCTCTGGCCTTGACCGGGCGGCCCTTGTGATGCCGGGCATTCTGGCCGTATCCGGTGGGGTTTCCGTTGGTTCTTTACCATGGGACGCTGAAGAACTGGCGGTTTTTTTGGGTACGGATTCGGAATTCAGGGAAGCCTTTCCCCTGATCCTTCTGGTGGATGATGCGGATTTTGTGGCCAGACGGGAGGCAAACTGGCTGTGGGTCACCTTCACCCGGAGTGATCCTGCAAAGGATGTTCACGGCGGAGGCAGTTTTATCCACAACAAGCACTGGGGCTGTACGGGGCCCCTGCTCATTGATGCCCGTATCAAGGGGCACCACGCACCGGGGCTGGAAACGGATCCTGCCATTGAAAAAAGGGTGGATGCGCTGGCCGCAAAGGGTGGACCTCTGTATGGTCTGGTCTGAGAATAAAGATTTTTTGTAGCTGTTCAGCACAGTTTTTCAGGTATCATATCTGCAAGGCAGATGCACAGGCCCCAGGCTATTTGCCTGTGACGCAATCTTATTCGGGAGCTTCTTGCCCTGTGCGGAAGCGGCAAAAACTCCCCGCCACAGGCAGGATGAGTTTTTTGATTACCATGGCAGGCTTTGGTACGCTGCCTTTGTGGCGGCTCAGACAGTTTGCCGCTTCTTTCGCACAGGCCTGCAAAGCTCTGATCCGAAACGATTGCAATGTCACTTGCAAATAGCCACGGAGCCTTGCAGCAGTAAGACGCTGCTGCAACTACAGCATTGGCAGTTCGGAATAAACTGTGCTGAATACTTACGATTTTTTAAACAGTGCAAAACTGGCAGTGATTTGCTGAGTTATTACCTTTGAAAAACCATGGAGAGTTAGCGCATATGGAAGTAACCCTGAATCTGAATGAAGATCTTGTGAAGTGGTATCAGAAGCGTTCGGCCAATTTCGGGCTGGACCTTGATGATATGGTGGATTTTGTGCTCAATGCCTATGCCAAGAAAACCGATCCCAAAAAAACCGCAGCCATTCCCTGTCGGGCAAGGGCAGCCGCGGGCATGAGCGAGGAAGAAGCACTCCGTTATGTGCATTTTCCCCTTGAAAAGCGTCTCTGGCACGGGGCAAGGGAGCTTGCGGAAAGAACGGAAATGGATGCCACCGAGTTTCTGACCCGTGTGATCGTGGATTTTCTGGAAGAGCAAAAGGCCTGAGAGCCCATGCATACTCTTTTTTCCATGACCTGCGCCGATCTGGAAAACTGGCTGCGCCTCAGCCATGGTAAGGGTGCCTTCCATGCAAGGGCCCTTTACCGTGAGGTCATGGGGCGGGGAAACCCCGACTTCGCCTTGCATCCGGCCTTTGAAAAATCTCAAAAACTGGCACTGGTGGTGCAGGAAACCCTTGGTATTCCCGAGGCCCGGATTGTGGAAACGGCAGGCACTGGGGATTCCTTCAAGTTTGTCATTGCCCTGCATGACGGGTTACGCATTGAATCCGTGATTCTCACCATGGAAAGCCATGAAACCCTCTGCCTTTCCACCCAGGTGGGCTGCCGAATGGGCTGTGCTTTCTGCGAAACGGGCACCATGGGGCTGATCCGCAACTTACAGCCCGAAGAGATTGTTTTGCAGGTGATGGCTGCCCGGTATCAGCTGCAGCGGCCCGTCCGTAATGTGGTGTATATGGGAATGGGAGAGCCCATGGACAATCTGGATGCGGTGCTGAAAGCCGTGGAGATTCTTGCGGATCAGCGGGGGCTTAACATTCCTTTACGGCGGCAGACCCTTTCCACCGTAGGCCTTGTGCCGGGCCTCCAAAAACTGGCTTCCATGAAATCCATGGGGCCTTTGCATCTTTCCTTAAGCCTCAATGCCGCTACCGATGAGCTGCGCAGTGAGCTGATGCCCGTAAACCGGGCCTTTCCTCTGGCTTTGCTTAAAAAAACGCTGGCGGAATATCCCCTGCCATCGGGTGGGGCCATTCTCCTTGCCTATGTGCTGATTCCGGGTGTGAATGACAGCAGAGAAGATGCCATGGCGCTGGCGGATTTTGCAGCGGGCCTGCCGGTGCGCATCAATCTTATTCCCTATAATCCCGGAACCTGCGGCAGGTGGCCCGCCACAGAGGATCAAGACATTCACCGCTTTGGCGCCCTGTTGTATGACAAGGGGCTTTTTGTGCGAAAGCGCTGGAGCCGGGGCAGGGAAGTGATGGCCGGTTGCGGGCAGCTGGGGGGCAGGCCGGAAAAGAAGTAGCAAAGAAAAACAGGAGGCCCTATGAAAAGAATGGAAAAGGATCATATTCTTGCACTTCTTATCCGCAGTAAACCTGTCCTTGAAAAGCGTTTCGGGGTGACCCGGCTGGCATTGTTCGGTTCTGTGGCAAGGAACGAATCATCCGCAACAAGCGATGTGGATGTGATGGTGTCCTTTGACGGCCCTGCAACGTCGGAGCGTTATTTCGGGGTTCAGTTTTTTCTTGAGGATTTGCTGGGGGTCTCCGTTGATCTTGTCACGGAAAAAGCCCTGCGTCCTGAACTTCGTCCATTCATAGAACGGGAGCGTGTTAATGTCTGATTCTGTCCGTAGGGAATGGAAATTTTACATTGATGATATGATAGAGTTTGCAGAAAAAGTGCTGCTTTATACTGAAAATATGGGGCCGTCCGATTTTATGGCGAGCGGCTTGAATTATGATGCCACAGTACGAAACCTTGAGTTGATAGGTGAAGCGGCCAAACATATTCCTGCGGAAGTCAGAGAAGCAAACCCGCAGATTCCATGGCGTCTTGTCATTGCCCTGCGTAACAGGCTGATTCATGCCTATCTTGGCATAGATAATGATACCCTGTGGAGTGTGATCCGTGATGATGTCCCGGTTCTTCTGGCTGATCTGCAGAAGCTGCGCCATATAAATTCAGATTAAAGTCCGGAATATGATATTCAGGAGGCTCCATGAAAAATACAAAGGCCCGGATGTGTCCGAAGTGCGGTAAAATGGTGAGCCATGATCAGGACCAGTGTCCATGGTGCGGCCAGAAGCATCCCGGTAATCCCCTGCTTCCTGCCAATCTTGTTGCACGCATGGGAAGACCGGGGGAGATCATCCGCGTACTGATCTGGGTGAATGCCATATTTTTTCTTTTTTCCCTGCTCCTCAACCCTGCGGAAACCAAGTGGACCATGAATCCCTTTGCCGCTCTTGCGCCGGATACCCGCAGCCTTCTCATGCTGGGAGCGACGGGAACCTTTCCCGTTTATCAGATGGGGAACTGGTGGACCCTGATTACGGCGGGTTTTTTTCCTGGCAGCCTGCTCCCCATTCTTTTTTACATGGCGGCCCTTTACCATGTGGGGCAGCTGGCGGAAAGGGCCTTTGGTCCTTTCCGGATGCTTCTCATTTATCTTCTCACCAGTGCGGCAGGCTTTGCCCTTTCCCTTGTGGGAGGCGTGCGTCTGACCATCGGGGCATCGGCTGCGGTATGCGGTCTTATCGGAGCCCTTCTCTACTATGGAAAACGCAGGGGAGGCTTCCATGGAAAGGCGGTGTATCAGCATACCCAAGGCTGGATTATCGGTCTTGTGATCATCGGTTTCCTGATGCCCGGTATTAACAACTGGGGCCATGGAGGCGGACTTTTGGCGGGAATCCTTGCGGCTTTTGCTCTGGGCTATTCTGAAAACAGGCCTGAAACCCCCAATCTTCGCATGGCAGTCTTTGGCATTGCCATGGTCGTGCTGGCTCTGCTGGCATGGGTGGCCTTTACGGCACTGGTTTACAGGGGCAGCCTCGGCCGTCTGATCTGAGTGAAATGGGGCTGATGACCTGTGCATCTGTCAGGCAGGCAGGGTATCTGGCAAGTTGTACACTTACGTTTTTCTACCTTTTGCAGGTACCCCGGTCATGGTTTCCGAACCCGAAAACCTCTGCCAGCATTTTTAAGGTATCCGGTGATACCTGCAGGTTTTCAAGCTCTTCTTCGGAAACCCATGCGGCTTCCTTTGCGTCGTCACCCGCTTTGGGCTGGCCTTCAAGGTAGTGGCCCAGCACATCCACAATGAGATAGTGCCAGAGAACCCGGCCCTGATCATCCTTTTCCACAAGATCCATCACCCAGACCACCTTTCCTGCACGGATGCGGATACCCGTTTCCTCAAAAATTTCCCTTTCCGCAGTCAGGCCATAGCCTTCCCCAAGGTTCATTTTTCCGCCGGGGATGGCCCAGTATCCCGCAGCCGGAGCCTTGCCCCGTCTGACCAGAAGCACTTTATTTTCATGGAAGACCACAGCCCCCACCGCAGGGACCGGGTAAGCGTTTTTTTCTGTCATCGGACACCTTTTTGCTGAATTGCTGTTGTTTCCCCTTAAAAATGTGCATACTTTTCCATGAACTGCCCTTGCCCTGCAAGGATTACCTTTTTTTAAAACACCATGGAGGCCGTATGATCCGGGCCCAAGCCCTTGAAAAATCCTATCAGGTGAACGGACGTACCCTTGCTGTGATCCATCCCATGGATCTTTATATTAAAGCAGCTTCCTTTGCAGCCATTCAGGGCCGCAGCGGTTCCGGTAAAACCACCCTCCTGACCCTGCTTTCCGGTCTGGACAGGCCAACGGGGGGGCGTCTTGTTCTGGATGAAGACGATATTACGGACTGGCCGGAATCCCGCATGGCTGCCTTCAGAAACAAAAAAATCGGTTTTGTGTTTCAGGATTTCCACCTGATTCCCGGCATGACGGCTCTGGAAAATGTTCTTTTTCCAGCAGAGCTGTCCGGAAACGCCCATGCCCGTGAACGGGCGGAAAGTCTTCTGCGTCAGGTTGGACTCTGGGAAAGGCGAAAGCATCTGCCCCGCCAGCTTTCCGGTGGCGAGCAGCAGCGGGTTGCCATCTGCCGTGCCGTGGTGAACCGGCCAAAAATCATCTTTGCCGATGAGCCCACAGGAAATCTGGATTCGGCGGCGGCGGATGGGGTTATGCAGCTTTTGGTGGATCTGAAGGAAGAGGAGGGGGCCACCCTTGTGGTGGTGACCCACAGCGCCGAGGTGGCGGAACAGGCCGATCGTGTGATCACCCTGTCCGACGGGGAGGTGGCCCATGACAGCGGTGCTTAGGATGCTGGCCCGCATCCGTTCCGAGTGGCGTCATGCTCCGGGGACAGCCCTTTTGTTTTTTGCCTGTGTCTTTCTTTCCGTTGCCGCCTTTTCCGGTGTGGAGAACCTGCGCATGGCCGCCGACCGCATGCTGAAACAGGAGGCCAGAAGTTTTATCGCATCGGACATGGAGATCCGGTCTGCCTTTGTCTTTTCCCATGGGGCCATGGCCGAGGTGAAGGCGCTGGAGGAAAGCGGGCGGATACGCACGGCCTTTGTGACGGAATTTCTCGCCATGGCCCTGCCCGAAGAGGGGCGTACCGGTCTTGTTTCCGTTAAGGCCGTTTCCGAAGGGTATCCCTTTTACGGTCAGGTGACACTTGCCTCGGATGGCGTTTTGGGAGAGATTCTGCAACCCGGTATTCTCATTGCCGAGCCCATGGCCCTTCGCCGCCTCGGTGTGGGGGAAGGGGAGCGGCTGCAACTGGGAGATGCCTTTTTCACCGTTAAGGATGCCGTACTCTCGGAGCCGGACCGTCCCATTGATGCGGCAGGGCTGGCACCGAGGGTTTTCATCCATCACAAAGACCTTGATGCAACGGGCCTTGCCGTCACAGGAAGCCGTGTCCGCCACCGACTTCTGGTGGCACTGAGCGAAGAAGGGCACAGGGCCGCGGTGAAAGCCCGACTCTCCGCCGCTTTGATGGACGGCACCGAGGAACTGCGGACCTATGAGGACACGGGAAACCGGGCTTTGCGCTGGATGGACTCCCTTTTTTATTATCTGCGTTTCTGTGGTATCGGTATTCTTGTTTTGGCCGGTTTTGGCATACGGGGCAGCCTTGTGGCCCTGTGGATGCAGAGGGAAAAGGCTGTGGCCCTGATGAAAACCTTAGGGGCAACGCCCTTGCAGGTGGGCTGGCACATGGCCCTTTTCCTTGCTTCCATCGTGATTCCGGCCCTTCTTGCGGGCTGGCTTGCGGGTTGGTTTCTGGCCCTTGCCATGGGTTCTTTTATGGCGGAAATGCTGCCCCGGGGGCTTGTTTTCGGGTTTTCCATGGAAACCCTGCTGCTGACCCTCCTTGTGGGCGGTGGCTTCACCCTTTTGTTTTCCATCCTTCCCTTCAGCCGTATGGTGGCAACTCCGCCTGTGAGAATTCTGCACCGGGGAGAAAACAGCGGCAGGGCAGGAAGGACCGCCCGTATTCTTTTCTGGGCAGGGGTGGCAGGGCTTCTCGTTCTGGCAGCCCGCATGTTGCAGGAGGCGGGGGGAAGCCGTGTGCCCGTACTGATTTTTATGGCTTCCATGGCAGCCACCGCTGCTGCTGCCTGGCTGCTGGTGCAATTGGCCATCCGTTTCCCGGCAAGGGGTGCAAGGCACAGGGTGGTTATGCAGGCCTTGAAAAGGCCGGGGGCCACGCCAGTTGCCACCGTTGTTTCCATGGCCATTGCCACGGGCCTTGTGCTGGCCCTTGTGCTGATGGAGCGCAACCTGTCCCGTCTTTTTCTGGATGCCTTTCCTGAAAATACTCCCAATCTTTATGTGATTGATATTCAGCCCTCCCAGAGGGAGGCCGTGGCGGATCTTCTGGGACCGGAAGCCCTGTTTTTCCCCATGGTGCGGGCACGGGTACTGGCGGTGAATGAGAGGCCCATTGATGCGGCTGCGGAAAGAAAGAAGCGGGGGGATAACCTTGGCCGGGAATTCAGCCTCACATGGCACGGGGTCATGGAGGACGAGGCCCTTGTGGAGGGGGAGAGCCTGTTCCGGGATGATCTGGAAGAAGCCCAGGTCTCCATTCTGGATTATATCCGGGAGACCTACCCCTTACGTGTGGGAGACCGCATTACCTTCCGCATACAGGGGGTTTCCATGACCGCGGTGATTACCAGTGTACGCAAACGCCAGGATGGCAGTCTGCGGCCCTTTTTTGTTTTCAATCTCCGGGAAAAGGACCTTGTGGATGTGCCCCACACCCTGTTTGCGGCCCTGTCCGCAGACGGGAAACAGCAGGAAATTCTGGAGCGAAACCTTGCGGAGCAGTTCAGCAATATCCGCATTATTGACGTTCGGGAGATGATTGAGCGCCATGCGGACCTTGCAAGGCAGATGGCAGGGCTTCTGCGGGCCTTTTCCATGCTCGCCTTTGGTGCGGGAATTCTTGTCTGGCTGGGTGGCCTTGCGGCAACGGCTGCGGATCGGGCAAGGGATGCTGTTTTGTTTCGGGTGGTGGGAGCGGACCATCGCTTTCTTCTGGAGACCGGGGTGCTGGAAACGGGTATTCAGGGCTTGCTTGCTGTTGGTCTGGGTTTTTTCATTGCAGAAGGCCTTGCGGGTTTTGTGGTGGTCAAGGGCTTTGGGCTGGATTTTAATCCGGAACTCCTTCTTCTTTCCGGCTGTTCCGTTCTGGCCCTGTTTGTGATTGTTCTTCTGGGTACGGGGGCTGCATGGCCCTCCATGGGAACGCGGCCTGCGGATGCCGTACGGGGTCGGAGCAGGTAAAATAGAATCTGATTACTACCCTGACTCAGCCATAGTCTGCTGGTCAGATTGTTGTCAGGTCCATGGTGCGGGCTTTAATACGGGCAGGCACAGGGGCCTGCCCCTACGAATGGTTTTTACAGCCCCTGTTTTGTAGGGGCACCCTTTACGGGTGCTAAGCCAACAATCGTAAAATCTGGTCATGTAATTTCAATGGCTTAAAATTCCTGTGGCTGAAAGAGAGTGGTATTCAGAAAATAGAATGGGATGAAAGGTGGGGAGGATTGATGAAAAAAGTACTCTGTAGTCTGGTCTGCGGCGTGCTGCTCATTGCAGGATGTGACCGCACACCGGAGCCTGAAGTTGCCAAAAAGGAGCCCATGAAAATGGCCTATACCATCGTTGCCATGGGAGACAGCCTGACGGAAGGCCTTGGTGTGCTGCCGGACGAGGCTTATCCGGCCCGTCTGGAGCAGGCTTTGCAGGAGAGGGGATGGCCCGTTTCCGTCATTAATGCGGGTGTCAGTGGAGAAACTTCGGCGGGGACCCTTTCACGGGTGGACTGGATCATTAGCCGCCTGAAGCCGGATCTGCTGATCCTTGTCAGCGGTGCCAATGACGGGCTGCGTCGTCTTCCCGTGGATGCCATGGAACAGAATCTGGGTGAAGTGCTTCAACGTCTGGATGCGGCGGGTATTCCCGTTATTATGGGGGGGATGCGGATGTTTTTCAATCTGGGGCCGGATTATATAAAGGAGTTTGAAGCGGTGTACCCGAGGCTTGCTAAAAAATGGGATGTGGAGCTGATTCCGTTTTTTCTGGAAGGGGTGGCTGGTGAACCTGCCATGAATCAGTCCGACGGGATTCATCCCAATGCAAAGGGTTATGAAAGGATCACGGATCAGCTTCTTCCCTTTGTGGAGAGAAAGCTTGAAAAGGCGGGGCTGGATCTCTCTGCAGAGAAAGTTCATGCCCGATGATTTGAAAGTTCTCATGGATCATTCACCGAGAATGCTTTGCAGACCTTCGTTCAGAGCAGCCCGGTCATTATCTGTGATGCTACCCAGTTTTCTTAAAATCGGTCATAAACATCGTCCTCGGCATTGTCCCAAATCTTTTTAAATGTGTCTTCCGCCATTTTACCGGCAGCCTGAATCACTTGCCGCTCATGGTCTTTTTGGCTGATAAAATCCACAGAATCAGCTATTTCTGCGACTCTTTCAAATATAGACAGTGGCGCAAATAATTCCCTGTTTTTTTTGATATCCGACCTTTACCTGATGGATTTTATGCCTTAGAGTATGTTCATCTTCAGGTTGTTCCGTTCTATTGAGCAACCACCGTTCTCTCCCCAGATGATCTTTTTTCAATCCTTACCCTTAAAGGAGCCTGCCATGGATGTAAAAGACTATTGCAAAGGCACGGAAATGGAACTCACCGTATGGAAAGCCAGACTCTATGACATGATGCGCAAGCTGGATGCCCTTTCCGCAGCCGATAAGCAGAAGGTAACGGCCAATGTGGAAGATTTGCATATGATTGTGGCGGAGCTGGATGACCGCATCAATCAGCTGCGTTTTGAGTGCCCTGCGGAGTGGGCGCCGGTGAAGGATCGTATTGAAGAAGCCCATGTGGATATGCGTGGCCGCTATGAAAAGACCATGGAAGAAATCGGCCGCTACGCCCCTGTTTCCATTGCAGGATAATTTTTTGTTTGTGTTTTGATAAAAGATACGGGCGGGAAGGTGCTTGGACCTCCCGCCCTTTTTGATGCTGCACCTTGCTGGTTTTCCATGAAAGGAGCATCCATGGATGTTGATATTCCGGAAAAGCCCCTGCTGGTTACGGGGGCAACGGGTTACATCGGGGGGCGGCTGGTGCCCCTTTTGCTGTCCAGAGGATTTAAAGTCAGGGCCCTTTCCAGATCCTTGAGAAAAATGCATGCCCGGCCCTGGAGCAGGCACCCCAATGTGGAGCTTTTGGCCTGCGATCTCATGGATGGCAAGGCTTTGGAAAAAGCTGCCCAAGGCTGTGCCGGAGCCTGGTATCTGGTGCATTCCATGGAGGGAGATTCGGCCGGTTTTGCCGCAAGGGAAGAAAAAACCGCAAAGAACATGGTGCAGGCTGCGGAAAAGGCCGGTTTGGAACGGATCGTCTATTTGAGCGGCCTTGGGGATGAAAAGGATCCCCATCTCAGTTCCCATTTGAAAAGCAGGCATGCCGTTGCAAGGATACTTTCTTCCGGCAAAACGCCGGTGACGGTTCTCCGGGCCGCCATGGTGCTGGGTTCGGGCAGCGCATCCTTTGAAATTCTTCGCTATCTGGTGGATCGCCTGCCCTTTATGCTGACTCCAAAGTGGATACGGACCTCCTGCCAGCCCATCGGCATACGCAATACTCTGGAGTATCTGGTGGGAGCCATGGTGCATCCGGACATGGGCGGAGAAACCTTTGACATCGGCGGCCCGGACATCTTAAGTTATCAGGATCTGATGCAGCTCTATGCGGAAGAGGCCGGGTTGAAAAAGCGGATGATTATACCGGTTCCTTTTCAGACTCCGGGGCTTTCAGCCTTCTGGGTGCATCTGGTCTGCCCCCTTCCCGCAGGCATTGCCAAGCCCCTTGCAGAAGGCCTCCGAAATCCGGTGGTCTGTGGGGATATGCGCATTGCCGGGCTGATTCCCCAGAAACTTCTCTCCTGCAGGGAAGCCATCCGCGAGGCCATCCGCAAGGTGGCCCAGGAAGAGGTGGAAACCCGCTGGTCCGATGCGGGAAAGCTCCTTCCGCCGGAATGGGTGCAGTGTACGGACCCCTCCTACAGCGGCGGCACCATTCTGGATTGCTGCTACAAGGTGAAAATCCGGGGAAATCCAGAAAACATCTGGCAGAAGGTGACATCCATCGGTGGTAAAAATGGCTGGTATTACGGGGATCTGCTCTGGCGTATCCGGGGACGCTGGGATCAGATCACAGGGGGCGTGGGCCTTCGCCGGGGACGCAGACACCCCGAGGAGCTTCTGGTGGGGGATGCCTTAGATTTCTGGCGGGTGCTGGATGTGAAAACCCGGGAGCGCCTCTTGCTTCTGGCGGAGATGCGTGTTCCCGGTGAAGCCCTTCTGGAATTCCGCATGAAGGATCTGGGGGATGGACATTGTGAACTGCAGCAGATGTCCCGCTTTCTTCCCAAAGGGCTGCTGGGTATTGTCTACTGGTATGCCCTGCTTCCTTTTCATCATCTGATTTTTAAAGGGATGCTGGGCCGCATTGCAGAAGCCGCTGGAAAACCCGCAGGCAGTGTTAAAGCCTTTTCCTATGACTGGAAAGCCCTTGTGTGTACGCTGGATGAGTGAGCAAACAGCATGCTTTCTTGCGCCATTTTTTACGGTCTGTGAATAAAACCGTAGGGATAATAATGACACCTGGACAGACCTTTATGTGATCTATGCCATTGTTGATACAAAAGCATTCAGCCCAGCCAGCATCGCATGATCGGGAAGGGTCACCCCCCTTTTTTCTGTGTTCATGCTGGTATTAAAGGGCAAAATATGGAAAACTGCATTTCGTCTTTGTCCGTCCAACAAGAAAGAACCGGATTTTATTCCTCTGTCAGAGGGTAAAACCGGCAGCGCTCGTTCAGGTGTAACACCTTTGCTGCTTGCTTTTTGTGTTGCATTGCTTTGAAATGAACATTTCATTTTTTTAAAGGTTTTTGCTGCAATGCCGATACATCTGTAAATAGATTTCCAGTTGATCTGACCTGCCAGATAAAATGCCTGTAAAGGCCAAATCATATTATTCATTAAGATAATCAAAATTGATTGTTATTATGCTGATTTAATCGGGAAGGGGGTCTTATAATGATTACCTTGAATTCAACATCAGATTTTAAGATTACAGCTAAAACACCTGAAAACCTGAACTCCGTTAAACAATCACCAAATAACCAGCATACAAAAATCCAGCA
>NZ_VLLC01000017.1 GCF_007830435.1 Desulfobotulus alkaliphilus | reverse complement strand
TAGGCCGGGTGTGTAAGTGCAGTAATGCATGGAGCTTACCGGTACTAATCGGTCGTGAGGCTTAGCCACAATATTGGTGATCTTTGATTGCAGACCAGCGCTTTGGTTTTGTTTTGCTTGCATATAAATAAAATAAAAAAATAACTCGACGCATGAATGAATAAGGTGTAAAAGCCTTCAGTTCTTTTTTTATATTTATACATCGAAATACAATTTTCGGTGGCGATGGCGTCAAGGTCACACCCGTTCCCATCCCGAACACGGAAGTTAAGCTTGACTGCGCCGATGGTACTGCATGGGTGACTGTGTGGGAGAGTAGGACGCCGCCGGATTCTTTTAACGCTCTGTCTTCAAGGTATACACCTTCCTAGACAGGGCGTTTTTTATTTGTCCATGCCTTTTCCTGTCCAGAAAAGGCATGCCCACAGTAACAGGGCTGCAGACCAGCCCACAGCGGAATTCTTAAAGTCGTTCAGGCTTGCATGTCGGTGGGGTACAAGGCTTTGCAGCCATTCATCAAGTGCATAGCAGAGCAGTATCAGAATAAAGAGCAGTATCTGTTCTGCTTTGGATTTCCTGTATATCCGAAGCAACCAAGCAAGGGAGATTGCCAGTATGCTCCCGACCATTCGATGCAGCATCTGGTAGCCTCCTACAACCTTCTCAACCTGCATTGCAAGATGTTGATACTGGGTGCTATACTTGCTCATTATCAGAAATACGATCAGAACAGTTCCTGTAATAGCAAGGATATCCATCATAACTTTAAGGAATCGTATCAAATCCGTTTCTCATAAAAAAGGGCCCCTTTTACGGGCTGTTTTTTTAAACTTTTTATTATATGTGATGCTCTCGCATAAAGTCAAAAACTGCCTTTTTTAGGGTTTTAAAATTTTGATATTGTTGAAAATCTCAATTCTAAAACAAGATTTTTTACGAGTACATCATGCATAGCCTCCGGTGTAGCAATGCCAGATTGCAGCAAGATGCTTTCTTTCTGCAGATTGCCAATATATCATTTTGATAAGATTCTTGCTACTATCAAAATTATAACTCAAGTTTCGGACTTGGCGTAACAATTTAATTTAAAAAGATAAAGTTTTATAAACGCAGGCTTTTTATATAGAAATGCCCCTTGATTTAGTGTATAAGACTATTGCCTAAGTAACCAAATCCACAAAAAAAGAGGCTTATTTTGGTTACAGCACCTAAGACCAAAAATCAACACAGTTTTAGCAGACTCCTTAATGATTTGGATCCTGTTGTATCAAAAACAACATTGCGAACTTTACTTCACAGGAGTGGTTTTCATAAAAAAAGAGGCATCCCTGTATTCGAAATTATTAGCACCTTTTTTCTCTTACTAATGGGCTCATAACACACTCGACATTAAGTCAAAATATACTGAGTGTCTTGTTCTCTAAAAAAACTGGCAACTTTTATGGTTTGCTTTTGCAATGATCTCAATATAGAAAAGACCTTTTTTTTGAGGTCTCCCGGTCCTGAAACAGCCATCTTCCCAATCTTGTGATGTTTCAGGTATCCCCATACCATTTCATCCGGGTTCAAATCGGATAACTATGGAGGCAGGAAGAATAGGCGGAGCCTTCCAGCCGTTTCTTCAACAAATTTATTGACCTTGCCTGATTTATGGACAGGATGCCCGTCCACAATGAGGAAGACAGGAGAATCAGCTTTGTAAATCAGACGTTTCAAAAATGAGATGAACTTATCGGAATCCATTTTTCCATCAATGGTCATGAATCGGAGTTCCCCCGAGGGGGTGATAGCCGAAACCATGTTGATACCAAAGCGAGCCCCCGTTTTTTCAACGACTGGGGTGACTCCTGTGGGAGCCCAGGTCGTCCCACTGTGGTAGTCTGATCTTACGGTTGATTCATCGGCAAAAAAGATTTTTGCATTCTCTTTTTCAGCTTGCTTCTTTATTTCCGGGAATTTGTTTTGAACCCATTCCTTTACCCGGTCTTCGTCCCTCTGCCAGGCTTTTTTTAAAGGCTTCTGTGGCGAAAAACCAACTTTTTTCAAAAGACGACCGACAGTGGCTTTACTTATGGAAACTCCGAACTCCTTTTTGATAAACTCCCGAATCATTTCACGGGTCCACAGCGCAAATGGAAATCCGTAGTCCATAGGATTTTTATCCGCAATCTTCCAGAAAAGTTCATCAAAATCTTTGGTCTGGAACTTAACGGGCCGACCAGGGATCGGTTTCGTCTTTAAAGCGTCAAGGCCGCCTTTGCGGTATTTGGCTATCCATTGGTAAATTGCGGATCGATGGTAACCCAGAGCCCTGGCGATCACCTCTGGGCTTTCACCCGATTCGATCTGCTGCACGGCACGTATGCGGATAGCCTCACGGGTCTTATGATCGAGTTTTCTAGCGTCTTGTTTTTTCATAAACAGCAATATGCATCATGTCGAGTAGGATTTGAACTTTTTAGTAGCAATTATCAACGTGTTTTGTCGCTTTTGTCGGGCGTGGGATTAGCGGAAAAAATAACAGAGCATCTATACGGGCGTGCTGATATCCCATTGGTTTCCCGCGTCGTATCTGGTGGGTGTGTCTGGTATGTTGCGGAATATCCTGCCATCGTTTCTCATGGAATCTTGCAGGGGCAGAAAGTGCTTCTTTCTTGCGGATTTGATTGCGGACAGAAGCGACCGCTGTCCCTGTATTTTTCATTCACAGATATGCATGCCTGTAGCAACCTGGTCCTTAATTTGTTTGGATTGCTTTTCAGGAGAAAAGGGACTGGTGCTTTGGGTGAAGGCAGATGGACGCTCCGGGGAGCGTCCATTTTAACGAACATCAGTCCGCAATGAAGAGGGCCAGGGATTCAATCACAGGCTTGTCTTCAACATCCATGATTTCAATGATTTCTTTGTGCAGGCGTTTTTTATGCTCGCCAAAGATGCCCCGCTTTTTGTGGAAGGTTTTGGCAAAGGCCACGGATTCTGCCATCAGGCTTTCCAGATTGTCGCAGGCCTTGGTGATCACATGGTCTGCTTCCAGCTCCGCAGCGCCTGCCCGTTTGCCCGTTAGTTTCATTTCATTGAATTTGTAGTAGGGCACGGATTTTTTGCAGAAGGCGATCATGCCGGGTAAAAAGGGAATGCCCAGATCCACTTCCGGGAAGCAGAAGTATCCCCGGTCGGCCCGCATAAAGCGGAAGTCGCAGGCACAGCTTAAGATGGCTCCGTTACCAAAGGCATGGCCGCTGATGGCGGCAATGACGGGTACGGGAACGGTGAGCAGTTTGGCAAAGACCTCATTCATTTTGTACATGAAATCTTTCATGGCCTGATAATCCTGGTCATTCAGTCTGCCGCCCAGCCACTCAAGGTCCACGCCCTGACTGAAGTTTTTGCCATCATTTCCTGTAAGAACAATGGCTTTTATTTCCGCATCCGCAAGGGCTTCATCAATGGCAGCACACATGGCTTTGCCAAATTCAAGATTGTGGCGGTTTTCACCGCTGTTCATGCGGATGATGGCAACGGACTCGTCTTTTTCCCACTCAACAATGGCCATGGGTATCTCCTGAAAGTTGCGGGGCTTTTGCCCCTTTGTTGTTGAATTTTTAGGGACAGATACAATGGATCTGCCCTTTTTGAAAATCCCTTTGTCTTCTCAGGCATAGTGCAAATAGCGTTTCTTGACAAGGGCCGGAGCTAGGGATTTTAAAATTTGTATACAAAAGAAGGCTAAGGTATCCAGAGGCATGCTGGTACGGTTCTGAAAGTTTTTTTGAAAAGGATGTTTTTTTGTAATTGTTCAGCACAGTTTATTTTGAAAATTCAATGCTGCAATTGCAGCAGTTTCGTATTATTGCAAGGCACCTTGGCTATTTGCAGGTGACGTTGCAATCGTTTCGGATTCCGGCACTCAAGATCCATAGGCATTTCTGCTCCCGTAAAGGGGCTTGCGTTTTTCAGCTTGAGTGCCGGATTGCGTCACAGGCAAATAGCTTGGGTGCCTGTGCATCTGTCTGGCAGGTATCGTACTAAAAAAACTGTGCTGAACAGTTACGTTTTTTCATGTATCCGATGACTCTGAATTGACAGGCCATGTCCATATTGGGTAGCCTGTTTTTTCATTTGATGGATGGCTTTTTGATATCCGGACAGCTTTTCCTCGCTTTTGACAAAGGAGGTTCCATGATCATCGGACTGGATGTGGGCGGCACCCATACGGATGTGGTGCTGCTGGGCCCGGAAGGGGTTCTGGCAAGGACCAAGGAGGTGACGGATCAGGAGAATCTTGTGGATACGGTTCTTCGGGGAGTGGACGGGGTGCTGGGTGACATTGATCCCGGTAAAGTCAGCCGGGTGGTGCTTTCCACCACCCTTACCACCAACAGCGTGATCCGTAATACCCTTACCCCCGTGGGAATGGTGGTGGCCGCAGGGCCGGGAATGGACCCAAAACTCCACACCATCGGCCCTTCCTTCCATGTGGTGAAGGGTGCACTGGATCACAGGGGGGCCGAGATTGCCGCACTGGATAAGGAAGCCGTCAAAAAGGCCTTTGCCCTTATCAGAGAAAAGGGCATCAGGGCTGTGGGTCTTGTAACCAAATTTTCCGTTCGCAATCCCTCCCATGAAGAGGCCATGGAAAAGGCGGCCAGGGGGCTTTTTGATTCGGTTTTCTGTGGGCACAGGCTTTCGGGCGTGCTGAATTTTCCCCGCCGTGTTGCTTCCTGCTGGCTGAATGCAGGGGTTCATGATGCTTTTTCTTCCTTCAGTCAGGCTGTGAAGGAGGCTTTTCAGGCAAGGGGCATCATAGCGCCTGTGCATATCCTTAAGGCGGATGGAGGCACTTTTTCTCTGGATGCCGCCTTGGAATGCCCCGGAGAAACGGTGCTTTCCGGGCCTTCGGCCAGTGTCATGGGGGCCATTCCCCATGCCCCTTCCGCTAAGGATGTGCTGGTGCTGGACATTGGCGGCACCACCACGGATATGGCCGTTCTTATAGATAAGGTCCCTGTGCTGGAGCCTCTGGGTGCGGAAGTGGGGGGCGTAAAAACCCTTTTCAGGGCGTTAAAAAGTGTGAGCATCGGTCTGGGCGGAGATTCGGTGCTGCATGTGGCAGGAAAGGAGTTGCATATCGGGCCGGACAGAAAAGGGCCTGCCCTCTGCCTTGGCGGACCCCTCCCCACACCCACGGACG
This sequence comes from Desulfobotulus alkaliphilus, assembly GCF_007830435.1. Classification (GTDB taxonomy): domain Bacteria; phylum Desulfobacterota; class Desulfobacteria; order Desulfobacterales; family ASO4-4; genus Desulfobotulus; species Desulfobotulus alkaliphilus. The sequence goes on along the minus strand of NZ_VLLC01000017.1, from coordinate 78,602 downwards.
CCATGGCCGTTCTCGGTCTTTTTGAAGGTGGCGACAGGGCAGCGGCCCTTAAGGGCATGGAGGTTCTTGGCAGGGATCTTGGCATGGAAGCGGAGGCAGCTTCCTGTTTTGTGCTGAAAAGCCTTTGCGAAAAAATCCGGGATGCGGCCTTTGCCATGGTGGCGGGCATCAATGGGAGGCCCGTTTACACCCTCCATGAAATGCTGGAAGGTTATGTGGTGAAGCCCGAAGCCCTGCTTGTGATGGGGGGCCCGGCGGCGGTGCTGGCTCCCGGTCTGGGTGAGGTCTGTGGCCTTGAATCCCGTGCTGTGCCGGACTGGGGTGTGGCCAACGCCATTGGTGCGGCCCTTGCCCGCACCACCTGTGCCGTCACCGTGCTGGCGGATACCCAGCGGGGATTTGTGCGGGCGCCGGAAGAGGCGTATTCTGCTGAAGCACCCGTTGCCTTTAATATGGCCGATGCCATCGCCCTTGCGGAAAAACTGGTAAGGGAAAAGGCCTTACGTCTGGGTGCCGATGCCAAAGGGCTTGAGGTGGAGGTGCTGGAGTCCCAGGAGTTTTCCATGATGCGGGGCTACCGCCGTGCTGGCAGAAACATACGGGTCCGGGCGCAGGTGAAGCCGGGATTGATCCGGAATGGGGGGATAGCATGATGCTGAAGGCAAAAAGCAAGACAGGACTGGTTTTTTTTCCGGCCTTTGACTGGGCCATTGATCCCAGCCATCCGGAGCGTGAAGAGCGTCTTCTTTATACTCAGGATCAGATTTTTGAAGAAGGCCTCATGGACATTGAGGGCATTCAGGAATTCAAGCCGGATCTCGTTACGGATCAGGATATTCAGCGGGTCCATTTCTGTGTACCGGACGAACCTACGGTCACCACCAGCAGCCATTACGTATCCGCAGGCGGGGCCAAAACCATGGCAAGGGAGCTGATGGAAGGGCGCATAGAAAAGGGCTTTGCCCTTGTGCGTCCGCCGGGGCACCATGCCATGCGGGTGGTACACGGGGGCAGGGGATTCTGCAACATCAACATCGAAGCCATCATGGTGGAGTACCTGCGCACCCACTGGGGGGTGAAGCGCATTGCCATCGTGGATACGGACTGCCACCACGGAGATGGCACCCAGGATATTTACTGGCATGATCCGGATGTGCTTTTCATCTCCCTGCATCAGGATGGCCGCACCCTGTATCCGGGTTCGGGTTTCATGGAGGAGCTGGGCGGGCCCAACGCCGCAGGCTATACGGTGAATATCCCCCTGCCGCCCCACACCTCGGAGGAGGGCTATCTTTATACCGTTGAAAATGCAGTACTTCCCATTCTCGATGATTTCAAGCCGGATCTCATCATCAATTCCGCAGGTCAGGACAACCATTATACGGACCCCATCACCAACATGAATTTCACGGCCCAGGGCTATGCAAGGCTCACGGAGCTTCTCAATCCCCACATTGCCGTACTGGAAGGGGGGTACTCCATAGAGGCGGCCCTTCCCTATGTGAATGCGGGGATTATCCTTGCCATGGCGGGTCTTGACTACAGTCATGTGCTGGAGCCTGACTATAACCCCGCCGTTTTGAAGGAATCGAAGGATACCCTGCAGTATATCCACAAGGTCTGTGACCGGGTGATGGATCAGTGGAACCGCAGAGGTCCGGAACTCTCACAGAAGGTATTCGGGAAAAAAGAATTCCATGAACGCTCCAGATCCATTATGTATGATACGGACGGCATTTATGAGGGACAGAAGGAAATACTCCGCTCCTGCACGGACTGCGCCGGGTCTTTTCGTATTGAAAGCAAGTCGGACCGGGGCTGGCGTATCATCGGCGTCCATATCCCTGTGAATGCCTGCCCTGCCTGCAAGGCACAGGGAGAAGACTGGTACGAAAAGGCGTCCGGCGCGGATAAGGCCTATCTGCAGGATCGCAGTCGGGATCTTTATCTGAAAAAATCGTAATTGTTCAGCACAGTTTTCCAGGTACCATACCTTTAAGACAGATGCACAGGCCCCAGGCTATTTGCCCGTGACGCAATCTTATTCGGGAGCTTCTTGCCCTGTGCGGAAGCGGCAAAAACTCCCCGCCACAGGCAGGAGAAGCTTTTTGATTACCATAGCAGGCCTTGGTACGCTGCCTTTGTGGCGGCTCAGACAGTTTGCCGCTTCTTTCGCACAGGCCTGCAAAGCTCTGATCCGAAACGATTGCAATGTCACTTGCAAATAGCCACGGGCCTTGCAACAGTGCGAAGCTGCAATTACTGCATCGGAATTTTAGAATAAACTGTGATGAACAGTTACAAAAAATCACTGTAAGGAGTGGCAGTGGGCATGGAAGCCAAGGCCTTCCGCAGAATGCGGATTCGGCCCCATCTGGAAATGAGAATGCGGATGGCTGCGGCTGTCCGCCGCTTTTTTGCTGAAAGGGATTTTCTGGAGGTGGAAACCCCCGTCAGAATTCCGGCTCCGGCACCGGAGGTACACATAGACTGTGTGCCTGCCTCCGGTGCCTTTCTTCAAGCCTCTCCGGAGCTTGCCATGAAGGAGCTTCTTGCTTCGGGCTTTGAGAGAATCTTTCAGCTGGCCCGCTGTTTCCGTGGAGGTGAGCGGGGTGCAAGGCATCTTCCGGAAATGGCGCTCTTGGAATGGTACGTGAAGGATGAGGATTACCGTTACATGATGGCAGAGACGGAAGGGCTGATCTGTCATCTGGCGGAGTATGAAGGCATGGGAAACAGCCTTCTTTGGCAGGGAAAAAAAATCGACCTGACCCCGCCCTTTGAAAGGCTTTCCGTAAAAGAAGCCTTTTTACGCCACGGCAGTCTGTCCATGGAAGAGGCCCTTGAAAAGGGCTGCTTCAATGAGATCATGGGGCTGGAAATTGAACCCTGCCTTGGTTTGGAAAAACCGGTTTTTTTGTATGACTATCCTGTTTCCGAAGCTTCCCTTGCCCGGATAAAACCTGAAAATCCAGCCTTTGCCGAACGTTTTGAGCTGTATATCTGTGGTGTGGAGCTGTGCAATGCCTACACGGAACTTGTGGATGCAAAGGAGCAGGCGGCCCGTTTCCGGGAGGCGGCAGCAGAAAGGGCGAAGCTTGGAAAAACAGCCTATCCGGAGGCATCTGTCTTTCTTGAGGCCCTCGGCCATATGCCGCCTGCCACGGGCAATGCCCTGGGCTTTGATCGTCTGGTTATGCTTTTTTCCGGTGCACCGGACATTGATCATGTGACAGCCATACTGCCGGAGGAGATGTGAATGTGAACAGGAAAGAAATGACGAACCATGGATGACAAACGGCTTTTTTATCTGATCCATCGTGTGCATGGAAAACTGAGCCATGCGGTGGATCAGTTTTTGTGGGACAGGCTTCAGATCACCAGTGCCCAGCTCATGGCGCTTTTTTATATCCGGGACCATGACGGGTGTCTGCTCAAGGATCTGGGGGAGGGAATTCAGCTGAAAAGCTCCGGTATCACAGGCCTTGTAAGGCGTATGGAAAAAAACGGGCTGATCCGTAGAACAACCTGTCCCCATGATGGCAGGGGATTCCGTCTTTACATCAGCCCCGAAGGAGAGAGAATTGCCTCCGGTGCAATGCCCATGGTGGCTGCCCTCAACGGGATAATCCGTGAAGGTTTTTCAGTGGAGGAGATGGATACGGTTTTTCGTTTTCTCAATACACTGCTTGAGCGTCTGTCTGGGAGTCTTTCCTTTCATCCGGGGCAGGAGGGGCAGGATAACGGCGGGAGGGATCCCGCCGTATGATGTCGGATGTCAGTTCACACCCGGTATGGTATAGGTGGAGCAGGAGCCTGCGGAACAGGTGCGTTCCTGTTTGCTGATCCCTGCCTTCTGGCTGCTGCCGCCGGATGGACCCATGGCGTAACTGGTGGCACTCATCACCCTTTCAAAGTGCTGGGCACCGCAGTGGGGGCATTTTACTTCTTCCTCTTCACTGGACTTGAGGGTGAGCACTTCAAAAAGATCCTCACAGTCAAGGCACTTGAATTCATAAATGGGCATAAAAAACTCCTTACTTCATCATTGCTATCATATTCAAAAAAAATAAAAAGGCCTAAGGGTTTTAGGTTTTTTTGTCAAGCATGGGCTTCCGAAAGCAGCTCCCTTGCATGGGCCAGCGTTGTCTCTGAAATGGCGGCACCGCCCAGCATCCTTGCCAGCTCTCCGGGTCTTTCATCTTCCGACAGGAGCCGGATGCGGGTCCGGGTACGTCCCCCTTCCACGGCCTTGGCAATGTGAAGGTGGTGGTGGCCGAATTTTGCGATCTGGGCCAGATGGGTGATGCAGATCACCTGATGGGTGCGGGATAAAGACTGCATTTTTTTTCCCACAGCCTCGGCCACGGAGCCGCCGATACCGGCATCGGCCTCATCAAATACAATGGTGCTTACGGCCTCGTTGCGGGCCAGAATGGTTTTTAGGGCCAGAACCGTTCTGGACAGCTCGCCGCCGGAGGCAATTTTGCTTAAAGGGTTTTCCGTTTCCCCCACATTGGGGGCGATACAGAACCTTGCGCTTTCACTTCCGTTTTCACCCAGTCCCTGCCCTTTTTCATCCTGCATCCACGGGGAACTTCCCCCTTCCAGAGGCAGAAGGGCCACCCGGAAGCGGGTTCCGGCCATGCAGAGGTCCGCCAGTTCCTTTTCCACGGCAGTGGCCATGGTCAAGGCTGCGGCACTGCGTTTTTCCGAAAGACAGCGGGCAAGCTTCAGGGTTTCATTGTAGAGGGCAAGGCGCTCTTTCTTCAGCTCTTCCATGCGTTCTTCCATGGAGTCTGCTTCCATGTGCCGTTTTTTCAGCGTTTCCCTGTGTGCCAGCACGTCTTTGAGTGCAGGGCCGTATTTTTTTTTCAGCTTCGTAAGAAGATGCAGCCGGCTTTCCACCTGATCCAGCAGGCCGGGGTCCATTTCCATGCGGTCAAGGTACTGGCGCAGGTGGCCTGCCAGATCTTCACAGCGCAGGGCAAGGGCTTCTGCGTCACTGGCCGCCGTATTCAGGGAAGGGTCAAGGGATGCGGCCTTGTCCACCTCCTTGCGGAGCATGGCAAGTTTTCCTGCGATGGCATCTTCTCCTTCATAGAGCTGATCCACCACAAGGCCGATGGTCTGGCCCAGGGTATGGGCATGGCGCAGCCTTTTTCTTAAGGCCTCCAGTTCCTCATCCTCGTTTTCCTTTGGACCGGCCTCTTCAATTTCCCGGATCTGGAAGGCGGTGAAATCCGCTTCCGCCTCGTCCCTTGCCCTTTTCTTTTTCAGATTGTCCATCTCCCGAAGGGTGCTGAGCAGTTTTTCGTGGCTTGCAGTGTATTGTTTTTTTTCTTTTTCCAGCCCCGCATAATCATCGAGCATGTCCAGATGGAGGTTTTCATCCAGAAGGCGCTGGTGGGCGTGCTGGCCTGCGATGCTTGCAAGCTGTTCCGTCAGTTCCCCCAGAAGCTGGGCCGTGGCCATGCGGGAGTTGATGTAGATTCTGTGGGGGCCTGTGGCAGAAAGCACCCTGCGGATATGCAGGCCCTGATCCAGGGGAAGGTCATTTTTTTCCATGGCAAGGGCCGCAGGGCTTCCTGCTCTGGGCATGAAAAGGGCTTCTACCTCTGCACTGCTGTGTCCCTGCCGTATCATACGGCTGTCGGCACGGCTTCCCAGAAGCAGATTGACCGCCTGAATGATGATGGATTTCCCTGCGCCGGTCTCACCGCTCATGACGGTCATGCCCCGGCTGAAGTCTATGGTCAGGTCATCGATGATGGCAAAATTGCGGATGGCAAGTTCGCTGAGCATGGGGCCTTTCCTTTGGATAGGGGGATAAGGAACTTTTTTTTATACGTAATTATTCAGCACAGTTTTCCATGTACCATGCCTTTAAGACAGATGCAAAGGCCCCAGACTATTTGCCCGTGACGCAATCCGGCACTCAAGCTGAAAAACGCAAGCCCCTTTACGGGAGCAGAAATGCCTATGGATCTTGAGTGCCGGATTCGGGAGCTTCTTGCCCTGTGCGGAAGCGGCAAAAACTCCCCGCCACAGGCAGGATAAGCTTTTTGATTACCATGGCAGACTTAAGCACGCTGCCTTTGTGGCGGCTCAGGCAGTTTGCCGCTTCTTATTAGCACTCCGGCACTCAAGCTTGCAAAAGCCCATTTTTTTCATCGCAGGCTCTGGGTTTATGGCTTGAGTGCCGGAATCCGAAACGATTGCAATGTCACTTGCAAATAGCCAAGGAGCCTTGCAACAGTACGAAGCTGCTGCAATTACAGTATTGGCAGTTCAGAATAAACAGTGCTGAACAGTTATTTTTATACAGGAATTCTTTTAGCCTGTCCCGCTGTCCATTACAATCCCGAAAGCAGGGGGCCACCCTTGCATGACCTTTCTGTCTCTGTTTCCTATGGATCTTTTTTGATGTACCAGAACAAAAGCGTTCTGAATGGTCTTGCAGAGGAAGGGGAGCCCGGCAGTGTTTTACCTATGGCTGCCGGGCTTTATCATCATAAGGCAGGGGAGAGGGGTTTTGCTTTGTAAAAATCCCTCTCCGGTATCTGGCCGGAGGAGCCGAAACTCCCGGTTCCGGTAGGTATGGAGGTATGCTGATGGGGTTTTCCTTCATTTTTTTCATGCAGCCCATGGGGCTGACTTTTTTAATGGTACAGTTTTTTCAGAAGCCATTCTTTGACCTCTCCTTCAAGGGCATAAACGCCCCTGTTATAACCGATGGATTCCAGGAAAGACTCCTTGAGTCCCGGGGGCAGGGGAATTCTTGCCAGCTCCACCGCCTCTTCAGAATTTCTGCGTATCAGGTAAATGACCGGAGGATCTTCCCATGTATTTACCGTGAAATAAAAGGATTTATCATGCTTTCCCCTTACGGAGTAACGCAGCCCCCCCGGTTTCCATATACCTCCCCATTCAAGGTAGAGATTGACGGCATCTTCGGGCGTCAGTTCCCAGTCAATTTCATTGAGCAGATTGATGTCATTTTTAAGTTCTTCGATGGCTATCATAGGCTTGGCCTCCTTGTTTTCATTGTTGGTTACATCAAATGCATGCTTTATGCCATGGGATAGACTGTTTTTTTATGTATTTGTTTTTATTGTTTTTTATGGTTTTGTTTGTCCTTGATTCCGCAAGTTTTTAAAAAAAATGAGGGGCTTTTAGTGTGTTCTGGGGCAGGTGTGTTTCATTTGTTTTGTGATACGCTTTGTGGTGGACCTGTTTTTTTATTAATTTCAGTCTTTAAACATGAAAATGTCCGTTTGTTCGGGACCGCAAAAAAAATCTCTCTTTTGGGGAGGACACCTTTTGCTGTGGGGTATGAAAGCAGGTTTTTCAGGTTTTTTCGGGGAAAAGGACCTTGGCACGAATCCTGAATAATGGAAAAAACCGTGTGTTGCTGTTGCAAGTCGGCGTGGGCGTGTTAAAGTATAAACCATACAGTCTGCCTCCCCGGGGTGGCGTGGAGAAAAGCCGTGAAAGCCTGTGATGAAAACATAGAAAAAACAATTCTTCTCGCAGATCAGATGCTGGCCCTTGCGGATGAAGGGGATGAGGCCCGTGAAGACGTCTCCTGCGGTGTGATGTATGGTATTCTCAGAGATGCGGGCTACAGACTGAAGCAGCTGGCAGAAAAGGAAAGGGCTGCCCATATGGCAAAGGCAGGCCTGTCTGTATTGAAAAGCGGTACGGGATGAGTTTTTGTATGTTCGTGCCTGGGGCCTGTGCATCTGTCTTAAAGGTATGGTACCTGGAAAACTGTTCTGAATAATTACGAAAAAGTTTGAGTGAAGGCCTGGATGCTTATTGATGTTTTTTAACATCCATTGAAATTAAAGGGAAAAAGGAGAAAATTCATGGCAGAAAGACTGGATGTTTACAGATGTGACCTTTGTGGAAATGTAATAGAGGTAATGCACGGCGGAAAGGGTGAGCTGGTCTGCTGCGGTCAGCCCATGGTACATCTCACGGAAAATACCGTGGATGCGGCAAAGGAAAAGCATGTGCCCGTGATTGAGCGTATCCCCGGAGGCGTAAAGGTTGTGGTCGGCAGTGCGGAACACCCCATGCTTGAAAAACACTATATAGAATGGATTGAGATTGTTGCGGATAATCGCGTATACCGTCAGGATCTCAATCCCGGCGAAAAGCCCGAAGCCACATTCATGATTGATGCGGAAAAGGTTGTTGCCCGTGAATACTGCAATCTCCATGGCGTCTGGAAAGCTGAAGGCTGAAAAGCTTCTGTCTGCGCTGACCTGTTACAGAAAACACCACAATGAAAGGATAAACGGATATGGCACAGTGGAAATGCAGCATCTGCGGCTATCAGATGGAAGCGGAAACACCTCCTGCAGAATGTCCGTCCTGCAAGAAGACCTGCGAATTCCTTGATAATACCTGTTATACACCGGATTGTGAGGGTGCGGGTAAGGATGACAGAATAAAATAACAGGGCGGTTTCGGTTTTTTGAACCCGCAGAAAAAGACTGCGGTGATATTTTACCGCAGTCTGTCTCTTTAAGGAGGAGACATTATGGATGTGGTTCTGCTTTCCCGGTTGCAGTTTGCCGCAACCACCATGTTTCACTTTTTATTTGTACCCCTCACGCTGGGGCTTTCCATTCTGGTGGCGTGGATGGAAACCCGCTATGCCCGCACAGGAGATGAGGTTTATCTCCGGATGACAAAGTTCTGGGGGAAAATTTTTCTCATCAATTTTGCAGTCGGTGTGGTTACGGGGATTACTTTAGAGTTTCAGTTCGGAACCAACTGGTCCCAGTATTCCGCCTATGTGGGGGATATTTTTGGCTCGCTTCTGGCCATTGAGGCCACAGCGGCCTTTTTTCTGGAATCCACCTTCATCGGTATATGGATTTTCGGCTGGAAAAGGCTTTCGGCCAAAGCCCACGCTGCGGTTATGTGGATGGTGGCCATTGCAGGCAATGTTTCGGCCATCTGGATTCTCATTGCCAACGCCTGGATGCAGCACCCCGTGGGCTATACCCTCAGGGAATCCTTTGGCGGGCAGCGGGCTGAAATTACAGACTTCATGGCGGTGATTACCCAGAAATTCGCCTGGCTCACCATCATGCATACCCTCGCGGCCAGCATTGTGCTGGCGTGTTTTTTTGTCATGGGTATCAGTGCATGGCATCTTCTGAAAAAGCAGCATGAAGAGGTCTTTACCCGGTCTTTCCGCATGGCACTGGTTCCGGGTCTTATTTTTTCCATCTTTGTGGCTGTTCAGGGGGATTTCCATGCGGTGGATGTGGCCCACTCCCAGCCTGCAAAAATGGCAGCCATGGAATTCCACTGGGAAACCCAGCCCAATGCACCCAGCTATATTTTTGCATGGCCCGACCCTGAGGCGGAAAAAAACAGTATTGAAATCGGTAAAATTCCAGGGATGTTAAGCTTCCTCATTCACCACGATTTTTCAACACCCGTTATAGGCTTAAAGGATATTCCAAAGGATGAAAGGCCACCCATTGCCCTTGTGGGCATGGCCTTCAGGGTCATGGTGGGACTTGGCGCCTACTTTATCATTGCCTGCAGCATTGGCTGGTTTTTCAGAAAGAAGCTTCAGGAGAAACCCTGGTATCTGAAAATGATGCTCTGGTCCATTCCTCTGCCCTATATTGCCACCCAGGCCGGATGGATTGTGACGGAAGTCGGAAGGCAGCCCTGGATAGTCTATGGCCTGATGAAAACTTCCGATGCCGTGTCACCGGTTTCAACAGGGCAGGTCGGAGCAAGCCTTGTAGGATTTATTGTGGTATATGGTCTTCTGGGCCTTGCCGGATTCACCATGATCGCCAAGAAGGCGATGAAGGGTCCGGATCTGCCTGAAGAAACAAAGGCCTGACAACAATCCCGCAGATGCGGACCAGGAGGACATGATATATGGAACTGCAGGTCATTTGGTTTTTTCTCTGGGGCTTGCTTTGGGCCGCTTATTTTATGACGGACGGCTTTGACCTCGGGGTGGGTGCGCTGTATCCCTTCCTTGGCAGGGATGAAACTGATAAAAGGAAAATGATCAACGCCATCGGCCCATTATGGGATGGCAATGAGGTATGGCTTATTACGGCAGGCGGGGTCACATTTGCTGCATTTCCGCTGGTTTATGCCACCATGTTTTCAAGCCTTTATACGCCGCTCATGTTTATTCTTTTTGGACTAATAATCCGCGGAGTGAGCTTTGAGTTCCGGGGGCTTTCGGAAAACAGACTCTGGAAAAAAACATGGGATATTTGTATCTTTGTGGGAAGTGTTACGCCAGCACTCCTTTTTGGTGTTGCCTTTGCCAATATTTTCATGGGAATTCCCATTGACGGTAAAGGGATTTTCCATGGCAATCTCTTTACCCTCTTAAATCCCTACGGCATCATGGGTGGGCTGCTCTTTTTACTCCTTTTCATGCACCACGGGGCCTTGTGGCTCTGTATCCGCACCAAGGAAGGTCTGCAGGAGAGGTCCATTCACACGGCAAAGGTTCTCTGGCCTGTAATGCTGGTGGTGCTGGCTGTTTTTGTGATCTCAAGCTGGTTCTATACGGATCTTTATGCCAATTATCTGGTAACACCTCTGCTTTTTGCCGTACCTTTGCTTGCGGTGGTGGCTTTTGCAGGGTCCAGGATTTTTCTGGCTAAGGAGAAGTTCTTTCCTGCCTGGGGAATGAGTTCTGCGGGAATTGTGGCCACGACATTTTTTGGCATCATCGGTCTTTTTCCCAATCTTTTTCCATCCAGTCTGTCTCCGGAATACAGCCTTAATATCATGAATTCCTCTTCCAGTCCCCTGACCCTGACCATCATGCTCTGGGTTGTGGTGATTATTGTGCCCCTGGTGATTGCCTATCAGTCATGGGCCTATTACATGTTCCGCTTCAAGGTGGAGGAAGAGGATTTTACCTATTGATAATTAAAAGAGTTGGCATTCTGAGAAAACCAACCTGATATAAAAAAAGGAGCTGAACGATGAAGTATGTATGCGAGTTGTGTGGCTGGGAGTATGATCCTGCGGAAGGTGACAGTGAGGGGGGAATTGCACCGGGTACGGCCTTTGCCGATCTTCCCGATGACTGGACATGTCCTGTATGCGGTGCGGAAAAGGATCAGTTTTCCCCGGCCTGATTGTTGATTCCAGATAAAGATGCCGGGAGCCGCAGATAACCGCGATCCCGGTTTTTTTGATACCTTTTGATGAAGCTTTATAAGGAAAGAAATGCGACCTGTTGAAATAGCCCCCAATGTTTTTGAAGTTGGTGTCCGGGACTGGAACATCCGTGATTTCCATGGTTATTCCACCCCCGCAGGTACCACCTATAATGCCTTTCTCATCCGTGGTGAGACCAATGTTCTCATTGATACCGTAAAGGCAGAATTCACGGAAGAGTTGCTGTCCAATATCCGGGCCGTCATGGATCCTAAGGACATTGATATTGTGGTGAGCAATCACACGGAAATGGACCACTCCGGCGGCCTGCCCCGCATTATGGCGGCTGTGGGTCAGGACAAACCCCTTTACTGCTCCAAAATGGGCGCAAAGAATCTGGCCCGGCATTTTCGTGAAAACTGGAATTTAAAGGAAGTCAGCTCCAGTGAAGAGATTTCCATAGGCAGTGGCCGTACCCTGATGTTCATTGAAACCCGGATGCTGCACTGGCCGGATTCCATGTTCACCTACCTTAAAGAAGACGGCATTCTTTTTTCAAGTGATGCCTTTGGTCAGCACTATGCGGGCAGCGAGATCTTTGATGATCAGATGGACATGTCCGAGCTGCTTTTCCATGCCAAAAAATATTATGCCAATATTCTTCTTCCCTTTTCCGCCCTCATTGCCAAGCTCCTCAAGGCCGTTGGTGAGATGGGTCTGAAGCTGAATATGGTCTGCCCGGACCACGGTATTATCTGGAGGAAAGATCCCGGCGTGATCCTTGATGCTTACGACCGCTGGAGCCGTCAGGAAACCCAGAACAAGGCCGTTGTCATCTATGATACCATGTGGCATTCCACGGAGATGATGGCCGATGCCATAGTGGGCGGACTGGTGGAGGCTGGTGTGGAGCAGGTGCGGCCCATCAGCGTACGCAGATCCCACAGGTCAGACATCATGACGGAAATCATGGATGCCAAGGTTGTCATGGTGGGTTCTCCTACCCTGAACAACCAGATTTTTCCGGCACTCATGGATGTGCTGACCTATATGAAAGGTCTCAAGCCCCAGGGGAAAATCGCAGCGGCCTTTGGCTCCTACGGCTGGAGCGGGGAAGCGGTAAAGCTTCTCAATGCAGAACTTTCCGCCATGGGTTTTGAGCTTCCCGAAGAGGGTATCCGTATCCAGTATGTGCCGGAGCGGGATCAGCTGACCCTCTGCCATGGTCTGGGCCTGCGTATGGGTCTCAGGGCGCAGGGCAGGGAGGTCTGATGAAGGATTATGCGGCGGAGGTGGATCTTGTGACCTGCATTCGTTGCGGTATCTGCATTGAGCTGTGCCCCGAAGCGTTTGGCTGGAGTGCCACGGGTTTTGTGGTGGTGCGGGAAAGCGAAGGCAGGCCGGAGTGTCTGGAAGAGGCCATAAAAAACTGCCCGGCAGACTGCATCCGGGAGCGCTGAAACATCTGATGCGGGTAAAAAATAATGGAGGGAATTATGCAGAAAACGGCCCTTTTTGTTTTTAACGGAGATCCCATGTGTTTCATCCACGTCCTCCTGAACGGGCTGGACATGCACGAAAGGGGGGATGAGGTGGCTCTGGTGCTGGAAGGGGCTTCCACAGCCCTGATACCGGAGCTGGAAAAGCAAGAGCATCCCCTGCATGGCCTTTGGAAAAAAGCGCTGGATGCAGATATTGTGGCGGGTGTGTGCAAGGCCTGTGCTGCAAAGATGAAAACCCTTGATGCCGCAAAAAAAGCAGGTCTTTCCCTGCTTGATGACATGCACGGTCATCCGTCCATGGCCGCCTTCCGGGACGGAGGCTATGCTTTGCTGACCTTTTGACAGGGAGGTTCCCATGGACCGCAGGGAGCTGAAAACCCACGTTCTGAGCTGTCTGAATCTCAAAGACAAGGAAGTCATGGAAAGGGCCCTGCAGGCCCTGCCTGCCCTCAGGGCTGTGGGGCCGGTCATGGGTGCCTTCTGCCATGATAAGGAAGAGATCCGATGGTCTGCCGTGACCGGGATGGGGGCGGTTTGTGAGGCCCTTTTCAAGGAAGATCCCGAAGGTGTGCGCCGGGTGATGCGGAGGCTGATATGGATGCTCAACGATGAATCCGGAGGAATTGGCTGGGGCTGCGGTGAGGCCATGGGTGAGATCATGGCGCGCATTCCCCGCATTGCCCATGAATATCACAGGATTCTCTGCTCCTACATGGACCCTGATGGCAATTTTCAGGAGAATCCCCTCCTGCAGAGGGGGATTCTCTGGGGTCTTGCCCGGCTGGCTCAGGCCTTTCCAGCTTTTGCTCAGGAAATGATACCGGTCCTTGGCTTTCATCTGAATTCCGATGATCCTGAAATTCTGGTTCCCGCCCTGATGCTGGCCCGGATGCTGAAAGACCCTGCCCATATGCCCTTCATTGAAAAGCACCTTGAAGACGCAAGGTGTCTTCGTTTTTACTGGAACGGAGATTTTATTCCCGTAAAAATTGGCGAGCTTGCAGGCAGATGCCAAGGGAGCTGAGGGCTGTTTTTTTGGCAGATTCTTTTCCTCCTGCCCTTCACTCCTTTTTTTTGCAGCGACTCCCCATACAGCCTTTCTGCCGTGATATGAAAGGGCAGCTTCCCTGAAAGGGGGGCTGCCCTTTTGCTGTACCCTTGCCACCATTTCCTTTCCTTTGCTTGTTTTTCCATTTCTTGACAAGGCATTTTTGGGCCTTATCTTCTTGCCAACTTGATCGGGAACCGATGAAAGTAAGGCAGTTTAGATAATTTTATTCAATGTATCTATTCTTAAAATAAGAGTCAGAGGGCATGCAGACAGGATTCCCATGCCCTTTTTTACGGGGAATCCATCTGTTTTAAAAGTTTAATGGGATGGGCGTCAGGAGATAAAGATTGAAAGAAGCAGATATGGAAAAAATGGCTGAGATAAAGTCCGCCGAAGAAGCCCCCGCAGCCAGAGAAACACCTGCTGCTGAAAAGGGAGCCGGACAGCCTGTGAGTGCTGATGAAAAACCTGAGAATCAGGGGGTTCAGAAGGAACCGGCTGAGGATATGGAGAAGGCTGAAGCAGAAATCAGGGCTTCAGAAGGCGGTGCCGGAGCCGTCGGAGAAGAAAGCCTTGCCGCAAAACTTGAAGCCAGCGAAGCTGCCCTGAAGGCTGCCAGTGACCGTTATCTGCGCACGGTGGCGGAGCTGGAAAATTTCAAGAAAAGGACGGCCAGAGAAACGGAAGAGTTCCGCAAATATGCCAACGTGTCTCTGGTGCAGAAGCTCCTTCCGGCTCTGGACAATATGGAAAGGGCCATGGATTCAGCCGCATCTCCGGAAGCAGGAGCCTCTGCCATTGTAGAGGGCCTTCGCATCACCATTGCGGACATTCTCAAGGTTTTTGGGGAATTCAATGTGAAGCCTGTGGAGGCGGAGGGCAAAAAATTTGACCCTGTTTATCACATGGCCGTAGCCCACGAAGAAACCGATGCAGCGGATCCGGATACGGTTATCCGGACATTTCAAAAGGGATATATCATGCACGACAGGCTGATTCGCCCGGCTATGGTATCCGTAGCCAAGGCCATGCCCGTATCTTGTGAAAAAGCAGGAGACGGTGGAAAAAACAGGGCGCAGGAAAGTGAACCCTCTGTCGGCATTGACATAAGAACATAAGGAGAAACGAAATATGGGTAAGATTATCGGTATAGATCTTGGAACCACCAACTCCTGCGTTGCCATCATGGAAGCAGGTGAACCCAAGGTGATAGCAAATACGGAAGGCGGTCGTACCACACCCTCCATTGTGGCCGTAACCGGTTCCGGAGAACGTCTTGTGGGTCAGTCCGCCAAGCGTCAGGCCATTACCAACCCGGAGAATACCATCTTCGGTGTCAAGCGTCTCATTGGCCGCAAGTTTAACTCCCCTGCCGTGCAAAAGGATAAAAGTGTTCTGCCCTTTCACATTGAGAGTGCGGATAACGGGGATGTGCGGGTAAAAATTCAGGATAAAAAGGTAAGTCCCGCAGAGGTTTCTTCCTATATCCTGAGCTATATCAAAAAGGTTGCAGAAGATTATCTGGGAGAGCCGGTAACGGATGCGGTCATTACGGTTCCTGCCTATTTTGATGACAGCCAGCGTCAGGCCACCAAAGATGCGGGCACCATTGCAGGGCTTAATGTCAAGCGCATCATCAATGAGCCCACGGCGGCGTCCCTGGCCTATGGTCTGGACAAGAAATCCGATGAAAAGATTGCTGTTTTTGACCTTGGCGGCGGAACCTTTGACGTGTCCATCCTTGAAATCGGGGATGGGGTTTTTGAAGTGAAGGCCACCAACGGTGACACCCATCTGGGTGGTGAGGACTTTGACAACCGGATTATTGATTTTCTGGCGGATACCTTCCGCAAAGATCAGGGCATTGATCTGAGAAATGATAAGATGGCCCTGCAGCGCCTTAAGGAAGCAGCGGAAAAGGCCAAGATAGAGCTGTCCTCTTCCATGGAAACGGAAGTGAACCTGCCCTTTATCACAGCCGATGCCTCCGGTCCCAAGCATCTTCAGATCAAGCTGTCCAGATCAAAACTGGAGTCTCTGGTAAGTGATCTGCTGGACAATCTGGAAGGCCCCTGTGTCCGGGCAATGAAAGATGCGGGCATCAGCGCTTCCAATATCAACGAGGTGGTGCTTGTGGGCGGCATGACCCGTATGCCTGCGGTGCAGGAGCGGGTAAAGAAGATTTTCGGAAAAGACCCCCACAAGGGTGTGAACCCCGATGAGGTGGTGGCCATTGGCGCAGCCATTCAGGCCGGTGTGCTTCAGGGGGATGTGAAGGATGTGCTGCTTCTGGATGTAACGCCCCTTTCTCTGGGCATCGAAACCCTTGGTGGTGTCATGACAAGGCTCATTGAGCGTAACACCACCATTCCTACGAAAAAGAGTCAGGTGTTCTCCACGGCTGCGGACAATCAGCCTGCCGTTTCCATCCATGTGCTGCAGGGTGAGCGGGAAATGGCCAGAGACAACAAAACCCTTGGCAATTTTGAGCTGAGGGATATACCGCCTGCACCCAGAGGGGTTCCCCAGATTGAGGTGGGCTTTGACATCGATGCCAACGGCATTGTGCATGTATCAGCCAAGGATCTGGGTACGGGTAAGGAGCAGTCCATCCAGATCACTTCCTCCAGCGGTCTTTCCAAGGATGATATCGACCGTCTGGTGAAGGAAGCGGAAATGCATGCCGACGATGACAAGCGCAAGCGGGAGCTGGTGGAAGCCAGAAACACGGCAGACAGCATGATTTACCAGACGGAAAAATCCCTCAAGGAAATGGGGGATAAGGTGGATGCGGGAACCCGCTCTTCCATTGAAGGTGCTGTGGAAGATCTGAAAAAAGCCATGGAAGGGGAGGATCTGGATGTCATCAAGGCGAAAACCGATGCCCTGACCGAGGCTTCCCACAAGCTGGCCGAAGCCATGTATCAGCAGCAGGCAGCCGGTGCAGCAGCAGACGCCGCAGGTGCCGAAGGAACCGAAGCTTCGCCCCGTCCCCAGGATGATGATGTGGTGGATGCGGATTTTGAAGAAGTAAAAAGTGATAAAAAAGACTAAAAAAATGTAATTATTCAGCAGCTTCGTACTGTTGCAAGGCTCCGTGGCTATTTGCAAGTGACATTGCAATCGTTTCGGATCAGAGTTTCGCAGGCCTGTGCGAAAGAAGCGGCAAACTGTCTGAGCCGCCACAAAGGCAGCGTACCAAGGTCTGCTTTGGTAATCAAAAAGCTTATTCTGCCTGTGGCGGGGAGTTTTTGCCGCTTCCGCACAGGCCAAGAAGCTCCCGAATAAGATTGCGTCATGGGCAAATAGCCTGGGGCCTGTGCGTCTGTCTTGCAGCTATGGTACTTGGAAAACTGTGCTGAACAGTTACAAAAAAATATAGAATATAAAGCTGTCTGAAAAAAGGGGCTGGCCCGCAAAAGGGTTCGGCCCCTTTTTCTTTTCTGATTACCACTGTCTTTCAGCCATAGGAACTTTAAGCCATGGAAATGACATGACCAGATTTTATGATTGTTGACGGGCACCCGTAAAGGGTGCCCCTACAAAACAGGGGCCGTAAAAAACATTCGCAGGGGCAGGCCTTGCGCCTGCCCGTATGAAAGCTCTCACCATGGGCCTGACCACAATCTGACCAGCAGGCTGTGGCTGAGTCAGGGTAGTAATCAGATTTTCTTTTCACGGGGAAAACATTTTTATGGTTGATCTTAAAAAGACAGCGGATTATTCTGCCCACCTTACCCGTGAGGGCAACGAGATTTTTTTAAAGGAAGGAAAAGAGACAGAATCATGCAGTTAATTACGGAAATTCTCGCACAGAACGCCCGGAATTTTCCGGATGCCGTCTCCCTTGTGGAACGGGCACCGGAAACCGGAACCCGCAGCAGCATTACCTGGTCTGAATTTTACGAAGAGAGCCGCAGGCTTTCCCGGGCTTTGCGTATGCGGGGCTATTCCAGGGGGGAGAAAGTGGTTCACCTGATGACCAACTGCCTGGAATGGCTGCCCTATTATATGGGCATCCTGGAGTCCGGTTCCTGGGCAGTGCCTCTGAATTTCCGTTTTCTGGCGGATAAAATTCTGCGCTGTACCCTTCTTTCAGAAGCAAAGGTTCTCATTTTCGGGCCGGAGTTTGTGGACAGGGTCCGGGCGGTAAAGCCCGGCCTCGATGCGGTTGTGGAGCTTTATGTGTTTGCGGGCCCGGAGGATCAGCGGCCCCGGTTTGCCATGCCCATGGCAGATCTTCTGTCCGAAGGAGATGGCGAAAGGGCCAGAGCGCTGCCCCCTGTCCCCTTGGAGCCCGATGACGAGGCCGCTCTCTACTTCACTTCCGGTACCACGGGTGACCCCAAGGGCGTTCTGATTACCCACGGCAATCTGGCCTTTGCATGTGAGGTGGAGCATCGTCACCACCTGCAGCAGCCCGAAGATATTTTTCTCTGCATTCCGCCCCTCTACCACACGGGGGCCAAGATGCACTGGTTCGGCAATTTCAAGGTGGGGGCCGCCACTGTTCTGCTCAAGGGGGTGTCTCCCCAGTGGATTCTGCAGGCTGTTTACGAAGAAAAGGCCAGCATTGTCTGGCTTTTGGTGCCATGGGCCCATGATATTCTCCATGCCATCGAGTCCGGCGAGCTGAATCTGGAAGACTATGACCTTTCCCACTGGCGGCTCATGCACATCGGTGCCCAGCCCGTTCCCCCCAGTCTGGTGAAACGCTGGAAGAAAATTTTCCCGCACCATCAGTATGACACCAATTATGGCCTCACCGAAGCCACGGGGCCGGGATGTGTCCACCTTGGCATGGAAAACATTCACAAGGTTGGGGCCATCGGACAGCCGGGATGGGGCTGGGAGTGCCGCATCGTGGACAGGAAAATGCAAGAAGTTCCCTTTGGGGAGCCGGGTGAGCTGATTGTCCGGGGCGGCGGTGTGATGCGTGAGTATTACGGCAATCCCAAGGAAACGGCAAAAAGTCTGAAAAACGGCTGGCTTTGCACCGGAGACATTGCAAGGCAGGATAAGGACGGTTTTTACTGGCTTCTGGACCGCAAGAAGGATCTGGTCATTACGGGCGGAGAGAACGTCTATCCCGTGGAGGTGGAAAACTATCTCATCCGCCATGAGAAAATTCAGGATGTGGCCATCATCGGCACCCCCGATGACCGTCTGGGGGAACTGGTCACCGCCGTTATTCAGCTGAAACCCGGCATGGAAATGACGGAAGAGGAGGTGAACTCCTACTGTCTTGGCATGCCCCGTTACCGCAGGCCCCGCATTGTCCATTTTGGTGAGGTGCCGAGAAATCCCACGGGCAAAATAGAAAAACCCGTTCTGCGCAAGCGCTATGCCGGGATTTACTCCAGTTTCCGGAGGGATTGAGCGTAAATCCGTTTTATAAGATGAAGATTCTTTTTCCCCCTCGGCCGGAGGGCAGGGCTTTGGCCACATTTTTATCAAGCCTGTTGAGTTGCAAAGAGGGTGTTTAAATGCTCTTTTTCCCTCTCTTTCCTTAATGACCTTAAAGTCCTTAAAGTCCTTAAGGTCATTAAGGTCCTTAACGACAATACTAACGACCGGCCTCAAGGCCATAAAGGAGCAGGTGGGGCAGACACAATCTGCACCTGCGAATGAATTGCGCAGCCCCTGTTTTTGTAAAGGAAGGCCCCTGTGCCTGCCCCTTGGGTGAGAGTTCCATAAAGAATATTCTCACCCAAGGGGGGGCAGGCCTGCTGCCCACCATTCCCTCCATATCAGTTACCCCGAATTTCTAAAATCCGACTATGGGTGAAGATAAGCCCTGAGTAGAGGGGAGAAAGAAGGCACCCAAAAGCCCCTCTGGATCGCCAGACTCTCCGGCAGCCCTCCTGCTTTTACCGGCATTTTTTATCCGCCGTATTTTAATCGTCCTTTCCCCATGGACTCTTTTTCTGCTATGGTTTGGAATCTTTAAAAAAGAGGTCATTTTAAGAAAAAAGCTCAGGGGACCGGACCTTTTATGTTCAGGCAGCCATTATGATGAGGGAAGATAAAAACGGTAAAGAAGTGAAAGGTACAGATCCCTTCCTTGAGGGCATGGAGCAGGCACTTTTATCCACCAAGGAAAAAGGCTTTGCAGGGTTGCGTTTCCCGGAAATTCTGGAGGAAAAATACAGGCAGAAGGAATTGAAAAGGCAGAAACTGCTTTTTCCACCCATGGGAGCTGTGGCTCTGCTGTTTTTTGTCATCTATGCCATTGCGGATTATTTTATGGTCCCGGATGTGTACCAGACGATCTGGATTCTCCGTTTTGTCATGGCCCTTGTCGGCATTCCTCTGCTCATTGCCATGGCCAGTCCAAGGGTACAGAAGCATGTGGATCTCCTCATGCTAGCTGGGCTTATGGGCTGTGTTGCTGTTATTCTGATCCTTTTGATTCTCAGCCATTCTCCCATGGCGGCGCATTATCACACAGGGCTTTTCATTGTTCTTATTTTCGTTACCATTACCATCCGTTTTCGTCTGGCTCTGGGAGCCTGTTTTCTGATACTGGCCCTTTATGCGGCGGCCCTGCCTTTTATCTCTGCCATGCCCCTGCCTGCCAAATTTAACAGCGTTCTGGTTATGGGTACTGTCATTCTGCTTTGTCTTGTAGGCTGTTATCAGATAGAGTACCGACAGAGAAGGGATTTTCTGGCAAACCAGATGAAAAAAACCGATGCCCTCCGTCTGCAACACCTTAACCGACAGCTCACAAAGCTTTCCCTTTCCGATCCCCTCACGGGACTTGCCAATCGCCGCCATTTTGATGAAAGCCTGAAGCTCTACTGGCGCAGGGCCGAACGATCCGGCGATCCTCTGTCCATTCTCTTCATGGATGTGGATAATTTTAAATCCTATAACGACAATTACGGCCATCCGGCAGGGGATGAGTGCCTGAAGGCCATTGCCCGTATACTGAAAGCTTACAGCCGGAGACCTTTGGACATTTCTGCCCGTTTTGGTGGAGAAGAGTTTGTTATGCTGTTGCCCGCTACAGAAGGACAGGAGGCCTGTATTTTCGCCGAAAAAATCCGGAGTTCCGTAGAAGGGCTGGCCATACCCCATGCCTTTTCTGATGTGGCGGGGTATCTGACCCTGAGTATTGGCGTTGCCACGGCCATTACCGATGGGAGAAACGATGAGCAGGATCTGCTGGAAAGGGCGGATGCGGCCCTGTACCGGGCCAAAACTTCGGGTAAGAATTGCGTGATGTAAAGATTTCTTTAAAATCTGCTGCTCAGGTAATAAACTAAAAGCTCGGGCCTGCAGCCGCCAAACCAAGGATTTGCCTTTAACGCAATCCGCCACTTAAGCAGCAAAAACCCCGCCACATACAGAATGCGCTTTGTAATTACCATACCGATGGACGATACTTGTGGTTTTGTGATTGCAGAATCGGGGATTGGCCGACGGGAGAATTTTTTATTGGGTGGGGTAGGCATGTATTTTATTTTGTTTAAGAATAAAAAGCCAGCTATACCATGCTTAAGAAAAATTTTTTGTAGCCGGGAAAGCCTTTTGTCTAATGTGTCAGCATCCACACATAGAGTTCAGAGCTTGATGGGTCATTCCACATCTGTCTTATAACTGCATGTATGGTTTCTCCTGAGGTTGTCTGAATGCTTACAGAATCCATATGGGTTGAGGCACTGTCACGGGTCCCTGTGGTCTGGACGGTTTGCCACGATTGAACCTGGGTTCCTTTTTGCCTTGCAATTTCATCAATGGCTCTGGATATGGCAAGATTGCGTTGGGCATTTGGGCCATGAATATGGGGCCGTGCAATGCCAACACCACCTATTTTTCCATTGACAGAAGGGTTGTAGATGAAGGCAGGTCTATCGTTCCCTCGGGGGCCTGCAGGTGTATTGTGGTGGGTACAGGCCATGATCAGAACTGATATTAAAAGGATAGGTAGTGTTTTTAAAATCATGAGAATAAGTCCTTTCAGATTTCGTCATGATAACTATACTGATTGTTTTAGGGTGCCGGAAAGTTTAGGATTAAAAATTATTTTAAGCAAGTTTTTATGAAAAATATACTGGTGCCTGAGACCCGTTGGCTTTTCAAATGGAAAGCAGACCGCCTTTCAGCGGTCTGCCTATTGCTTAGTTAAAATCCTGAAATTCTCTGTTGATAACTGCGTCAAGTTCATCATGGGCTCTTTTGGCCTGGAACTGCTGCCACAGAGCCTGATCGTTTTTATAGGATGTTGTGACAGCTTCCCTTGCTGCAGCACGAACGGCTTCTGGTTCCACTACCATCCATACAAACAGCTCTCCGTTGGGAGCGCGCCACATGGAACGCATTCTGGATCCTGCCAGGGTTTCATTCGCCACCTGACGGGATACCTGTGAGGAAACACGGTCAACGGTTTCATCATCCCCGAGGCCAGTGGCCTGGGTAAAGTTTTTTACCATGTTCTGTACTTTTACGCTCATCTGGCGCGCCAGCTGGTCTCTCCCGTCGGCCAGAGCCTCGTTCCGGGCAAAGGCAAAACCTGCGGCACCAATTCTTGCTGTTCCAACGGCAGAAACTCCCCCTTCGAGTTCGGGATTAAAAACCCATGAAGGAGCATCTTTATACTCATCGGGCATGCCTGTGTCCGATACAGGAGCCTGTTTTGGAGTACAGGCACCTGCCAGTGCGATGATGCCAGCCAGCAGTATCATTTTTACGAGTTGTTTTTTCATAAAGCCTCCTTGTTTGGTATGGTTTGTTTTTTTACGGCTGTTTTTAGTTTTTCAAGATCCGGGAGTATATACCACAGATCATAAAACCATTTTAAGAGCAGGTTGGAAGAATTTTTCATAAAAGAGATCGCTTTAGACAAGCTTTTTAGCACTGTCTTGAAAAATTCAGATTTTAATATTTTAAACATTTCTTCAGCGTCCTGAAAATCTTGCCTGATATCCCTTATAGCGGGGCGTTACTTTTTTCATGTAATTTCTGGTTTCCTCATAGGGAAGGTCTGCAACCAGTTTGTTGTAAACCTGCTCTGGGGTCATCCTGTTGATGGTTTCTGCGGCGCGACGGATGTTTGTATTTCCAATGAAGGCTCTGGCCACGTTCCCGGCCCCCGTATTGTAGGCCGCAATACTGCAGTAAAGTCTGCTTTCGGGATTCTGTATGGATGAAAGATACCGGTAATAGAGAATGTGTAGATAGGCGACGCCCATTTTGATGTTGTTATCCGCGTTGTAAAGGTAGGAAGGGGAAAGGAGCTTTTGCTCGCCGTATACAAGCTGGGAGGCATCCTTGCCTGCGGAACGGGGGACAATCTGCATGAGCCCGTAGGCAGGAATATGGGATTTGGCCATGGGGTTGAAGGAGCTTTCACTGTGCATGATGGCAACGACAAGGGCCGGATCAATTTTTCTCTCCCTTGAGTATTTTATGATTTCTCTCTCATAGGCATCCCCCTTGTCACTGAGTCTGGCATCTGGCAGGGTAATGGTAAAGGCGTGAATGCGGTTGCCTGGATCTGGTGCTGGCCTTTGGGTAGCCACACTTTTCTGAACAAGTTCATTGACGGTGCGGTTGATCTGCCGGTTAGACGGTCGATCCGTACCAGTAAGTTCTTTGGTCAGCACAGGCTCTGGTTTGACCTTATCCGTTAGCACGTTATCAGAGGCTTCAGTGATTCTTTTTTCAATATTGCGGGACAGCGTGTCGTTTTCAAAGGCGCTTGCAGAGGTGGCAGTTACAAGATTCCTGACCCTTTCCTGAAGTTCTTTGTGGAGATTCTCTGCTTTTTCAGGGGCCTGAATTTCAACGGTGATGGTGCTGTTTTCATAATCCACCAGTGTCCGGTTTTTCATATTCCGGCTGTATTCCACCCACTGGGTGGGGGTGCTCACAATTTCATCGCCCCAGCTTTCTTGAACCTGTTTTTTAAAGTTGCTGAACTCTTCTTCTATAATTCTCTGATACTCTTGGAAATCTCTGTTGATTTGTTCCTGATAGGAAACAAAGGCAGACTGCTGCTGTTTCATGTACTCCTCAAAGGACTGGGCCGGACTTGCAGGGGGCATGACCATGATGGCCGGAAAAACCAGGGCCAGGATGCCAAAGGGTAAAAAGCGCATGACAAAACTCCTTGGTTTGTGGATGAAAGACTTTTCTTTTGCGGCCTAATGTTTTACAGCTTTTTATGACTGGACCTTGAAGTACATCTGCTGTTTTATGTCCACAGGTAGTTTGTTATTTGGGAGTACGGTTTATTTAATGATACTTTGTAGCATTACAGGCCATGAAAAATCCATGAAAAAATGATGTTTTTTCCATGTTGTGCATGAAGCTCTCCGGAACCGGTGCCGCATCGAAGGCCCGGCAGAAAGAAAGGATGATAAAAATGTTCTGGAATCGTCTGGTTTCATTCCTTTTTGTTTTATCTGTTATGGTTGCAGGCCCATTTTTTTTTACAGGCGCTCTCATTATAAGGTTTTTAACCAGACCCTTTGACCGGCGTATGCGCCTGCTGCATCTTTATGCCTGTTTCTGGTCCACCTGCCACTACTGGACCATGCCAACCTGGAAGTTTGTGGTAAGCGGGAAAGAAAACATTGATAAAAATGCCACCTACGTGGTGGTATCCAATCATCAGTCCCAGTTGGACATTCTGGCTGCATTCCGGACTTTTTTTCACTTCAAATGGGTATCTAAAATAGAGGTCTTCAAGCTCCCCTTTATTGGGTGGAATATGCGCCTTAATGAATATATCCCTTTAAAAAGAGGAGATAAGGACAGCATTCTGGAAATGCTGGATAAATGCCGGAAGACTTTGAAGGAGGGCAATTCCGTTTTTATTTTTCCCGAAGGAACCCGCAGTGAAACGGGCATACTGCGCCCATTTAAGCCCGGAGCCTTTCAGCTCGCCCATGAGCTGAAACTGCCCATTCTCCCCATTGCCATTGATGGAACAAGGGAGGTGCTTCCCAAATACAGTCTGGAGCTTAAAAGCAGAAATCCCATGAAAATACAGATTTTGCCCCCCGTTCCCTATGAGAGTTTCCAGCATATGAGTGTGGAGGAGACCGCAGCATTTTTCCGTAAGAAAATTGGCGCCCATGTCAGTGCCCATACGGAGGATGCCGAAGAACCCATGCTTGTAAAAACCGCATGAGCCGATCTTTTTTTGTTCAGCGCCACTGGAATTCACAGACATCCGTGGCCTTGGGGCCTTCGGGAGTCTGTATCAGATCGAACTCAAGGATGATCTGTCTGTGTTTAAGTTCTGCCACATAGCGGGTGTCCACGGGCTCTTCGTCAACGCTGATGTCATTGATATGACAAAAAATGTCGTGTCTGAGATCGGAGACTCCCAGTCCCGTGCGCATGGTGATAAAGCCAAATCCCCGGTCTTCATTGTACGCGTGGAGAATCCCCCTTTTTCGGGTCTGTGCTGTATCGTTGCCCAGGATGCCGGGGATGAGAAAACCTGAAAAATGATTGTCCACTTCCCGCATCAGGTCGCCGCTGGTATTGGCAAAGGAGAGAAGATCTACCCGTTTTCCCCGGTTCTGAAGGGCTCTGACCAGACGGAGAAAGTCCCCGTCTCCGGAGCCCACAAGGATGTAATCCAGATTTTCAGATTGCAGGATGGCGTCTACTGCAAGGTCAAGATCGGCATTGGCCTTTACCACAAGTTCTCCTTCGGAGTCATAATAGCGCCGGACCTCTTTGCGGATCAGGTGGAAACCGTTTCTCCGGATGGCAGCCCTGTAATTTTCATTCCGGATTCTGTAACCCGTGTCCTGACGTTCCCGCTCCACATCCACGGCAAGGTAGGCATTGGCCCGGAGGACAATGGTCCCTTGTGTTTCCACCAGCTCCTTGATAATTTCATAGCGGATGCCCCACCCGCCGTTGCGGCTTAAGTTTTCCATGTCCAGAAAGATGCCTGCCTTCAGCATGGTCGCTCCTTTTTACTTTGGGTACCCTACGTGGGAAAGTGGATTGACGGTTAAGGAAACAGGGAGAAATAGCCTGTCAGGCGTCCGCTGGTTGCCTGTCCGGAATCCCGATAATTTTTCTCATACCTTATGATATGAAAGGAGCAAATTGTAAATCCTGAAAGCCAGATCCGTCAGGAAATGATTTCAGGATTTTTTTAAAGATGCGAGGGGGGATCTGTCTGTTTTTTTGATTCAGTGCACGGACATTACGGGACAGGGGTTTTCCCTTATCAGTCTGTCCGTAACAGATCCCATCAGCATGGATTCGGCGAGGGAGATTCCCCTGGAACCCACAATGGTCATGTCTATCCCTGAGGTCATGGCATATTTGCGAAGCTCCGTATGGGCCTCGCCCATGAGAATACGGGTCTGGAAATTGCACCAGGTTTTGGCTTCTTCGGGCACCAGAGAATCCAGCTTTTCCTTAAGTTTCTGCATCTCCGCCTTCTGATGGCGGATACGGTCTCCCGGAGGGCCTTCGGCAAGGAAAGCCTTGTGCTGGTTTTCCGAAACGGTATGTACAATATGAAGCTCTGCTTCAAACTCCTGGCAGAGGCTCAGACCGTAGCGCAGGCCCATGGTCGCGTGGTATGAAAAATCATAGCCCACAAGGACATGCTTCAAATCCAGATAAGGACCTTCAGGCGTGTTTTTTAAGGCTTCGGGCTCAATGTCCCTCATGATGAGCAGGGGGACTTTCAGGGTGCGGATCAGTTCTTCGGATGTTGAGCCCATGAAAAATTTTTTCAACCCCGATCCCGGCCGGGTGGTCACAATAACAAGATCGGCATCCAGTTCTTCGGCAAGCTCCGTTATCCGTGTGGGCGGATGCCCTGTACGGACAAGGCTTTTCCAGGGAATCTGATAATCTTCCATGGCAAGGGCCATTTTTTCTTTGGCCCTTTGCTCCATTTTTTTTTCATAGCCATTGGGATCCCGCATGCCTTCCGCATATACCAGAGGGATGGGGTCGATGATGGAGCAAAGGAAAAGTTCTGCATTCAGGGTCCGGGCCAGAGCTGTTCCATAGCGGATACCTTGTCTGGCATAATCCGAAAGATCCGTGGTGCAGAGGATGCGGTTGATCTGAATACGCATGGTCTGCCTCCTTTGGTTGGAGAGAAGAGGGGGGAGCTGCTTCCGAGTACAATAAAATGAAAAATTATAATCCTACTTTAAAACGGGAGGCGTCTCAATACAAGGGGGCAGAAGCATTCTCCTTGAAATTTATCCTGCCTCACTGATGGCCCGGTGAATACTCCGGGCAAGATCTGTGAAGGTGTAGGGCTTTCTGATCAGCCCCATGGCTCCCAGTGCCAGGGCTTCCTTTGTCCGCTCGTTTTCTGAAAAACCGGTAACAAGGAGAATCTTTACATCCGGAAGGAGGCTGCGCATGTGGCAGAAGCATTCAAGGCCATCCATGCCCTTTGGTCCCATGATCATGTCGAGCAGAACGAGATCCGGTGACAACAGGGAAAGCTTTGAAAGGGCTTCTTCGCCACTGGATACCGTTGTGACCCTGTAGCCGAGCTTTTCAAGAATAAGACTGCTGATTTCCCGCTGTTCCGGAAGATCATCCACCACAAGGATATGCTCCCCCCCGCCCTCCGGGCTGTGACTTTCTTCTTCCGTACAGAGAAAAAGCCCCGGTGTGACGGGCAGATATATGGAAATGGTACAGCCTTTTTCCGGTTCACTGTCCACAAAAATCTGGCCATGGTGATCCTGTACCGTACTCCAGACCACGGCCATGCCCAGCCCCGTTCCAGAACGGCCCATGACCTTTTTGGTGTAGAAAGGTTCAAATATTTTTTCTTTGTCCTCAGGTGCGATGCCCATACCTGTGTCCTGAACCCGTATCTGGATGGCACCATGGGGAAAAGCCACCGATTTTTCCCGGATACTGGAGGTTTCAATGAAGATCTGGCCCCCTTCGGGCATGGCTTCTGCTGCATTGGATACAAGATTCATGATCATTTTGCCAAGATGCAGACCAGAACCCCGGATAAGGTCCAGCTCCGGTGCAAGGGATGTATGAATCCGGACTTCCGGGTGAAAGGAACATAGTTTTTCGTGTTCAGGCGTGGAAAGGTAATCAAGGATGATGGCGTTCATCTGAATGGCATTTTCTGTGCTGACACCCCGGCGGGCAAGGGTGAGGAGATCTTCGACGATCTGTGCGGCTCTCTGGCCGGATTTCTGGATAATGCGAATCCTCCGGTGCATGGTGCTGTCTTCGGGAAGATCCTGAAGCAGCAGGTCCGGATAGCTGACAAGGCCTGAGAGAACATTGTTCAGATCATGGGCCACTCCTCCCGCCAGCATGCCCACGGCTTCCATCTTCTGCGCTTTGGTAAGCTGGTTTTCCAGTTTTTTCCGCTGGGCTTCGGCATGGACTTTGGCGGAAATATTGCGGACAATGGCAAGGACCGTATCCTCTGTTGCCGCCACCATGCGTGCTTCAAAGTATTCACTGCTGTTTTTACCCATGTACAGGCTGTACTCAAAAACCACGGGCTGGTGTGTGAGCAGCGCCGTTTCAATATTTTTTTCAATGAGTGCGGAGATGTGTTCAGGAAGGACTTCATGGGCCTGCTTATGCAGAAATTTTTCAGCGTCAATAAAAAGCTGGCTTCTGTCCCCCTGAAAATCCAGAAAGGCCCCGTTTCTGTCAAACTGAAAGATCATATCCGGAATGGCATCCAGCAGTGCCTTGCGCCTTGCCTCGCTGTGCAGGGCCTCTTCTTCGGCTTTTTTTCTTTCTCTGACTTCGGTCTGGAGCTCCCTGTTCATCATGTGCAGGACGTTTTCCCTGGCTTTGATGCGGCTGGCCATATGCTGGATGGTGCTGGCAAGGATTTCCATTTCCCTGTGGCGGACACGGGTAAAGGCATGGTCAAATCTTCCGTTTCCCACATGCTCAAGGCTTTCGGAAAGGGATTTGAGAAGCGGTTTCATAAAAAGACGGGAGAGAAGGCCAACGCCAATGTAAATGGCCATGAGGGAAAGGCCCAGTACCCAGAGGGTTTGATTGCGTAGCCGGGCCAGATCTTTTTTGTAGGGTTCTCTGGAAAGATAGAGATCCATGGAGCCGATGCTGTCTCCGTTGTTGCGGATGCCCATACTGATCATGTGGGAGGGATCAGGGTTTCTGTCCTGTATGGAGTCAAAGAAGACATGACCATGGATGTCCCGGATACGGATGCCCGCCATGGGGTCATTCTGGGTAAAGGCGATGGCAATGCGTTCCAGCTGGGGGATATCCATATGCCAGAGGGGAACGGCCAGTACATCGGTCAGGCGCTGGGCATTCTCTTCGGTCTGGGACCGGAAAACCGTGGAAATCTGACGGGCTTCTCTGGTAAAATAATAAAATACAAGGGGAATCTGAAGAAGAAAGACCAGCAGAAAAACACTGATGGAAAGATCCCTTGAAAGGCTGCGCTTGGATGCAGGAGGCATGGAACCTGACTTTCATGCTTCTAAGGGGGTAATACGGGATGGTCACACGGAGGCTTTTATGCATACACTGACATATTAACGTTATTAGCATTCTGAAGGGAAAATGGCAAATGCTTCCTTTCATATATATGAACAAATGTTTTTTTCTTGAACCTTCATTTTTGGCAGGGGAAAATTGGGCCGATAATAATGATCATGGGTAGGGGAGGAATGGAAAGATTGGATCCGGTAAAGGAGTAGGATGATGATCATGAATGCCGGATGGTCTTTCACAGGGCCACTCGCTTCCACAATCCACCGATTCTGAATCGGAAATGGGTTTTTTGTGGGGCAGGCCCCCGTTGTTGCCCAAAACCAGGGCAGGCACGGGGGCCTGTCCCTGCAATATCGTTTCAAGACTGCCCCATGTATCAAGAATGACCACGCAGAGTATATGTCTGTCAGTCCTTAAATATCTCAGGGCTTAAGGAGCGCCTGCGGATGTGTTCCCTGACCTTTTCAAGGAAAGAGCTGCGCTCCATACCCATGATAACCCTGCCGTCAAGGGTTCTTACGGCAAAGGTTTTGGTCTCAATTTCCTTTGCCCCGATGGTGACCATCAGGGGAATCTGAAGGAGCTGGGCATCCCGGACTTTTTTCTTGAGGCTCTCGGACCTTGTATCCACCTCCACCCGGAGACCTTCGGCGGTCAGCTCCTTTTTAAGCGCTTCCGTTGCAGGAATCAGATCATCGTTCATGGGCAGCAGCATGATCTGTACCGGAGCCAGCCAGAGGGGAAATTTACCGGCAAAGTGTTCGGTAAGGATACCGAAAAAGCGTTCAATGGAACCATAGATGACCCGGTGGATCATGATGGGCCGGTGTTTTTCATTGTCTTTTCCGATATAACTTAAATCAAAACGTTCCGGCAGGGCCATGTCCAGCTGAATGGTGCCGCACTGCCAGGTACGGCCAATGGCGTCTTTAATATGGATGTCGATTTTAGGACCGTAAAAGGCACCGTCTCCTTCATTGACCTGATAGCCCTTGCCGTAGGCATCGAGGGCGGATCTGAGGCCGGAGGTGGCCTGTTCCCACTGGGCGTCACTGCCGATGGATTTTTCAGGACGTGTGGAAAGCTCCAGATGAAAATCCAGACCAAAGGTGGCGTAAACGCGGTCCACCAGTTGCAGAACGCCTAAAATTTCCTGCTGGATCTGCTCCGGTGTCATGAAGATGTGGGCATCGTCCTGATGGAAGGCCCGGACCCGGAAAAGGCCTGAGAGGGCACCGGACATTTC
Source organism: Desulfobotulus alkaliphilus (assembly GCF_007830435.1). Lineage (GTDB taxonomy): Bacteria > Desulfobacterota > Desulfobacteria > Desulfobacterales > ASO4-4 > Desulfobotulus > Desulfobotulus alkaliphilus. The sequence goes on along the minus strand of NZ_VLLC01000017.1, from coordinate 48,157 downwards.
ATGGCGGTGAACAAGGCCGATTTCTCCGGCGCGGTGGGGCAGATCTTTGTAGGAATGGGGTTTCATGCCAAAAAGCAGCATGCCGCCGGGGCAGTTCATGGGCTTGATGGCATACTCCATCTCGTCCACCCGGGAGGTATACATGTTTTCCCGGTAGTTTTCCCAGTGGCCGCTTTTTTCCCAGAGAACCCGGTTGAGCATGATGGGGGTTTTGGTTTCCACGTAGCCCGCATCCCTGTGGGCTTCCCGCCAGTATTCCAGAAGGGCGTTCCATACGGCCATGCCTTTGGCGTGGAAAAAGGGCATGCCCGGAGCCTCATCGTGGAAGCTGAAGAGATCCAGCTGAACGCCCAGCTTCCTGTGGTCCCTTTTTCTGGCTTCTTCGAGAAGGGTGAGGTAGGCTTTCAGGTCTTTTTTATCAAAAAAGGCCGTTCCGTAAATCCGCTGAAGCTGCTGGCGACTCTGGTCCGCGCGCCAGTAGGCCCCGGAAACCCGCATCAGCTTGATGGCTTTGATGTGGCCGGTGTGGGGCAGGTGGGGACCGCGGCAGAGGTCAATGAAGCCCCCCTGCTCATAAAGGCTGAAAATGTCCCCTTCAAGGGAGTCGATGATTTCCAGTTTGTAGGGTTCGTCTTTGAAACGTTCCCTTGCTTCATTCCTGGTCATTTCCTTCCGGATAAAGGGCTTTTTCTCTTTAATGATGGCCTGGATTTCCGCCTCTATTTTTGGAAAGTCCTCTTCGGAAATACTCTGCATGTCAATGTCATAGTAAAAGCCGTTTTCCACCACAGGGCCTATGGTGAGGCGGGCCTCGGGGTAGAGCCTTAGAATGGCTTCGGCCATGACATGGGCTGCAGAGTGTCTTAATATCTCAATGGATTCAGTGTCTTTAGGGGTCAGCAGGCGTACATTGGCATCCTTGTCCACAGACGTGTTCAGATCCTTTAAAAGACCGTCAATTTCCATGGCAATACAGTTGCGGGCAAAACCTTCGGAGATGGAAAGGGCGATATCCATGCCTGAAGGAGGATTTTCAAATTCCCGGATACTGTCATCGGGCAGGGTGATACGTATCATGGCAACCATTCCTGAATGGGTTTTTTTCGGTTTCCAATGCCCATTGTCAGAAGACGGGCATATTATAGAATTGTTATGGAAAAAAGCAGTTTATTCTGGTATGTGCCGCACTTTTACTGGCTATTTTCCGGCACAGTTGAAGTACCTAAGGGAAATGGTCTTGCGGGTCAAGGAAAATTATGAAACCATGGCAGGCTGCAAAAGAGGCCGGGAGTCCCCTTTGTCCCGAGGGAATCCTGTTTTTCTAGGACGATGAAATAACGGATAAGGATGGATTCTACGTATACGCTCATTGAGACCCAGGAGGATCTGCAGGGTATTCTGCCCCTGCTTGAAAATGCAGACCGTATAGGTGTGGATCTGGAAGCAGATTCCATGTTCCATTTTAAAGAAAAGGTCTGCCTCATTCAGTTGACCGCAGAAAATTGTAATTTTGTGCTGGATCCTTTGTGCATACCGGATCTTTCCCCTCTGGGCCCGGTCTTTGCCGATGCTTCTGTGCGTAAGATTTTTCATGGTGCGGATTATGATGTACGGTCTCTTTTCAGGGATTTTGGTTTTGAGGTACAGAATCTCTGGGATACGGAGCTGGCTACACGCTTTCTGGGCTACCGGACTTCCGGGCTGGATGCGGTGCTGAAAAACCGCTTTGGTGCCAGTCTGGATAAAAAATACCAGAAAAAGGACTGGTCCCAAAGACCCCTTTCTCCGGAAATGATTGCCTATGCATCGGAGGATACCCGCTATCTGATTCCCCTTTCGGAGCAGCTCGAAGAAGAACTTGCGGCCAGGGGAAGGCTGGAATGGGTGGCAGAAGAGTGCCGTATTCTGCAGGAAGTGCGGGCAGCGGAAGGGGAAGAAAGGCCTCTTTTTCTGCGTTTCAAGGGGGCGGGTCGTCTGGACGGCAGGGGGCTTGCCGTTCTGGAGGCCCTTCTGGAGTTTCGTCTGGATATGGCAGAAAAAAAGGACAAACCCCTTTTTAAGGTGCTGGGAGGAGAAGCCCTTCTGCGTCTGGGCCAGCTCCGGCCCCGGACCATGGAGGCTGTAAAGTCCTCCAGGGTTTTAAGTCCCCGTCAGTTGTCCATGTATGGGCCTGCACTTCTGCAATGTATCCACGGTGCACTGGCCCTGCCTGAGGCAGCGCTTCCCGTATATCCCAAAACAAGGGTGCCAAGGATCAAGCCGCTGGTTTCCATGCGTATCAAGGCCATGAAGGACTGGCGGGATGCCCTTGCTGAGAAGCTGGATATGGATCCTGCCCTTTTATGCAACAAAGCCCTTCTCACCCGGCTTGCCCAGCGCAATCCCCTTTCCATGGAAGCGCTGGAAACCATCCCGGAGATGCGGAACTGGCAGAAGGAAATTCTGGGGGAGGGGTTTTTACAGGTTCTTGCATCCTTATAACAGATGGAGGACATTCAGGTATCTTGAAAACCCTGTTCACGGGTTTTGCTGCCAGGTGACAATGATCTCCAGTTCCTGCTGGGTCAGTTTGCTGAATCTGGGCATTCTTCCCGTTTCCACGGCATCAATGATCAGATCCTTTCTTTCACAGATATCCTGCACAGTGGCAAAATCACCCTTGTGGCAGAGCATGCATCTGTTTTCTATGGTTTCAAGGGTGGCTTGGCCGGGCAGGGTTTCGCAGTCCTGTTTTTCGTAGGATTTGAGCCGGACACCACCGCAGGAGGAAAATAGCATGGAACCGATGATTAAAACTGTAAAAAATCTGTGTTTCATGATGGTTTCTCCTTGGTGTGTCAGGTGTCCGGCCATTGGGAATGAATTTGCACCAGAGCATCGGTATCCTTAATAAAGCAGGAGACCAGCCGGGGGTCAAAGATGCTCCCGGCTTTCTTTTTGAGAAATTCCAAAGCCTTGGGTACGGGCCATGCTTTTTTATAGCTTCGGTCATGGGTCAGGGCATCAAATACATCACCAATGGCCGTGATTCTTCCTAAAATGTTTATTTTTTCTCCTGCAATGCCTAAGGGATACCCTGCGCCGTCCCATCTTTCGTGATGCTCTCTGGCAACGATGGCTGCGGTTTTCAGATCCGGGCGGTTTTCATCATGGAGAAGTTCAAAACCGATATCCGGATGCGTACGGATGATGGCCTGTTCCTCTGCGTTGAGGGGGCCTCTTTTGTTAAGAATGGCCTGGGGGATGGCCAGTTTTCCGATGTCATGGAGGGGGGCGGCCCGTTTCAGCTCTTCGGCGGTTTTACGGTCCAGTCCTGCCTGCAGGGCCAGATGGTAGCAGAAGGCCCCCACCCTGTGGAGGTGGCCTGCACTTTCCTTTCTGGGGCTGTTGGAAAGGGCATGGGTCAGCAGACGGGAAAAGCGGGTTTCCATCAGAATATCGGGCTGGTGATCCAGCAGCTTATCCAGCACATCGGCAATGTGCCTGATGAATATATCCAGCATGGTCCTTTCTTCCGTTCTCAGTTCCGGAAGGGCCCAGACGGACAGCTCCAGGCTTCTTTTGCCCATGGATTCTGCCCGCAGGAGCAGATCCTGAGAAAAAGAGGATGCTGATGGGACTGGAAAATTATTTTCTGCATGGTGCGCTGTGCAGAGGGGATGGCCTGCCTGATCCTTCACGGAGAAGCTGACTGCCAGTTTCCTGAAGTGAAAGGGCTGCGTAAGTAGCAGTCTTTGAACCTGATCCCTGACTGTGCAGGCAAAAACCGAAGGGCTGTGGGAGCCCGTGATGACAGGGGATGTGGTGTTCAGGATATGATGCAGCGCATCCCTTTCCCTCTGTGCGGACTGAAGTTCCCTGAAGTTTCTTAAACCTGTTGTGATGGCACTTCGCAGTTTCTGGGCGCTGAGTTCGGCTTTTTCCCTGTAATCATTGATGTCATACTGATCAACCACCAGACTTTCCGGGGCTTTCCCTGCCTGTCCCGTGCGAAAAATGATACGGATACTCTGATTTTTCAGTTCTTTTCTTATGCGACTGGCTGCGATAAGCCCAGCCTCATCATTTTCCATGACAGCATCCAGCAGAAGAACGGCAATGCCCGGATGATGGCGCAGAAAACGGATGGTTTCACTGCCTGAATACACACTGTGAAGCAGCAGGGGTCTGTCATCAAAGCGGAATTCCCTGAGAACAAAGCGTGTTACCCGGTGAACTTCCGGGTCATCATCCGCAATCAGCACTTCCCATGGCGGCTGTGGATGGGGGGAGACAGGGGGAGCCGTTTTTTCCGGTTTAAAGGAAAAGGACATGTCCGTTGCTGTTTCAGAAAAATTCTGGCGCATCTTGCCTCGGGTATTTTGAGAAGGTCATTTTCCAGCCATGGCCGATGTATCCATTGTATCCATGATAAAATGTTTTGTAACTTCTGAGTAACTTGAATTTAGTTCTTTTAATTCAAAAGCTTAAAAAATTACCAATTATCCATCACTGATCGAAATTAGTTTGAATCCTGCACAAGTTACTCTATGACAAGACGCCCTGGCAGGGCGTGAGCTGCTTCTGGGTAACTTCACAAGTTACTTTATGACAAAACGCCGTAACACGGCGTGGGTTGCTGTTCAGCATAGCTTTCCAAGTACCATAGCTGCCAGACAGATGCACAGGCCCCGGCTATTTGCCCGTGACGCAATCCGGCACTCAAGCTGAAAAGCTCAAGCCCTTTACAGGAGCAAAAGTGCTTCAAGGATCTTGAGTGCCGGATTCGGGAGCTTCTTGCCCTGTGCGGAAGCGGCAAAAACTCCCCGCCACAGGCAGGATAAGCTTTTTTATTACCATGGCAGGCTTAAGCACACTGCCTTTGTGGCGGCTCAGACAGTTTGCCGCTTCTTATGAGCACTCCGGCACTCAAGCCTGAAAAGGCTGCATCGTTTGCATTATAGTCTTTGGATTTTTGGCTTGAGTGCCGGACAAAACTCTGATCCGAAACGATTGCAATGTCACTTGCAAATAGCCACGGAGCCTTGCATAAAGTACGAATCTGCTGCAATTTTAGCATTGGCAGTTCGGAATAAACTATGCTGAATAATTACAGTGTTTTTTTGTTTTTAAAAACAGCGTCTTGTTTTTAAGTTTTAAAACAGAAAACGTCAAGTGTCCGGCGGAATCATAAGATAACCCGTTGACCTTAGTTTTTTTGAAGCGTATTGTCAATTTTGATTTTACTTATATCCTTATGTTGACGGATTTTCGGATTTCTGCTGGAAAGAGAGGAGTTTTGCATGCGTATTCTTCTGTTTACGGGAAAAGGCGGCGCAGGAAAAACCACCACGGCAGCGGCAACGGCCCTGCAGGCGGCAAGGGCCGGGAAAAAAACCCTTGTCATGTCCACAGACCCTGCCCACTCCCTGGCCGATGTCCTGAATCTTCCCCTGGGGCCGGAGCCTGTGGAGGTGGAGGCCAATCTCTGGGCTCAGGAGCTGGATATCTATTATTCCATGCGTAAGCACTGGGGATCGCTTCGTAAACTGATGCTGGAGGTTTTCAGATGGCAGGGGGTGGACCGCAAGATTGCCGAAGAGCTGGCAGCCATTCCGGGCATGGAGGAGGGCTCCGCATTTTTGTGGATAGAGGAATATGCCAGGGAAAAACGCTTTGATCTCATTGTGATTGATTCTGCTCCCACGGGCGAAACCCTGACCCTTCTTTCCCTGCCCCAGGTAACCCAGTGGTGGACCAGCAAGCTCTTTCCCTTCCCCCGCATGGCTTTGAAGGGAATGGGAAAGCTCATGGGTGGCGTGATGCCGCTGGCCGCAGGTCTGGAGGAGCTGGATTCCCTGCTGGAAAAGGTGGAGGGGGTGCAGAAACTTCTTTCGGATCCGGAAGTGACCAGTACCCGTATTCTGGTGAATCCTGAGCGCATGGTCATTGCAGAAGCCCGGAGGGCCTATACCTATCTGCAGCTTTACGGGTATCATGTGGATGCGGTGATCATGAACCGTATTTTACCGGATATTGAAGCCAGTGGTTTTTTTGCGGACTATGTGGCTTCTCAGGCGGGTTATATCTCTGAAATTGAAGAAAGCTTTTCCCCCCTGCCTGTCCTGCGTGTTCCCCATCTGGGTAAAGAGGTCTTCGGGCTGTCCCTTTTGGAAAAGGTAGGGCAGGTCCTCTACGGAGAAAGGGCGGTGGATGATTTCTTGTTTAAGGATAAGCCTCTGGATCTTGCAGAAACGGATGATGGCTATGTCATGAACCTGCGTCTGCCATTTCTGGAGGAAGGGGATGTGAAGGTTCATGGTTCCGGAGATACGGTGACCCTGCAGGTGGGTTCCCGGCGGCGGCATCTTTTTCTGCCACGGTTTCTGGCTTTTTATACCATAAAGGAAATCCTGCATGAGCCGCCTGATTTAAAACTCTTTTTTGAAAAACGGGCGGGATAGGATATTAATGGGGCCAGATTTCAATGATACCGTAAAAACCATTCTTAGGGGCAGGCCTTGCGCCTGCCCGTATTAAAAGCCCGCACCATAGGTCTGGCAACAACCTGATCAGCAAGCTGTGGCTGAGTCAGGCTAGTAATCAGAAAAGCCAATAGGCCTTTGGGAAATTGTTTTTATTCCTTGTGTGTTTGGAAATGGGATGCTAAGGAAAAATTGGTTGAACCAATATGGTGGCCGAGACTTCACATTGTGCCAATAGGATTGGAAAGGAAGAAGCGATGGGCGTGTACGCCTATGAGCGGGTATTGATGCATATCCGTGAAATGATGGCTAAGGGCGAGATCCGGCAGGGAGAGCGCCTGCCTCCTGAACGGGAGCTGGCAGAGCGTTTCGGCGTTTCACGCCACTCCCTCAGGCAGGCCCTGCAGTCTCTGGGGGAGCGGGGCCTGGTCATCCGGCGTCAGGGGTCAGGAACCCACCTGATGGCCGACTCCGAAGGAATTCTTGCAAGGGAGATGGCCTGCCTTCTTACCGGGTCAGGCTCACGCATGGATGCCCTTCTGGAGTTCCGTCTGATGCTGGAACCGGGAATAGCGGCCTTTGCCGCCAGAAGAATTACCGGTGATCAACTGGGACAGCTGGAACAGCTTGTGGAAAGACAGGCAACAGGGCAGGGGGGCTTTGGAGATCTGGACGCCCGGTTTCATGGCCTTCTGGCCGAGGCCACGGGCAATGTTATTGTCCGGGAGGTCATGGCCTCCCTTGCGACCCTTCTGGATGAAAGCCGGAGCCCTGTGTGGGAACATCCGGAAAGGGCTGCCTGTTCCCTTGGGGGACACCGGGCCATCCTTGATGCCCTTAAATCCAGAGACGAACATGCAGCACAGGAGGCCATGCAGGCGCACCTTGAAAGCATAAGAAAAACTCTGGTCTGTAATGGAACAGGGTAAGAGCTTGTTTTTATATAATTATTCAGCACAGTTTTCCAGGTACCATAGCTGCAAGACAGACGCACAGGCCCCAGGCTATTTGCCTGTGACGCAATCCGGCACTCAAGCTAAAAAACGCAAGCCCCTTTACGGGAGCAGAAATGCCTATGGATCTTGAGTGCCGGATTCGGGAGTTTCTTGCCCTGTGGGGAAGCGGCAAAACCTCCCCGCCACAGGCAGGATAAGCTTTTTGATTACAATATCAGGCCTTGGTACGTTGCCTTTGTGGCGGGTCAGGCAGTTTGCCGCTTCTTATTAGCACTCCGGCACTCAAGCCTGAAAAGGCTGCGTCGTTTACATGATGAGCTTTGGTTTTAGAGCTTGAGTGCCGGAATCCGAAACGATTGCAATGTCACTTGCAAATAGCCACGGAGCCTTGCAACAGTACGAAGCTGCTGTAATTACAGCATTGACAGTTCAAAATAAACTGTGCTGAACAGTTACGTTTTTATTTTGGATGGTTTGCAGGTATTGAATGGAGAGGATAAATGATTGAGACTTTTTTGCTGTACATGGCCTTAGGGGCCGTAGCCGGTGTGCTGGCGGGACTTCTGGGGATTGGGGGGGGGCTTGTGGTGGTGCCCATGCTGGTATTTGCGTTACCTGCGCAGGGGGTGGATGCCGCCGTTCTCATGCAGATTGCTTTGGGTACTTCCATGGCGGCCATTATTTTTACGGCTACGTCCAGTCTGAAGGCCCATCATCAGAGGGGCGCTGTGCGCTGGGATGTGGTGATCAGGATTTCTCCCGGTATTGTGGTGGGGACTTTTTTCGGTGCCATGGTGGCCTCACGGATGCCGACCCATACCCTGAAGGTTATTTTTATTGTCTTTTTGTATTATGTGGCTGCTCAGATGTTTTTGAATAAAAAACCAAAGCCCAGCCGCAGGCTGCCGGGATCTGCAGGTATGTTTGGAGCGGGCTGCACCATTGGCAGCATGTCCAGCTTTGTGGGAATTGGCGGCGGCACCCTGTCTGTGCCTTTTATGACATGGTGCAATATTCCCTTTCATACGGTGATCGGAACTTCCGCTGCCATAGGCCTGCCCATTGCTCTGGCCGGTACCGCAGGATATGTGGTGGGAGGGCTGGGGAATGACATGCTCCCGCCCCTTTCCCTGGGCTTTGTCTATGGGCCGGCCCTTCTGGGAATTGTGGGGGCAAGTGTGCTGACGGCACCGTTGGGTGCAAAGCTTGCCCACAGCCTGCCCGTGGATCGTTTGAAAAGATTTTTTGCCATTTTACTGCTTGTTGTGGCGACCCGTATGCTGCTGGGGCTATTTTAAAAATGGCTTTCCATCTTCAGCAGGTGGCTGCTACAAAGGATCGCCATCGCAGAAGCGCTTTGCAATGCTGCGGAAGGTTTCTGCCTCTTTCATAAATGCTTCCAGCACATCCGGATCAAAGTGACGGGGCAGGGTACGACCATCTCCTTCGGTGATGATACTCACGGCTTTTTCATGGGAAAAGGCTTTTTTGTAGCTGCGCTTTGATATGAGGGCGTCATATACATCGGCAATGGCCATCAGCCGGCCTGAAACGGGGATTTCATCCCCCTTCAGGCCTCTGGGATAGCCGGTGCCGTCCCATCTTTCATGGTGGGTATGGGCGATTTCAGCGGCTGTACTGAGAAAGGATTTCTGGCCGGACATTCCCTTTTCCGCCCGCTGCAGGGCCTCATACCCATAAATGGTATGGCGTTTCATTTCCTCGCATTCCTCCTTTGTCAGGGGGCCTTCCTTGAGGAGAATCCTGTCCGGTACACCCACCTTGCCGATGTCGTGGAGGGGGGCGGATTTAAAGAGCTGATCGATGAAGAGGCTGCTGTCCAGGGCATGGCGGAACCGCGGGTGATTCCGGAGATGGCGTGCCAGGGTGCGGACATAATGCTGGGACCTGCGGATATGCTCACCCGTTTCCATGTCTCTGGTTTCCGCAAGGGAGGCTATACACTGGATGGTGACATCCTGGGTCTGCTCCAGTTCCTTTGTTCTTTCCCGGACCCGTTCTTCAAGGCTTGCGTTCTGGTCGGCCAGGGCTTCCTTGGCAAGTTTCAGGGAAAGGTGGTTGTGGACCCGAACCCGCACAATGGCCGGATTAAAGGGTTTGGTGATGTAATCCACAGCACCTAAGGCAAGGCCCTTGTGTTCATCCAGTACCTCGTTCATGGCCGTAATAAAGACAATGGGAATGTCTTTGGTTCTGGCATCCTGTTTCAGGCGGCGGCAGACCTCAAAACCATCCATGCCCGGCATCATAATATCCAGAAGGATCAGGTCCGGAGGACTGGCCTTGGCATGCTCCAGTGCCGTGGCTCCGTCTATGGCAACCATAACCTCGTACTCCGGCCCTAGGGTGTCCAGCAGAAGGTCGATGTTGGTTTCCGTGTCGTCCACCACCATCAGGGTGCAGTCTTCGGGTTTACGCATCATGGTTTACCTCAAGTTCCTGGACCAGCGTCTGGATCTGACCCAGCGCTTCTTTCATCTGGTAGGATCGAATGAGTTTCAGAATGTGCTGAAGCCTTGGCGTGGTGGATTCCGGCCATTTTCTGTTTTCCAGCTCTGCCATGATGGGGGCGCAGCGTTTGGCTTTCAGGTTGGCCACCTCCGGCTGCAGCCTGTGAAGAATGCCGAGGAGCTCATTGTCATTTCCCGTGGGAAGATTCCTGTTTTTGATTTCAGAAGCCGACTGGGACTGAAGGCCTTGGAGGGTTTCTTCCATGGCATTCCGGAAATCTTCCCATGCCCCGTAGATATCGTCTTCTTCCGAAGGATGGCGCAGCAGATGGTCAAGCCTGCCTGCGCTTTCGAAAATGGCATCCATGCTTAAGTTACCGGAAACCCCCTTGATGGTGTGGGTTTCCATCTGGGCCGCTTCAAGGTTGCCGGTATCCAGATGGTTTTTGATGGTTTCCGGGGTATGGGTATAATCTTCTTTGAATTTGAGGAGCAGTTCCATATACAGCTCCATGTTGTCCCCGGCACGGGTGAGGCCCGATACGGTGTTGACCCCCGGTATCTCGGGAAGCATGTTTTGCATGTTCACAGTTTTTTCCTCTGCCATGGGCTGACTCCGGAAACTCTCAGGCAGCCAGCGGATGATGGTTTCAAAGAGCTGGGCCGGGTTGACGGGTTTGGGGACATGGTCATTCATGCCGGCCATCATGGCCGTTTCCCGGTCGCCCACCATGGCATTGGCCGTCATGGCGATAATGGGCAGTCTGTCTTTGCCCACGGTACTCCGGATCTGCCGGGTTGCCTCGTAGCCGTCCATTTCCGGCATCTGCACGTCCATGAGAACCAGATCAAAATTATATTCCATGGCCTTGTGCATGGCTTCACGGCCGTTCACTGCCGTGGTCACCCGGGCACCGGCACCGGTGAGCAGTTCTCTGGCCAGCTGACGGTTGAGCTCATTGTCTTCGGCAAGGAGGATATGAACGCCGTGAAGTGTGGGTGCATCCTTTTTTTCCTCTTTAAAATCTTTATTTCTCAACGTCCTTTCATCGGAAAGACAAAGGGCTTCCAGGGTGCTGTCCATGAGATCGGATATGGTGAAGGGTTTGAAAAGTACACCATCCAGAATTTCTCTGTCCTTTTCCTTAAGGTCTTTTCCAAAGGCTGTGACCAGCAGGATTCTGGGTTTGTCTGCGGCATGATCCCGGATGATCCTGCGGGCCAGATCAATGCCGTCCATGCCGGGCAGTTTCCAGTCCAGAAAAATAAGATCATAACGGGCTGTGCCCGTTGCAAGGTGGGCCAGGGCCTGCTCTGCGGTTTCAAAGGCCTTTACATGCATGGAAAGGGCTTCGGTATATTCCGTCAGTACCTGACGGCTGGCCGCATTGTCCTCCACCAGCAGCACCTTGAGGTTTTTCAGAAGTGCCGGGTTCTTTTCCTGCTCTCCGGGAGTTCCCGTTGACGGTTTCAGCCATACATCAAAGGAGAAGGTACTTCCTTTACCGGGCTGACTTTCAACGCATATGCGTCCTCCCATCATTTCCACAAGGCGCTGGGATATGCTTAGGCCAAGGCCCGAGCCCTCATACCTGCGGGTCATGGAAGCGTCCACCTGATTAAAGGGACGGAAAAGCTCTCCCTGCTGCTCCGGTGTCATGCCAATGCCCGTATCTTCTACGGAAAAGATCAGCTGAATGGCATCTTTTTTCTGATGTCCCGGTGCAATGGTCAGGGTAATCTGGCCTGCTTCGGTAAATTTAACCGCATTGCTGACCAGATTGAGCAGTACCTGTCCCAGACGTAAGGGATCCCCCACGCACTGGGGGGGAGTGCCGGGGTCCGTTATAAAGATCAGTTCCAGATTTTTTTCATGGGCCCTGAGGGCCGTCTGGTTGGCAAGACGGCTTAAGATATCATCCAGCCTGAAATCCACATGCTCCATTTCCATGCGGCCTGCCTCAATTTTTGAGAAATCAAGAATATCGTTGATGATTCTCAAAAGAGAGTCCGTGGCGGTATGGATTTTTTCCAGATAATCTTTTTGTTTCGGGGAGAGGTCGGTTTTCAGGGCAAGGTAGGTCATGCCCATGATGGCATTCATGGGCGTGCGTATTTCATGGCTCATGTTGGCAAGGAACTGACTTTTGGCCTGGGTGGCTGCGTCTGCGATGTCCTTGGCTTCGGCCAGTTCCCGGTTTTTGGCTTCCAGCTCACGGGCGAAGAGATTCAGGGCTTCTGCTGTTTTTTCAGCTTTTTCTTTGGCTGTTTTCAGCTTGTCATTGGCCTCCTGCAGGGCTGCGGTACGTTCCGTCACCCGTGTTTCCAGAAGCCGGTTGGCGCTTTTCAGGGCGGCTTCCGCCTCTTTGCGCTCGGATATATCCTCCAGCATGCCTTCCACAAAGGGAAGCCCTGTTTCCGGATTTCTTTCAAGCCGGGCCTGTATGGAACCCCATATCAGCCTGCCATCTTTTCGTTTCAGCCGGGTTTCAAAGTTTTGAACAATTTTTTCCCTTTCAAGGATCTGGCGGATGGTTACCGGTACATCGGGATCCGTAAAAAGTTCCGTCTCAAAATTATCCACAAGCACCATCATTTCCCCGATGTCCTGATAACCGAAAATGCGGGCCATGGAGGGGTTGATGCTGATGATTCTTCCGGAAAGGGTAATCTGGAAAATGCCTTCCAGGGCATTTTCAAAAATGCCCCTGTACTTTTTTTCTGAGATGAGAAGGGCTTTTTCCGCCTGTCTGCGCTCTCCGATCTCGTTTTTCAGCTGGTTGGTGTGGGCGGCTATGCGGGTGGCCATGACATTGATTTCAGTAATGATGGCATTGATATCTTCCTGGGGAACCGGCTCAATGGCACTGTCATAATTGCCTGCGGCAATGGACTGGATGTTTTCAAGGAGTTTGCCCATGGGCCCTTCCAGAAGGGAGGCCATGAGAAGGCGGATGACCAGCACCACAAGGGCGGTGGACAGAAGCACCATAATGCCGACCATGCGGATCAGGGTTTTTTGCATATCCCGTATTCCCTGCTGGGAAAACCAGATTTCAACGGAACCTATGGGAAGGGGGCTGCCATCTTCCCGGATGTGTTCCATGGTCCGGGTTTCACGGAAGATATGGGCATTTGCCGAGTCCGGGAGCTGCTCAAAAACGATGGTGTCCGGACTGAAAACAACCCGAAGGCCTGCCATGTGTTCCGTGTGGAGATAGGCCATGGCAATGCGTTCTGTCAGGTCATGATCCAGTTGCCAGGCAGGTCCTGAAAGCACATGGGTGATTTCCTGACTGATGGTGTGGGCCTGTTCTTTCAGCTCCGTACTGGCCTTATAGGTCAGGAAGCTATAGTAAATGGCACCCAGAATGGCGAACAGCAGGCACAGGGACAGGGACAGGCCTGAGATCAGGTCTCTGGAAAGGCTGCGTCTGGAGAATCGGGGAAGGGGCATAGGACCGGCTCTTGGAAGGAAGTGGATGCAAATCAATCTCGAACATTCATGATCAATTAGATACCAATATAGACCATGAAGGGCCTGCCGGTAAACAGCTATCTTCATTTTTTCATTCAGATATCTTTCAGTCCCCTGTCCGGGGGGGTGTCTTCCGGATGGGGATGGGCGAAAACGCCACATTCCTTGCTGTGGATGTGGCTTTGGATAATTGTTGTTTTATATCAAGGTCTTGTCTTGTTTTCGGCGGGCGGGGCCTTGTGGCGGTTTGGCCCCTTTTTTTGCTCAGGGGATAAGGCCGCAGGGGCCATGACCAGTTTTTTATGCATCTGAAAGCTGTTTTTTTAAATATTAATTTCTTTTATATTAAGAGTTTATGTTTTTTTATTCGCTCTGGCTGCATGCTTGGCATTCCGCTTGCAATAAAAGGGTTTCAGACAAGCAAGCAGTGTTTTGGTGTCTCCTTTGGTGGTGCACACCGGTATCTTAACTCCTGAGGTGCCGGTGTGCATAAAAGGGAGACCACCCAAAAGCCATGGAATCAGACAGCCGTCCGTATTTCAGGCTGGGATCTTATTTAGAACAGGGTCGGTCTTTCTGCCGGCAAAAACCATAATACAGGCCGCCTTTCCTGCCATAAGAAGGGCGGTCATTAAAGAAAACGGGGAGTAGAGCCATGAGAGAAGCGGTTATTGTGAGTGCCTGTCGGACACCGCTGGGGGCATTTAACGGATCCCTCGCATCCCTGGGCGCTGTGGATCTGGGAGCCATTGCCATCCGTGAAGCCGTAAAAAGAGCTGGTATAGAAGATAAGGAAGTCAATGAAGTGATCATGGGGCAGGTACTCCCCTGCGGTTGCGGTCAGAACCCGGCAAAGCAGGCGGCTGTGCGGGCCAACATGCCTTGGGAAGTGGAAGCCCTTACCATCAATAAGGTTTGCGGTTCTGCCCTGAAGGCCGTGATGCTGGCGGCTCAGGCTGTGGTGGCAGGAGATGCCGATGTGGTCATTGCAGGCGGCATGGAGAGCATGAGCAATGCTCCCTATTTTCTGGAAAAAGCCCGTTTTGGCCTGCGCATGGGCCATGGAGAGATCAGGGATGGCATGATCCATGACGGCCTCTGGGATCATGTGAATAATTTCCATATGGGCATGAGCAATGAGATCTGTTCGGAAAAATGGGGCGTTACCAGGGAAGATCAGGACCGCTACGCCGCAGAATCCTACCGCAGGGCCAATGAAGCCAAGGCTTCCGGCCGTTTTAAAGATGAAATTGTCCCCGTAGAAATTAAAACCCGTAAGAGTGTCACCGTTTTTGCCGAGGATGAGTCCGTCAAGGAAACCCCCTATGAGATGCTGGCGGCCATGTCCGGTGCCTTTAAAAAGGGTGGCGTGGGAACGGCAGGGAATGCATCCATCATCGCAGACGGTGCCTCTGCCGTATGTGTCATGAGCCGGGAAAAGGCCGAAGCCTTGGGCTGTGAAATCCTTGCCACCATCGGTGCCCAGGCTTCCTATGGCATTGAAATGCAGTATGTGCTCATGGCTCCCGCGTGGTCCATTCCCAAGTGCTGCGCCAAGGAAGGTATTCAGATGGATGCCATTGATCTTTTTGAAATCAATGAGGCTTTCAGCGGTACCTCCTTTGCCATCAACCGTGAACTGAAGCTGGATCCTGCGAAGGTCAACGTGAATGGCGGCAGTGTGGCCATTGGCCATCCCATCGGTGCTTCCGGAGCAAGGGTACTCACCACCCTGATCTATGAAATGAAGCGTCGGGATGCCAGAACCGGCCTTGCTTCCCTCTGCCTTGGCGGCGGTGAGGCTGTTTCCATGATTATCAAGAGATAAGAGACTGGCATTTCCATAATTTTTTTGGATGTTTGATCCGATATATCCGGCAGCCGGATGTTAAAAAAAAGGAGAAGAGAAAATGGAAGTCAAAACCTTTGGTGTGATCGGTGCAGGACAGATGGGCGGTGGTATTGCACAGGTGGCAGCGGCCAGCGGGCTGGATGTCATTGTGATGGATGTCAGTGAAGCTGCGCTGGAAAAGGGGATTGGCCTCATTAATAAAAATCTTTCCCGGAATGTGGAAAAGGGAAAGCTGGATGCCGGTGAAAAGGATGCCATTCTTGGTCGCCTGAAAACCGTAACTTCCCTTGAGGGGCTTGAACCCTGTGAGTATGTGGTGGAAGCGGCAACGGAAAGTGAGGCCTTGAAATATAAAATTTTTGAGGATCTGGACCGTATCTGCAAACCCGGTGTGATTCTTGGAACCAATACCTCCTCCATTCCCATCGGTCGCATTGCCGCAAGGACAAAACGTCCGGAAAAGGTCATTGGCATGCATTTCATGAATCCGGTGCCCGTGATGAAACTGGTGGAAATCATCCGGGGTATTGCCACGGATACGGAAACCTTCAAGCTTACCTGGGATCTCTGCGTCAAATTTGGCAAAACCCCGGCAGAGGCCAATGATTTCCCCGGCTTCATTGCCAACCGTATTCTTATGCCCATGATCAATGAGGCGGTTTTTGCCCTGTACCACAGCGTGGGCCGCAAGGAAGACATTGATACGGTCATGAAGCTGGGCATGAACCATCCCATGGGGCCCCTGGAGCTTGCCGACCTTATTGGTCTGGATACCTGTCTGGCCATTATGGAAACCCTGTATGACGGTTTCAGGGATTCCAAGTACAGGCC
This sequence comes from Desulfobotulus alkaliphilus, assembly GCF_007830435.1. Classification (GTDB taxonomy): domain Bacteria; phylum Desulfobacterota; class Desulfobacteria; order Desulfobacterales; family ASO4-4; genus Desulfobotulus; species Desulfobotulus alkaliphilus. The sequence goes on along the minus strand of NZ_VLLC01000017.1, from coordinate 32,105 downwards.
CTGCCCTCTGCTGCGGAAATATGTGGAAGCTGGTTGGCTGGGTCGTAAAACCGGTAAGGGTTTTTACGATTATAAATAGGAAAAAGATACCTGCCTTTGTCCCTGACAGGTGCAGGTATCCCCTTGATTTTCGGATGGGTGGGCATCCCATGAAAGGGTGTCTGGAAATGAATAATCAGTGAACGGGGGCTGTTATGGCGTTTGAAATCAGCAAAGAGCAGAAGATGATTCAGAAGATGGCCCGGGAATTCGGCCGCAAGGAACTGGCGGAAGCAGCCATGGAGCGGGACCATACCGGAGAGTATCCCAGGGAGATCCTCAAAAAAATGGGGGAGCTGGGACTTCTGGGGATGCTGGTGCCCGAAGAGTATGACGGTGAGAACATGGGAACCGTGGCCTACTCTCTGGCACTGACGGAGATTGCTTATTATGACGCATCCGTGGCCGTTATCATGAGCGTGCATAACTCCATCGGCTGCGGCAGTCTGGTGCGGTTCGGCAGTGATGCCCAGAAGGAAAAATATTTAAGGCCCATGGCCAAGGGTGAGATCATTGCAAGTTTTGCCCTTTCCGAGCCCGAGGCGGGCAGTGATCCTGCGGGGATGACAGCCACTGCGGAAAAGGACGGGGATTTTTATATCTTGAATGGCACCAAGCGCTGGATCACGGGCGGAGCCACCTCTGGTGTTTTCATCATTCTTGCCAAAACCGATCCTGCGGCAGGTCACAAGGGGATTTCTGCCTTCCTCATTGAGCCGGGCATACCGGGCTTTATTGTGGGCCGTAAGGAAGACAAAATGGGCCTTAAGGGTTCTGACACCACGGATCTCATCTTTGAAAACTGCCGGGTTCCCGCATCTGCCCTGCTGGGTAAGGAAGGGGAAGGCTTCCTCGTTGCCATGAGTGGCCTTGATGATGGTCGCATCGGCATCGGTTCCCAGAGCCTTGGGGTCGGGATGCGCGCCCTGGATCTGGCTGTGGATTACGCCAAACAGCGCCACCAGTTCGGAAAACCCATTGCCGCCAATCAGGGCCTGCGCTGGATGATCGCAGACATGGCAACGGAAGTGGAGGCGGCAAGACTTCTGGTACTCAATGCGGCAGCCATGAAGGACAGGGGAGAAAAATGCTCCAAGGAAGCGTCCATGGCCAAGATGTATGCCTCTGAAATGGCCAATCATGTGGCGGGTCAGAGTCTTCAGATTCATGGTGGCTACGGTTATACCAAGGAGTTTGAAATTGAGCGTCTGTACCGGGATGCCAGGGTTTTCACCATTTATGAAGGCACCACCCAGGTTCAGAAGATTGTTATCAGCGGCGAAGTAATCGGGGACAAGAAGCGTAAGAAGAAGTAGGGGGCGAAGCGGATGCCTTTGTGCATCCCTTTTTTATACGCATGTGCTGAACGTTGTTTTTGTGTGCAGCCTGCGTAACTGTGGCAGGATGATGGTTTTTTTTTCTGTGACAGGATGGCAAGCCAGCTTTCTTTTGAAGGAGGAGAAAATGGCAAAACCCGTGAGAATGAATCTTAAGGAGGCCGTTGCACAGATACCCGACGGCGCAATGCTGACCTTCAGCGGTTTTACCATCTGGCGGCGTCCCATGGCCGCTGTGTATGAGATGATACGGCAGGGTAAGAAAAATCTGCACCTTGTGGAAGTGAACGGCGGCACCCATTCCGATCTGCTCATCGGCGCAGGTTGCGTGAAAATCTGGGAAAGCTGCTGGATCGGCCATGAGCTTTTCGGCAAGATCGGCGCCAACCTGGCCCGCAGGGCCGAAGCCGGTGAGGTGATCATCGAGGATTACAGCCATGTGCAGATTCTTTACCGCATGGCCGCAGGGTCCATGGGTCTTCCCTATCTGCCCACCTATGCCAGTATGGGTACGGACATGCTCAATCCTGCCTATGATCATCTGAAAATTGCAGGGTTGAGGGACGGCAGTAATCCGAAAATTCCCAAAAAGAAGTATGAAATTGTATCGGATCCCTTCTACGGCGGAGAACTGCTGCACATGCCTGCGGCCAATCCGGACTGGTGCATTGCCCATGTTCAGATGGTGGGCGAGGAAGGCACGGTACGGGTTGACGGTCAGCTTTATTCGGATTCCGAAGCCATCAAGGCATCGGATAATGTCATCATTGTCGCAGAGCAGGTGGTGAGCGAAGACTATATCCGCAGGGAGCCCACCCGTAACCTCATTGCAGGACATCAGGTTTCCTGCATTGTGGAACAGCCCTGGGGTGCCCACCCCACAGGATGCTTTGGCTGCTATGAAACCGATGGCACCTTTATCCAGAATTTCTTCAAGAGCACCCGCACCCAGGAAGGTCTGGATGCCTGGGTCAAGGAATGGATTCACGATATACCCGATTATGAGACCTACCTTGAAAGAATCGGTATCACGCGACTGGAGCAGCTGCGGGCAAACCCGGCCTTTGGATATTCCACCACAATCAAAAGGGGGACACGCTGATGAGTCGAGATACGACCCTTGCAAAAGTTGGCGAATTCAAGCCCATCGATCTTCTGGCAGTGGCTGCGGCCCGTGAAGTGACCGACGGCGATGTGGTTTTTGCAGGCACAGGACTTCCCATGCTGGCCATTGGTCTGGCCCAGCTCACAACGGCACCCACGGCGGTCTGTATTTATGAGGCGGGCAGTGTGGATGGCAGACCCATTTCCCTTCCCACCTCCGTGGGTGATGCCCGGTGTATCTATCAGGCATCCGTAGCCTCAGGGCTGTTTGATGTGTTCAATCAGCTCCAGAGGGGTGTTGTGGATCTGGCCTTCCTCGGTGGTGCGGAAGTGGACAAGTACGGAAACGTGAACACCACGGGTATGGGTAAATACGGCATTGTTCCGGAAAAAAGACTCACCGGATCCGGTGGTAACTCCGACATCAACGGCCTTGCCAGAAAAACTGTTTTCATCATGGTGCAGGAAAAAAGACGTTTCAGGGAGAAGGTGGATTTTGTCACTTCTCCGGGATGGCGGGTTCCCAAATGGCCTTCCGGTGAAATGGTGCCCAAGAAAGAAGTGTATAACAAGGCTTTCCGGGGCGGACCAGAGGCTGTGATTTCCAACATGGGTGTTTTCCGTTTCGATGAAAACGGAGAGATGTATCTGGATACCTATCATCCCGGATGCACACCCCAGCAGATCCTTGAAAACTGCAGCTTTGACTTAAACATCAGCCGGGTGCGTGGCGAAACCAAGGCACCGACCCTGGGTGAGCTGGATCTTCTTTATAAAACGATCGACCCGGAAGGGATTTTCCTTCCGTAATCGGTATGCCGGTACGCCCCGTACCGGCACTCTCCCCCCTCAGGCCGGGGATGTTTTTTAATCCCCGGCTTTCTTTCCACCCCCTACTGGGGAAACAGGAGGTCACAATGCAGGATGTGATGTTTTCTACGCCCCGTTGCTGGCAGAGTTTCTGGGTCCGGGATACGGCCCTTCTCTTCAGGCTGGCCTCTCCCCTGGGACGTTTCTGCCGCATGGGCGTGGTGGTGGTATGGAGTTTTGGAAAAAATCCTCCCCGTCTTCCTGAGTCCTTTGGTCTGGTCAGGGATGCGGAGGCTGTAGCCTCCATCCTTTCCCTTCCTCAGGATGCAAGGGTTCTGGGATTTATCCCGCTGGCCGGTCCCGGAGAAAAGACCTGCTTTGATGAAAGGGCATTCACATGAGCAAAGATGTTCACCTTTCATACCTTCCTGCAGCGGGAGGAAAAAGGCTCCTGTGCATCCGTATTGAAGCGCCGGAACGCCTCAATACCCTGCGTCAGGAAACCACCGCAGCCATTGGGGATGCCGTACGCAGGGCGGATCAGGATGAAAGTGTGGTCTTTATATGGATTGAGGGGGGAGGAAAGAAAGCCTTTTGTGCAGGCGGCGATGTTCGGATGCTTTCCGGAAATTACCGGAAGGGGGAGAAGGAAAGTGTTCTGCATTTTTTTACCACGGAATATAGCACGGATTATGCCATCCACATGGCAAAAACGCCCATCCTCTGCTTTGCCCACGGTATTGTCATGGGCGGAGGCATGGGGATTCTGGCCGGTTGCCGCCATAAGGTGCTGACACCGGATGTGGTTCTGGCCATGCCTGAGGTTTCCATCGGGCTTTTCCCAGACGTGGGTGCCACCTGGTTTCTGAACCGCATGCCCAGAGGCTGCGGGAGGCTTCTGGGGCTCTGCGGCTACCGCATGGATGCGGCGGATGCCTGTTTTCTGGGTTTCGGAGACCGCGTTGTTCAGCAGGAGGACAGGGACGCTCTGTTTGAAAGCCTTGCGGCACTGGACTGGACGGGCAATCCCGAAAGGGATGCCCAGGCTGTGGATGCCGTACTGGCCCACTTTGAACTGCCTCTGGAGCCGGGATTTCTTGCGGAAAAACCCGAATGCCTCCGCAAGCTGGCCCTGGCACCGGATCCGGTGAGCTTTGGTGAAATACTTCTGGAAGCGGGAAAACGGGAACCAAGGCTGATGGAGGCGTCAAAAACCTTTGGCTCTGCCAGTCCCTTCAGTATCTGCCTTACCTGGAGACAGCTCGGTTCAGGCAGGCACCTTTCCCTGAAGCAGGCCTTCTGCCTTGAGCTGATCCTTGCGGCCCGATGCCTTGAACATCCGGATTTCCATGAAGGTGTGCGGGCGCTTCTGGTGGACAAGGACGGGGCACCTGTCTGGAAGGACAGCAGGCCTGAAAAGGTGGATCCTTCGGAAGTCCGGCACTGTTTTACTCCGCCCTGGTCTTCCCTGCATCCCCTGAAGGATCTGCCGGAACCGGCTCTGATCTCCGGATGGTCATAAATACTATGGAAAAAGGATGAAACATGGAATTCAAGAATCTGATTTATGAAAAAGAAGAAGGGATTGTCCGCATTACCCTGAACCGTCCCAAGGCCCTGAACGCCCTGAATGCGGAACTGATTTCTGAGCTGAATGTCCTGTTTGATGCCCTTGCCGCAGATGATGGCGTGCGGGTGGTTCTCCTTACAGGTGCCGGAGACAAGGCCTTTGTGGCGGGTGCGGATATTTCTGAACTTGCCCACATGGACAGTTTTTCAGCAAGGATTTTTGCCGATGCGGGCCAGTCCATGATGGCAAAAATTGCCCTCCTTCCCATGCCCGTCATCGCCGTTGTCAATGGCTTTGCCCTGGGCGGCGGGTGTGAGCTGGCTTTGGCCTGTGATTTTATCTATGCCTCGGAAAAAGCCATGTTCGGTCTTCCCGAAGAAACCCTTGGCCTCATTCCCGGCTTTGGGGGAACCCAGCGTCTGGCAAGGCGGGTGGGGGCGGCCATGGCCATGGAGCTGATTTTTACGGCAAAGCGCATTAAGGCGGAAGAAGCAAAGGCGCTGGGTCTGGTCAACCGTGTGCTGCCCCCGGAGCAGTTGATGGAGGAGGCGCAGAAAACAGCCGCAACCATCGCAGCCATGGGGCCCGCAGCCATCGCTCTGGCCAAGGCTGCCGTTCACAGGGGTATTGAGGTGGATCTGATTTCGGGTTCGTATATGGAAAAGGAGGCCTTTGGTCTCTGCTTTGCCAGCCCGGATGCAAAGGAAGGAACGTCAGCCTTCCTTGAAAAACGTAAAGCCGTATTCAGCAAAACCCGTTGAAAAATGTTTTTCAGCGGGTTGCGGAGAGCCTGAGAAGTCCGGTGCAGCTCTTCTGCCTCATCAATCAAGTTGCAAACCAAGGGGGAAACCATGCAGGAAAAGACTTTGTTCAATCGTTGGCTGGTCGTTGCGGGTGCCTGTCTCATGCAGGCCATTCTCGGTGCGGTTTATACCTGGAGTCTTTTTAACTCCGCTTTGATTGAAAAATTCGGATGGGACAGGGGCGATGTGGTCTTCACCTTCTCGGTGACCATGGTTTCCTTCACCATTGCCGTACTGGTGGCAGGGAGGGTGCAGGACAAGCTCAAGCCCAGAAATGTGGCCATTGTTGGTGGTATTGTTGCGGGTATGGGTGTTTTCCTTGCGGGACAATCCGTTTCCATCATGGGGATGTATCTGACCTACGGTTTTATCACGGGTTTTGCCATGGGTGCCGTTTACGTGGTTCCCGTAGCCACCTGCGCCAAGTGGTTCCCGGACAGGCGTGGCTTTGTTACCGGTCTTAACCTGGCCTTTGTGGGTGTGGGGGGGATGGCACTCAAGCCTGTCATCGTCTGGCTCATCAATAATGTGGGTGTGTCGGAATCCTTTATGTATCTTGGGGTTGCCTATGGGGTTCTCATTGTGATTGGTGCCTTTTTCATGGTGCAGCCGCCCGCAGGTTATGTACCTCCGGGATATACCCCTCCCAAGGAGGGGGTTGCCCAGACCGGCAAGGTGACCCAGTCTGCAAAGCAGTATACGCCTTCAGAAATGATGCGTACGCCCCAGTTTTACTCCCTGACCCTGATTTATTTCTTTGGTGCGGCTGCTGGCCTTATGGTTATTGCCATTGCTGCCAATATCGGTATGGATCTTGTCGGTCTCAGCCTTGCCCAGGCGGGTAATGCCGTTGTCACCATATCCCTTTTCAATGCTTTGGGGCGTTTTGGCTGGGGCGCCATTTCCGACCGCATCGGCCGCATGCAGTCTCTGGCACTCATGTCCGCAGGTTTTGTGGTGGTCATGCTCTTCATGTCCCTTGTTCCCATGAATTATGCCACCTATCTGATTGCCACCTGTATCGTTGGCTTCTGTTTCGGTGGCTATCTTTCCACAACACCTTCCGTTGTAACGGACTGGTACGGTACCAAGAACGTGGGCAACAACTACGGTATCGTTTTCCTTTCCTACGGCGTGGCTGCCATGTTCGCTCCCCGTTTTTCCGTTCAGCTGGGTTACACTGCAGCCTTCATGGTGGCAGCGGTTCTCTGTGCTGTGGGTGCCGTTCTGGCCTTTACCACCAAGCCTCCCCGCCAGCCAGTTTCCGTTGAGAAAAGGGTGCATGCATCCTCCTAGATTTAAACTCTTTAAAAGACGGATGAAAGGGCATCCGTTTTACCTGAAGCAGGTCTTATAAAAAAGGTTGCAGGCGGGAGGCGTGCTCCTCCTGCAACCTTTTTCCTCACTGGCGTGTCTCTTAATAAAAGAAATTTTTAAGCAGGTTTAATTAACTCAAGAAGCACCCGTTTGCTGTATTGTGCCCCATGCCTTTAATTTTTATAAAGTGAGGCTGCCATGACTCTTCCCGATCAAAAAGACTCCCTGGAAAAGCGTTTCCGCTATGATGCGGATAAAAATCGTTTTTATGTAAATTTTGAAAACTACAGTATCGAAAGCCTAAGGGATATCCAACGTATTGAATTTCTTGTTGCTGAACAGCTTTCACATCTTAAAGACCGTGTGAATGCCATTGTGAATTATGAAAACTTTACCATCAGGCAGGAACTGATGGATGCCTATGCCAGTATGGTCAACCGTCTGATGGAGCATTTTTATGCGGGGGTTACCCGTTATACATCCGATGAGTTTCTGCGTGAAGAGCTGGCCAGCAGCCTTAAAAGAAAACAGGTCTCCCCCAATTTTTATGCCAGCATAGAAGATGCAGAGCATGCCCTGACCGTGTACCAGTGGAGCTGGGGATAGAGGAAGAAATACGCAGCAGATGTTTTTGAAGAGGATCCCTTTTCTGAGAGAACAGCAAGCCTGATTTTTTATAATGAAATCGTCAGTCGAAATATCCGCATTTGTTATACCGGAAGCCAGGTAAGGGGAACCCCGGCAGATATGAAACCCTGCAGATCATGATGAGGCTGCGGGGTTTCTTTTTTTTTTAGACCCTTGCATTTTTGTTTTTTATGGGGTTTGATGCCAAAAAACAATGTTCTTTGGTGCGGCGGATGGTCTGGTGGCGTTCCGGATAGATTTTTCAGCTTCCATGACGGGAGGGAAAATTCCGGGAGAATCTGAAAACAGTCTGGCAGCGCTCACCTGCGCTGCACTGAATCCTGTAACCCCGACCTGCTTAATGGATAGAATCAAATGAACTGGGAAGAATATGCGGATATGGTGTCTGGAAAAGGAAAGGAAAAGTCTTTGGCCCTGAAGGATCTGGAGACCCTCGTTATTTTTTTGAGGCGTTGCAACCATGCCCTTCTGAAGGCCAGCGACGAGTCCTATCTTCTGCGGGAAATCTGTATGGCACTGGTGGCCATGGGCGGCTATGCCCTCTGCTGGGTAGGGTATAGGGAAGAGGATGAAGGTCTGTCCGTCCGTAAGGTGGCCTGCTGGGGGGATGGGAAGGATTATCTGGAAAACATGCAGGTTTCATGGGCGGAGACGGGGCCGGGTTCCGGCACACCAACGGGGAGTGCCACACGTACGGGGAAGACTTTTCTGAACCGGGAGCTGGAGAGTTCTTCCCGTGGTTCTTCAGAGGAGTGGATTCTGGCAGCGGTGGAGCATGGTTTCCGCTCTGTTTTGAGTATTCCCCTTATTGTGGAAGGACGGAAAAAGCCCATTGGCGCCCTGACCCTTTATTCCTTCGCCAAAGGGGCCTTCGGGGAGAGGGAATGCCTTCTTCTGTCAAACCTTGCCGGTGATGTGGCCAGCGGCATTGATCATCTGCACCAGAAGCTGGAACGGGAAAGGGTGGAAGAGGCCCTGCGCATGGCAGAGGCCCGTTACGCAGGCGTGCTTGAGAACACAGGGACAGGAACCATCCTCATTGAGAACAATGAATACATCCGTTTCTGTAATGCCACCTTTGAAAAGATGACAGGCTATACCCGCGAGGAAATCCTTGGCAGGAAAAAATGGAAGGATTTTGTGGTTCCCGAAGATGTCAAACGCATGGAAAACTACCATGTGTGGCGGCGCACGGAACCGGGGCGGGCACCTTCCGTGTATGAGTGTCAGTTTCTGAACCGGAAGGGAGAAATCAAAGATATCCTCATGAAGGTGGGTATGGTTGAAGGTTCGCTGATGAGCGTTGCCTCTTTCATGGATATCACGGAAGCCAAGAAGGCGAGAAATCTTCTGCATGAGCGGGAAGCTCAGCTTGCAGCCATTGTCAATCATCTCCCCGGTCCTGTTTTTGTAAGGGATATCAAGGGCAGGGTGATTTTTGCCAACCACCGTCTGGTTTCACAGTCCGGGTACAATCCTGAGGGTGAATACTGCTATTCCATTTTTTATAAGCGTAAAAAACCCTGCACGGGCTGTCCCGTGGGAAGGGTCTTTGCCGGTGAGACCGTGCGTAAGGAGGTTTTTTTTCCCGAAGAGGGCCGCTGGTATGAGGTGATTTATGCACCCCTTGCTTCCTTTGATGGTACCGTTGGTCGGGTACAGGCTGTTTTTATGGATATTACGGAAAGGAAAGCTGCCGAATCCGCCCTGATGATAAGGGAAGAAAGCCTGCGGGAAGAAAACAGGCGGCTCCGTTCCGCCATGCAGGAGCGCTGGCATTTTGGCGGACTGGTGGGAAAAAGTCAGGTGATGCAGGATGTCTATGAAAGGATTCTTAAAGCCGCATCGGGCAGCAGCAGTGTGATCATTTACGGGGAGTCCGGTACGGGCAAGGAACTCACGGCCAGAGCCATCCATGATATGAGTGAAAGGGTGCGGGGGCCCTTTGTTGCCGTTAACTGCGGAGCCATCAGTGAGAATCTTGCGGAGAGTGCTTTTTTTGGTCATAAGAAGGGGGCCTTTACCGGGGCGGACCGGGATAAGCAGGGATATCTTGCCGCTGCGGACGGAGGTACGCTTTTTCTCGATGAAATCGGAGAAATTCCTCTGGCCATGCAGATCAAGCTGCTCAGGGCGCTGGACGGGGCAGGATTCACCCCTGTGGGCGGTACGGAAACCCTGAAACCGGATATCCGTGTCATTGCCGCAACCAACAGAAATCTTTACGATCTTCTGCGGGAAAACCGTATGCGTGAAGATTTTTTCTACAGAATCCATATTGTTCCCATACGTCTTCCTGCCCTCAGGGACCGCAAGGAGGATCTGCCCCTTCTCATGGATCATTTTTTCAATAAATATGGTGCGGGCAGGGTGCTTCCGCCGGTGACGGGTAAGCTTCTCGAAGCCTTTTCCAGCCATGACTGGCCGGGCAATGTCCGGGAACTGCAGAATGCGGTGCAGCGTTATCTCTCATTGGGGAACCTTGATTTTCTGGGAGAAAGGGAGGGTTTTGCCGAGGATGAGGGAGAGGCTGAAAAGGTTGGGGCCCTTGTTCCGAGGGTGGATGCCTATGAGAAAAAGCTCATTGTGGAAGCCCTGCACCGTCATCAGTGGCACAGGGAAAATGCGGCAGAAAGTCTGGGTATTCACAGAAAGACCCTGTTTACCAAAATGAAGAAATTCGGCCTTCTTAATGAAAACTGAAGGGTTTTTAGCTGAAGCCGTCACCGTTAATCGGGCACCTGTAAGGGATGCCCCTTAAAACAGGGACCTAAAAACCCTTCGCAGGGCAGGCCTTCAAACCTGCCCGAATGAAAGTGCGCACCATGGGCCTGCCAACGGGCGGATAAGCTCAGGGTGGTAATCAGATTTTTTATTGTGAGATACCGGACAAGGCCCGTTCAATGAGGCGAAGTTCTTCCGGGTCTGTGTAGATGTCACAGCTTTTTTCTGATATGGAGCCACCTTCTTCTGTTTTCATGCCCTTTGTTCGCTCCGGACTGCCTGTTTCGGATCTGTACATCTGTGTTCTCCCTTCTATGAAGTTGTCCTCGTTTTAATGAATTGCAATTCAGGATTCGGCCATAATACACCTGAAAAGCCCTTTGCATCCGCAGCTTTAACGCCTCCTTTCTTTTTTGGCAAGGCCCTTTCTTTACCCAACTTTACTTGACGCTTCTGGCATTTTTGATCAGATCGGGTAAAAGAAGGATGGATATTTTGGGGCTGCCTTGAAAAATATGGAAAATGGAGAAGGCTGTGCAGGAAAAAATCAATTCCCATGAAGGTATTTTAAAAAAGCTGGAAAGCATGGGCCGCAATCTGGGGGAGGGCTTTGTCCTGCCTCCCTGCTTTGAGACCCTGAGCGGCATGTTTACGGAGTATGTTCCGGATACTTCCCTTTCCTGCAGATTCATGCATGAAAAAAAACTGGCCAATCCCGCAGGGTCTTTGCAGGGAGGCTTTCTCATGGCTGCCTTTGACAATGTTTTCGGACCTTTTTCCATCCTTGAGTCGGGCAGGGCTGCGGTGAGTCTGGAACTGAACGGCACCTTTTTACGCCCCCTGATGGTCAGGGATGTCAGCTTTGATATACGGGTAAGCCTTGTGGAAAAATCTGCCCGTTTTCTTGTGATGGAAGCCGAGGCCAGAGACAGTCGCATGCGGCTGGCGGCAAAGGCACATTCCCGGATGTTTTTCCTTTAGGGGGCAGATGTGAGCAGACGGTTCTGTATACTGCTGACGGTCCTGTTTTTTTGGGGCTGCGGGGTGAGGCAGCCGGATCTTCCGGAGATTCTGCCCCAGGGCCTGCCGGATACCTACGGCGCAGAAGGGGGCCTCGGTGCTCTGCCCGCAGAGAAATGGTGGGAAGGTTTCGGGAGTTGTGAGCTCAATAGCCTTGTGGAAGAGGCTCTGCGTTCCAGTCTGGATATCCGTGAAGCCCTGGCAAGGCTGGATGCCGCAGCAGCCGGTTTTGAAGCGGGAAGGTCCGGTTTCTGGCCGGATCTGGATTTCAGTGCTGAAGCCGGGCAGCAGAGGGCAAGGAACAGTGAAAGCGGTCAGGTCCGGACCACGGAACGTTACAACAGCTTTCTTGCTGCCAGTTATGAAGTGGATATCTGGGGGCGTGTGGCAGCAGCATCCGCCGCAGAGGGCGAGCGTTTCCGCGCCACCCGCGGGGATCTGGAAGCTGCGGCCATGACCGTGGCCGCAAGTGTGGCAGATACCTGGGTTCTGTATGTACACACCCTTTTTCTCATGGATCTTGCCCAAGGGCAGCTTGCCGAGGAAAAGGCCCTTCTGGCCATTGAGGAGGCCCGTTTTAACCGGGGCATGGCAGGCATTCTGGATATCCTGCGCCAGAAGGAAGTGGTGCTGGGTGTGGGATCCCGTATTCCGGATCTTAAGGGAGAGCTGCGTCTGCTGGAACATCGCATGGCCCTTCTTACGGGCAGGGCGGCATCGGATTTTTCCATGGAAGGGGCAGAAAAAGGCAGGGATATTTCCTTTCCTGCCCTGCCTGCTCCGGGTCTGCCCCTTGAACTTATTGAAAAAAGACCGGATATACGTGCGGCCCAGGCCCGGCTGATGGCTGCGGGCTGGGATATGGAAGCCACCCGTGCCCTGCGTCTTCCGGGTCTTACCCTTTCGGGCCGGGGCGGGTTGACCGCAGCGGGCCTCTCCCTTCTGGGGGAGGGCTGGCTTCTGGATGCGGCTGCGGGTCTGGCCATACCGGTCTTTGACGGAGGCCGGCGCAGGGCCAATGTGGCACGCAGCGAGGCTGTGGTCCGTGAAAGGGTGGTGGCCTATGAGCGCAGTGTACTGACCGCCATCAGGGAGGTGGAGGATGCCCTTGTCCGGGAAGAACGCCAGGAGGCCCTTTTACGGGAGACCGGCCTGCGTCTGGATGCGGCCCGTGTGACACTGGAAGAAGCCCTGCGCCGTTACCGGCTGGGCGGAGATAACTTTGATGCCGTGCTGACGGCCCGCAGCCGGATACGGGATCTGGAGGAGCGCCTTGTGAATCAGCAGGCTGTCCGTATGCAGGCGCGTATCGCTTTGCACCGTGCCCTGGGAGGGCAGTGGTGGGAGGAAGGGGCGAGGGCAGGCCGGCCGGCTGACCCTGCAGGCACCTTACCGTAAAAATCTTTCGCAGGGCGGGCCTTTAAGTCTGTCTTTGACAAATTGAATACTTTCAATCAGGTGTATAGACAACCGAGCCATTTGTTCGTGACGCAATCTTATTCGGGAGCTTCTTGCCCTGTGCGGAAGCGGCAAAAACTCCCCGCCACAGGCAGGATAAGCTTTTTGATTACCATGGCAGACCTTGGTACGCTGCCTTTGTGGCGGCTCAGACAGTTTGCCGCTTCTTTCGCACAGGTCTGCGACGCTCTGATCCGAAACGATTGCAATGTCACTCACAAACAGCCCGATTGCCTTTGTCTGGAACCAAAATTCTGAAGTTAATGAACAATTTTTCAAGATAAAATGTTCTGAATAATTACTAAAAATGTTTTGCAGGAGCAGGGCTTCTTCTGATCAGAACAACCGTTTTCCGGGAGTATATTCTCATGACACCATCCCTTCATCAGCCGCCAGCTTCCCGCCGGTCCCTGTGGATCATAGTTTTTTTATCCCTTGTGATTATTGCCATGGGGGCAGGTCTTGGGCGGTATTTTATGGAAACCCGGCCTGCGGCCCAGAGGAGACCGGCTGTGCAGGCCACTCCCCTTGTAACGGTTCTGCCATTGCAGAAGGAAGCGGCCGTGGAGCAGCTTTCTGTGATGGGTACCGTTGTGGCGGAAAGGGAGGTGGATATCCGGAGTCCGCTGGCAGGCACACTGGTTTATATGTCCGGAGACTTTTTTCCGGGCGGATATCTGGATGAGGGGTCACTGATGCTGAAGGTGGACCCTGCGGATTATCGCATTGCTCTGGACAGGGCAGCGGCAGCCGTGAACAGGGCTGCTGCGGATCTGGATTTGGAAAGGGGCAGGGCAGCCATGGCCGAAGCCGAGGTGAAAACTTTGGAAGGTCTCACTGGCCAGAGCCTTTCAGCAACGGAGCTGACCCTGAGAAAGCCCCAGATGCGTCAGATGGAAGCGGCTCTGGCTTCCGCAAGGGCAGATCTGGAAATGGCGGAAATTCAACTGGAAAGAACCCGCATTCAGGCCCCCTTCGATGGTGTGCTGACCCGCCGTCATGTGGTGGCGGGCAGCCGGGTATCTGTCGGTGAAGTTCTGGCAAGTCTTGCGGGCAGGGATGCTTTCTGGATAGAAGCACGGATTCCAAGGGACCGGACCTCTGTCCTGCGTACGGAAAATCATGAAAAAGGACCTTCCCATGTGGATATCCGAAGTGCTGGCGGGAAGCGGCAGGGGCTTGTTTTTCAGATTCTTCCGGATATCACGGAAAATACCCGCATGGCCCGCATGCTCGTCAGGGTGGAAGACCCTCTGGGCCTGAAAAGCCCTTTGCCCCCGCTTTTTCTTGGTGATTTTCTTTCCATGGAAGTGGCGGGCCGCCGTTTTGAAGAGGGGTTTTATCTGCCCCATGGCAGTCTGAGGGAGGGCTCCCGGATCTGGCTTGTGGACGGGGAAAATCGTCTGCGTTTTATTGACGTAAAGCCTTTGTTTAGTGATGGGAGGGGGATCTACATTGCCCCGGATCTTGAAGAAGGCAGTCTGCTGGTCATTTCCGATCTGGGTCTGGCTGTGGAAGGGATGTCCGTGGAGCCGGAGGTGCAGAAAAACAGTGTCTCACAGGAAAAAAACATGGGAAAAGAATGGGAAAAAGCTCCCCGAAAGCCTGAAAGATCAAAAAAGGAATAGGATATGGAAAAGCAGACAGGGGGCCCCATTGCCTGGATGACCCGTAACAATGTGGCAGCCAATCTTCTCATGGTGGCCTGCCTTGTGGGTGGTCTTATCATGTTCACGGGCATCAAGCAGGAGGTTTTCCCTGACTTTGATCTGGGAATGGTAACGGTCAGCGTGGCCTATCCCGGTGCTGGTCCTGAAGAAGTGGAACAGGGGATAGTGCTGGCCCTTGAGGAGGCCGTTCAGGGGCTGGAGGGGGTGGATAAATTTGTTTCCTTTGCTTCCGAAGGCATGGGAAGGCTGCAGGTTGAAGTGCTTGAAGGCACGGATATCAACAGGTTTTCCCAGGACGTGCAGAGGGAGGTGGACAGGATCACTACCTTCCCCGAAGGTGCGGAAAGACCCCGTGTTGTTGTGAATGCAAGAATGCGGGAGGTGCTTTCCATTGCGGTTTACGGTTCAGCGGAAGAAAGGGTACTGCGGGAAGCCGCAGAACTTCTCCGGGACCGGCTTCTGGAAGAGGAGGGCATTACCCAGACAGCTCTGGAGGGGGTAAGGGACCATGAAATTTCCGTCTGGATCCCTGAAAAAAATCTGAGGCGCCATGGCATCACCCTGGAGACAGTGGCCAGAAAGCTTGCGGAAGTATCCGTGGAGATGGGGGGAGGGCGTCTGGATACGCAAGGCGGCGAGATTCTTCTGCGGATGAAGGGCAGAGTATACAGCGCGGCCGGTTACAGGGATCTTGCCATTATGACCCACACAGACGGTTCACGGCTGCTGCTGGGGGATATTGCCCGTGTGGAGGAAGATTTTGAAGACACGGATGTGAGGGCGTATTTCAATGGCTACCCTTCGGTGATGGTCAATGTGTACCGGGTAGGGGATGAAACACCCATTTCCGTTTCCAGGGCAAGTCGGGCCGCTCTCAGGGATTTTGCAAGCAGTCTTCCCGAAGGCATTCATGTTGATGTTGTCCGTGATTTTTCAGAAGTCTTTGAGCAGCGTGCGGATCTTCTTCTGCGCAATGCAGGCATCGGGCTTCTCATTGTCTTTGTTCTTCTGGCTGTTTTTCTGGAGATCCGGCTGGCTTTCTGGGTGAGTCTGGGGATACCCATCAGTTTTCTCGGAGCCTTTCTTTTTCTTCCCATGACAGATTTCACCATAAACATGATTACCCTTTTTGCCTTTATCGTCACCCTTGGGATTGTGGTGGATGATGCCATTGTGGTGGGGGAACATGTGTATTCTTTGCGGCAGCGGGGGCTTTCCTTTATGGATGCTTCCATTCAGGGTGCCCGCGAAATGGCTGTTCCGGTGACTTTCAGCGTGCTGACCAACATCGTCGCTTTTTTACCCATCGCCTTTATTCCGGGGATGCTGGGTAAAATATTCGGCACACTGCCTGTGGTGGTGGTGGCCGTTTTTTTCATGTCCCTCATTGAAAGTCTTTTTATCCTTCCGGCCCATCTGGCCCATCAGAGGAAAATCAAAGGGGGGATTTTTGCAAGGTTTTCGGATTTTCAGCATGCCTTCAGTCAGGGGCTCATCCGTTTTATTAACGGGTTTTACGGACCCCTCCTGAGCCGCTGTCTGGCCCACCGTTATCTGGTCCTTGCCACGGCTGTGGCTGTGCTGCTGGCAACTTTTGGCTATGTGAAGAGCGGTCGCATGGGCATGGAGCTTTTTCCCCGCATTGAGTCGGATTTTGCTTTTTGTGAGGCCGTGATCCCCTATGGATCTTCCAGCCAGCGGGCCACGGAGGTACATGACCGGATCATTGCTTCGGCGAGAAAGCTTGTGGCGGAAAACGGCGGAGAAGAGCTTTCCTTAGGGATTTTTTCCAGAATCCGGGAAAATACCATACAGGTGCGAATTTACCTTACCCCGCCCGATGTCAGGCCCGTGGGGACCACGGCACTGGTTCAGCAGTGGCGGGCCGATGTGGGCAGGCTGGCTGGAATTGAAACCATCAGTTTTCAGGCGGACCGGGGGGGGCCGGGTTCGGGCAAGGCCCTGACCGTGGAGCTTTCCCACAGGAATATTGATACGCTGGAGGCTGCGGGGAGGTATCTGGCGGCACAGCTCATGGACTTTCCCCTTGTGAGTGACGTGGATGACGGTACGGCAAGGGGGAAAAAGCAGCTGGATTTTGTCATGCTCCCCGAGGGAGAACGTCTGGGCCTGACGGCAAGGGAAGTGGCAAGACAGGTGCGGGCTGCCTTTCAGGGTGTGGAGGCCCTGCGTTTCCAGAGGGGAAGGAATGAAATTACCGTCCGTGTCCGTCTTCCTGCGGAGGAACGCCTGCGTATGGAGCATCTCAAGGATCTGATTATCCGTACACCTGCGGGGGGTGAGGTTCTGCTGCGGGAGGTGGTGCGTCTGGAAGAGGGACGGGCCTATACGGAAATCCGGAGGCGGGAGGGACGCCGTATTCTCACCGTAACAGGGGATGTGACACCGGCTTTCCGGGCAGGCGAGGTGGTGGAGACCCTGAGGGCGGAGGTGCTGCCGGATCTTAAGCACAGGTATCCGGGCCTGAATGCGGGCTTTGAAGGCAGACAGGCGGATATGAAGGAAAGCACCGAGCGTCTTTTCATGGGGCTTCTGATGGCGCTGGTGGCCATATATGCCCTGCTGGCCGTACCCTTTAAAAGTTACTTTCAGCCTTTGATCATCATGTGCTGCATTCCCTTTGGTCTGGTGGGGGCCCTTGCGGGTCATCTCATCATGGGGTATTCCCTTTCCATGATGAGCCTTTTTGGTGTGGTGGCCCTCTGCGGTGTGGTGGTGAATGCTTCCCTTGTGATGATTGACCGGGCCAACCGCAGCCGGAGACAGGGGGTGGAGACCCTTCCGGCCATCTGGGAGGCGGGGATTTCTAGGTTTCGTCCCATCATGCTGACCACCCTGACCACCTTCGGAGGGCTGGCTCCCATGATTTTTGAAACCTCAAGGCAGGCCCGTTTCCTCATTCCCATGGCCATCAGCCTTGGGTACGGTATTCTTTTCGCTTCTTTTATTACTCTGATTCTGGTGCCTTCCTTTTATATGGTGCTGGAAGACATTGCAGATCTTTTTAAAAAGAACAGGGGTGCTTAATTGCTTTGGAATTCTTCCCCATTTTCCGAGACAACCTGATCCCTTCCCTTTTTTTTGGCCTGATAGAGCAGGGCATCCACACGGCAGAGAAGAAAGTCTGCCGTGTCTTCGGGGTTCATGCTGCAAACCCCTATGCTGGCAGAAATCTTCCAGGGAACCGGCTTGGGCAGTTTCAGATGATCCTTGAAGCCATGGCGCAGGGATTCCGCAAGGATTTTGGCGCCGGCAAGGTCCGTGTCCGGAAGGATGACAAGGAATTCCTCACCCCCTATGCGTGCGGCAAGATCCGAGGAACGCAACCGTTTTTCGATGTTTTTTGCGGCAAGCTGCAGGATGGCATCTCCTCTTGGGTGGCCAAAGGTGTCGTTGACGGCCTTGAAATGGTCCAGATCCAGCATGATGATGGAAAGGGGGCGGCCCGTGCGTCTGGATCTTGCCATGGCCCGCTCCAGACTCAAAAGGGCCTGTCTGCGGTTGGCAAGGCCTGTGAGGGCATCGGTGCCTGCCAGGGTGACAAGGGCATGTTTTTCCTGCTCCTGACGCTTGAGGGCTTTGGCCAGTGAGTGGGTGAGAAAGAAGAAAAAAAAGAGCGTCAGCAGGCTGATGCCCGCTGTTGTCCTGCCCTGTCGCCACCAGTTTCCGATCATCTGCTTTCTGGACAGGGACACCCATGCGGCCATGGGGTAGGGATCAATGGACTGAAAGGCGAGGATTCTTGGTGTATTGTCAAGGCCCATACCATAAATGACCCTGTTTTTGTCCGGTTCCATATTCATGGGAATGATGTGGGCAAATTTTCCCACATAGTTTTCATGATCCGGTATACGGAGGATGATCTGGCCGTTGTCCATAATGAGGCCCGCCGTTCCACCTTCGGGCAGGAGGATGCTTTCGTAACTCTGAAGAAGAACTTCCAGTTCTATGAGGGCGGCAAAGATATATTTCAGATGCCCCTCACTGGAGTAGTAGGCCTGTGAGATGGCAAAAAACCATTTTTTATGCTCCCTTATGGACTGTATGGGCGGGCTGATGACCAGTCCTTCGTGGCGGTCTGTATGGTGAATGCTCACATAAGGGCGGTTTTTGATATCCGGTATGGGGGGATCTCCGCTCCAGTGCAGGATGTCTCCTTCGGGATCTATGATGAGAAGATCCATGATATGGGGCTCATGCAGGCTCAGCTTTCTGAGATGAAGACTGATATCCCTGCAGCCTGCCGCCTGACTTCCGCTCTGCAGGCAGGCATCCATGGTTATGGCCATGCCCTTGAAAAGAATTCGTATTCCGCCCAGTTTCTGGGTGGAACTGAGGGCCAGCATGCGGGAAAACTCAAGGGCTTTTTTTTCCCCTGCCCGAAAGGTGTCCTGATAGTGGAGAAAGGCATTGCCCGCCATGAGCAGAAGAATGACTGCCATGGCGGAAAAGCCCAGTCCATAGGCCATGATTTTCGGGTTGCTGCTTTTTTCGAATATTGACATCGTATATTCTCTTGTAAGAGTCTGTTTCTTAATTTCTGACCGACGGATCTTTAGGATTAAAAAAATCTGTGGTGTATTTTTTAAAAGGGATTTATTATCATTATTATATTAAAAATCTCAACAGTTTTCTTGTTTTCGATTCTTTTTGAGCATTTCAAGATTCTGCATGGCAGAAGCCTGACAGACCGCAGCCGGGAGACCCCATGGATTTCTGGAAAAGGAAAAAGCTGGAAGAGATGAGCAGGGAGGAATGGGAGTCCCTCTGTGATGGCTGCGGGAGGTGCTGCCTTGTGAAAATGGAGGAAGAGGAGACAAACCGTATATATTATACCCGGCTGGCCTGTGAGTTTTTGGACCTTGAATCGGGCAGGTGCCGGATTTATGCCGAACGCTTCAGCAGCAAAGCCGAATGCCTTGCCATCTGTGACTGCCTGAAAAATCACCCGGACTGGCTGCCCCCAAGCTGTGCCTACCGCTGTCTGCATGAGGGGCGGGATCTGCCTTTCTGGCATCCCCTTCTGCAGAATCCGCACACAAAGCTGCCTCCGGGTATTGGCGTTGGAGACTGGGCCTTTTCCGTCAGGGAGATGGATCTTTATGCCCTGGATCTGGAAGCCCATCTGATTTCTTTTGGGGGGGCGGATGGTTCTGAGGTCCGGCTTCTTGGGGAGGATGGGGATGAGTGAAAAAAAACATGTGTTCCGGTGCATCCTTTTTTTGCTGTCTGCGGTTTTACTTTCTCTGTCTTTTAAGGCAAGGGCTGATGATTTTTCTTCGGTGATTCACATTGCCACGCCGGAGTGGGCAGGGCAGACCCATGCCGATGGTACGGGGTTTTTCTTTGAAATTTTAAAAAAAATATATGAACCCGAAGGCGTGAAGGTGTCATGGGAGTTTGCCAACTGGAACCGCTCCCTGAACCTTGTGAAAAATGCCCATGCCGATGCCATGCCCAGTGTATGGAGAGAGGATGCCGATGCCGCAGGTCTCAGGGTTCCGGCTCTGCCCCTTTATATTGAATACACCGTGGCCGTGTTTAAAAGGGAGCGTTTTCCGGACTGGAAGGGGCAGAATTCCCTTCGGGGACGTTCCGTTGTCTGGTTCAGGGGCTATGATTACCATTTAAGAAATCCCCTCAAGGGTATTGTCATGCACAGGATGGAAATTCCCCATGATGGCAATCCCTGGCGTCTGCTGGCCGCAGACCGGGTGGATGCCTTCATTGACTCCCGCATCGATGTGGACCGTTATGTGGATACGCACATGGTGGATACGCTGGTTTACCGTGTTGCTCCCCTCTGGGGGCAGAAGGCCTATCTGGCCTTTTCGGACAAGCCTTCTTCCTTGGAGCTGATGGATCTTTTTGATAGGGGTATGGCCCGTCTGCTGGCATCCGGTGAGCTGGAAAAGCTGCACGAAAAGTGGCAGGTGGCGGGTTTTTATGCCTCAGCCTGGGAACAGCCCGGAGAAATTGTGCTGGAAAGGCCGTAGGGTTTACCTTCTGGTAAAGAGGTTTTCCGGGGTCTTATGGAAGGAATTATTCAGCACGGTTTATTCCGAACTGCCAATACTGTAATTGCAGCAGCTTCGTAGTGTTGCAAGGCTCCGTGGCTATTTGCAAGTGACATTGCAATCGTTTCGGATCAGAGCTTTGCAGGCCTGTGCATCTGCCTTGCAGGTATGGTACCTGGAAAATAGTGTTGAACAGTTACTTATGGAATACAAAGGGAAGAAGCATCTGTCCCTTTGTCTGTTCCGTATCCGGGAACTGGGATATGGCAAGGCCAAGGAGACGGACGGCTTTTTCTCCGGCTTCGGTACGGGCCAGAAGTTCCGGCATTTTTTCCATCATGTCTTCCGCACGCCACAGGGGGCAGGGAAAGCTCATGGAACGGGTGGCGCTGCGGAAATCCGGATACTTTACCTTCAGCGTGAGGGTGTGACCGGCGTGTTTTTTCCGGACAAGACTGGCCTCCACATCTTCCGCCAGAGTTTTTAGAATGGCAAGCATGGCCCCTGTGTCCCGGATATCCCTCTCCAGGGTGACTTCCCTTCCTATGGACTTTCTGCTTCTCTGCGCCATGACAGGCCGGTCATCCCGGCCCATGGCAAAGGCATAAAATTCCTTTCCTGCCTTACCGAAAAGGTTTTTCAGTTTTTCTTCGCCCATGGCTTTGATATCTTCACCCGTAAAAAGATTGTGGCTGTGCATCTTTTTTTCCGTTGTTTTACCCACGCCAAAGAATTTTCGTACCGGAAGCTTTTCCAGAAAGGCCGGGGCGTCTTCGGGCCGGATGACGGTGAGGCCTGCGGGTTTACGGATGTCCGAGGCCACCTTGGCCAGAAATTTGTTAAAGGAAACACCTGCGGAAGCGGTCAGCCCCGTATGTTTATGGATTGTTTCCAGAAGTTTTTCTGCTGTCCGGGTGGCAGAGCCAAGGTTCAGGATATCCTCACTGACATCAAGGAAGGCCTCGTCCAGGGAAAGGGGTTCAATGCAGTTGGAAAATTTCTGGCATATGGCAAAAATCTGTCTGGAAACGGCGGCGTACACCTCTTTTCTCGGGCGGATAAAAACGGCATGGGGGCATTTTCTTATGGCCTGCGCCGCAGACATGGCCGAATGAATGCCGAATTTTCTGGCCTCATAGCTGCATGTGGCCACAACCCCACGGCCTTTGGGGTTGCCGCCCACGATGACGGGACGACCTTTCAGCACCGGATTGTCCCGCTGTTCAATGGCAGCATAAAAGGCGTCCATATCCACATGGATGATTTTGCGCAGGGCAGGCGGGTTTTCATTCTTGTTTTTATGATACATGGGTTGACAGGACTAAGATTTTTATGTCTGAGGTCTTAACGGTCCGGGGCAGGCCAATGGCCGTCTGTGCCGGTAAAAAGGGTCTGGTGTTCATGGGTCTGTCTGGCATTCTGTTATACTTCAAACGCTCATCTGTGAAACATCCAAAAACTGGGATGCTATTCTGACTTTTTTGATGAAGCCCTCACCCCCCGCACACAGGCCAAAAACTGGACTTGTCCAATGAACTGAAGACTGTTGGCCTGAGTGCCGGGGTGAGGGGAGAAAGTAAATATCCATGATGTTCATTACTTTGTCTCAAAAATGACCGTGCTGAGTATAACAGAAAAACGCGCTGAGTTTCTGCCTTTTTTCAGGTGCTGATTATGGATGCCTCCCCTGTGGATGTAAAAGGACATTTTTTGGGATTTTCTTGACCTTTTTAGGCGGGGCTATATATTTTATAAGTTTAAAAAAGGAGGTTTTCCCATGGTATTTATTGAAACCCTTATTATCGGGCTTATTGTTTTTGGGTTGGCAGCCCTGTGCCTGCGAAGGATCAGGCCAAGGCACGGGGATAAGGGATGTGGCCATGGCTGCAGTTGCCGTCCTTCCGGCTGTGAAAGGGCGGGCATACAATCAGCACCGAACGCCTTGCCCTGCAATTCCTGCCTGAAGGATACAGGGGAATGAATCCGGAAAAAAAGAAAGTATCGCCCTGATTTTTGCAAACCATATTTACAATCCGTGTTTTGTTTCGTTTGAAAGGATGCCCATGAAGGACTGGTTGTTGGGTCTGTGGAGAAAAATCTGGCACAGGGAAGAGAAAAAACAGGATGATCCTGTTTCACTTGCTGAAAAAAAAAGAAAGGTCCGGGCAAAAAAGACAAAAGATACCCGTACCCGGAAAAAAAAGTCTCCCGTCCTGCCTCCAGCAAAGGCTTCTGAAGAGGTATCCGAAAAAAATACCATAAAAAAAAAGGCGCCTCTGCCTGAGGCTTTACCGGAAAAGCAAGCGCCCGGCCCCGATACTCCCCCAGAGGACAGCGGTGCATCCCTTCCAAAAGCTCCCAAAAGACGCATGCGCTTCCGGAAAAAAGCAGCCCCTCCTTCTCCGGAAATCAAGGAAAAAATCCCTGTGCTGGATACGGATGCAGATCTTTTTGTACTGATGGGCGGAGATCCTGAAAAAGAGGGACCCGTACAGGAGCCGGATCTGCCAGAGCCTGAGATTATAGGAGAAGTTGTGGAAAAGCCGAAGCCTGTGGTCTGGACATCTCCGGGAAAGACCCTGGATCTCCATGGCCTGAACAGCGCACAGGCAGATGTGCGTATGCGTTCTGCCATCCTTACGGCCCGTGTGGAGGGGGTCTCTGTGATGCGTATCATTACCGGCAAGGGGCTTCACTCGGAAGGGGGCAATGGGGTGCTCCGGGATTATGCGGAAGAGTTTCTGACCCATATGCAAAAGACCGGAGAAATCAGGATGTTCCGTTGGGAAGCTAAAACCAAGCGGAAAAGCGGTGCTGTTCTGGTCAAGCTTCCCGAAATCTGAGATTTCTGCTCTTTGTGTAATTATTCAGCACAGTAATTCCGAACTGCCAATGCTGCAGTTACAGCAGCTTCGTACTGTTGCAAGGCTCCGTGGCTATTTGCAAGTGACATTGCAATCGTTTCGGATCAGAGCTTTGCAGGCCTGTGCGAAAGAAGCGGCAAACTGTCTGAGCCGCCACAAAGGCAGCGTGCTTAAGCCTGCTATGGTAATCAAAACGCTTATCCTGCCTGTGGCGGGGAGTTTTTGCCGCTTCCGCACAGGGCAAGAAGCTCCCGAATAAGATTGCGTCACGGGCAAATAGCCTGGGGCCTGTGCATCTGTCTTGCAGCTATGGTGCTTGGAAAACTGTGCTGAATACTTACCTCATTGTAAAACAATTATCACAAACCCTGTTTTATGTTTTCTTCCCCGGCAGAGAGACTATGCTCAGCCCTAAAAAAGAAGTTTGTATGCATGATGAACGCTTTTTCGGGGTGTTCTCTTTTTTGGGATGACCGTTTTATCCGGGAAACCGGCGGTCGCAGATGCCCTTTCAGGACAGGGGCCTTTGCGGATAAGGAGGAGGAAAACATGGTAACCAAGAGACAGGAACTGTTTAACTGCTACTCCCATCTGGCTGGAGGAATTGCCGCCCTTGCGGGTACTTTTTTCCTTCTTCCTGTGGCGGCTTCATCAAGGGAGGCTTTGATTACTGCCCTGATTTATGGCCTTTCCGTAACCTTTCTTTTTTTTGCCAGCGCCCTTTACCATGCATTCAAACAGGAAGAAAATGAGATTTCCTTCTGGAGGAAAATGGACCGCATGGCCATTTTTTTTATGATTGCAGGAACCTATACGCCCATATCCTACTTTTGTCTGGAGGGCGGCTGGCGATGGGGAATGATCGGTCTGCAATGGGGTTTTGTGGCCTTTGGTTTTCTGAGTCAGGTCTTTTTTCCAAGGGCTCCCCGTACTTTTTATGCAGGCGTTTATCTGGCCATGGGATGGACCGCTGTTTTTCCCATGAATCAGGTGCTTGGGAACATGACGGCCCTGCAGGTGAGTCTTCTGTTTGCAGGCGGGGTTGCCTTTACCCTTGGCGGCCTGATTTATGCCATAAAAAAACCCCGGATGGTTCCGGGGGTTTTCAGCTTCCATGAGCTTTTCCATGTGATGGTACTCATTGGTGGCGCATTTCATTATGGAATGATTTACCATATTTATTTTCAGGCAGGGACCGCATAGTTTCTTCAGTGCTTTTTTTCGACTTCCTGAATCCACTGCAGCATATCCTGAGCCACCTCTTCCCATTCCGGCTCCCATATCATGCCATGGGAAAGATCCGGGTAATAAAAGAGTCTGGCTTTGGGATAATAGCGGTGGATTTTTTTTACCACTGAGGGCGGCGTGACAAGGTCTTTGCCACCGCAGAATACGGCCACAGGGCAATGGATTTTTGCAGCCGGAACCGATGTGCTGGCTGAGGACGCAAAATAGGGAAAGGCCATTTCAAAAAAGGCTTTACCGGATTCCGGAACAAGGCAGCTGAAAAGCTGCTTTTCTGTTTCCGGAGCCAGCCTGCCGCCGCTGATGCGGTGAAAACTTCTGGGGTTCGGAGGCAGGGCCTTTTTCCTGAAATCACCGAGAAAGGCAAGGGGAAGAAAGGTGATGAGGGCGGAAGGATCAAAGCCGGGAACTTCTGCAGGCGGTGCCGGTGTGATGAGAAGGATGGCCTTGAATGGGTGGCGCAGGGCAAGGATCTGGGTCAGAAGCCCCCCCATGGAATGGCCGATCAGTATGGTGTTTTCAGCATCCGGGGCCAGCTCTTCTTCAAGGGCGCTGACATAGTCTGCAATACCCCAGCCTGCCACCTTTTCAGGATTTCCCGGAGGCCTGTGATGGGGCAGGGCAGGTATGCTCAGGGCATAACCCTTTTTTTCAAAAAATTTTTTCTGGTTGCTCCAGATTTCCGGAGATCCCCACATACCGTGAATGAAAGAAAGTTTTGTCCCCATGGCTGTTTCCTCTGATGTGCAATGCCATATGAATGATTACATGGATTTTTTTTCTGTCTTGCTGCTTTGCGGTTCAGGTTTTTTAAGCTCCGCATAGTGTACGCCAAGCTGCGGCTGCAGACTGGCCACCAGAGCGGTAAACTCCTGCCTGCGTTCTTCGGGAAGCTCGGAGGCTCTGGGGGAATCCACCTTTGTGGGGTCCACAGGCACACCGTTTTTGGTCATACGGAAGCAGACATGGGGGCCTGTGGCAAGGCCGGACTGGCCCACATAGCCGATGACATCCCCCTGACTGACCTTTCTGCCGGGGCGCATTCCCCTTGCAAAGCGGGACATATGCAGATAGGCGGTTTCATAGCCGTTGCCGTGACGGATGCGGACATAGCGTCCGGCGCCTGCATTCTGGCCTGTCTGCAGAATGGTTCCGCTGCCTGCTGCGTAAATGGGTGTACCTGTGGGTGCGGCATAATCCACGCCATAGTGGGGTCTGTATTCTTTTAAGATGGGGTGCCAGCGGCGGTGGGTGAAACCAGAGGTGATTCGGCTGAAGGGGACCGGATTTTTCAGGAAAAAACGCTGGATGTTCTGGCCCTGGGAGTTGTAAAAATCTGCGGAACCGTCTTCATTTTCAAAGCGGAAGGCATCGTAGCGATTCCCCTGATTGATGATCTCTGCGGCAAGGATATTGCCATAGCCCTGAAAGGTATCGTTGTGGTAGCGCCGCTCCACGACTACGGAAAAGCTGTCCCCTTTACGAAGATCCCTTGCAAAATCAATTTCCCACCCGAAAAGATTGCTCAGCCGGACCGCAAGGGTGATATCCTCTGCCGTTTGCATGGCTTCGGACAGACTGGTTTCAATGATACCGTTTACGGTTGCCGTTTCAATGTCAAAACTGAGGGCGTTTACTTCTGCATGGAAACCTTCTTTGTCCAGCTCCACACTGAGGTACTGACTCCTGTTGATGCTGTACTCAAATCCTGCAAACTCGCCGTCCAGGGTGATTATTTTATATTCCCTGCCTGCCCGCAGGCGTCTTAAATCAAATACAGGACGGCTGCTTTCTGCCAGCTCATGGATGCGGGAAGAAGAAAGCCAGGGAGAAAGGATACGGCTGGCCGTGTCTCCGGCCCTGACGGTTCCCTCGTGTATCTCTTCCAGAGGTGCTGTTTTTTTTGCGAATGCCGCAGGATCAAACTCCGGATCATCCATGGGGATTTCACTGCAGACAGCTTCCGTAAGCGTTTCCATTTCCTGGGTTTTGGGTGTCTGGCCAAAGAAGATGTCTGAAGTGGATCCATACTGGAAAAAAAGAAAACTGCCTGCAAGAAGGAGGCATGATGCAAAGATATATTTCATAATTAAGTCTTTTGTTGTTTTGCTGGTTATTGTTTTTTAGGGTCAACCGGGTTCGTGCCAGAGCGGCGCAGCCCCGAAACTTTCCTGACTTTTGTAATCTTCTCAAATTGTAATATATCATTATCACCATTGCCTCTACCACGATCAAGTATGGCCTGTCAAAGATCTTATGGCCTTTAAGGAAAGATTGACGGCGGCCTTTGTGTTCATGTATAAAGGTCTAACCATTAGACGTCTGCTGTTTATTTTTTTCTGTAAAGGAAATGGGCAAGGGACTTGTATGTTTGAAAAAGCAAAGCAGAACCGGATGTTTCAGGATGTGGTGGAACAGATTCAGGATGCCATCCTTGAGGGCCGTGTGGTGCAGGGAGACAAGCTTCCGCCCGAAAGGGAATTGAAGGAAATTTTTGACGTGAGCCGGGGAACCCTGAGGGAAGCCCTGCGCGTGCTGGAGCAGAAAGGACTCATTGAAATCCGGCTGGGGGTGGGTGGCGGTGCCTTTGTAAGGGAGGTGGGAACGGCACCGGTCACCGAGGGGCTGGCCCTGCTTTTGAGAAGAAACAAGGTTTCCCCTGCGGAGCTGGCCGAGTTCAGGAAAGATCTGGAAGCCAGTATTGCCGGTCTTGCCGCCCGCAGGGCCGGGTTTGATGACATTCTCATTCTGAAGGATTTTTTAAAGGAGATGGCCCAGGCCCTTGAAGAGCCCTTTGACTGGGAGGCCGTGATTGCCGCAGACAACCGTTTCCACCTGACCCTTGGGGAAATAGCCGGCAATCAGGTGTACAGAACCATTCAGGCGACCATTCACGAAAATATTCATCCCTACTTTGATCGCTATGTACCCAGAGACAAAGACACCCTTGAGGGAAACTATGGGGACCTCTGTCTGCTGGTGGATGCGGTGGCGGCAGGGGATGAAAAAGAGGCCATAAGGTGCATGCAGGCCCATCTGGGTCGCTATGACGGGTACATCGTTGACAGTGGGAAGTGAGGAGCGGGCTTTATAGGTCCCTTTTGGAAGCAGGCCGGATCTGTCCCTAAGGCAGGCGATGGCGTGATGCTGAAAGGTACGAAGTCTGCCTGCCTTTGTGCCGGGCTGAGTGATCCTTATGAATTGTCACCACGACACTTGATGGTAAAGGAGGAAGATATGACAGAGACAACACTGGATCCGGTAATTGAAAAAGCCGCAGGGCTGGCCCGTGAGTGGCAGAACCGGGCCAACGGCCTTCTGACGGACGAAGAAAAGCGGATTCAGTCCCAGATGGCAAAGCTTTTGAACCGTCCGGAAGATAAGGTCACCCTGACCAAGCTCATTGACCGGAGTTTCCGTTCTTCGGATTTTTCAAAGGTGGCGGAACAGGTGGTGCACATTCTGGAAAAGGACGGTGTGCCCCGTTTTTTCTCCTTTCAGGAGAAGATACTGGCACAGATTTTCAGCCGTGCAGGCCGTCATCTGCCAAAAATATCCGTTCCCAAACTGATTGATGCCATCCGCAAACAGAGCAGCCGGTCCATTGTACCGGGTGAGGCGGAAGCCCTCCATGCCCATCTGGCAACACGCAGGGCCGAGGGTGTCCGCATGAACATCAACCATCTGGGCGAGGCGGTTCTGGGTGAAGGGGAGTGCGCCGAGCGCCTGAAAACCTATGTGGAGGATTTGAAAAACCCGGATATTGAGTATATATCCGTTAAAATATCCACCATCTATTCCCAGATCAATTCCTTTGCCTTTGAAGAAACCATACAGGTTCTGGTGGAAAGGCTCTCCCTTCTCTACCGCACAGCCGCCGCCTACCATTATTCCCATCCCGACGGCAGCCTGACCCCCAAATTTGTCAATCTGGATATGGAAGAATACAGAGACCTTGCCATTACAGCGGAAGCCTTCTGCCGCACGCTGAATCAGCCGGAGTTTCTGGGCCATTCCGCAGGTCTGGTGCTGCAGGCCTATCTTCCCGATGCCTGGCCCATGCAGCAGCAGCTGACGGACTGGGCCAGAAAACGGGTGGCTTCCGGCGGGGCACCCATTAAAATCCGTCTGGTCAAGGGGGCCAACATGGAGATGGAGCAGGTGGATGCGGCCCTGCATAACTGGCCCCTTGCTCCCTATGACAACAAGCTGGATGTGGATGCCAATTACCGCCGCATGGTGGATTATGGCATGGACCCGGAAAATATCAGGGCCGTGCATCTGGGGATCGGCTCCCACAATCTCTTTGAGCTGGCCTATGCCTGGGAAAGGGCGAAAGCCAATGGTGTGACGGCCTTTGTGGGCTTTGAAATGCTTGAAGGTATGGCAGATCACGTTCGCCGGGCCATTCAGGAAACCACGGGGGCTGTGCTTTATTATGCGCCGGTGGCTGGCCGCGAGCAGTTCATCAATGCCATTGCCTACCTCATCCGCAGGCTGGATGAAAATACAGGCCCTGAAAATTTCCTGCGTTATTCCTGCAAGCTGAATGTGGGATCCGAAGAGTGGAAGTTCCTTGAGAATCAGTACCATGCCGCATGCAGGCACAGAAAGACCGCAGGTTCTGCAGGTCACCGCATTCAGAACCGCAGGCGTGAAGATCTTTCTGCGAAAAAAGGCACCTTCCATGAAAAGTGCTTTGTCAATGAGGCAGATACGGATTTTACCCTCGCGGAAAACCGCATCTGGGCGGCAGAAGTAAGGGAAAAGTGGGAGGTGAAGGAGGAAAAGGAAGCCCTTAAGATTCCCCTTGTCATTGCCGGAGAAGAGATTTTTGGGGAAAGAAAAACAGGGACCCAGCTGGATCCTTCCACAGCCAGTGGTGAGAAGAGACTTACAGCAGCCCTCTTTGCCATGGGTACGGATGCGGATGTGCAGAAGGCTGTGGCTACGGCCAAGGCGGATCCCGATGGCTGGCGCTCCCTTTCATGGGAAGAACGTCACGCATATCTTTCTAAGGCGGCGGCGGAGCTTCGTGTCTTAAGGGCCGATCTCATGGGGGCAGCGGCTGCCAACACGGGCAAGCTTTTTTCCGAAGCCGACCCTGAGATCAGTGAGGCCATTGATTTTGCGGAATTTTATCCCTGGTCCACAAAAAGTTTCACAGAGCTTTCCGGTATGGAGATGAAGGGCAAGGGGGTTGGCCTTGTGGTTTCTCCCTGGAATTTCCCCGTGGCCATTCCCTGCGGCGGGGTGGTGGCTGCCCTTGCCGCAGGCAATACCGTGATTTTCAAGCCTGCCAGTGATGCGGTGCTGGCTGCGTGGATACTCTGTCAGGCCTTCTGGAAGGCGGGTATCTCCCGGAACACCCTCCAGTTTCTTCCCGGTTCCGGATCTTCTGTGGGTGCGGGCCTTGTGAACCACAGGGATGTGGATTTTGTGATTCTCACCGGCGGTACGGAAACGGGGCTTCGCATATTAAAGGACAGGCCGGATCTTTTCCTCTGCGCGGAAACGGGCGGTAAAAACGCCACCATTGTATCTTCCATGAGTGACAGGGACGCAGCCATTGCCAATGTTATCCATTCCGCCTTCAGCAACACGGGCCAGAAGTGTTCCGCCACCTCCCTGCTGATTCTGGAAAAGGATGTTTACGATGATGAAAAATTCAGGCAGCAGCTGGTGGATGCGGCAAAAAGCTGGCATGTGGGGTCGCCCTGGGATTTCCGTTCTAAAATGGGACCTCTGGCACAGCCGCCTTCGGGGGATCTTCTCCGGGCCCTTACCACCCTGGAGCCGGGGGAAGAATGGGTACTCAAGCCGGAACAGGTGGGCGATAATCCCTACCTCTGGACACCGGGCATCAAATATGGAACGAAAGAGGGCAGTTACTCCCACATAACGGAATTTTTCGGGCCTGTTCTCTGTGTCATGCGGGCGAAAAATCTGAAACATGCCATTTCCATTGTCAATGCCACGGGCTATGGTCTGACCTCTGCATTGGAAAGTCTGGACCCAAGGGAGCAGGCCCTGTGGAAGGACAGCATCAAAGCTGGCAACCTCTACATCAACCGGGGCAGCACCGGAGCCATTGTGCTGCGCCAGCCCTTCGGTGGCATGGGCAAATCGGCCATGGGCAGCGGGATCAAGGCCGGAGGCCCCAATTATGTGAGCCAGTTTATGCATTTTGAGGAAAAAGACTGGCCCTCTGCAGGTCCCATTGACGCTGACCATGGTGTGCTGCGTCTGGCTCAGGATATGGCCCTTAAGGCAAAGTGGGGCGGCTTTGGCGAAGACAAAGAAGATATCCTTAAATTTTCCAGAGCCGTTGAAAGCTACCTTTTCTGGTGGCAGGAGGAATTTTCAAGGGAAAAGGATTATTTCCGGCTGCGGGGTCAGGACAACCTTGTGCGTTACCGCTCTGTGGGCAGGGTGGTGATCCGTATCCATGAAAAGGACAGTCTTTTTGATCTTCTGGCCAGAATAGCGGCCTGCCGTATAACGGCTTGTCCCTTTGAGCTCAGTATGGCACCGGATATGGGAGGAAGGGTGGTGGATTTTCTGACTACCCACTGGGCGGAAAAACTGCTGCAGGGTGCAGCTGTGCTGCGTGAAACGGATCAGGCCCTTGGAGAGCGTATTCCATCCCTTGACCGCATCCGTTATGCCGCAGAAGACAGGGTTCCCGAAGGACTTCTCAAGAAAGCCGCAGAAACGGGCTTTTATGTGGCAAGGGTGCCGGTTTTCATGGAAGGCCGCATTGAGCTGCTGCAGTACCTCAGGGAGCAGAGCATCTGCCACACTTACCACCGTTACGGCAACCTTGGTGAAAGGGGGCTTGTGTAAAAAAACCTAAGGATTCAGAAGTTTTCTCTTCTCGCGCTGGGCTTGTTTTTACCCGCATAAGTCTGGAGCATGGAAATCAGGGGGACTGACATAGAGGAAATGGTGGGTCGCAAGCCTGTTTCCCTCCCTTGGGTGAGAATATTCTTTCTTATTACTACCCTGCTCAGCCACAGTTTGCTGGTCAGGTTGTTGTCATGCCTATGGTGCTGGCTTTAACACCTGAATTCCCGAAAATTGTAACTATGGAGACAACTTTATATTGAAGAGATCCATTAACCGTCGATGAGTCGGTGTTGTTTCAGTGAAAACCTGCCCATATCGATTGGAATATTTAATTTTGACCAGAGTTTCCATCTCTTCCATTACCTTCTTGACTGTAAAATATTTAATTTTTTCGTCTTTCTTTATTTTGGAACGTATAGAACTGACATAGATTAGTGCCAGGAATTGTAAGAACAACCTTCCATCCATTGCGGCTGCAGAGTGAACTCGAATCCGCTTCATATCCATATGATTTTTGAGGTCGTCAAAACAGTTCTCTACAACATCCTTGTCACGATAAACATGCAAAGCTTCATCAGCAGTTTTTATTTTGTTTGATAATACACAGAA
>NZ_VLLC01000016.1:15102-87518 GCF_007830435.1 Desulfobotulus alkaliphilus | reverse complement strand
AGGTATAATGATAAACGAACTGGATATGCGGAGTCCGTGGAGCGAAGGGCCTTGGCAGAGAGAAAGTCTGAAGAGTCAACCTGTGGCCGGGACTCAGAGCCCGGATAAATCAGATGAAGGGCTTGGAAGGCTGCGTGCAGCCAGCAGCAGGAAGCTGTGCGTTTGACTCAATGCAGGAGCCGGATGCGTTAGCAGCGCACGTCCGGATCTGTGCCGGGGGGTTGATCTGAAACTGACAATTGTCAAAATTGCCTTTCAGATCAATTCTCTACGGCGACCTTTGTTGTTTCCTCACGTAGTTCTGCACAGAGGTGTCGTGTCTTTCCTTCCGAAAAAAAAGACCACTTATGGCAAGCTATTTGGCAAAAGCAATTATGACCAAGGACCTGCCGGTTTCCAGCAGAGATATTTTGATAAGATTTCATATGCTTGCCTCAAGATAGGGGAGCATGACCCTATCCACTCTGCAAATTTTGGCATACTTCATAATTTTTTTATGGTCAAACGTCATTCTGGTTTTATAAAGCTTCAGAGCCTCAAGCACGATATCCATTCCAATTTTATTGCGGAACTTAAAGCAGTCTGCCAGTGTTTTTTCCGGGCTGTAAACCTTCACAAAGATGCCGTCAATCTGGTGTTCCTCTATTCCGGCCTGAAAGGAATCGCTGGAGAATTTATGGAATTTTACGGGAGGATAATCAATTATCGGAGCTTTGCTGTCCTTATCGTATTGCGACAGAAACTTCATGGGGGATCTGAGTCGTTATTTCGTGAAAAGACAGTGCCGAAACAAGGCTGATAACACAAGTGGGAATTCTCATGGCAACAATGACAAAATCGGGGTTCGATACGGCTTCCATCTCCGTTAGCCGATAAACTCCCCTTGAGATCTGCTCAAGGTCTCCGGTATCACGTAGCTGGTAAAATACTCTGGGATGAATTCCGGCCAAAAGCGCATCGGATGTTTTTATAATCCCACCGCTCTGGCGAATAAACTCTTTGGCTTTATCCTGGGCTCTGGCCCGATTTTTCGTTCTGGACATGGACAGTATCTACCCCACAAATTTACAAATAAGGTAGATACTATCCAAACAATTCAAAAAATCAAGGCTTTTTTCTAAAGTTTGGCCTGTGCGGGGTGTATGGGTGGAAAGGTGGGGGATAATGCATTTGGGGGCTGGTTGGGGTGAAAAATGGGGAGGAAAAAACTTGCCTTAATGGGTGGGGTGGCTTATGGAAAATGGAAGTTTTTTAAATGTTGTGTGACTGATTTCTTTTAAAGGGGGCTTTCACAGGCTGAAAATCTGAATTAGAAAATTTCTGTCCAAGTCTATAAAATGGCGGACTTCATTACCATCCGGATCGCAGGGCTGAAATAGGTTTTTCATTCCGATTAGACTCGATCGCAATATAAAAAAGAGAGGGACATATGGACGTTAAAGGAGCTGTAAAAAAGGCAGTGGAATACGTTTCAGATGTGTTTCAATCTGAAAATCTGGAGAATGTAGGGTTGGAAGAAGTTTTTTTGAATGATGCAGACAATGTTTGGGAGATTACAGTGGGATTTTCTCGACCATGGGATTATCCAAAACAGGGTATTGTGACGGGCTTACAACCACAAAACCCAAGACGGCAGTACAAGGTTGTATCGGTCGATGCTGATTCTGGAGAAATTAAATCAATAAAAATAAGAGCCTTACCAAATGAGTAGTGTTTTGATTGATACCAATTTGCTACTTTTACTTATTGTGGGCTTGTGTGACAAAAATATAATTTGTGATCACAAAAGAACCAAAAATTTTACGGCAGCTGATTATGATTTATTGGTGAGCCAGATAGATGGATTTAGCTCCATATGGGTTACATCGCATTGTTTAGCAGAAGTTTCTAACCTGTTGAAGCAAACTCACAAACAACAAGCAAAACAGCTTTTATCTTGTCTTTCTACATTCGCTGACCGTACGCACGAGTCTCATATTTCAAAGGTAAACATTTTTCAAAATGAAGCCTACTTGTCATTAGGTGTTTCTGATACAGGCATTATTCAAAAATCAAAGAGAGTAAGCTGTGTTTATACGGTTGACTTGGATCTTTATCTCAGAATTTCTCGCATTGGAAGAAAAGTCATTAATTTTAATCATTTGAGAAATCAAACCTTGCTTGCATAGAAGAAAAAAGTGGTCTGTTATGCCCATAAATCATTGCCGAAGATAATCCTATGCCTGAAATCTCAAAATTTCCTGGACTTATTATTGCAAGGTTTTACAAGAGACCATACAACCACCGACCTCGAACCGAAGACATTTGACTACTACTATGTTCGTGCTGTGAGGAAGGTAAAATGACTCAACCTGATGAATGCCATCACGCACCCTGGTCGGGGCTGGGTAACTCGTAGCCGGACATGATGAGCTGAGGACGACTAAGGTCACACAGGCCATTAAAAAACAGAGACTTATCCTTCCCTGATATTTTTAAGCTGTCAGATTCCTGCTCCACTCACAGGCTTCCAGATAAAGTCCCGGAATAATGGTTTCCGGAAGCTTTATGGCGGCAAGGGCCTTGGGAACCTGATCCCATAGCCCCTTCTCATAGGCCTCGGCCAGACTGAGAAAGGGATAAAGGGGGCCGGATTTTTCCAGAAGGGCCTTTTCAATATCCTTTGAAAGGGAGATCTCACCAAGGATTTTTTCCATGGATTCATCAAGGAGGGCATCAAGCAGGGAAAACATGCCAAGGGTGAAAAGCTGGCTGGAAAGTCCGGGGGTTTCCGTTGCTGCTCCCATGCGCTCACAGAACCTTCCCCTGATGCAGGAGGCCTTCATCAGGGCCACGGGCTTGTTGCTGCATATTTTAGTCATGGTAAGGATGGCAATGAAACGGCGGATTTCATCGGTTCCCAGCATCATCAGGGCATCGCGGATGGACGTTATTTCCCTTATGCGTTTGAAAAAGGCAGAATTGATATAGCGTAAAAGGTCATAGGCAATGCCCACATCCCTGTGAATCAGGGCTTCAATGCGGTCAATATCCATATCCGGCATGGCACTTTCCGCAGAGATCTGAAGGAGGTTGAGGTATTGCCCCTGAATTTGACGACCCCGGATAATTTCCGGTTTGCTGAAAAAATATCCCTGAAAAAGGATAAATCCCATAGAGACCGCCATGTCAAACTGCTCATGGGTTTCCACCTTCTCCGCAAGAAAAACCGGTTTGACCTTTGTTTCTATTGCCATGCTTTCTTTGATTTTTGTAAGGGGTGTATTTTGAAAATTAATTTTGATGATGCGGGCAATTTCAGTCAGCTCTTTCCATTCCGGTGTATAGATAAAATGATCCAGAGCCAGCACATAGCCCTGGGCCGCTATTTCCCTGCATGCCTGAATCACTTCCGGCGTAGGTCTTACGGTTTCTAAGATTTCCACCACCGTATCCTTTGGAGGAAGCATCAGGGGGACTTTTTCCAGTAGCAGATTTTCCGTGAAATTGATAAAGGCCCTTTTGCCTTCGGTCAGGGTCTGCATGCCGATATCCATGAAGCTGTTGGCAATAAGCTGGTAGGAAGCCTGATCCCCGTCCATTTCGGGCATGGCATTGTTCATGCCGTTGCGAAAAAGCAGCTCAAAGGCCACAATCTGTTTTTGGGAATTGAATATGGGTTGTCTTGCAATAAAAGTTTCCATGGCTGCCTCGTCATAGGAGGGATTTTTTCTCCCGCTGTCTGGAAAAAAACCTGAAAAACGGATATGGCTTCTGGCTGTGATTCCTAACCACAGGTATCATACATTGTAAACAGATACCAGCTTGAGCATATAGCAGTATGGGTTCTTTTTGTCATCTGCTTCTTGGGTTTGTGGCTGATGACCCTTGCTATTTTGCTGTCCTGTGGTGGCAGCAAAATCACCACAAAACACCCACTTCTTTTTTTACAAAAGCAGGAGCAAACAATGGATATTGGAAAGCATATTATTGAAAGGGCCATGGAAAACGGAGCCTCCCTTGCCGGTATAGCAAGGATGGAAGACATAAAAAAATCGGCGTCCCACACCATATACAATAAAATGGGAGACTATTCGGGAGCGGGTATTGTCAATGAGAACGACCTTTCTGATAATCAATTATTCTCCTGGCCCGATTCTGTAAAATCCGTACTCGTGATTGGACTTTCACATCCTCAGGATAAGCCTGAGCTTGACTGGTGGGATGGCAGAGGAACATCCGGGAACCGTATTTTGATTGACATCATAAAACGGACAAGCCAGGAAATTGAAAACACCTTGAAAATAAAAACCACGAAGTTTCATTATTTTATCGAAAAAGGAGGCATTTTCCTCAAAGATACTGCGGTGCTGGCAGGGCTTGGGTGTATTGGAAAGAATAATATGCTGATAACTCCGTCCCATGGCCCCCGGATTCGACTCAGGGCATTAGGTTTAGATGCTGAACTCTCCCCAACCGGCCCCCTTGCCTTTGATCCCTGTGCTGACTGCAAGGTCTATTGCAGAAAAATTTGCCCGGAAAATGCGATGAACGAAAAGGCTGCCATTTTCAGCACCTTTGAATTTTCTGATTTCCTGCCCGGAAGGGATGGCACTTACAACAGGGATCTCTGTAGTATAAGGATGGAAAAAGACCTGAACGAAAGCTCTGCGGGCAAGGACGACAAGGAACCTTTGGTAAAATATTGCAGGCTGTGTGAATATGTGTGTCCGGCAGGAAAACCGAGAGTTTCTGAATGATGATTTTAATTATACTCCGCACGGCCATTTTTGAAACAAAGTAATGAACATCATGGTTATTTACTTTCTCCCCTCACCCCCGGCCCCTCTCCCGGAGGGAGAGGGGAGAAAAACAGCCATCCTCAAGGCACCCTCTCCCCTTGGGCGAGGGTTGCCTGCCCGGCACACAGGCCTTCTGCATAGCTTTTTATAATGCCATGGTTTCTTTTGCCTGTGTGCGGGGGGGTGAGGGCTTCATCAAAAAAACCAGAAAAGCATCCCAGTTTTTAGATGTTTCACAGATGAGCATTTGGAGTATAATTGGAATTCAGGCTGTACAGAACTCATTATCCGGCTCGCACAAGGCGTACCATGGCTCGTGCACCTCTGGAATCATAGGAAACGCTGCCATTGAAAAAAGGGAGGCACCACGCAGCGTATCTGTAGTTGGCATTGGCCGTAGAAGACCAAAAAATTTCT
Source organism: Desulfobotulus alkaliphilus (assembly GCF_007830435.1). Classification (GTDB taxonomy): domain Bacteria; phylum Desulfobacterota; class Desulfobacteria; order Desulfobacterales; family ASO4-4; genus Desulfobotulus; species Desulfobotulus alkaliphilus. The sequence continues at coordinate 82,320 of NZ_VLLC01000016.1, read as the reverse complement.
GCAGGGGCATCGGGAAAAGCATCTGTATGAATTGTGGGCTGCTGGTAATCGTCATCACAGGCCCCTCCACTTTTCCCGGGTTGCCAGACATTTCGCTTGCCTGAACTGCAATATACAAGGGTGTTCAGTTCTTCGATGGCAGGTACACGCCAGTCCGATTTTCCTGCAAAATGATGTGAGCTGGCAGCTGCCAGAGCATGATTCCAGTTAAACACCTTTGCTTCACCCGTGCAGGCACTGCCATCCCAGACCTGCCCTAAACTGCATCGCATCCACTGAAGATTCGTTTCCGTGTCTGTGACTGTTCCATCCCCGTTGTCTTTATATTTTCCAGCTATCAGTCCTGCTCCAGCCGAACCATAAAAAAAGACCGTAAACAGCAAAACAACAGTTATTTTTTTCATGTTTTTTCCCTTTCAACAGCCATGCATCTGCGACAGATGCGCCACCGCAGATCCCTCTTCAGTGACATTTAAACGGCTGATGCTCCTGATAAACTCCTGCTGATAAACAGGAATGTTGCTGCGGGTCAGATAGACGGCATGCCAGGTGAGGGGCAGCCCCTTCCGGGTTATGGGCCGTGCTGTGACCGGCCAGACCGGAAGGATCCCGGCCACAGCCCAGCGCGGGAGAACGGCAATGCCAAAACCCGCCATCACCATCTCAAGGATGGCCTGGGGCGCACCAACATTCATGATCCTGCCGGGTTCGACACCCGCCGGTTTCAGAATCTGCTGATAGAACCTGTTCTTTGCCCTGTCGGCATGGGCGATAAGACTGACACCCCCAAAATCACTCAGGTGCAGGAATCGGCAGGCTGCCAGCGGATGTTCCTCGGGAATAACGCAGACCAGTTGATCCTCGAAAAGCGGAACAGCGGTATGGATCTCGGTGGTAGCAACAGCGCCGGAAATTACCAGATCGAACTTTTTTTCCTCAAGTTCTTCAAGCAGTTCAACGCTGTTGCCAATCTCAATTTCTATATGGGGAAACCGGGCATGAAAAAGCTTGAGTACCTGAGGCAGCCATTTATAACAGAAGATACACTGGGTGCCGACCTTCAGTTCTCCTTTTTCGCCCCGGGTCTTCCTTGAAATATCCCGCTCGGCCCGCTCAACCGCATCCAGTACCTCCACCGCCGTCTTCTGAAGCTGTCTGCCGCTTTCGGTGATGATCATTTTTTTACGTGTCCGGAAAAACAGATCCGTTCCCAGCTTCGTCTCAATATCCTTCAGTTGCTGACTCAAGGCAGACTGGCTGATGAAGAGTTTTTCCGCAGCCCTGGTCATGTTCTCACTCTCCGCCAGGGCGCATATCATGCGTAAATGTTTGATTTCGAGATTATACATCGGCCTTCAATAACCCACCCTTATGGCTTTTATTATACATATTAATTTCACTTATACATCATTCCCCTGTATCTTCCAAGGCAATTCGTGCGGCCCGTCCCCTACCCCATTCATGCAAGAGGAGCAATCATGACACTCGTGACTACAGTAGCACCGGAAAATGCAACAGGGATAATCAAGGAAGGATATGACATGTTTATGAAAAATGTCGGAACCATCCCGCAGCCCATGCGCCTGATGAGCCTCAGTCCGGCGCTGTTCGAGTTGCAGCTCAAGCGAATCCAGTATTTCAGCAAGCACCCGAAACTGAGTTTCGCCCTGCTCGTCCATATCCGTTATCTGGCATCGAAAACCCTCGATTACGGCTATTGCATGGACCTCAACCTGCACTTCCTGAAAAAACTGGGGTATGACGACGAAGCCCTCAGGATGATGGAAGAGGATCCCGGCAAATCCATGCTTGAGGAAAACGAAAGTACCATGCTCGACTTTGTCATCCGTGCCATAAAAAAGCCGGATTCCATCACTCCCGAGGATATGGCAGAACTGAAGGAGCAGGGCTATGAAGAACAGGATATGCTGGAAGCCCTTGCCCAAGGGGTGGGCATGATCGACCATGCCATCATGATGCAGGTTTTCCGGATCGATCAGAACTGTGAAGTGGCCTATACCAGCCCCTGACCTGCAGGGAAAAACTCCTTTACACTTACAGAAGGGCAGGAGTGCTCCCAATCATTTTAATATGATTTCTTTCAGCCATGCAAAGCTTAAGGCTGGCAAATCGCATGACCTGATTTTTAAGTTTCGTCACGGGCACCCGTAAAGGGTGCCCCTACAAAACAGAGGCATAAAAACCTTTCACAGGGGCAGGCCTTGCGCCTGCCAACGCCATCCTATCCGCTCACACATGGCCTGACGGCAAGCAAAGCTGGCAGGTTTTGGCTAGCTTTGGCTAAAAAGAGAGCCATGAGAAAAAACAAAACGTAACTATTCAGCATGGGCTTTCTGACGTTGGCAGACTTTTATAATCTTTAGAAAAAGTCAATGGACAAGGTGCTTTTTACTGCTTTCTGCCCTCACCCCTGGCCCCTCTCCCAGAGGGAAAGGGGAAACCTGCTGAATAATCACAACAAAACAAGCGTGTTGAGCACCTTAAAACCCTAGCTCCTCTGCATCCGGTCATTTTTTCTTTTTCATCCGCCCCTTCCCCACCTTATTCAGCCATTCTGCCTGACGCTTAAGGTATTCTTCCTCCGTTTCCTCCCAGCCACAGTTTTCCGGCTTTCTTTCTTCCGGTGGAAGGACAATGCGACGCACGGAAGGCATTTTTTTCACCATCTCCACAAGGGCATCCTTCCACTCTCCATTCTTATCGGGGACCATGGTCACCTCCACACCGGCTTTTCATCCCTGATCCATCTCAAAGCTCTCTTCCAGAAACTTTCTTATTTTCATTTCACTGAGCCACAGCCCCGAAAGCACACGCCTGTTCACCCGGATGGCCGGTGCCATGGATATCCCCTCTTCCCTTGCCCGCTGCCGGTTTTTCAGTATATCCATGGTATGAATTTCATGGGGGCTGTCCGCAAGAATACGCCTGACATGTCTTTCTGCAGCAAGGCAGCGGGGACACACGGGCAACTTATAAAAAAAGACTTCCATAAAGCCGCCTTTCATGGGAAAAAGTACTGTTTATTTTAAGGGATTCAGAATCAATGGAATCCTGTTACATATTCTTCATACGGTACACGGTACCCGGCTTCATCATAAAGGAAAAGCAGGATTTATGAAAAAAGTTATTGTCACGGTTCTGGCCAACGACAGACCCGGTATTCTTGCCTCCGTATCCGGGGCTATTTTTCAGGAAGGCGGCAATCTGGATCAGGTCAGCCAGACCCTGCTGGAAACCCAGTTTGCAGGCCTTTTCATCGCAACCCTCACCAAAGATATTTCCATAGAGGATCTGCAGGCAAAACTCCGCCAGACCCTTGCCCCCCAGGGCATGGATGTGCTGGTCAAACCCATAGACGAACCGGATACAGCCAGCCCTGTTCCCTCAGAACCCTTTGTCATCACCTGCTTTGGTCCGGACCGCAAGGGCCTTGTGGCAGAAATCACAGCCATTCTTGCCAGACACAAGGTCAATGTAACCAATCTCCGTGCCATGTTCGAGGGCGGCGACGATCCTTCCCGCAACCTCATGATTTACGAGGTGGATGTGCCCGTATCCGCCGATACATCAGCCCTTTCCGGCGATCTGAGAACAAGGGCCGCAGAACTCAGCCTTGTGATCAATATCCAGCACCGCAACATCTTTGAGTCCATCACCAGAATGTAGGCGGCTTTTCCATACGGCATGTTCCCGGAAAACAAATTCCTCACCCCTGCCCTCGGCCGGGGTGAGAAAACTATTTACATTTCAGAAAATCATTTTAACCCGGAGCCAATCCATGATCCACGACAGGGAAATCCTTACCATACTCGGCATGCTCAACAACGAGCATCTCGATGTCCGCACCGTCACCTTAGGGGTGAACCTCTTTGACTGTGTCAGCGATGACATTGACAGACTCTGCGCCAACATAGAAAAAAAGATCGGCGGCCTTGCCGATGGCCTCGTCCCCCTGTGCAACCGCATCGGAGAAAAATACGGCATTCAGGTGGTCAACAAACGCATCAGCGTCAGCCCCATTGCCACCATCGCCGCCCCCTTCGGCCCCAAAGGCATGGTGGCCGTCGCCCATACCCTGGACCGCGTTGCCCGCAGGGTCAATGTGGATTTTGTGGGCGGTTTTACGGCCCTTGTGGAAAAGGGCATTGCCAGAGGGGATGATGCCCTCATTGCCGCCCTGCCCCAGGCCCTTGCGGAAACCGAAAGGGTCTGCGCCTCGGTCAATGTGGCCAGCACACGGGAAGGCATCAATATGGATGCCGTTCTCCGCATGAGCCACGCCATTAAGGAAGCCGCAGCCCTTACCGCAGACAAAGACGGCCTTGCCTGTGCCAAACTCTGCGTTTTTGCCAATATTCCCCAGGACATTCCCTTTATGGCCGGTGCCTATCTGGGCATAGGCGAGGCGGATGCCGTCATCAATGTGGGCGTATCCGGTCCCGGCGTGGTGAAAAATGCCATAGACCGTGCCCTGGAAGCAGATCCCAACATGGACCTTGGCGACATTGCCGAACGCATCAAGCGCACCGCAGCCAAGGTCACCCGCATCGGAGAACTCATCGGCAGGGAAGTGGCCGGAGAGCTGGGCATTCCCTTTGGCGTGGTGGATCTTTCCCTGGCACCCACCCCCACCGTGGGAGACAGTGTGGGAGAAATTTTCCAGAGCCTTGGCCTCATCAGCATCGGCTCACCCGGCTCCACGGCGGCCCTTGCCATGCTCAACGATGCGGTCAAAAAGGGCGGTGCCTTTGCAAGCTCCCACGTTGGCGGACTTTCAGGTGCCTTTATTCCTGTAAGCGAAGACCTCAACATTGCCGAAGCCGTCAGCAAAGGATTCCTTACCATAGAAAAACTGGAAGCCATGACCGCCGTATGCTCCGTGGGCCTTGACATGGTGGCCATCCCCGGCAACACCAGCGTGGAAACCCTTGCAGGAATCATCGCCGATGAAATGGCCATCGGCATGATCAACGCCAAAACCACAGCCTGCAGGCTGATCCCCGTACCCGGTAAAAAAGCCGGAGACATGGCCCACTTCGGCGGTCTTCTGGGCTTTGCCAACATCATCCATGTTCCCAATGCCACGGCACAGGGCAGCTTTGTCACCAAGGGCGGACGCATTCCCGCCCCCATCCATTCTCTGAAAAACTGAGAAACCAGCGCATCCACCACTGAAAAATTTCCCTGCCCCCTGTGACATACAGCAGGGGCAGGGATTCAGGAGAAATGACTATGAAACCCATTGTTGCCATCACCATGGGAGATCCTGTGGGAATCGGACCTGAAATCACCGTCAAGGCCCTTTCCGATCCTTCCATATACAGTATCTGCCAGCCCCTTGTTATCGGTGATGTCAGCATTCTGGAATCGGCCATGGCCGTAACGGGTCATCACCTGCATATCCGGGAAATCCAAAATACCGGAGACGGACGCTTTCAGCCGGGTACCCTGAATCTGCTGCCCCTGAGCAGGCTTTCAGCCCCCCCCTCCTGGGGAAGGCCGGATACGGAAACGGGAAAGGCCATGGTGCATTACATTCTCAGGGGAATTGACATGGCCATGGCAGGTGACGTTGCCGCTCTGGTCACAGGCCCCATCAACAAGTATGCCATGAATCTCTCGGGGTATCATTACAACGGCCATACCGAGCTTCTGGCGGAACGCACCGGAACAAAAAACTATATCATGATGCTGGCGGGAGACCGCATCCGGGTCAGCCTTGTCACCATCCACACGGCCCTGCGCAATGTGGCGGATTTGATCAGCACGGAAAAAATCCGCACCACCCTGCAGGTCACCCATAAGGCGCTGGTGGAACGTTTCGGGATTCCGGCCCCCACCATTGCCGTGGCAGGTCTCAACCCCCATGCGGGAGAATCCGGCATGTTCGGAGATGAAGAAGAACGCATTCTGCAACCTGCCCTGGAACAGGCCCGCAGCGAGGGCATTGATGCAAAGGGGCCTTTTCCGCCGGACACCCTTTTTTACCATGCGGATCAGGGCCGCTTTGATGCGGTGGTGGCCATGTACCATGATCAGGGACTGATTCCCTTTAAAATGCGCCACTTTGAAGACGGCGTGAACACAACACTGGGGCTGCCCATCATAAGAACATCCGTGGATCACGGAACCGCCTATGAGCTGGCAGGCAGAGGCCTTGCCGATCACAGAAGCCTTCTGGCCGCCATCCGCATGGCTGCGCTCCATGCAGAAAATACCATGAAGACTTCCCCTTGATGTTTCTTCTTTGCGTACATAATTTATGAAGATTTTATGAACTCAAGTGCTATGCCTGCAGCAAACCGCTTTTCCCAGAAAGACCGTCCTTAAAATGAAAATGGATCACATCCGCATCCGGGGTGCCCGTCAGCACAACCTCAAGAATATTGATGTGGATCTCCCCAGAAATAAACTTGTTGTCATCACAGGACTTTCCGGATCAGGAAAATCCACTCTGGCCTTTGACACGCTGTATGCCGAAGGCCAGCGCCGCTATGTGGAATCCCTTTCCACCTATGCCAGACAATTTCTTGGCCGCATGGACAAGCCCGATGTGGACACCATAGAAGGGCTGTCCCCGGCCATTGCCATCGAACAGAAAACCGCCAGCCATAACCCCAGATCCACCGTGGGTACGGTTACGGAAATCTATGATTACCTCAGGCTGCTCTATGCACGGGTGGGAACCCCCCACTGCCCTGAATGTGATGAGCCCATTTCTGCCCAGAGCCTTGATCAGATCATGGCAAAACTGGCAGAATTGCCCGATGCCAGCCGCATTCTCATCCTCGCCCCCCTGATCACCCAGCAGAAGGGCACCCACGAAAAACTTTTTTCCAGACTGAAAAAAGACGGTTTTGCAAGGGTACGCATCAATGGAGAAATCCATGAACTCGAAGAGCTGCCTGCACTGGCCAAAACCAAAAAACACACCATTGCCGTGGTCATCGACCGGCTCATTATTAAAGAAGGTATTGAAACAAGGCTTGCGGATGCCATTGAGCTGGGAATGAAGGAAGGAAACGGTGTGGTATCCGTTTTTCTCATGGATACAGAAGAAGAAATGCTCTTCAGCGAAAAAGCCGCCTGCCTCCACTGTGGCATCAGTTTTTCCGAGCTGACACCGGCAAGCTTTTCCTTCAACTCTCCCCAGGGCGCATGCAGCACCTGTGACGGCCTTGGCAACACCACGGCCTTTGATACGGAACTGATTGTTCCAGATCCTTCCCTCTCCCTCAGGGAAGGTGCCGTGCTGCCATGGGCCGGAAGAAACTCCGTCTTTTTTTCCGAATTTCTCGAATCCCTCACGGCCCATTTTGGAACGGATATCTATACGCCCTTTGAAAAGCTGCCCGAAGCCTGCCAGAAAGCCATCCTCCACGGCACAGGCAAGGTACAGCTTCCCTTTCATTATGATAAAAACGGAAGGAAAACCGCCTACAAAAAAAACGTGGAAGGCATTATCCCCAACCTTCAGCGCCGCTACATGGAAACCGACTCTCCCCAGATGCGCGAAGAAATACAACAGTACATGACCTTCCAGCCCTGCCCCGCCTGCCATGGTACAAGGCTCAATCCCTTCAGCCGTTCCGTGCGGGTATCAGGGAAAACCATCGCCGAATTTACGGCTCTTTCCGTGGATGATGCCCTGATCTTTAACCGCAGCATCCATCTGGGGGGCAGCAGAAGTCAGATTGCCACACCCATCCTGAAAGAAATTGCCGACAGGCTGGGCTTTCTCACCAATGTGGGCTTGGGATATCTCACCCTGAGCCGGACAGCCACAACCCTTTCCGGCGGTGAAAGCCAGCGCATCCGCCTTGCCACCCAGGTGGGTTCCAAACTGACGGGGGTTCTTTATGTGCTGGATGAGCCCAGCATCGGCCTGCACCAGCGGGACAACCTGAAGCTCCTTGCCACCCTCATTCAGATGCGGGATCTGGGCAACAGTGTCCTTGTGGTGGAGCACGATGAGGAAACCATCCGTGCGGCAGACTTTGTGGTGGATATGGGCCCCGGTGCCGGTGTCCATGGGGGCGAAGTGGTCTTTGCCGGAACCCCGAAGGCCATGATGAGCTGCGGCCCTTCCCTGACGGGCCAGTTTCTCTCGGGAAAACGCAGCATCGCCGTCCCCACCGTACGCAGAGAGGCCCGTGGCTTTCTCAAGGTTGTCGGCGCTTCGGCCAACAATCTTCAGAATATCACCGCAGCCTTTCCCTTAGGCTGTTTCACCTGTGTTACCGGTGTATCCGGCTCCGGCAAATCCACCCTTGTGCTGGAAACCCTGTACAAGGCTCTGGCCCGTCGCTTTTACCGGTCCCGGGTCGTGGTGGGAAAACATGAGCACATGGAAGGCCTTGATCTGGTGGATAAGGTGATCAACATTGACCAGTCACCCATCGGCCGCACACCCCGCTCCAACCCCGGCACCTACACCGGCCTTTTCACCCACATACGGGAACTCTTTGCCCAGACCCAGGAAGCCAGAACAAGGGGATATAAACCCGGACGCTTCAGCTTTAACGTCAAGGGCGGTCGCTGTGAAGCCTGCACAGGGGACGGCATTCTCAAAATTGAAATGCATTTTCTTCCGGATGTGTATGTGGCCTGTGATGTCTGTCAGGGCCAGCGTTACAACAGAGAAACCCTTGAGGTCCGCTATAAGGGAAAAACCATTGCAGAAGTACTGGACATGACGGTGAATCAGGCCCTTCAGTTCTTCGAAAACATCCCCTCCATCCGCAACAAACTGGAAACCCTTGCCGATGTGGGCCTTGGTTATGTCCGCATCGGCCAGTCCGCCACCACCCTTTCCGGCGGCGAAGCCCAGCGCATCAAGCTTTCAAGGGAGCTGAGCAAGCGGGGAACGGGAAAAACCATCTATATTCTGGATGAACCCACCACGGGCCTGCACCTTGAGGATGTGGCAAGGCTGCTCTCGGTTCTGGACAGGCTCCTTGAAAGCGGAAATACCATTATCGTCATTGAACACAATCTGGATGTCATCAAGTATGCGGATCATATTATTGATATCGGTCCCGAAGGCGGAAGTGGCGGTGGGCAGATTCTTGCGGCAGGAACACCCGAAGAGCTTGCCTGTGTGACGGACTCCCATACGGGCCACTTCCTGAAGCCCCTGCTGGGGATGGCGGACTGACATTTCTCCATGGTGCATCTGCCTGACAGCTACAGGGGGTGGCGCTGAAGGGCTGGGTGGGGTGTGAAGTAGAGGGGTGAGGAAAAAACTTGCCTTCGTGGGTGGGGTGGGCTATCAAAATTGAATCGTTTTTCAGATGCTGTGGGAACTGCTTTTTTTGGGGGATTTTTACAGGGGCTGGAAAACTGAAATGGATAGTTTTCTGTCCAGCATGATACATGCGGGATTATACGGTTAGGAAAGTGTTTTTTTGTGGTCTTGTTTTAGCGGGGGCTTTGTGAAAAAATGGTGGTTATGCGGAACCGCACAATAATATGTTAGGTGCTTTTGGATAATTAAGGAGTTCAGTATCAACTATCAAGAATTAGCCTCCACTATCATGAGTGGAGAGTATGTCTGCGATATTTCGCATAAAGTATGGGTATCAGCAATACAATATGCAGTTGAAAATATTGATCAATTTTCCTTTGATGCTTACAGTATGCATATGCTGTGGATTGTAAACGGTGGGCATATTCGCCGACATATTAGTGACGATAAACTGATACTCAAGTGGTTAAAGCTCATATTGCCTAAATATGAGGGGGGTGAGCTTCAACTTTATCGTGGTGAATGCCAATTCCTTTATGACCAAGGCTTAATCGGTTTTTGCTGGACTCCGAAAAAACAGGTAGCAGAGAAATTTGCTCGTGGTCTAAATGCTATCGAATCTGGCGGTGTTTTATTGAGTGCTTATGTTTCATCTGAAGCGATTTTAAGTGCGCCTAACAGCCATAGTGCAGACTGGCTCGAAGAGTCAGAATATACTTGTGACCCAACTCAAATTCGCTCTATTGAGGTACTGCACAAGTATCCAAAATTGGATTAATCGGAACGCACCTAACAAAGCGTTAAAGAGGGATTCGCAACGCGTGGCATTTTCGTTATGCGTTGATTTTATTGGTTTTTAGTGCAATGCGGTGAGTTGGTAGTCGCGTTGCTCACCCCTTAACGCGGCGTTATATTCACAGGGAGTAACAATTTGAAATGTACTGTTCGGCGTGTGGTAATAAAATGGAGCAGGAGCATAATTTTTGCTCTTCTTGTGGTAATACCAAGGAGCGAGATAAAAACTCTATTTCATCTGGGGACAATAGTATCAATACCATTGGATCTGAAATCACTGGCAGCACCATTCATGTTGGCGACTATTACAGTAACTCTAATAGCATAAATCCTGCTATACTGAACTTAAAAAGACACTTTGTCAGCCTACCTTGGTCATCTGAAGGTAGGGTGGCTAATAGGTCTTCACTTCTAAAGCTGGGAACCTGGGGGAGTATTGCTAGTATCGTAGGTTTGTTTCTACCTTATTTCACAGAAATGGATTATCAGCCTCATTTCTTTATGCTTGGCTTCGGTTTATTCATGTCGTTGCTTATGCTGTCGTTTATTCTTAAAAAGTTTAAATTTACTCACTTCTTTGGGTTGATGAACTTTGAAGCAGGTGCAAAGGATGGTGCATATCTCACTAAAACCACTTGTGATTGCCCTTGGTGCGGTTCCGAAATGAAGCTTCGGATGGTTGGCCCTAAGAACCATAAGGAGCACATGCTATTGTGCGAAAGAAACCCTTCGCAGCATAAAATCATCTTTGACTCAACGGCAATGCCAGATATCGTAGAATGAATATAACAATGCCATGCACGCGACAAGCGCGTGATGGCGGCGTTGGGCGGACGCTTCGCTTCGCGCCGTTCCATGAATATAAGGGTAGATATGACTATTGAAGAAGAACTGAGAGCCTTAGCCGATAAATATGCAAAGACGCTAAAGGGCAAGATAGATGCACGGATGAACGAAATGGAGAGCGATGACCATTCACATTACTTGGTTTACCAAGTCCTTGGTGTCACAGATGAAGAGGGGCGCTTGATCGATAGTTACCAGAATAAGGGCCGTTTCCTGTACAAATACGCTGGATCATTTTTGGAAGAGGCTACCAAAGTGTGTTTTCTGCGAACATTTCCTGGCTCTGGGTCATTAAAAATCCTGAATACTGAGGGGCTAAGACCAAAAACATTTGAAATTGACTGCCTGGAGGGAATTAATGCAATTGAGATAAAATGGAGAGATGCCACTACTGATGGTGATCACATCACAAAGGAGCACACAAGAATAAAGGTTATATCCGATGCAGGCTATAAGCCCATTCGCGTGATGTTTTATTACCCAAACCGAGCGCAAGCTCAGCGTATACAACAAACACTAGAAACTCTCTACAGCGGTATTGGAGGTGAATATCATTACGGCGACAATGCTTGGAATTATGTCAGGGATCGTACCAATATCGACCTTTTTCAAATCCTCAACACAATAGCTAGAGAGAACAAGGCAAAAAATGGCAATTAAGCTACAGGTCGGCGATTGCTCTGATATCCTGAAAAGCGTCGAGCCCGGTTCGGTAGATATGGTTTATCTGGACCCGCCTTTTTTTACAGAGAAAAGGCACAGGTTACGGAATCGTGATAGAAGTCAGGAGTTTGTTTTTGACGACCTATGGGGGTGTCATAAGAAGTATGCGGAGTTTATGGCGTTACGGCTCAAATTGTGTAGAGACTGTTTGAGTGAGGAAGGCAGTATATTTGTTCACTGTGACCCTACGGCTAACCATATTATTAGGACGATTTTAGATGAGTTATTCGGTAGAGAAAATTTCAGATCAGAAATAATATGGTCTTATAAGCGGTGGTCCAACTCCAAGAGCGGCCTTTTGCCCTCTCATCAAAATATTTATTGGTACTCAAAGACAAGTTCTTTCAAATTTAACAGGATTTTTAATGGGTACTCAGAATCGACTAATATCGATCAAATATTACAAAGAAGATCACGCGATGCTCATGGAAAGTCCATTTATCAAAGAGATGAAAATGGGGAAGTGGTTCTCGATGATGATAAGGTTGGAGTGCCATTGTCAGATGTGTGGGAAATACCGTACTTGAATCCTAAAGCTAAAGAGCGTGTTGGCTACCCAACTCAGAAGCCTATCTTGCTGCTGGAACGCATAATAGAAATATCAACGGACCCCGGCGATTTTGTCCTGGATCCTTTCTGTGGAAGTGGAACGACTCTTGTTGCCGCCCACTTAATGAAGAGAGACGGTCTAGGCATTGATGTATCGCAGGAGGCAATTGAATTGGCTCAAAGCCGGATTGAAAGTCCTATTAGAAGCAAGTCGAATTTATTAGAAAAGGGGCGGGATTCGTATCGAACTGCCGATAAGAATGCGATGGTCTTACTTGAAGGGTTGGATCTCAATCCAGTGCATCGAAACAAAGGAATCGATGCTATTTTGAAGCAAACATTCGATGGAGGTCCGGTATTGATACGCGTTCAGCGAAGCCATGAGTCCCTTTCAGAAGCGGCAAATTCTTTGCTAAAGGCTGCCAGGAAGAAAAGCTGTAAGCTTCCTATTCTGGTTAAGACTCATTCAGACCATGATGCTTTGTTTTCCGAGGATACTCCAGAGGGAGTTTATGTTGTTGGGTCAGCAGCAATGGAGATATCCGGCCTTGTCGAAAAGCTAACAGCCAAGGTACAGAACAAACAACATTTTGCTGTCCACGGCAACACCGCTGCCGAGCTGATTATCCAGCGGGCTGTTCAATTAAAAAAAGGACCGTCTCTCCTTTAAGGAAAAACGGTCCTTTTCTGATTTTTCAAGCGGCCCTTAGGGGCTTAGCTTACAAACTTATGCCTACTTCGCACCCAGCAGAGAAGCAATAACTTCGGCCTGGGGGTGGGCGTAGATCAGAATCAGAGATACAACCAGTGCATAAATACACAGGGATTCGATCATGGCAAGACCGATCAGCATGGTAACGGTTACCTTACCGGAAGATTCGGGATTCCGGGCAACGCCTTCAACGGCGGCTTTGAGGCCGATGCCCTGAGCCAGACCACAGAAAGATGCGGCAATGGCCAGACCAAAACCAGCGGCGGTAACACAGGCGATAAAAAACTGCAGTGCACTTGCTTCCATTGTAAATCCTCCTTGACTTCTTTCAATAACCCCAAAAAACAGTAATTGGATAGTATCGAAAAAACAGGCCCCCAAGTATTGCCTGTTCATCGCGTGAATAACCATGACCGGAAACCATCTGTCATCCGGTCATGGGGAAAGCCTTATCAGTGGGCATGCTCCATGGAACCTGTGAAGTACATCACAGACAGCAGGAAGAATACAAAGGCCTGCACCAGTGCCACGAAAATCCCCATGGCCATGATGGGCAGGGGTGCAAAGAATGCACCGGCAAGGACAAAGAGAATGATCAGTACCAGCTCATGCCCCATCATGTTACCGAAAAGACGGAAGGAGAGGGAAAGCACACGGGCCAGATGACCGATGATCTCAATGGGCAGGATAATGGGAATCATCCACCATACGGGACCCGTAAAATGATGAATGTAGTGAATCCCATGGTACTTGATCCCAATGTAGTGGGTCATGAAAAAGACCACAAGGGCACAGGACGCCGTGGTGTTAAGGCTGGCCGTGGGCGGAAAGAAACCCGGCACCAGTCCCACAAGGTTGCTCACGAAAATATAGATAAAAATCGTGCCCACAATGGGAAAGAACCAGCGACCTTCTTCACCGGTGTTTTCCACCATGAAGTCTTCGATACTGGAAATCAGCAGTTCGAAAAAGTTCTGCAGTTTTCCGGGAATCATGGTGATGGTACGGGTAGCCAGAAAACCGATGCCAATGAGCATGGCCATCACGACCCATGAGTAAACAACATGGGGATAGGCATGGGCAAAATGTCCCAGCCCTATCTTTTCAAGAATCCAGCCGAAAATAAGAAAGGGATGCTCCACGTTACGCCGCCTCCTTACTGGAGAGAATTTTCATCAATGCCACGATCGCCGCACAGAACAGGGTGACCACAACGACCGAAAGACCCAGAACCAAACCTACAGGCGCCACAAAACGCCCGAAAATCAAAATGGAAATAATAATTCCGCTGATAATAAAGCGAAGGTAATACTTCGCTATGATGCTGTGAACTGCCGCCAGATGGGGTGGCTTGAAAGAGTTTTTCAGGGTTCTGCCCAGCATATGAAAATTGATCGTAACGATCAGCCCCCCGAAAAGAACCCCCCTGAAAAAGGCCGGATCTTCAACCCACAGAGCGGCACTGCAAAATAGAGCCAGAACCACCCAGTTACCCCGTACTACAAAATGAACAAGGCGTTCCTCAATACCCATCAGGTTCTCCCCACCCTGCGGATCATCCAGAGAATATGCCTGAACGCCGCTGCAATACCCAAAGAGAGCCCCGCAAGAACACCAAAGGGCTGAACATCCAGCCACCTGTCCACCATAACACCGGCAAAAACTCCGATGAATACGGAAAAGGCCACACTCATACCCAGACTGCCGTAGGTTGCCAGCTCCCGCATCATTTTAACCGCATCCTTCTGCATACTGCTCCCTGCCAGTGTTGAATTCCACGGAAAACCCAAAGGCCCCCTGCTACGGAATCTGTCTCAGATAACACAGGGGCCGGGAAAAGGTCAAACTGAAATTCCCCTTTACCCCATTTTTCATCGGAAAAACACCTCTCCGCATCCTCCCTCCTGTCCAACGGAACCGATAACGGCAGCCTCCAGACCCGCCTCCTTCAGGGCCTGAACACAGGATGCGGCCTGACCCGCATCCACAGCGGCCAAAAGCCCGCCAGAAGTCTGGGGATCCACAGCAAGATCCCGAAGAACACGGGGGACACTTTCGGCAAAGACAAGCTGGCTGCCGCAGAACTCAAGGTTGCGGTAAGCCCCACCGGGAATCAGCCCCATGGCGGCATGGTCTTTCACCTCAGGCAGAAGAGGAACATCTTCAGCAGTAATTTCAAAAGTACATGCGCTGGCCCTTGCCATTTCCAGCCCATGACCTGCCAGACCGAAACCCGTAATGTCTGTCATGGCATGGACGGAAAAGCGGCAGAAAATTTCTGCGGCCACACGATTCAGACAGGCCATGGACCTTATCATAAGGGAAGCGGCCTCTTCGGAAGCCAGTTTTCCCTTGATGGCCGTTGTCAGAACACCGGTACCTATGGGCTTGGTGAGGATCAGTACATCACCGGGCCTTGCACCGCCATTGGCCACCATATGCTTCGGATGCACAAGCCCTGTCACGGAAAGCCCGTATTTGAACTCAGGATCCTCCACGCTGTGCCCCCCAAGGAGTACGGCCCCGGCCTCCTCAATTTTTTCCAGCCCCCCTGCCAGCACTTCTTCCAGCACCCTTTCCGGCAGATCCCCTGCGGGAAAACAGACAATGTTCATGGCCGTAAGGGGTTTGCCACCCATGGCATAGACATCGCTCAAGGCGTTGGCCGCAGCAATGCGGCCGAAATCTTTCGGGTCATCCACCATGGGCGTCAGAAAGTCGAGGGTCTGCACCAGTGCCATTTCATCGGAAAGCCGGTACACCCCGGCATCTTCACTGTGCCTTGTTCCGGCCATCACCTCCGGCGGACAATGGGGATGCAGGCTTTTCATCACACGCTCCAGAACCCCTGGAGCCAGCTTGGCCGCTCAGCCCGCAGCCTTTACCTTTTCCGTAAGTGCCGGTCTGTAGATTTCATGATTCATGATTTTTTCCTTTTTCCCCATAGCCGTGCCGTTTTGCATATCCGGGGAAAATCCGCACGGCATCCTTCAGGGGAATAAACCCCATGAAGGCCCTTGCCCGCATCATCCGGATACGTCCGGGAAGGCCCGTAATTTTTTTAAGGCCCTTCACCCGGAACAGGGAATGATCTGCTGAAAAATTCTGGTTATTCACCCCAAAATGGGCGGTTCCCAATGCCAGATGGAGAATCTGACGCCAGTTTTTTCCAAGATAATGCAGACGGAAAAAAAGATCTTCCAGTCTTTTTCTGTGGTTTTTTATGGTCATCACGCCTTTCCCCTGGAAATGAAATCATTATTCATTCTGACTACCACTATCTTTCAACCCTACGAAAATTAAGGCCATGGGAATTACATAACCAGACTGTACGCTTGTCAGCGGGCACCCGTAAAGGGTGCCCCTACAAAACAGGGGACATAAAACCCATTCGTAGGGGCAGGCCTTGCGCCTGCCCGTATTAAAGCTCGCACCATGGGCCTGACAAAAACTGGACCAGCAAGCTGTGGCTGAGTCAGGGTAGTAATCAGATTACATTTTATATGGACAGATCTGTTTATTCCACGATCTTTATTCTAAGGCAAAAGCCCGATCACAGCGCCGAGGCGTCCCGTATTTTTTTCCCTGCGAAAGGAAAACCAGCGCATGTCACAGCGGGTGCAGGCATTCAGACTGGCGATATGATCCGGCTTCAGCCCGGCATCCGTCAACTGCTTTTTTGTAATGGCCCAGAAATCAAAAAGATCCCCCTCCCTGCGAAAGGAGGCAAAGGCAGAAGGCAGTTCATTTTTCCAGTGAATAAACTCCGCACAGCAAGGCCCGAGGGATGGCCCGATACCCGCACGGATATCCTCCGGCCTGCACCCATACCGCTTAACCATGGTATCCACTGTTGCCGCCACAATATTCTGCACACTCCCCCGCCATCCGGCATGGGCGGCAGCCACCACCTTTTTAAAAGGGTCTGAAAAAAGAATGGCCTGACAGTCTGCCGTGAGAATCATGAGGAGCTTACCCGGAATATCCGTGCACAGGGCATCGGCTTCCGGTGCGAGGGCATCGGCAAGACCGTCCTTCCGCCCATCACCTGCCTCAACGCAGACCACCCCTTTTCCATGCACCTGCCGCAGGGTAACAAGATCCATATCACCACCAAAGAAAGCCAGCACCCGCCGCCGGTTTTCCGCCACTGCTTCTTCCCCGTCCTCTCCATGGGCAAGGTTAAGACTGTCGGCAGGGGGTAGACTGACACCGCCGCTGCGGTCAAAAAAACCATGGACCACACCCGGCAGCCGGAGAAGTTCAATACCATGGGGCCGGATCATAGGGCATAGACCTCCGGCCTGCGCTCCCTCAGGCAGGGTATGGCCTTCCTGTAGTCATCCATGAGGGAAAAATCCAGCTCTGCCGTGGCAAGGCCCGGTCCTTCTCCCATATCCACAAGAACCTGATCCGTGGGAGATACAATGAGGGAACTGCCCGGATAGCGAAGCTCGCCGTCCTCTCCGCAGCGGTTGGCTGCCACCACAAAAAGCTGATTTTCTATGGCTCTGGCACGGGCGAGGGTCTGCCAGTGGGTTCTCCGGACAGCGGGCCACTGGGCAGGAACGGCCAGAATACGGGCCCCTTTATCCATAAGGGTTCTGGAAAGCTCAGGAAAACGCAGATCATAGCAGATCATCACCCCCACGGGGCCTGCCATGGTTTCAAAAACACCGGCAGAGCTTCCGGCAGCAAAGCCCCTGCCCTCGCCTCCGGCCGTGAAGAGATGGGTTTTGCTGTAGCTGCCAGCCAGACGACCATCGGCATCCATGACATGGGCCACATTGTAAATACTTCCCCCCTCAGACACGGGCAGACTGCCCACAATGACAAGGCTGCGGCGGCGGGCCATGTCCGAAAGGTCCTTAAGGATTTCTTCCGTTCCAAGGGCGTGGGTATCAAGGTGTTTATAGTCGAACCCACAGGACCACATTTCCGGCAGCACCACAAGCCCGGAGGGACAATGCTCCAGCGCCTCCATGACAAGGGCCCGGTTTTCAGCCACCCCTCCCCTGATTACATCAAACTGAAAAACACTGGCAGCAATCTTTTCCATGAAGATCTCCTTGGATATAAAAACGGTGCTGACCCATGGGGGCAGCATCCCATCTCAGGCATTACCAGTGGATTGCCGATCAATAACAGACTCAGGGCCGGTGGCCTGCAGTGAGCACCGCCACAGAGCGGACCCCGGCCTTCAGCAGTTCACGGGTGCAGGCATTGACCGTGGCACCCGTAGTGAACACATCGTCCACCAGTACTACATTCTCACCCCCCATGGAAGCCCTTACGCCAAAAGCGCCCCTGACATTGGCCCGCCTTCCGGCCCTGCCCAGACCGGTCTGTGAGGCATCATGGCGCAGACGCACAAGGCTTTTCGTATCCAGCACAGGCCCTGCTCCGGGTTTCCAGCCCATGGCATCCATAAAGGCCTTTGCCAGAAGTATGGCCTGATTGAATCCCCGCTTCCGCAAGCCTTTATCTGTCATGGGAACGGGCAGGATACGATGGGGGATGACACTGAAGTACCGGTCAAAGGTCATGGCCATCATGCGGCCCAGGGGAGCTGCCAGATCCGTACGTCCCTGATACTTGAAGCGATGGATGATATCCATGAGATTGCCTTCAAAATGACAGGCGGCTCTGGCCATTTCAAAGGCCGGGGGATGGGCAAGGCAGTGACCGCAGGCATGTTCTCCTTCACCCGTTTCAAAGGGAAGACCGCAGATCCTGCAGAATGGCTGGACAAGGGGAGGAAGATCCTTTGCACAGGGAGGACAGAAAAAGGGGGTAAGACAGGATTTTTCTGCCCCCCCGTCGGGCCAGTCCAGGGGTTCCCTGCAAAGCCTGCAGGCATGGGGAAGAAGGCCCCGGCCCAGAAGCCGGGACCATGGGAAAACGGCATTTTTCATTCTGATTACCACTGTCTTTCAGCCATACGAACCTTAATCATGGAAATTATATGACCAGATTTTAAGCATGTTCGCGGGCACCCGTAAAGGGTGCCCCTACACAAAACAGGGCCGTAAAAAACATTCGTAGGGGCAGGCCTTGCGCCTGCCCGTATTAAAGCCCGCACCATGGGCCTACAACAACCGGACCAGCAGGCTGTGGCTGAGTCAGGGTAGTAATCAGATTTTTCATTTGAAATTACTCCGGTTTCACCACAACCAGCAGCATCTTAAAAGGTTCTTCCGCATCCAGCGCATGGGGGATGCCTGCGGGCATCACCACACTCTCTCCGGCTTTAAGGGTCAGAACCTTTTCATCAATGGTGATCACAGCGTGGTCTCCATCCAGAATATAAACAAAGGCATCACCCGTGGAAGCATGGGCGCTGATCCCCTCTCCCTTGGCAAAGGCAAAAAGCGTCATGCCAACGCCCTTTTTCTGGGCAAGGGTCCGGCTGACCACACGGCCTTCCTCATAGTCCACCAGAGAAGCAAGGGGAAGGGCTTCTGAAAAGGCAATATTTTTGATCAGGGTCTCTTTTTCCATGGCAAACCTCCTTGTGAAATTGACAACCGACAAAAAAACGCAGGGGACTTTCCTCCTGCCCGATGCCACCCTATACTTATCCCCAGTCCATGTCTTTGATGCAGATCAATAAAACATCTGATTACCACTGTCTTTCAGCCATATGAACTTTAAGAAATGAAAATTACATGACCAGATTTTACGATTGTTGGCTTAGCACCCGTAAAGGTACCCCTACAAAACAGGGGGCGTAAAGTTTATTCGCAGGGGCAGGCCTTGCGCCTGCCCGTATTAAAACCCGGACCATTGACCTGACAACAATCTGACCTGCAGGCTGTGGCTGAGTCAGGGTAGTAATCAGAATAAAACAAGACTGTCAGATAACAGAGAGCAGAAGACCTCCCAGAGCCGTCATCAGCACCACCAGCCAGGAAGGGAGCTTCCATACGGAAAGAAAAACAAAGGCTGCAAGGGCCAGGGCAAACTCATGGGGCCCCAGTATGGCACTGGTCCATACGGGATGGTACAGGGCAGCCCCCAGAATACCCACCACGGCAGCATTGGCACCCTGCATCAAAGACCGGGCCACAGCCATCTGGCGAAAGTCATTCCAGAAGGGCAGAATCGCCAGCAGCAGAAGAATACCCGGCACAAAAATACAGACAAGGGCCAGACCTGCACCCAGCAGAGCAGGCAGATCCCCACTGCCCATCATACCCAGATAGGCGGCAAAGGTAAACAAAGGACCGGGAACCGCCTGAGCAGCGCCATACCCGGCCAGAAAGACATCCGGACTCACCCAGCCGGACTGCACCACCTCTGCCTCCAGAAGGGGCAGCACCACATGCCCTCCGCCAAAAACAAGGGCTCCTGCCCTGTAAAAGGCATCCACAAAAAGAAGCCCGTGTGCGGGCCAGAACTGTGCCGCCACTGGCAGCCCTGCCAGCAGCAGGACAAAAAGCACCAGACAAAACAGCCCCCCTGCCCGGGATACGGGTACCTGAAGATACCCCGGAGAAGCCTCACCTTCTCCCCTGCACAGCCACAAACCTGCCAGAGCTCCGGCCGCTATGGCCAGAACCTGACCCGCAGCACCTCCCATGGCAATAACCAGAACCACAGCTCCAAGGGCAATGGATGCCCTTTCCCTGTCCGGACACAGGGTTCGGGCCATCCCCCAGACCGCATGGGCCACAATGGCCACAGCCACAATCTTAAGTCCCGTAATCAGACCCGTGCCCACAGGGCCTTCCAGAAACACCCCGCCCATGGCAAAGAGAATAAGAAGCAGGGCCGAAGGCAGGGTAAAGGCCAGCCATGCGGCAAAACCGCCCATGAATCCCGCACGCATCAATCCCAGCCCAAACCCCACCTGACTGCTGGCAGGACCGGGCAGAAACTGACAGACGGCCACAAGATCCGCATAATCCTTATCACTGAGCCATTTTCTCCGGTCCACAAACTCATTGCGGAAGTAGCTCAAATGGGCAATGGGACCGCCAAAGGAAGTGATTCCCAGCACACCAAAGGCCTTCAGCACTTCTCCCACCCCTGAAGCCCCGCTCTTTTTTTCCTGCATTTCCCCCTCCATTTCAGAAGTCTTCTCCTGCGGCTTCTCCGGCAAACTCACGCATCTGGCGGATGGCCGTTCCAAGCCCTTCCCGGCCCTCTTCTGTAATCCGGTACAGCCTGCGCCGGGTTTTCCCCTCCTGATCCTGATGGGACACAAGGTATCCCTTTTTTTCCATGGCATGGAGCATGGGATACATGGTTCCCGGACTCAGTCTGTACCCGTGACGGGCCAGCTCATCCATCATCCACTGACCACATATTTCATGCTGAGCCGCATGATGCAGCACATGCAAACGAATAAAGCCTGAAAGCAGATCCTGAAATTTCATTATCTTTCCTATCATTACGAATCTCGATATCGAAATTCGATATACATTTAAAATTTTTATCCGTCAAGTATTGCCAAGTGTACAGAATCAAAAACATGAGAGGCCTGCGGGAAAAAACGAGTGATCCGGTTTCGTCATCAGAAAATAAAATATCCATATACAAAGCTTGACAAAATTTTAAAAATACAAATTATTGTATCAAACAAACCGTATATGAACATATTCAATTTGCCTCTAAAGGTTTGTTGTGAAAACTTATGGGAACGGAAGGGCCGCCGCCTGATATTCGCTCTAAAAAGAAACGGCTGAAAAAAGTCGTCCTTCCTGATACTGATAAACCTGCCACCCTCAAGAGAAGGGTCTCTGCACGTTAGGATGCCCGCCTGTGGGTGACCATTTCCGTTCCCAACACCTCACAGAACAGGTCTGAAGGCCTGAATCAACTCTCCGGATGCTGTGCAGGCTGCAGCTCCGGAGAGTTTTGTTATATCTGCCATGGTTCAGGGGCTACCCAAAAAGCCCTTTGATACCCGCAGATATAAAAAACATGGGAGTACATAAAAAATAAAAACTTAAAACAAAACAGCGTACCGCAAAAAAACACACAAACCAACTAAAATTTTAGTTGTTTTTTTTCTGAATTGACGTATATTTTCGTGGACACTTCGGAGAAAAGGGATAAGGCCTCTAAGGAATTTTCTTCTTCAGCAGATTCTGACCTATGCTTTTATCTCCATGTCTGCAAACGAAAGTGTCCGGAAGGACACGCCATCCCGCACCGGAATACGAATATTACAGTGCATGACCCAAAGGCATTCTTTGCAGGGTCTTTGATTGTCTGCTTCAGGAAAATCTGTTTTTTATCGCAGGCTTTTATTTACCCCCCTGACAGACACAGAAATGCATGCTGTTTAATCACTGCTCGTTTTCCTCCATCTAAAATAACGGATACAAACAAAAGACCATGGACAAAGCAAAAAAAGCACGTATTGAAGCGCAGTTATCAAAAATGATCAAAGAAAACGGGAAAAAAATTCAAGCGGCACAAAAAACAGCCGATGCGTCTCCTTCCCAGTCAGGTTCCAGTGCAATCCACGTCATCCGAAGACGCAAGGGAAATCCGGAAGAACGCATTCCCGTTTCCGCATGATACGGCAGACCGGACCTCTTTCCATCATCAAAAACAGTCTTCTGTTTTTCCCACGATGCCCACTGCCTGAATCTGTTCATTTGGTAAGCACTCTTTCCATGCAGGACCGTTTCAGCCAGATGGCTATCCGATGATGTCCGTTCGGCCATGAGACAAAGGGAAATCCAATGGCATTGAACATAGGTATGATGCGTATTCCCCTCACCACACGCTTTGGGGAACTGCTCATTGAAAACGGCCTGGCCAGTCCGGCGCAGGTCAGCCTGGCCCTTGCCAGACAGGAAGACCTGCGTCTTCAGAACCAGAACATACGTATCGGGGAACTCCTGCACAAGGAGTGCGGAATAGACAAAAAGGCCATGGAAAATCTTTTCCGTACGGATATTTTCCGGCAGATTCTCATGCGCCTGCGCATGCTGATATCCGAGGAAGCCGACCTGCCCAAAGCCCTTTCCTGCATCCCCATCCAGGCACGCATCACCGGAGAGGGGGATGAAGGTCTGCAGGGCGAGGCAGACTTCCAGATCCTTCTGCCGGGAAAACAGGAACAGGCTTTCTCCCTCTGCCTTACCTTTGATTTCAGATTTTCCGATCATTCCACAACCATTGATCTGCCCGAAGCCATCGATCAGATTAAAAAAGGTCTCCATGAGGCCATGGATATCCCGGTGACGGAGCAGGAACAGATCGGCCTTCCCATTGACAATCTCAGATCCCTTCCTCCGGAAACAGAGGACACCTGAAAAAACACCCTTCGCTTTTTTCAAAATCACTGCGAAATAATTATTGACAGCCCAAATACATTTCTTTAAACTTTTTACATTCAACAGGTGCAATGCTGTTGGCGGAAAAAGAATGGGCAGCAAACATCCAAGGGTTGTATGCAAATCCAGCAAACTGCCAATTCCAGGCACCACATTAGATACACACAGACGTTAAGGAGAAAAAATTGGCAGAAGGCACTGTAAAATGGTTCAATGAGACAAAAGGTTTTGGGTTCATTGCTACGGATTCCGGCCAGGACGTATTCGTACACTTTTCTGCAATCCAGACCAGCGGTTTCAAAACGCTTCAGGAAGGTCAGCGGGTTCAGTTTGACATTGTTAACGGTCAAAAAGGCCCGGCTGCTGACAAGGTTGTTCCCTTAGGTTAATTTAACATCCTAAAAAATTCCAGCGATCGTCCCTGTTATATTTTCAGGGACGATCGCTTTTTTATTGGAAAAAGCCCCCCATCATGCCGAACGTTTATTGGCCAGGGATGCTGCAATGAAATCCCGGAACAGGGGGTGGGCATCCATGGGTCTGGACTTGAATTCCGGATGGAACTGGCAACCCACAAACCACGGATGCCCTTCCAGCTCAACAATCTCCACAAGATCCCCATCCGGAGACACCCCTGAAAACACAAGCCCTGCATCCTCCAGTGTCCTGCGGTAAGCATTGTTGAATTCAAAACGGTGCCGGTGACGCTCGGAAATATCCCTGTTCCCATAGGCCAGAAATGCCATACTCTCTTCTTTCAGAATACAGGGGTAGGCCCCAAGGCGCATGGTTCCGCCCTTCTCCGAACGGATATCCCTGTATTCCATTTCTCCGGTGCGGGGATTCATCCATTCTTTAATCAGATGAATAACAGGATCCGGTGTATTGGGAACAAATTCCGTACTGTGGGCCTTTTCCAGACCCGCAGCATTTCTGGCATACTCGATTACTGCCACCTGCATTCCAAGGCATATGCCAAAATAAGGAATTTTTTCTTCCCTTGCATAACGGGCAGCCAGAATCTTTCCTTCCACACCCCGTTTGCCAAAACCACCGGGAACAAGAATACCATCGGCGTTACCCAGTTTTTCAGACAGATTGTCAACGGTCAGGGTTTCGGAATCCACAAAATCAAAAATAATCTTTGCACTGTTGGCTATGCCCGCATGCATCAGGGATTCATTGAGGCTTTTATAGGAATCCGCCAGATCCACATACTTACCCACAATCTTTATACGGACATCGCTTTCCGGATTCCGGAAACCATGCACAATACGTTCCCAGGATTCCAGACGGGGCGCCCTTGCCCAGATGCCCAGAAGATCACATATCTTATCATCCAGCCGCTGATGATGATAAACGATGGGAACATCATAAATACAGTCCACATCCTTGGCCGTAATCACGCAATCCGCACTCACATTGCAGTACAGCCCGATCTTACGCTTCAGATCTTCGCTTAAAAGACGGTCTGTCCGGCACAAAAGGATATCCGGCTGTATGCCGATGGCCCGCAGATCCTTGACACTGTGCTGGGTAGGCTTGGTTTTCAGTTCGCCCGCCGTGGCAATATAGGGCACAAGGGTCAGATGGATATAAAGCACATTGTTTTTTCCCTCATCGGCCCGCATCTGACGGATGGCCTCAAGAAAGGGCAGGCTTTCAATATCCCCTATGGTTCCACCGATTTCTATGATGGCCACATCCGCATCCCTTCCAATGCGGCGGATACTCTCCTTGATCTCGTCGGTGATATGGGGAATCACCTGCACCGTACCTCCCAGATACTCCCCCCGCCGCTCTTTCTGTATAACGGCATTGTAAATTTTACCTGTGGTAAAATTGCTGAACCGGTTCATGCGCACGGAAATAAAACGCTCATAATGCCCAAGATCCAGATCCGTTTCTGCCCCGTCATCTGTTACAAAAACCTCTCCATGCTGAAAAGGACTCATGGTTCCGGGGTCTACGTTGATATAGGGATCCAGCTTCTGTATGGTGACCCGCAGGCCCCGGCTTTCCAGAAGTGCTCCTATGGATGCCGATGCCAGCCCCTTCCCCAGTGAAGAAACAACACCGCCCGTAACAAAAATATACTTTGTAGTATGATTGCTCATAATATTCCCAGAATTCATAAGGTTTTAAAAAAATACAGCCATTCAGCATGTCACAAGCTTTGCACGGTTTTGAAATTTTTTTCCTTCATTTGACCTAATTGTACAGCAGAGTTTATTCCAAACTTCCAATGTTGTAATTACAGCATCTTCTTACTGTTGCAAGGCACTCTGGCTGTTTGCAAGTGACATTGCAATCGTTTCGGATCAGAGGTTCGAAGGCCTGTGCGAAAGAAGCGGCAAACTGTCTGAGCCGCCACAAAGGCAGCACACCAAGGCCTGCTATGGTAATCAAAAAGCTTATCCTGCCTGTGGCGGCGAGTTTTTGCCGCTTCCGCACAGGGCAAGAAGCTCCCGAATAAGATTGCGTCACGGGCAAATAGCTTGAGTGCCTCTGCACATGTCTGGCAGGTATGGCTTGACAATCCGTCAATGGACCGGATGATTTTCAAGGTTCACTGACCGCCCCCGCACCTTACGGAGGACGGGGGAATCATACGAAAACCGCATGGCTGTATCTTAGGGTTACGGAAACGCTTACTGATAACGTCTGCGCAGGCGTTCCAGATTCACCTCAATTTCCACAAGGGGGTCTTCCCCGCCTTCCATCAGGGGCAAGTGATCAGCATATCCATACTGCTGCCGGATGCGATCAATGGCAAAAAGGGCATCGCTTATGCTGTCTTTACGCAGATCCTGCACAGCTATTCTTTGCAAAAGCGCCCTCTCCCCTTCAAATATTTCTATCCGCAGGGGCCATGCAGCCCCGTCAAAACGCTGCCAGTCCAGATAGCGAAAGGTCACCTCCCGCCTCCGGCCCCCTTCTGTACCCTCAACCAGTTTAAGGGCCACGGGGTAAAGGCTTTCCTTATCTATCAGCATTCTCGTACCATCCGGAGCGCCCAGACGATAGCAGATACGCCCGCCGTAGCGGGTAAGACCGGTCCTTTCCATATCCATCCCCGATTCCGTGAGAGCGGAAATCAGCATGGGCCTGTCCCTGAGCAGCAGGGGAAGATAAAAAAAATCCTCCATCCCCGTCTGCTCTCTGACAATGACACCATCCAGCACCAGAAGAAAACGGCCCTCCTGTGTAGCAATGCGCAAACGCCTGCCATCCTTTGTTTCACTGCGGAATGCATGGGGAGGGTTGAAAAAAAACACATCCTCTACCCTGGAGACCTCACCTTCCTTTTCAAAGGCGGGCAGAGCAATCAGGGTATCCAGACGCACCTTGGCCCCCTTCCCCATGGACCGGACCATCAGGTCCAGCATATGGGGGCCTTCGGGAATGAAGGCCTGTGCGGAAAAGGGCATCAGAAAAAGAATCATCCCCAGAACAATTCCCCTGCCAGCTCTTTTCATACAGGCCTCCTTCCTGAAAAAACATGGATTGAACGTATATTCAACAAAATATCCTGTTACTCAAGGCACAAAACCATGGAAACTATGCACCTAAAGGAAAAACATTTCCCGCATACACAGCCGCCTCTCCCAGTTCCTCTTCAATACGGATCAGCTGGTTGTATTTTGCAACACGGTCGCTGCGGGAAAGGGAGCCTGTCTTGATCTGGCCCGCATTCACACCCACAGCCAGATCCGCAATAAAGGTATCCTCGGTCTCACCGGAGCGATGGGAAATCACCGTGGCGTAACCCGCATTTTTTGCCATGGCTATGGCTTCAAGGGTCTCACTCACCGTACCGATCTGGTTGAGTTTGATCAAAATGGCATTGGCAATGCCGTCTTCAATCCCCTTTTTCAGAATGGCGGGGTTGGTGACAAAGACATCATCCCCCACAAGCTGCACCCTTTTGCCAAGGCGACGGGTCATTTCAGCCCAGTTTTCCCAGTCCCCTTCCGCAAGGCCGTCTTCAATGGAAACAATGGGGTAGCGGTTCAGAAGGTCTTCATAATAATCAATCATTTCCGCAGCAGACAGAACACGGCCTTCTCCTTCGAGATGGTAGGCGCCGTCCTTGTAAAACTCACTGGCCGCCACATCCAGAGCCAGAGCCACATCCCTGCCGGGAGCATAACCTGCAGCTTCAATGGCTTCCATAATCAAAGCAATGGCCTGTTCGTTGCTCTCCAGATCCGGAGCAAAGCCGCCCTCGTCCCCCACAGCCGTATTCAGACCCTGTTTTTTCAAAAGGCTTTTCAGGTGATGGAAAATCTCCGCCCCCATGCGCACGGCATCGGACACACTGGAAGCCCCCACGGGAATGACCATGAACTCCTGAATATCCAGACTGTTGCTGGCATGGGCTCCCCCATTGATGATATTCATCATGGGTGTGGGCAGGGTATTGGCCGCAATACCGCCCAGATAACGGTAAAGGGACTGACCATGGGCATCGGCACCGGCGCGGGCTGCGGCCATGGAAAGGGCTAGAATGGCATTGGCTCCCATGCGGGATTTGTTTTCCGTACCGTCACACTCCAGCATGGCACGGTCCAGCCCCACCTGATCCGTCACATCATAGCCGAGAATTTCAGGGGCCAGCAGTTCCATCACATTGTTCACCGCCGTACGGACCCCCTTACCCAGATAGCGGGAAGCATCGGCATCCCGGAGCTCCAGCGCCTCACGTACCCCCGTGGAAGCTCCCGAAGGTACGGCAGCCCGGCCTGCGGCCCCATCGGACAGGAGGATATCCGCCTCCACCGTAGGATTCCCACGGGAATCCAGCACTTCCCTGGCCCGGACATCAATAATTTCCGTCATGATATATTCTCCTTGCTCTTGCTGACCTTAAAAATCAACTATATGGAATTAAAAGAATAAAACACATTTTCACATTATATCCAGATTGACAAAAGTCCATGAACTGATACTCTTCATGGGTTTTTCTGTCAAGGAAGCCCGTATCAGGCCAGCCGAACACCCCCCTGGATGCGCCGGAACCATAAACAAAGGCCATTGCCGGAAAGGAAAGCCATGCACGGAAAAAGCCCCTATGAAACCGCCCATCTTCTGGTGGCTGCCATCCGCATCTGTACCCATCAGAAAAATGGAACACCACCGGAAATATCCGACATATCCTCCCTGCTGAAAATCTCAGCGGAAGAAATTCTGATTCTCATCCGTCAGATGGAAAAAATCGGCGTTCTTGAATGCCTTGATCAGGCAGGCACATCCCGGTACTTCATTCAGGACATGCAGGTTCTGGAGACACTGCCAAAACAGCGGGAAGAAAAAGCCATACAGGCAGAAATTGAGTCTTTCAAGAATAGCAGACAGAAAAAAAATATGGAAATTGAAAATTTTCAGAAAAAACAGAAAGAAAAACAAAAAGAACTTTTCAGTCAGCTCAACCGCAAACTGAAGTCCGATGAAACCCGCTGATCAGGCTGCGTGAAGGCGTCCCCAAAACAGCAACACCCCGCAGAACTTTTCCAAGGGACTTTACGGGTATCCGGAGGCAGACCCAAGGAAGACTGCCAGCGGACACCCGTGAAGGACGCCCCACAGAGGACTAAAGCACCCGCACCTTCACCATATTGGTTGTACCCTTCTGCCAGATGGGATGCCCTGCCGTAAGGATCACAGCCTGCCCTGCCTTTGCCAGCCCTGCTTCCAGTGCCGCATTCCCCGCCTTTTCAATCATGGTATCCGTATCCTGTTCCTCTTCAAAAAGCCCTGGTATGCAGCCCCAGTGGAGACATAAACGCTGAACAACCTTTGCCTCCGGGCTTAGGGCCAGAATGGGACAGCGGGGCCGGAACCGGGCAATCTGGGCGGCGGTAAATCCGCTGCGGGTAGGTGCCACCACAGCCGCAGCATCCAGCTCATCGGCCAGCATGGCCGAAGCTCTGGCCACGGACCCCGGCACACCGGAATCCTCTGGCTTTTCCCGGTAGCGCTCATGGGGGAAAATTCTTTCCGCACGGGCCGCTATCTTTGCCATGTACTGCACGGCTTCCACGGGAAAGGTTCCCATGGCCGTTTCCTCCGAAAGCATCAGGGCATCGGTACCATCCAGCACCGCATTGGCCACGTCATTGGCCTCAGCCCTTGTGGGTCTGGGGCTTTCCACCATGGATTTCATCATCTGGGTGGCAATGATCACCGGTTTTCCTGCCCTGTTTGCCATGCGTACCAGATCCTTCTGAATATCCGGCACATTCTCCAGAGGAATTTCCACCCCCAGATCCCCCCGGGCTACCATGATGCCATCGGCCTCCCCAAGAATTTCTGCCATATGATCCAGCGCTTCATGCTTTTCAATCTTGGCAATCACAGGCGTATCCTGCCCGAAAGCCGCCACAAGGGTCTTCACCTCCCGGATATCTGCGGCACTGCGCACAAAGGAAAGGGCCACATAATCCACACCACAGCCAAGGCCGAATTCCAGATCCAGCCTGTCCTTTTCCGTCAGTGCAGGAATATTCAGCGTGCCCGAGGGCAGATTGATGCCCTTGCCCGATGTCAGCACACCACCTGTCACCACACGACAGCCGATTTCAAAAGCGCCTTTTTCCAGAACGAAAAGTTCCATCATGCCATCGGCCAGAAGCAGGGTGTCCCCCACACGCACATCCCGGGCAAGCCCCTCATAAGTGACGGGAATGGCAGGGCCGCCTTCACCAAGGGTTGTGAGCCTGACTTCAGAACCCGCCACAAGACGGACACCCTCATCGGAAAGTTTTCCCACCCGGATTTTGGGACCGCAGAGATCCTGAAGGATGGCTACGGGAATATTCAGTTTTTCTGATATGGAGCGGATACGCCGTACCATGAGGCCATGGTCTGCATGGCTGCCGTGGGAAAAATTCAGCCGGGCCCCCCGCATTCCCGCCAGTATCATTTCTTCAAGGATATTCCCGGCGGAACAGGCAGGGCCTATGGTACAGATAATTTTTGTTTTTTGCATGAAAAGACCTTTCAGACTATGTATTTACAGCCCCCTTGCCTTATGCGGCCCCTGAGCCCGGCCCCATGCGCAGGATGGCAGATTCCAGAACCCTCGTTGCATCCATACCGGACTTGATACGCAGATCCGCCTCCGCAAGGATTGCCATGGCCTGCTCCAGCTCCCGCCTTTCAAAACGCTCGGCCCGCAAAAGGGCCTGATACACGGGATAGGGATTTTTACCATTCCCGGCAATTCCAAGATCCGTTGATTTGGCTGCCCCCCCACCGCCATCCTCCCACTCCTGACGCATGGCTTTAAGGGCCGCCTCATGTTCCAGAAGGGCGGGCAAAACAAAACGGGTGAAACCATCATAGGCCATGCGCCGGGTCCAGCCTTTTCCCGCAGGGGAAATGAGAAAATCCTTGGCCACCACAAGTTTTCTGAACTGATTCACCAGTGCGGAAAGGGCCTGCAGGGGATGCATGCCGTCTTTGATGAGGCCCGCAAGGGAAAAAAGGGCTTCGGAGACATTCCTGTCCGCAACGGCCCCCGTAAAAACAAAAATGGGGTCCTGACGGGTACGGACCAGAACCTCCTCCACATCCTTAAGGGTAATACCCTTCCGGTCCCCCGCAAAATCCGACAGCTTTTCAAGGTTGGCCACAAGCATGCGCAGGTCAAAACCCGTCAGTTCCAGAAGACGGCTGGCTGCTCTGGGATCAATGGTTTTACCCGCCCTGCCCAGAACCCCGACCAGACACTCCCGCATCATTTCGTCTCTGGCTTCACGGTCCTGCCGCCGGTTTCCCGAAGGCACACTGCAATCCACCACACAGGCCAATGCGGCAAGTTTTTTATAAAGCACCCTGCGCCTGTCCACCTGATCCACGGTAATCAGCAGATGGTGCCCTGCAGGAAAACCCTTTTCAATGGCCCTTAAAAGAAGCTCCCCCTCATCCATGGAATCAGGTACTTTCAAACCCTTTTGCAGACAGGCCTCTGCCAGAGACTGCATCCATGCGTCTTTTTCAGCGATCTTCTTTTTTTTCCCCCCCGAAGACACAAGGGATTCCAGAGTCATTCCCTTTAAAGCAAGATATCGTAAAAAAAAGGGAATGGCCTGCTTTGTCTTACCCTTCAGGGCTGCTTTTTCCGCTTTTTCCGCCAGTGTCTGGGCCTCACTGACGGAATCAAAAATCCGCGCCCCGGAAAGCCCCACCACCTTACCGCTGGCAAAAAGGGAAAAGGTACTGACCTCTTCCAGGGCATCCCGCAGCCTCACCTGCTCCCCTTCAAGGAGCTCAAAGGCCTCTCTGGGACCAAGGGCGGCAGCCAGCCTGTCCACGGCATTGTCACAGAGAAAAGACTCCCCGTGAATCAGATAGACAGGAAAAAAACCGTCCTTCTCCTGTCCATGCAAAGCCGCAGGCAGCTCCGTATAACGAATTTCCACCATGTAAAATACTCCCCGAAGGAGATTCCCCCCGGATGCTTTCTATGGATTGTTTCCCTTTCATTGCCGGGCAATGTTCAAGGAATGTCTGAGTGAAATCAAGTGCAAAGGCCATTTGTTCGTGACGCAAAACAATTGCAATGTCACTCACAAAAGGCCTTTGCACCTTGTTAAAGCTTACATCTTTATTGAACAGGCAGCACAATAGCAGAAACGGGGGCTAAAAACCCTCGGGCAGTTTTTTAAACAGTACATGGAAAACAAAAATACCCATCCCCACACAGATGGCCGAATCCGCCACATTAAAGGCCGGCCAGTGCCAGGTTTTCCAGTACACATCAAAAAAATCAATCACATAACCAAATCGTATGCGGTCGGTCATGTTCCCCACAGCCCCGCCGAATATCAGGGCCAGCCCTGTCCTCAGCCACAGAAAATTCATGGGCGTTCTGTGATAAAAATAGAGAATCATCAGGGTGGCAAGACCGGAAACAAAAATAAAGACTATCTTACGGATCAGCTCACTCTGCCCCGCAAGGAAACCGAAGGCTCCCCCGGGATTGTGTACATGGGTCAGATCAAAAAGGCCGGGAATCAAAGGAATGGTACTGCCATAGGCCATGCCCGTATGCACAAGGTGCTTGGTCACCTGATCTGTGAGCACCACAAAACTGGCTACCCAGAGAAGAAAAACGATTCTTTGATTAATCATGGAACTCCTGTTTCTGCCATGGGGTATGAAGCAGATTCCCGGCACTCCGGCTGGCTGCAATGGCCTTTTACGAAACCATGACCCCTTCGCAGCCTGCCGGAGCAGGGGTAAAATTATACCATTTCCATGGTTTCCATCGCCTTGATGCAGCGTTCACAGACCTCGGGATGATCAGAAGAATGCCCCACACTGGCATCCCGGACCCAGCAGCGCACACACTTTTCACCACCGGCCCGGACAACACCGATGAAAAGCTCTTCAGAATCTGCGGCAGGCGCAAGGCCCTCGGTGCTTTCTTTTAGGGTCACGGCACTGACGATGAAAACATTTTTCAGCAGGGCGGTGTCAAAGCCTGCCAGCAACGCAGCCGTCTCACCACTGGCCGCCAGAAGCACCTCCGCATCCAGAGGATGCCCGATGGTTTTTTCCCTGCGGGCCAGTTCCAGCACCTTCAGCACCTCGGAACGGATGCGGGCAAGCCCCTCCCAGCGGGCAACCAGCTTGTCATCGGCCAAGCCCTTAACCTTCGGCATGGCTGCCAGATGCACACTTTCTTCCTTATCCGGCCAGAGGGGCATATGGGTCCAGACCTCTTCTGCGGTAAAGGGAAGGATGGGTGCCATCATGCGCACAAGGCCATCCACAATGCGGAACATCGCTGTCTGGGCACTGCGGCGGAGGGGGCCAGATGCCGCTTCCGTGTAGAGGCGGTCCTTGAGAATATCCAGATAAAAGGCGGAAAGATCTAAAGTACAGAAATTATGCAGACCATGGTAAATGGTATGGAAACCATAATTATCGTAGGCCTTTTCCACCCGGCCCGTCAGCTGATCCAGACGATGCAGGGCATAGCGGTCCAGTTCCGTCAGGTCGCCATCCGCCACGCTGTGTTCCGAAGGATTAAAATCATAGAGATTGCTGATGAGAAAACGGCAGGTATTGCGGATACGGCGATAGGCTTCGGAGAGCTGACGCAGAATATTATCTGAAATGCGCACATCATCCTTGTAGTCCGATGACGCCACCCAGAGACGAAGGATTTCCGCACCATGCTGCTTGATCACCTTTTCCGGTGCAATGACATTGCCCACGGATTTGGACATCTTCCGTCCTTCACCATCCACCACAAAACCATGGGTCAGCACCGCACGGTAAGGGGCTTTATCCTTCAGCCCCACGGAGGTGAGGAGGGAACTGTGGAACCACCCCCTGTGCTGATCACTGCCCTCAAGGTAGAGGTCGGCAGGCCATGAAAGCACCTCCTTTCTTTCCTCCAGAACAGCCAGATGGCTCACACCGGAATCAAACCATACATCCAGAATATCGTTTTCCTTCACAAAACGGGAGGAACCGCAGTCGCAGCATTTTGCTTCACCCGCAAGAAAATGGGCAGCCTCCTGCTCAAACCAGACATCCGCTCCCTTTTCAAGGAAGGTTTCATAAATCCGGTCCAGGGTCTCTTTATTCATGAACAGACTGCCGCAGTCCTCACAATAGAACATGGGGATGGGAACACCCCAGGAACGCTGCCGTGAAACACACCAGTCCGGTCTGTTGGCAATCATGCCAAAAATTCGCTCCCTGCCCCATTTGGGAATCCACTGCACCCTGTCAATTTCCTCTAAGGCCTTTTTCCGGAGTTCATTGTTTTCCATGGATATGAACCACTGGGGAGTGGCCCGGAAAATCACCGGTTTTTTACACCGCCAGCAGTGGGGATAGCTGTGGGCCATGTCCATGCGATGCACCAGATGCCCGGCTGAGGCAAGCTTTTCCATCACCATTTCATTGGCTTTAAAGACAAAGACACCCGCCAGATCTTCACCCACCTCTTCGGTGTAACAGCCGTTGTCTTCCACGGGGGAATAGGGCTCAAGGCCATAACGCCCGCCCACAATGTAGTCATCGGCACCATGGCCGGGTGCCGTATGTACACATCCGGTTCCCGCTTCAAGGGTAACATGCTCTCCCATGATCACAGGGGAGATACGGTCATAAAACGGGTGGGTACACTCAAGATTTTCAAGCTCTTTTCCCGTCCACTCCCCTGCAAGGGAGAAATTTTCCACACCAAAACTTTTCATGAGATCTTCGGCCATATCTTTGGCCACAATGCGGATGCGATCACCCATGTCCACTGCCGCATAGATAAAATCCGGGTGCAGACAGATACCTAAGTTGGCGGGGATGGTCCAGGGTGTTGTGGTCCAGATCAGCATATCCACAGGCTTGCCAAGGCCCATATCCTTTTTCAGGGGAAAGGCCACAAAAATGGAGGGGGATCGCTCGTCCCTGTGCTCAATTTCCGCCTCGGCCAGGGCGGTCTGACAACTGCAGCACCAGTGGATGGGTTTTTTTCCACGATACAGACCTCCGTTCAGGGCAAAAAGGCCACAGGCCTTTGCAATGGCCGCCTCATAGGCAAAGGCCATGGTCTGATAGGGATTCTCCCATTCCCCCATCACCCCCAGCCGTTTGAACTCCTCCCGCTGAACATCCAGGAAATTCTCAGCATAGCTCCGGCACTGCTGACGGATCTGTACCGTACTCATCTCTTCCTTTTTCTTCCCGAGCTTTTTATCCACGTTGTGTTCAATGGGAAGGCCATGGCAGTCCCAGCCCGGTACATAGGGCGCATCAAAGCCAGCCATCTGCCGGGAACGTACTATAATATCTTTCAGAATTTTATTCAGGGCCGTGCCGATATGAATATTGCCGTTGGCATAGGGAGGTCCGTCGTGCAGGATAAATTGAGGACGGCCCGCACTGGCGGACCGGATTTTTGCATAAAGATTCTTTTTTTCCCAGTCTGCCAGCTGTACAGGTTCCCGCTGTGTCAGGCCTGCTTTCATGGGGAAATCCGTTACCGGAAGATTCAGGGTTTTTTTATAATCCATGGGAAAATACTCTCCAGTATTCAAAGGGTAAAGTGTCGATGACACGGTATTATTCTGATGCTACCTTATATATAAGGCTGGAATATCTAAGCCATCTTGCCCGATGCTGTCAAGGAAGGCATAGCCTCCCGCCGCCGGATAAGCACCAGGGAACGCTCCCCACCGCCAAAGGGCAGACCATAGGTCCGGCATTCCATGGCAAGCTCAGGAAACATGGGGGCTGCCGCCGCTGTTTCATCCCTTCCATCGGGACCTTTCATGGCAATGATACTTCCCGATGACGCCAGAAAGGGAAGACTTAAGGAAACAAAACGTTCCAGAGAAGTAAAGGCCCTTGAAACCACACAGGAAAAATCACCGGCATCCAAAGATTCCACACGGGTATGCAGGGCGCTGGCATTGGCAAGTTTCAGGGAGCGGATCACATCCTGCACAAAGACCATTTTTTTCTGCACACTGTCCACCATCAGTACATCCAGATCCGGGCGCATGAGAGCCATAACCAGACCGGGGAAACCGCCCCCGCTTCCCATATCCAGCACCCTGCCGCCAGCAGGCAGATGGGCAGTGAGGGTAAGGGAATCCAGCACATGTTTTTCCGCTACTTCCAGAGGATCTGTAATGGCCGTCAGATTAATTTTTTTGTTCCACAGAATCAGGTTCCTGACATGCAGGGCCAAACCTTCCAGCACTTCCGGGGCCGGATACAGGCCCATGAGTGCGGCACCTTCTTTTACCTTTTCACACCATAGGCTGTCTCCTGCCTGCATGGTTTCATCCCCTTTTTTCCATAATCATTCCTGTTAATTCATTTACAGATCTTTAGATTTTCAATAAGATTCCGTAACGTAACTGTTCAGCACGGTTTTCCAAGTATCATACCTGCAAGACAGATGCACAGGCCCCAGGCTATTTGCCCGTGACGCCGAAACGATTGCAATGTCACTTGCAAATAGCCACGGAGCCTTGCAACAGTATGAAGCTGCTGTAACTACAGCATTGGTAGTTCGGAATAAAAGGTGCTGAATAATTACTCCGTAACTTTTAATCTTCAACTTTTAAAATCAAAAACACGTTACACTTTTTTTTAAACCAGAACCCTGACATCACATATAAAAGGTAAAAATTATCGCATGAAAAGTTTTTTTTCTTCTCCCTATCAGCTTTTTTACGCTTTTCTCATGCTTGTTTCCCTTGGCTTTGGCCTCTTTGGTGTCCATGTCCTGCGTCTGGCCTACCTGCTGGAAGAACCCGGTTATTTCATTCTTTTTTTCTTTGCTGCCAACTTCATTATCCTCTTCAGTCTCACCTTTGCCCTGATCTCCTTTTTCCGGATCAAGGCTGACCGGGACAGAATCCATAAAAAATCAGATTCCTGAACGAAAAAACGACCGGAAGCTTAAAATACCCTCAGGGTTTCATGTTTTTTTACAGAACAGGGGAAAAAAGACTGGCAAAGCGCACGGCAAAACGAAAAAACCACTCCGGCCGGGGAAGCCTGCGGCCATCCACTTCCCAAGAAACCTCAAAATCCTTCTCCAGCATGCGGGAGACCTGAGATGCCATACCCTTATCCGCAGCAACCAGTGTAATCTCAAAATTCAGATGAAAGGAACGGTTATCCGCATTGGCCGTTCCCACACCAGACAAATAATCATCCACCAGAATTACCTTCTGATGCAAAAAACCGGGCTGATAACGAAAAATCCGGATACCTTCCATGGCCAGCTTCTGAATACAGGCATAACTGGCCAGATGCACAAGCCAGAAGTCCGAGCGTGAAGGCAGAAGAATCCGCACATCCACACCCCTCAGCGCAGCCATCTGCAAAGCCTGCATGACCGCATCATTGGGAACAAAATAGGGACTTGCAATCCACACCCTTTCCTTTGCCGCAAGGATGAGGTTGACAAAAAAAAGGGAGCATGCCTCCAGATGATGGGCCGGATCCGTGGGAAGTACCAGCATGGGAATGCCCGGTGCCGTTACCCTTTCTGCCTTCCAGTTCAGAGAAAGCTGCTCTCTGGTTGCCCAGTACCAATCTCCCTCAAATACCCTTTGCACAGCCATAACCGAAGGCCCTTCAATCTCCATATGGGTATCCCGCCAGCAGCCGAAACTCGGGTCTCCTCCCAGATATTTTTTTCCAACATTATGACCACCGACAAAGGCTTTTTTACCATCAACGACCACAATCTTACGGTGATTACGGAAATTGAGCTGAAACCGATTAAGCAGCCCCCTGCGTGTAAAAAAAGGCCGGAAACGTACACCCGCTGCCCTGAGCTTTCGTCCATAGGCGGATTTCAGTTTACGGCTGCCAATTTCATCATAAAGGAAGTAAACCCTTACCCCCTGTGCGGCTTTTGCAATCAGAAGATTCTGCAGCTCTTTTCCCAGAGAGTCATGGCGAACAATAAAAAACTCCAGAAGAATATAATCTTCCGCCTCAGAAATCGCCGAAAAAATGGCTCCAAAGGTATTTTTGCCATTAATCAAAAGTTTTGCCCGATTTCCATCCGTAAAAGGGGTAAGGGCAAGATTCTCCATAAGCCTGAAAGTTTCTTTCTGGCTATCTTGGGGAAAGGCCCTGAATTTTTCCAAAGAAAATTTATGATCCGGTTTTTCAGCAACTTTTTCAAGCTGCCCCTGGCGCAGGGCCTCAGCATAGCCCTGAAACTTGTTTCTTCCAAAAATCAAATACAGGGGTATGGTCAGCCAGGGAAAAGTAATAAGGGCAATCATCCACGCAACGGCCCCCTGGGAACTTCTTGCGTACATGACAGCATGCACAGCCATAAAAATGGCCAGCACTTCCACAAGGAAAACAACAATGGCAATAATTGTAAGCATATAATCTTTCTAAAAAATAATCGCTTTTACATCTGTTCCGGGTAAACGTTATGAGCAGCAATCCCAAGGGAAACGGCCTGCTTTCAGCACAGGGAAAGTGCCGCCCCCCATTGCAATGGATTGAAGAAAGCGCTCTCTTCAAATTTCAAAATCAGAAAGCATACAAACACATCTGAACAACTTAAAAAAGATCCCTGAAAAAAATATTTTTACCTTCATCCTTACAACAAAAAAGCGCATCCATTTGATGGATAGAAATAAAGCATGCCATAAAAAAACAGTGATAAATCGAATACTATTTGGCGTCCACTCCCAAATCTTTCAAAAAGAGCCTTCCTCCGGACGTACGGTGGCAGACTCTGCCATACACTGGCAACCCCGATGACTTCCCCTGTCTTCGTAAATGCCCCCGGGATCTGAGACCCGCAGCCTTAAAATTGTGGCGGGTAAGAACATAGAAAGTCATAAAGAAATCCTTAAAATTTTGCACAGAATTATTGGATCGAATCCAGTGGAAATCTAAATTCGGAATATAATACCATACCAGCTTCTTTCCAGGCACATCAAGATAACACATGACTATTTTATAATTCATCCAATAATCAGAATTCCTTTCATAAAAAGAAAAATGATGGCAGAATAATGTTGACTGCATCATAACCCTCATATTTACAGAATCAAAAAAATACCCCGCAAACAGGAGCTGAGCATGTATCAACGCCTGCTGAAAATTTTCATTCTGGCACAGGATCCACAGCTTGAAAGCATCCTGAAAAAGCTTAGGCCGCTGGAACAGTTTTCACACGAGATCATCTGCCAGCCCCACGCCAACGGAGCGAGGCTGGCAGACTGTTCTGTCATCATCCTTGATTCTTTCACCAGCAACAGCAGCTTCATAAAAAAGATACATAGTGAAAAAAACAAAGATAGTTTTCTGATTGGCTGCTTCACCACAGAAAACCTAAATATGCTTGCAGAGGTTCACGATATTCTGGATCAGGTCTGGGTCAGACCCTTCGCAGAAGAAAAAATACTTTCTTCCTTCAAAAAAATAATGAACGGTATCAAAGAAAGCGAAGACGCATCCCTCACCCAAAGATACCTTGATACCCTGATAGACAGCCTGCCTGACCTCATCTGGTTCAAAGATGCACGGGGCTCCCATCTCAAGGTGAATAACAGCTTCTGTAAAGCCGTGAACAAAACAAAAAAACAGATTCAGGACCGCGGCCATTATTACATCTGGGATATAGAACCCGAAGAATATGCCAAAGGGGAATATGTCTGTCTTGAATCCGAAGAAATTGTCCTTAACAAAAAAGAAACCTGCCTTTTTGATGAGACGGTCAAGTGTCAGGATGAGCTGCGGAAGTTCAAAACCTACAAATCACCCATCTTTGACAAAGATGGAAGGGTTATCGGCACAGTAGGTTTCGCCCATGACATTACGGACCTGCAGAACCTGATGATTGAATTGAAAATTCTGATGGAAAGCCTCCCCTTTGCTGTCATGGTGGCCGACAGGGATAAAATCATTACCCTTATCAATCAGAAATTTATGGAGCTTTTTTCCCTGGACCAAAGAGATCTGGCAGGAAGCAGGATAGATTCATTCATAGATGAAAGCCGTAAGTTCACCCGAAGCAAAAAATGGATCATTGAACAGGAGGAAGAAAACACGCTGATGCTTTCACAGGATACGGTTCTGAAAATTCATAACGAGCCGCTTCTGGATATTTTTGGCATACTGGCAGGCTACATCTACCTCTTTGTTGATATCACCCTTGAACACAGCCACAAAAACCGGCTTCTCATGGACGCCAACACGGACCATCTCACCGGACTGAACAACAGGCGCAGTCTTCAGGACTTTATGAGAAAAACGCCCTGCCAGCACAGTACGGCCCTTCTGCTCGCAGATCTGGATAACTTCAAGGAGGTGAACGATCAGTTTGGCCACGATGAGGGAGACAGAATACTGGTTGCCTTCTCCACCCTGCTTCAGCAGATTTTCCATGCCGATAACCTGTTCCGCCTTGGTGGAGATGAATTTGCCATCGTCCTGCCCGATATGAAAAAAAACGAAGCCCCATGTCAATACGCAGAAAAAATCCTCACAGGGTTTGACAGCGTACTGTTGAAACAGTTCCCCCACACCCGCGTTTCTGTCAGTATCGGTATTGCCATTGATGTGGATGACAGCGAAAATTTCGGGGAGCTGTTCAGGAGGGCGGACATGGCCCTGTATGAAGCAAAAAACGCCGGGAAAAGTGCCTTCAGATTCTGGAGTCACCATGGGGCAGATCCCTAAATAATACCGGATGGTTCCATGAAGCAGAAACAAGAATGCGCATATGCGGCAAAAAAAGTTTCCTCCGGCCCCCCCGACCAGACCCGGACCGCTACCCGATAGGTGCAATATAATAGCCCTTTGAGATACCTTCGATATTTTCAAAATAGTAAAAACACCTGGCATCCGCTTCTTCCACCGCCGCAATAAACTGTGAAAGTTCTTCGTGGGTAATGATGGTTCGTACCATCCAGAAAGCTTCTCCCGTATAACCTCCGATACCCTGCTGAACCGTATAGGTTCTGTGGCTGGATGTGGCTTTGATGGCAGCACCAACGGCATCTTTTTTATGGGTGATCACAGAGAGCATGGTCAGCTGAAACTTTCGGTAAAGGTTGTTCAGAGTTGTTGTGGAAACAAAAATATAAATACAGGTATACATCAGGGTATTGATAACGGAAGCCAGTTCTCCGTATTTCAAATAATCCATAAAAAGTCCGAAAGCCGTGGATGTCATGGCCGCAAAAATGGCAATATAGCCTACGGGTTTCAGGTATTTCATGGCAAAATAAGCTGCAGGAATATCTTCATCCCCTGTGGAACCCCGCCTCTTGAAAGCCATGGCCTTGGCCACACCTGCCAGAAGCCCTCCAAAAATGACCAGTATCATGCGCTCATTCTGGGGTTCAGGGTCGGCAACCTGCAGCTCCGGCATAAGCACAAGAAAAGAACTCACCGTCACCACCACAATGAGTGTGCGCATGGCAAAGGTCCGGCTCACCTTCCAGAAGGCAAAAACAAGTAAAAAAGACTGAAAGAAAAGATAAAGAAGGATGAAAAGCAGGTAACTGTCAAAGTAATAGGAAAGGGCAGAGGCAATACCCTCGGTACCCGT
Organism: Desulfobotulus alkaliphilus; assembly: GCF_007830435.1. GTDB lineage: Bacteria > Desulfobacterota > Desulfobacteria > Desulfobacterales > ASO4-4 > Desulfobotulus > Desulfobotulus alkaliphilus. The sequence continues at coordinate 41,059 of NZ_VLLC01000016.1, read as the reverse complement.
GAGAATCACCTGGGAGGGAAGGACAAAATATTTCAGTGCGACAGCATAAAGAATGCCTGCAAAAAAAATTATTCCATAGTCCGCAAGACAGGACTTCATCGGTCAAATATCCTTTCAAAACACATATGAATCCAGCTAAAAATCCCAGCGGATACCCCCGACAAGGGTATCCAGCCCTCCCTTATCCGCCAGAAGCTTATACCCTGTGGAACGATGATGCAGACGCACGGTAAACATCCATGGTGCCTGTAAGGGGCCTGCGGTCAACTCCATGAACCAGTGAAAAAGAACGGGCTGGCTGTCTCCACGGGTCTCCACTTCAAGGGGAGGCGTGTCACTGGACCACGAAGGCCCCACACCAAAGGCTGCGGAACTCCGGAACTCGTGACTCCAGGGCATACGATGATGGCGTATCACCACCGGCAGATTGCTTTCCCAGTGGTTCTGTATGCCCCAGTGGCGGACAATCTGGCCTTCCAACTCAAAGGAAAGATGCCAGTCCGGTATACGGGCAAAGGTGTATGCCATCGCGCAGGCTGCTATCCTTGAATCGGCAAAATCAAGGGTAAAGGGAGAAATAAAAAAATCTTCCCAGACATTTCTTGTGCTCTGACCTCCAAAAACCGTGAGGGAAATATCTCTGGCCTTTACCATATCCGGCCAGCAGATCAGAAGCATCCAGAAACCAAGGAGATATCCTGTTTTTTTCATATCAGCCACCTTTCACAAAATATCCTCGCCTTTGCACTAACAGCAAAAAAGCAAAAGAGTCTGGACAAAGCCCGTTTCAGGGCGTATTGGAAATAAAGACTCATTCCGCACGGAAACAGAGATTTTTGAAGCCATTCGGCCTTCTCTTTCCCCTTGGAGCATCCATGTTCGACACATCCCTTCTTGCCTTTCTTTCTGCCATGCTCATCCTCACCCTTGCTCCGGGTGCGGACACTTTCCTTGTAATCCGGAATACCCTGAAAGGCGGGCAGAAGCAGGGGTGCACCACCTCCCTTGGGGTCTGCTCCGGGCTCTTTGTCCATGCCTCCCTTTCCGCCTTCGGCATATCCCTTATTCTTATGCACTCTGCAACGGTTTTTTCCACCGTAAAAATACTGGGTGCCCTTTACCTGATATGGCTGGGCCTTAAAAGCCTCAAGTCTGCCACAAAACCTTCAGAAAAAATCAAGGATCTGACTTTTTCTGAAGGAAAACTTCAAAAAAAATCCTTTTACAAGGCCTTTCAGGAAGGCTTTCTCTCCAATGTGCTCAATCCGAAAACCGCCGTATTCTATATGGCTTTTCTGCCCCAGTTTATTCAGCCGGATGACTCCGTACTTCTGAAGTCCTTCTTCCTTGCAGGCCTGCATTTTATCATGGCTCTGATCTGGCTTTGTATGGTGGCCCATGGCCTCCACCGGGTAGGGCACTGCCTCCGCAAACCCGCATTCACGCGCTGGATGGAAGGCATCAGCGGCGGTATTCTTGTGGGCTTCGGCATCCGTCTGGGGCTTGTCAAAGGTCTGGGCTAAACCCTGTTTCAGAAACAGGCCACAGATAGGCCATGCTGCAGAACACAAAAAAACATTTCCTTCCTGAAAAAACTTCACTATGTTTTTTTACTACCACGGTTTTTCAGCCGCAAGCCTCGGGCAAGAAAAATTGCATGACCGGATTTTACCTTTGCCTGCTTTCCACCCGTCCGGAAAATATGGTCATTGCCAAAGGGAAATGGCACCGATCCGTTACAAACCAGAAATCATATGAGAAGTAAAGAGCTGCCATGGAAACCCTATCTCACCACAACATTCTGGTCATGCTGCTTTCTCTGGGCGTTCTTCTGGCCGCAGCCCGCATCCTCGGAGAACTGGCGCAGCTTATTAAACAGCCTGCCGTGGTGGGAGAACTTCTTGCGGGCATTCTCCTTGGCCCGACAATTCTAGGCACCCTTTCCCCGGAACTCAGCCTCTTTCTTTTTCCCCCGACAGGTCCCAATGCCATAGCCCTGGACGCCATCGCGACCCTGGCCATCATCCTCTTTCTCATGGTGGCAGGCATTGAGGTGGACCTTTCATCCATCTGGAGACAGGGACCCAAGGGACTGAAGATCGGAATCATGAGTATTCTGATCCCCTTTAGCTGCGGGCTGGCCGCAGCCCTGATCCTGCCGGATGTTCTTGGCAGACCGGAGACATCTCCTCTGCTTGTTTTTTCTCTGTTCATCGCTACGGCACTCTCCATATCAGCACTGCCTGTCATTGCAAAAACCCTTATGGATATGGACCTTTACCGCAGTGACCTTGGCATGGTTGTAATCAGCGCCGCCATTCTCAATGATCTTATCGGATGGATTATCTTTGCAATCATACTTGCTCTCATGGGAAATCCGGGAGTCACCGCAGACTCCGTTGTCTTCACCATAGGCATGACCCTCGCCTTTACGGTGCTGATTCTCACCTTTGGACGACACCTCATCCACAAAAGTCTTCCCTTTGTACAGGCATACACAAGATGGCCCGGCGGAGAACTGAGTTTTGCCGTGGTTCTGGCAATTCTTGGGGCCGCCCTCTCTGAGCTGATTGGCATCCATGCCATTTTTGGTGCTTTCCTTGTGGGAGCAGCCCTTGGTGATTCCTCCCACCTCAAAGAACGCACCCGCTTTACCATAGATCACTTTGTCTCTTTTATTTTTGCCCCGATATTCTTTGCCAGTATTGGCCTTAAGGTCAATTTCATGGAACATTTTGATTTTAAAATGGTGGCCCTTGTTTTTATCCTTGCATGTTTTTGTAAAATTGCCGGCGGAGTCATTGGTGCAAGGTGGGCTCTCATGTCACGGAAGGAAGCCTGGGCCACAGGCTTTGCCATGAACTCAAGGGGGGCAATGGAAATTATTCTGGGTGTCATGGCCCTTGAGGCAGGGATTATTTCCCATTCCCTCTTTGTCGCCCTTGTTGTCATGGCTCTGGGCACTTCCATGATCAGCGGCCCCATGATCCGCATCATTCTCCGCTACCAACAGCATCTCAGCGTAGCCGATATGCTGACTTCAAAATATTTTCTGCATCGTCTACAGGCATCAAACCCCAAAGAAGCCATCTGCGAAATGGTTGAGCTGCCATGCCGTACCACAGGACTGGATAAAAACCTGATTGAAGCCGCCGTGTGGGAAAGGGAGCTCTCCTTAAGTACGGGCATCGGCAAGGGCCTTGCCCTTCCCCACGCCCGTATTGAAGGCCTGAAACATGCGATCATTGTTGTGGGTATTTCCAAGGATGGCATTGACTTTGATGCACCCGATGACAAGCTGGCCCATGTCATTTTCCTCATCCTTACTCCCCTTTCCGATGCCGATGCCCAACTGGCCATTGCATCGGAAATTTCAGGCATCTTCCGAAATGAGAGCATGCTGGAAAAAGCCCTTAAAATTAAAAACTTTACTGATTTCATGGCCCTTCTCCGCACAGCTCCCAGAGGCTGGCCCTTTTAAAGACCTCAGTCCATAGCCTTTTCAAAGTTATAACCAGATTTCTTTCACGGGCATATCCGGGTCAAAACGACAGGCTGCCTGCGCCTGAAACAGTTCTGCCGTTGCCAGGGCATCGGTGAGGGCGTGGTGGGGTCTGTACTGGGGAAGATGATAGCGGGTACGGCTGTCCGCAAGGCGGATGGAGTATCTGTTCAAACCAAAAAATTGAGAGAGCCAGTAACGAACCCCCCGGCGGAAATAACTGGCCTCTATTTCCATGGTGTCAATTACCGGAAAATCAATGCCTTCACCGATGGATTTACGCAAGGCTGCATCAAGGAAAAGACGTTCCACCTGCCTGCAGTGAACCACAATCACAGCGCCTGCCATGACAGCCAGCAGGTCAGGAATCACTTCCATAAGATCCGGACTGTTTAAGATCCGGGAATGGGTTATCCCATGGATAACCACAGAATCCGGTGTAAGGGGTCTGCCGGGATTGACCACCCAGTAACGGGACCGGCTGCTGAAAATTCTTTCCAGAGTAAAGGGCACAGCCCCGATACTGACAATGGCATCCCGCCCCGGATGCAGGCCTGTGGTTTCAATGTCCAGTGCCAGAAAAAGAACCTTACTCAGGGGCGTATCCCCATCCACGACTCCCCCGCCGTAATAATATTGAAGCAGAGGACTTCGGGCCTCCGCTGCCCTGCGGACAAAAACATCTGGCCAGCAGGGAGTTGCCCGGGGCTTCTTCTTTTCCGGGGGAAAATAAAGCATGGCATTCCTTTGTCACCCTGTTGCTCAAACCCATCAGTAACGGAATTTAATAAACTTCTGGGCATTGTTTAAAACCTGAAAGGCCTCCTTCAGGTTGCGTCTGTCAAACTGGCTGAGGTTTTCCGGGTTCACCTTATTGTTCACCTCCTGCCCCTCCTGCAGAAGGTGGGCATGATTGCGGAGACGCACCATGGAAATAAATTCCAGCGCATCGTGCAGGGTATGGGTGTGTCCCGCCGGAAGAAGGCCTGACTCACGGATATGTTCCAGCCGTTCAAAGGAATTCTGGGCCGTGGAGCCGATGGCTAAGGTATAGACCCGGATCAGGGCAACCAGCGGTGCCGATCCCCTCCTTTTCAGATCCATGGAATTTTTATATTTTCCATCTTCTTCAAGGACAAAATCCTTGAAAAATCCAAGGGGCGGCGTGCGATTAAGGGAATTTCTTGCCAGATAGGAAAGAAATTTCGGGCTGTTTTTTGCCTTACGGGCAATCTGTTCCTTAAGCTTTTCCACCCATTGTATTTCCCCCCATACCCCATCCAGATCAAAAAAAATGGAACTGTGCAACAGGGCTTCGTTGGTGGGTTTTTCAATCCACTGTTGGAAATAGTTCCGCCATACGGACAAAGGCTGCCGCCATTTTTTTTCCGTGGCCATGATTCCACCGCTGCAATAGCTATAGCCGCAGGCCGCCAGCCCGTCACAGACAAAGCTGGCAAGCTGTTTAAAGTAGCTGTCATGCAATTTTTCATCATAGGAATCATCAAGAATCAGGGCATTGTCCTGATCACCACCCGGCAAAAGCTCATCCCTGGCCATGGAGCCCATGGCCATCAGGCAACAGGGTACCGGAGGCGGCCCCAGCTGCTCCTGGGCCAGCTCCATGAGACGCTGCTTGATACTGCGGCCAAAAACACTCATGGCACTGCCCACCATATGCGAGTTGGCCCCCTCGTTCACCATCCGGATAAAACTGGCATCCATCTCACCCTTCATACGGATCAGCTCTTCCATATCCTGTGCCCTCAGAATGCGGGCCACCACCAGCAGACTGTTCTGGGACTCATAGCGAAGCAGGTCTGAAATGGATATCATACCAATACACCTTTTATTCCGCATGACAGGAAGATGATGAATATTGTAGCGCAGCATACAGAGCATGGCCTCAAAAACATATTCCTGGGCTTCCACGGTGATGAGGTCACCGGACATGATGGCTGAAACCGGGGTATCCAGAGGCAATCCTTCGGCAATAAACCGTGTACGGAGATCCCGGTCTGTGACAATACCGGCAATGGCAGAAGAGCTGTCATTGTTGGCACCCGTAATCAACAAACAGGAAACCCCTTCTTCAGTCATTTTACAACCAGCATCATATACGCTGGCTTTGGCATCAATACTGACAAGATCCCGGGTTAAAAGCTTCTGAATCCTTGTACGCATCACATCATTCATCTGCTGGGCGCGGGATACGGCCTGACGCAGACGGGTTTTTCCTCCGATTTCCACAAAGTCTGCAAAGGAATCATATTTCTCACAGAGTTCATTGAAGACATCTTCGGGAATGATATAAAGAAGGGTATCTTCGAGCGCCTTTGCAGGAAAACGCACACGGTTTTGCATCAGAAGGCTAAGCTGACCAAAGATGGCACCCTCTTCCAAACGGTTGTAAAGGGCGCCATTTCTTCGGTAAACCTCAACGGCACCACTGCGGATGAAATAGATTTCATGAATGGTTTCTCCGGAAGAAAGGATGGTGCTGCCTGCCTTGAAATAGCGGACATCCACCCTGGCGGCAATCCCGTTCACCACCTCTTCGGGAAGCTCGTCAAAGGGCTCAAAACGGCGCAGATGTTCAGAAATGTCCACCAGTTCAACTTCCATAACGCCTCCCGTTCCCTCTTCATCCACTCAGTGATTCCTGATATGCAGGGGAGGCTTTCCCCTGCATGGGGGTTTTTCCATGCCCTTAAGAGCCCGATGCCTGCTTTTTAGGCCGGGGTTCCGTGGAAAGCCCCTTGATCAGTGACCAGCAGCCCACCAACAGAATGATGGTGAAGGGAAAGCCCGTGGAAACGGCCATGGCCTGCAAAGCCACAAGGCCACCGCCAAGGAGCAGGGCCATGGCCACAAGGCCTTCAAAGGTACACCAGAAAACCCGCTGCGGTGTTGGAGACTGGACCTTCCCCCCTGCTGAAATGGTATCAATCACCAGAGAGCCTGAGTCCGATGAAGTAACAAAAAACACAATAACCAGTACAATGGCAATAAAAGAGGTCAGCTGTGCCATGGGCAGCACATCCAGCATGGCAAAAAGCTGAAGGGGTAAAACCGCCTCAGCTGCTGCGGTGTAACCATCTGCAACAAACTGACGGATGGCTGTGCTGCCAAAAACCGTCATCCAGAGAACACAGGCCGCCGAAGGAATCAGCAACACGGAAACAAGAAATTCCCTTACTGTTCGGCCCCTTGAAACCCTCGCAATGAACATGCCCACGAAGGGAGACCATGAAATCCACCATGCCCAGTAAAAGGAAGTCCAGCCTTCGGCAAAATTACTGTCCGCACGGCCGATGGGATTGGCAAGGGCGGGCAGATACTGAATATAGGCCGCAAGGTTAGCAAAAAAACCTGTGATAATGGCAAGGGTCGGCCCCACCACAATAACAAAAACCAGGAGGAGCACCGCCAGAACCATATTGATTTTTGAAAGCCGCTGAACCCCCGCCGTAAGACCGGCTATCACGGATACCAGTGCTACAATGGTAATGACGATGACCAGCAGAACCTGTGTGGTTACACCCGAAGGGAGGTTAAAAAGATAGCCAAGACCGGCTGCCGCCTGGGAGGCCCCAATGCCAAGGGAGGTTGCAAGGCCAAAGAGCGTAGCGATAATGGCAAGTATATCAATAACATGCCCCGGCCAACCCCACACACGCTCACCCAGCAGGGGGTAGAAAACGGAGCGAATGGTCAGGGGCAGTCCCTTGTTAAAGGCAAAAAGGGCAAGCCCCAGTGCCAGCACAGAATAAATGGCCCAGGGGTGCAGACCCCAGTGGTAAATGGTTGCAGCCATACCCAGCCGTTCTGCTGCCAGCGCATCACCGGCAGCCCCGCCAAGGGGTGCCCAGTCCGTGCGGACACCACCTTCTGCACTTGTGCCACCAAAGGCAGAGCTGAAATGGGAAAGGGGCTCAGAAACACCGTAAAACATAAGCCCTATCCCCATACCCGCAGCAAAAAGCATGGAAAACCATCCCAGATAGGAAAAATCAGGCTCCGCTTCGGTGCCACCGATACGGACCCTGCCCAAGGGGGAAAGGATAAGCCCCAGACAAACAAGAACAAAAATATTCCCGGCAGAAATAAAAAACCATGAAAGATTGGAGGTCAGCCAGCCACGGATACTGGCAAAAACCGGTTCCGCCTGCGCCTGAAATATCAGGGTCACGGCAACAAATAAAATGGTGACAATGGCGGATATCCCAAAAACAGGGTTATGGATATCAAAGCCATAACGCCCTATTTTTATAAATACATTATCCTGCCCCACCTGATAATCCGTATCAATGGGATTCACCTCGCCATCGGGCTCAATCTTGTCAAGGTTTTTATCTTCCATGGTTCATCTCTCCCTGATCCTTGTGGTTATGATAAATAAGGTAAAAATGAAAAACTGAAGGCTGAAAAAAATCAGTTTTTCACCTTGACCCGACAATAAGAGATTCTTTTTATGAAAGTTTATTTCTCAGGTTCAAAGGTTCCTGTCAAGAACAGACTATGTGGCACATCGTGCAGCCTTCACAAACAATCCCTCCACAGGGATTGAGCATGTGGATTTTCTTGAGACTTGCCGGAAAATAACGGAAAGGGTATAAGGCAGTCTGGTTGTTTATATATGGAGGGAGTATGGTATCCCACCTCAGACACAACCCTTATTGACTTTCATATGCGGCCCTTAAGGGCCTTTTATCCAAATGAAGGAATACTTCCATTCCCTGCCATCCCCCCAACAGGTGATCTTATGATAGGTATATCCAAACTTTACTGCGGCACAGTCGAACCTTCGGATGCTTTACGCTACGGACGCCATTCCGGCTCCCTTCCCTCTCATCTTCTGCAGTTTTCCGAAGACAAAAAACCCGTTGTGGTCTGGAACATGACCCGGCGCTGCAACCTCAAATGCGTTCATTGTTATGCCCATGCCAGGGATGAAGCCTTTGCCAATGAGCTGACTACCGAGGAAGGAAAAGCCCTGATCAGGGATCTTGCCGCCTTTGGTTCTCCGGTCATGCTCTTTTCCGGCGGAGAACCCCTGATGCGCAAGGACCTTCCGGAGCTGGCGGAATATGCCGTCTCCCAGGGTATGCGGGCGGTTATTTCCACCAACGGTACCCTGATCACAAAAGAAAAGGCCAGACGCTTAAAGGAAGTGGGGCTTTCCTATGTGGGCATCAGTCTGGATGGCATGGAAGCCGTCAACGACCACTTCAGGGGCGTGAAGGGCGCTTTTCAGGCCGCTCTGGACGGCATCCGTAACTGTCAGGAGGCAGGCATTAAAGTGGGGCTGCGCTTTACCATGAACAGACAGAACGTTGCCGAGATACCCGGCATTTTTGATCTCATGGAAGAAATGGACATCCCCAGAGTCTGCTTTTATCATCTGGTCTATGCAGGCCGCGGCTCAAAGCTTGTGGAAGATGATCTTTCCCATGAAGAAACACGCAAGGCTCTGGATCTCATTCTGGACCGGACACGGGATCTGCACGAAAGGGGCAAGCCCAAGGAAGTGCTGACCGTGGATAACCATGCGGACGGCCCCTACATTTATCTGCGCCTTTTACGGGAAGACCCGGCAAGGGCTGAAGAGGTAATGGAGCTTTTAAAGATGAACGAGGGCAACTCTTCCGGACGGGGCATCGGCTGCGTTTCCTGGAATGGAGAGGTACACGCAGATCAGTTCTGGCGTCACCACAGCTTCGGGAATATCAGAAAAACCCCCTTTTCCCAGATATGGTCCCAGCCCGAAGACCAGCTTCTCGCCCAGCTGAAACACAAAAAAGATTTTGTGACAGGGCGCTGTGCCAGCTGCAAATGGCTGGATATCTGCGGCGGCAACTTCCGGGTACGTGCCGAAGCCTTAACCGACGATGTATGGGCGCCGGATCCGGCCTGCTATCTTACGGATGAGGAAATCAGCCAGAGTATTTAAGCTCAAAAAACCTGCAAAAAATTATCTGATTACTTCAGAGTAGAAATCCGGCCGTCCTCCATGGAGGCGGCCCTTTTCTTCCTTAATAACAGAAATCTTCCGAACCCGTCAGCAAGGAGACTTCCATGCTTTTTCCCGATTCCCGGCCAAGACGCCTTCGTCAGAGTGCCATCATCCGCAGCATGGTACGTGAAACAAGCCTAAGCGTGAACAATCTGGTTCTCCCCCTCTTTGCCGTATCCGGCAAGGGCGTGAGCAACCCCATCAGTGCCCTTCCGGGGCAGGCCCAGCTTTCCTGTGACAATATCAGAAAAAAAACAAAGGAAGCCTGGGACTTAGGTATTCCCGCCGTCATTCTTTTCGGTGTTCCCGACAAAAAAGACCCCTTGGCCACCCAAGCCTATAAAAAAGACGGCATCGTCCAGCAGGCCATCAAGGCCGTCCGGGATGCCGTACCGGAAATGCTCGTCATTACCGATGTCTGTCTCTGTCAGTTCACGGATCACGGACACTGCGGCATTGTGGAAAAGGGTCGCATAGACAACGATGCCACCCTGGACCTGCTGGCCCGCACCGCCGTCAGCCATGCCAGTGCCGGTGCCCAGATGGTGGCTCCTTCGGACATGATGGACGGCCGGGTGGCTGAAATCCGTGAAGGCCTTGATCAGGAAGGATATACGGATGTTCCCATCATGAGCTATGCGGTAAAATATGCCTCCGCCTTTTACGGACCCTTCCGGGAAGCCGCAGGCAATGCACCGGAATTCGGCGATCGCAGAACCTATCAGATGGACCCCGCCAACAGCAGGGAAGCCATGCGGGAAGCCTCCATGGATGTGGAAGAAGGTGCCGACATCATCATGGTTAAACCTGCCCTCGCCTATCTGGATATCATCACCCGCCTGCGGGATGAACTGGATCTTCCCGTGGCCGCCTACAATGTGTCCGGCGAGTATGCCATGATCAAGGCTGCTGCCGAAAAAGGCTGGATCGACGGTGATGCTGCCATGATGGAAACCCTCTTATCCATTCGCAGGGCTGGTGCGGATATCATCCTCACCTACTTTGCCATGGAAGCGGCGCGTAAGCTCAGGGGCTGATTTTTATAAGGAAGGATAAGTATGCACGCAAATAACAGCCACCCCGGAACCACTCCCGGCAAACGGGATACCCTGCGCCTTGTGGCATGGGAAACCACCCGAAGCTGCAATCTGAACTGCATCCACTGCCGTGCGGCTGCAAGAAACGAACCCTACCCCGGAGAACTCAGCACGGAACAGGCCTTCGGGCTGATGGATGATATCCGTAAGCTGGGAGAGGTGATTGTCATTCTTACCGGTGGTGAACCCCTGCTGCGCAAGGATATTTTTGATATCGCAAAATATGGAACAAACCTTGGACTGCGCATGACCATGGCTCCCAACGGAACCCTCGTGACACCTGAAAATGCAGAGCGCATGGCAGATGCAGGCATCAAGCGTATTTCCATCAGTCTGGATGGTGCCACAAAGGAGGTGCATGATGCCTTCCGTGCCATGCCCGGTGCCTTTGAGGGTGCCATGCATGGGGTAGCCAATGCAAAAGCAGCAGGCATTGAGTTTCAGATCAACACCACAATCACCAAAAAAAATCTGCAAGAAATTCCTAAAATTCTCGACCTTGCGGTTTCCCTTGGTGCTGCGGCCCATCATATCTTTCTGCTGGTGCCCACAGGCCGTGGCAAGGAAATCGAAGAAACGGCCATTGATGCGGTGCAGTATGAAGAAACCCTCAACTGGTTCTATGATCAGCGGGACAAGGTACCCTTACAGCTCAAAGCCACCTGTGCCCCCCACTACTACAGGATTCTCCGCCAGAGGGCAAAGGCAGAAGGAAAAACCATTTCCCCTGCCACCCATGGGCTGGATGCCATGACCAGAGGATGCCTTGGGGGAATCGGCTTCTGCTTTGTCTCCCATGTGGGTGATGTACAGCCCTGCGGATTTCTGGAAACACCCTGCGGCAATGTGAAAGAAAATTCTTTTGTGGATATCTGGCAGAAATCCCCCCCCCTTTTACGGCTGAGGGACTATGACCAGCTCACGGGAAAATGCGGCCCCTGTGAGTACAGGGCCGTATGCGGGGGATGCCGGGCCAGAGCCTATGAGGCAACGGGAGATTTCATGGCAGAAGAGCCCCTCTGCCAGTATCAGCCCGGAGACATACGGAAAGGATAACCCTGCAGAGAATGATCTGATACGGCCCTGTTTTTTGCAGGCCCCCCCGTGGTTGCCCAAAACCGGGGCAGGCACAGGGGCCTGCCCCTACTAATGGTTTTTACGGCCCTGTTTTTGTAGGGGTACCCTTTACGGGTACCCGCAAACAAGCGTAAAATATGGTCATATAATTTCCATGATTAAGGTTCGTATGGCTGAAAGACAGTGGTAATCAGATTGTCTTTTACTGGAAGCAAGATACTGAAATTAAAAAACATTTTTTCAAAATAAAATGTGATGAATAATTGTTATCTTTCATCATAAGAAATCAGTTAATCTTTACCACCATAACCGCCGTTTCTTCCAAAGCCCGGACCAGCTTCATGCTGACATCGCCCAGGACAAATTCTTCTGCCTTGCTCATCTTTTTCCGCCCAATCACAACCATTTTATGGGGTGCTTTTTTAAAGTAAGCCATAATGCCGTCAGCCACGGTGGCAAAGGGACCGGATATGATATCCGCATAGATATTGTCAGGGTCCATCCCCCCTGCCACAAGGGTATCCCTTGACCACTGAATGGCCTTATCTCCCCTCTCGGGAAGGGATGCAACAAAACGGTACCCCATCAGCTCTTCACTGCCCGATGGTGTTCTGTTCACATAAAGCAGGGTGATCTTTGTTTTATCCGGTGAAAGGGCTAGTCCTGTTATATATTCCACAACAGCCCGGGAACTGGCCGCATCCGCCACAGGAATCAGAATGGAATTGATCACACTTCACCTCCTACAGGGAACGGAGAAACCCCTCAAGGTCCTCAATAATTTCATCGATAAATTCATAATAGACGCTCGTCCCCCTGGAAAAATGCAGGAGGATATCATTCAGCATACGGGGCAGATAGGGATAGAGCTTGCGAAGATTGATAAAACGGCTGGCATCCAGAAGGGACATGTCCTCTTCCACAATCTTATCAAAAAAATCTCCGTAAAGTTCCCTTTCATGCCGGATCATATACAGCTCATGGAAACCCTTACCCACTGTGTAGATCAGGAGGTTCCCCAGACCAAAAAGATCCAGACTGAAGGGGTTTTCCGGCGCATCGTACTCATAATCAAAATCAATCCAGACATATTTGCCTGTACGGTTTTCGATCATGAGGTGGTCATTGCGGATATCCCCGTGGCGAAAGCCATTGATATGCAAAAAACGGATGGAACGGAAGGCTTCTAAGAGTTTTGCAAGAAGGCCGGGCATTATTTTTTCGTAATACACCCTGTGGGGCATCTGGAAATAATCGCCCATGGCCACATAAAAATTCTTACCACGGACAATATCCAGAATCCTGATATTATTCCCCATGGTATCCCGGAAAACCTCACCCTGCATGAAATCATCCCTGCCGCGGACAAGGTCCAGAATATCCCCTTCCTTATCCGGGTCACGGAAACAGCGTATGGGAACACCACCAATTTTTGTATGAAAGGTCTCAAGGAAAGAAAGCTTGATTATTTTCCGGTCACAGGTGGCATCCTCTATGACACGCTTCACCCAGTATTTGGGATCTTCCACACCAAAGCGACGCTCCATCTCATTGCCCGTTACCCGGAACCTCCGGCCACCGATCTCGATGATGTCACCGGATGTAATCTCAAAAAAACCTGTGGTGTCCGTAACAACCCGCCCCCCTTTTTTCATAGGGCCAGACCCTGCATCATACGAAGGGGCAAGCTGCCCGCAGCTGCCTTCACCATTTCAAAAAAATTTCTCAGGCCTGTGTGTTCTATGCGTAAACCCAGATGGGCCGCAAGAACACAGAAGGAATCCTGATCATCTTCATGGAGAATCCATGGGTCACTGTGGTACATTTTCAAAAGCCCCAGCGTATGCTCATGGTACTTGATGGGCACGGAAAGCATGGACATAATTCCTTCAGCCATAGCCTCCTTAGGGTAGAGAACGCGTTCATCATTTTCGATATCCTGATAAAAAACAACCTTTCCGGAAAGGGCTTCCCTGTTCTTATTATCATCCACAATAATGGGCCCCTTGCTGAGGTAAGTCTCACTCAGTCCATGGCTGACAACGCGGAAAAGCTGGTTTTCCCTGTCATCATATAGAAAAATACTGCAGGCCTTGATATTAAATGCTTTGCATATACCTTCCACCAGATGATGGTTGAGAACCGTCAGGTCTTCATAGGTGGAAATGGCATGGCTGATGGCTTTAAATTCCCGGAGAGTGATCCGGGATGCAGGTTTCTGCTCCATGATTTTCCTCGCTTGGCTGAAGTTACAAATAAAATACTATGGGGGTGCCAGGAAAGATTTTAATCATACATTTGTACTGGAAAAATATTCTCTTGTTTAAAATTATAAACCATGATTTGCTGTCAGGTCAAACCATAATATACGGCACTGCACAAATGAAGAAGAATCAAAAAGGAGTCAGACATGGCAATCCATCGTTTTGAAAATGAAACCCCTTTTCTGGCAGAGACGGTATTTATTGCACCCGGCGCAACGGTCATCGGCGATGTTCACATGGCAGCAGGCAGTTCCCTCTGGTTTTCTGCGGTGATCCGGGGTGATACCGCCCCCATTCGGATTGATGAAAACACCAACATTCAGGATCTCTGCATGCTCCATGCCGATCCCGGCTTTCCCCTGACCCTTGGTAAAAACATCACAGCAGGTCACAGGGCCATCCTCCACGGCTGCACCGTGGAAGATGACTGCCTTATCGGTATGGGTGCCGTTGTCATGAACAGTGCCGTGATAGGCAGGGGCAGCATTGTGGCCGCAGGAGCCGTGGTGCTTGAAAATACGGTCGTGCCACCCTTCAGCCTCATCGCGGGTATGCCTGCAAAGGTGGTTAAAACCTTTAAAGAGGATATCATTGAAGTGATCCGGGAATCCGCAAAACACTATTGTGAGAAGGCCGCATCCTACAGGAATCCGGAAAAATTTGAATAAAATTATCATTTGAAGTACCTTCTGGGCAACGGAATGCCTCAGAAGGTACAGCAGCATCAGTGAAACCAGTGCAAAGCCATCCCTGTTCGGAAAGCGGACTGCCCCCAGCGTTCTTCATGCATGGTCTCAAATCCGAGATGCCAGTTCCGGCCCAACCGCACACTTCCTTCGAGACCTGCCGCCGCAGCATAGCTCTGATGTCCTGCCCCAAAGCCGCCGCCTTCAGCAAAGGCCTGCCATTTGCTGTGCTCAAAGAGCCTGAAAATCCAACCGGCCCGCACAACCCCTCCCAGAGAATATCCGTCATCCAGCCCGGAACCTGCAAAAAAACGGGGCAGAGCCATAAAATAAGAAAGCCCATACTGGCCTCCTCCCCAGGCAAATCCCGCTCCCCCGGAAATCCTGAGAAGCCTTCCCCTGCCTTCCCCCGGAACACCTTCCAGCCCGATACCTGCCGCCCAGGAAAGGGGGGTAAAAAAACGATCCCTCGGAGACAAAGACATGATATCAATGGCATCAAAACGGTCCAGCTGAATGCCTTCACCCTCAGGCCCAATACGAAGTGAAGTCTCACCAAATACAATACGGATACCATCACTTTCAGGGTAATCCGGATCTGTGAGATCCGTAAAGGCTGGCCTGTAGATGAGAATTCCTGCTGTTTTGCCATCAGACACCTGTACCCCTGCACTCAATCTTGAAGAACCATGGAGCTTTTCAGGTCGCACAGGCTCCGGTACAGGTGGCAGGGCATCATCTGCAACGCCCAGACGACTGCGCACCCGCAGGGCCTGCAGCAGGGTTTTCTGATAATCATCCTGATCCATTTTCCTTTTTACAAAACGGTATCGTATACAGTCAATGACCGTATCCAGTATGCGGATGGCCCTCAGGGCTTCCATATCCAGAACGGTTTCCGACTGCTCCCTGCCTTCAAGGATATCCAGAGCCAGCTTCTGATCTTCAGAGGACAAATGGGAAAGCCTGTGACGAATAATGGTGGCCCGGCTGGGCCGGTATTCCGCCTCCACAATGAGCCCCGCTTTTTCCAAAACACGGATGGTATCCACAGGGATCACCCAGAGGGGAAAGGCATCGGTCAGGTTCAGACCCGGACGGGCCGCCTCCACAAGATACATAAGAGTGAAAGAACAGTTTTCATCGAAAAAATAATAGTCCGAATAGATTCCTTCCATTTCCCGGATATGCCTGACCATGGCATCAAGCTCATGGGACTCCAGATCCAGCCGGTATTCCCAGATATCCCTTTGATTGATTTCACCATACTCCTGAATTTTTTTATAGTAGGGAAGCACATTGAAGTACCCCGGATAAAAACCAAATATCCCCTTGAAAGCAAAAACAAATCCGTTGGTTTCCTGGGTAAAGGCCGAATAGTTCACGGCTTTATCCAGCATTCTTGAGGTATTATCCAGCCGCAGGGTCATCAGGGTATGTCCGAACATGGAAGCCGGACTGTTCATAAAATAGGTAGGAAAAACAACGCGTGCAGAGGTGGGGTGAATATCTTTAAGCTCTTCACAGACAGGTTCAGGGAAGAGTCCCGGTTCCGGCTGAAGCTGCTCATAAAGCCAATGATAGCGTGCAATATAGGGACAGATATTCTCAGCACTGCCGGAAAAAAGAAAGCGGATGGCCGCATTCATTTCTTCCTTTGGGTTTTTTCTGCCCACAGGAGAAATGAAAAAGGAAGGATCATCAATACGACTTTTCATCCCCATTCCCAGAGGCCTGTGATAATGATAGAGAACATGCCAATAACTGTGTTCGGCCAGTTTCATCTCTTCTGCTTGCAGAACCAGTGCCTCTACCTTCTCTTCGGCTGCAGCCCCGGAAAAACCAAAAATCAGAATCAAAAATAGAAACAACGGCAGAGGCATTTTTTTATTGTTCTGCAAAAGCGGATCCCCCAAAATAAAGATGCAAAAATCCGGCTTCCTCATTTTTTAGAAGGAATACCGGATTTTTTACTTCATGGAAGCCTGAAAAAATCAGATCTGTGCAAGAATATCCGTAATCTGATCCACAACCTGAGTACCTGCGACCTTACCATTCGGATAAATGGTATCAAAATTCATTTGCAGGGCAACAAAGAAATCAACTCTGCGACTTTCATCCACTTCAGCCAGTTCAGCCAGTGCGCCAAGGGTTTCTCCTTCACCCATGGCAATATCCACGGCAAGGGAATCCATGTTGTCTGCCACAAAACGATCCAGTTGCTCACGCTTGGCAAAATTGGCGGGTTTTTCACACCCAAGGGTGCCGGAAGTGATACCGAAAGTCTGGTTACCGGAGGTACCGTTGGTGGAAGTTGCCATAATTTCCCAGAGAAGGCCGTCTTTCTCTTCCAACAGCATGGAGCCGAGACCACATCCCACATTGTCCCTGTTAACGGCAAAAGCAGGGGCAGCTACAAACAGACCAATGAGAACTGCTGCAAAAAACTTTTTCACAAAAGACTCCTTCCATTTCAGTTTCAGGTTTTACAGGGACAAAAACGACTGTTCCCGTCCCCAACGACAACAAAGCAGATCTGCTGCAATCTTTAAAGGCACAAAAGCTGAACGACAAAAACGCATCACAAACAGCATTAACTGCGACACCTTTGCAAAACGGATCTTCCTCTTCCTGAACACTTCTGAAAATCATTATTTTTTTAACAGTATGAGATTCAAAAATCAACTGCAAAACAGACATACCTGAAAATGAAATATCAGGAAAAATCAAATCACTGGCCTTCAAAACGAAGGTAGCGATAAAGTTCAGCCTCCTTCCCCAGCACCCTTTCCTGCATCACCTGAAAATAAAGGGCCGGGTCC
This sequence comes from Desulfobotulus alkaliphilus, assembly GCF_007830435.1. Lineage (GTDB taxonomy): Bacteria > Desulfobacterota > Desulfobacteria > Desulfobacterales > ASO4-4 > Desulfobotulus > Desulfobotulus alkaliphilus. Next base: position 23,595 of record NZ_VLLC01000016.1, on the reverse strand, counting down.
GGAATTTCTCCCAGCACCGCTGTGATGGCAGCCAGTTCCGCTGAACCCAGATACACTTTGGTATCATCGCCCATACGGTCCGGGAAATTCCTTGTGGAAGTGGAAAAGGCCGTGGTCCCTCTGGCAATACGGGCCTGATTGCCCATGCAGAGAGAACAGCCCGGCATTTCCATGCGGGCTCCGGTTCTGCCCAGCACATTGTAAACCCCCTCCCTGCGAAGGACTGCCTCATCCAGCCGGGTGGGCGGACACATCCAGAGACGGGCAGGGAGATCCTGCTTTCCTTCCAGCAGGGCCGCAGCAGCACGGAAATGGGCTATGTGGGTCATGCAGGAGCCGATAAAAACTTCCTGAACCTCTGTGCCCGCCACTTCAGAGAGCAGCCGTACATCATCGGGGTCATTGGGACAGGCAAGGATGGGTTCTGTCATGGTTTCAAGGTCAATCTCAATCACCGCCGCATACCCGGCATCCTTATCCGCCTCCAGCAGGAAAGGCGCCTCACACCAGAGGTCCATGGCATCGGCCCTGCGGAGCAGGGTCTCTGCGTCCGCATAGCCTTCGCTGGCAAGTCTGCGGAGAAGAAGGGCTGAAGAGCGCAGATACGCAGCCACCTTTTCGGGCTTAAGCCGGATACAGCTGCCTGCCGCAGAACGTTCCGCAGAAGCATCTGTCAGTTCAAAGGCTTCTTCCACTTCCAGATCCTCAAGCCCTTCAATTTCCAGTATCCGCCCGGAAAAAATATTCTTCTTCCCCGCCTTTTCCACCGTCAGCAGGCCCTTGCGGATTGCGGTCAGGGGAATGGCATTGACAAGATCCCTCAGGGTAATGCCCGGTTTTCTTTTCCCTTTAAAACGGACAAGCACGGATTCGGGAACATCCAGTGGCATGGTTCCCATGGCTGCGGCAAAGGCCACAAGGCCGGAACCTGCGGGAAAGCTCAGACCTACGGGAAAGCGGGTATGGGAGTCCCCACCCGTACCCAGGGTATCCGGAAGAAGCATGCGGTTGAGCCATGAGTGGATGACCCCGTCTCCGGGCTTCAGGGCAACCCCTCCCCTTTCGCTGATAAATTCCGGAAGGGTGTCGTGCATACGGATATCCACGGGCCTTGGATAGGCCGCCGTATGGCAGAAGCTCTGCATGACCAGATCCGCAGCAAAACGGAGGCAGGCCAGCTCCGTCAGCTCGTCCTTTGTCATGGGCCCTGTGGTATCCTGGGAACCCACGGTGGTCATAAGAGGTTCACAGTACATTCCGGGACGAACCCCTTCAAGACCACAGGCCTTTCCTATGATCTTCTGGGCCTGTGTATAGCCCTTGCCCGTATCTTCCGGCTGGGAGGGGCTGGCAAAGATGCCGGGGACCGACTCAAGGCGCAGGGCTTCTGCGGCCTTTGACTGTAATGCGCGGCCAACGATCAGGGGAATACGGCCACCTGCCCGGACCCCGTCCAGAAGTACGGATGTCTTCAGGGTGAAAGCGGTCAGCGTGTTTCCTTCCCCATCTTCAATGCGACCTTCATGGGGAAAGATACGGATGCGCTGTCCCATGGAAAGACGGCTCACATCGCACTCAATGGGAAGGGCCCCTGAATCTTCCAGTGTATTAAAAAAGATGGGGGCAATCTTGCTTCCCAGCACCACCCCGCCCTGCCGCTTGTTCGGAACAAAGGGAATATCTTCTCCGATATGCCAGAGCAGGGAGTTTGTGGCGGATTTTCTGGAAGAACCCGTTCCCACCACATCCCCTGCAAAGACAAGGGGCAGCCCCGAAGCCTTCAGTTCACGGATTTTTTCCAGGGGATTCTCCATACGGGACCGGAGCATGCTTAAGGCATGAAGGGGAATGTCCGGGCGGCTCCAGGCCTCTCCTGCCGGAGAAAAATCATCCGTATTGATCTCTCCGTCCACCTTGAAAACAATGCAGTCAATGGTATCGGGGACGACAGGTTTTCCGGTGAACCACTCCGCAGCAACCCAGGATTCCAGTACTCTTCGGGCCGCAGGCAGGGTTTCTGCAAGCTTTACAAGCTCATCAAAGACATCCAGTACCAGAAGGTTTCCGGAAAGTGCTCTGGCAGCCGCATCTCCCAAATCCCCGTGGGAAAGGAGACGCATCAGATGCCTGACATTGTATCCGCCCCGCATGGTTCCCAGAAGCCGAACAGCCTCAAGGGGGGGCAGCAGAGGAGAACTTTTTTTGCCCCCTGCAATATCCCCTAAAAAGTCCGCCTTGACTTCTGCCGCAGGGTCCACCCCCGGAGAAATACGGTTCTGCAGCAGGGAAAGCAGAAAATCCTCTTCCCCCGATGGCGGTGCAACAAGAAGCCCGCACAAAGCCCCGGCCTGAGCAGCATTGAGGGGCAGGGGCGGAAGACCTTCCCTTTCCCTCGCTGCCATATGGCTCCGGTATTCATCAATCATTGTCATTTTCCCATCCTTATTCATCCTGCAGTCCCCTGTTTCAGAACCTGGAATTAATGAACAGCCACACACTTAGATTCAATTTAAGACTGTAGCACCTTTTTGATCAGGGACTTTGTACTGAATCCGCCCTTCAGATTCAATCTCTTTTAAAAAACCATCCCGTGAAAAAACCCAAAACCTGCCAAAGGCCCGCTGGCATGCCTCTCCATGGGACAACTGGCGGGAAAATATGCCTTATTATATTTAAAAATCCCTGAAAGATGGCCCATCTACGGGTGCTGACCGGATTTCTGACCTTGACAAAAGCTTGGTTTCTTACTAATCAGGCATCGTACCAAGAAATGAATGGTTGCCCAGCGGGGCAACCTTGGATCGCAATCCATATATTATAACCCCCCTTAAGAACAAAGGAGTAGAACACATGTCCAATCTTGTAGCTCCCCATGGTGGAAAAGGCCTTACCTGCTGTCTTCTGGAAGGTGCTGAAAGAGAAGCCGAACTGAAAAAAGCCGAAGGCCTCAAAAAAATCACCATCACCCCCCGTGAAGAAGGTGACCTCATCATGATGGGTATCGGTGGTTTCTCCCCCCTTACCGGTTTCATGACCAAAGCTGACTGGAAAGGCGTATGCGAAAACTTCCTTCTGGCAGACGGTACCTTCTGGCCCATCCCCGTTACCCTTTCCGCAGACAAGGCCGATGCCGAAGCCATTAAAGATGGTGAAGAAATTGCTCTGGTTACGGCTGCCGGTGAAGTGATGGCTACCATGAAGGTTACCGAGAAATTCGAGATGACCGAAGCCAACAAGCGCTGGGAATGTGAGAAGGTATTCATGGGCGAAGGCACTGCCACCGCCGAAGAATTCTGGAAGATTGCCGAAGAAGATCACCCCGGTGTTCAGATGGTTATGGGTCAGAAAGACTTCAACCTTGCCGGTCCCGTGAAGGTTCTTTCCGAAGGCATCTACCCCGAGCGTTACAAAGGTGTTTACCTTTCCCCTGCCCAGGCCCGTGCCATCTTTGACGAGCGTGGATGGAGCGATGTTGCTGCCCTGCAGCTGCGTAACCCCATGCACCGTTCCCACGAATACCTTGCAAAAATTGCCGTGGAAGTTTGTGATGGCGTATTCATTCACTCCCTCGTGGGCAACCTGAAGCCCGGCGATATTCCTGCACGTGTTCGTGTTAAATGCATCGACACCCTGGTTGACAAGTACTTTGTAAAAGAAAACGTGGTACAGGGCGGCTATCCTCTGGATATGCGCTATGCCGGTCCCCGTGAAGGCCTGCTGCACGCAACCTTCCGCCAGAACTATGGCGTATCCCGCATGATCATCGGCCGTGACCACGCCGGTGTTGGCGACTTCTACGGCATGTTCGAAGCCCAGACCATCTTCGACAAAATCCCCTACCCCGCCGAAGAAGGCAAAGCTCTGAAAGTTACCCCGCTGAAGATTGACTGGACCTTCTACTGTGTCAAGTGTGACGGCATGGCCTCTCTGCGTACCTGCCCCCATGGCAAGGAAGACCGTGTTATCCTTTCCGGTACCATGCTGCGTAAGGGCCTTTCCGAAGGTGCTCCCATTGCCGATCACTTCGGCCGTGACGAAGTTCTCGACATCCTGCGTGAATACTATGCAGGCCTGACCGAAAAAGTAGAAATCAAAACCCACTCCGCTGCAACGGGTGCTGGCCAGTAAAAAAATTGCCGTCTCCGGACGGATGATTCAATGATGTAAATAAGGGGTGCGGAAATTCCGTACCCCTTTTCTTTCCTGCTTTAATCCGCTATATTCCTCCCTAAAGGACTGTTACAATATAAATGTCTTCAGTCTTCCCATGCTGTGACCATCTGTCAGTTGAGGATACACCATGTCTCGCAGAAGCCCCTTTGATCATTATACCCTTCAGCCTGTTCGGCTGGAACATCTGGAACAGTACAATGAGCTGCTCCGATATGTTTTTCAGGTCACAAGCCATGACCTTCAGGAAGTAGGCTACGAAAAGGGAGAACTGGTCCGGGCCAAAAGACCCATTCTCCGCAAAGCCGATGTCATTGGCTGGTTTGACGGGGAAAAACTGATTTCCCAGCTGGCCGTCTACCCCTGCGAGGTGAATATTCGGGGAAAGGTTTTCCCCATGGGCTACCTCACAGGCGTTGGCACCTATCCAGAATATGCCAGCATGGGACTGATGAATGAGCTTATGAAAAAAGGCCTTGAGATGATGCGGTCAAACGGACAGTGGATTTCCTACCTGTTCCCCTATTCCATTCCCTATTACAGAAAGAAGGGATGGGAAATCATATCCGACAAAATGTCTTTCAGCCTGAAAGACACCCAGCTTCCCCCAAGAACGAAGGTGGAAGGTTTTGTCAAAAGGAAGGCCCTGAACCACAAGGATATCATACGCACCTACGATCACTTTGCCCGCAAAACCCATGGCGCCCTGATACGCGATGAGCTGGCATGGGAAGAGTACTGGCGCTGGGAAAACGAGGAAGAGCACTTTGCAGCCTTGTACTATAATAAAAAAAAGGAACCTGCGGGCTGTCTTTTTTACAAAATTGCCGAAGACATTTTCCACATCAAGGAAATGTTCTACCTGAATCAGGAAGCAAGAAAAGGATTGTGGAATTATATTTCTGCGCACTTTTCCATGATCGAGGAGGTAAAGGGTTTTTCCTACAAGGATGAACCCATTGCTTTCCTGCTGGAAGACAGTGAAATAACAGAAACCATCCAGCCCTATATTATGGCACGCATCGTTGACCTTGAAAATTTTCTTTGTGCCTGTCCCTTTGCGAACCCGGCAGACAAGGATTTCCATTTCATTGTTGAAGATCCGGTACTGGAATGGAACCGGGGTATTTTCAGCCTTTCCTTTGACAGGGAAGAAAACCTGTCCGTGAGCAGAACCCCCAAAGGCCAGCCCGTTTGTCTGGATATCCAGACCCTCACCACCATGCTCATGGGATACAGGCGTCCCTCCTACCTTGCAAGCATTGAACGCCTCCAGACAGACCCGAAAACCCTGCGCATACTGGAGCAGCTCATTCCCCAGGCGACACCCTATTTTTCCGACTACTTTTAGGAGGATGATGGCATCTCGTTTTTATATTGAAAAACAGGGGGAATCTGCATAAACGTTTTCAGGCTATACTCTGCGTGGTCATTCTTGATACATGGGGCAGTCTTGAAACGATATTGCAGGGGCAGGCCCCGTGCCTGCCCATAAACTTCTGCTAATCAGAAACGAAACTATTCTATATTAACCCAGCGCACGGCCCACCACCTCACGGATATCCGGTGATAAATCCTTTTTAGAGTCAATGGCTTTCAAGGCCTTTTCCATGGCAGAGCGCCAGGGTTCCGCAAAGGTTTTCCATGGATTGAACACAGAGACCATGCGGGAGCCCACCTGAGGGTTTATGCTGTCCAGTTCCAGTACCCTCCGGGCCAGAAAATCATAAGGCGACCCGTCCTTCTGGTGAAAAAGGAAGGGATTGCCCGAACAGAAGGCTCCGATAAGCGCCCTGACCTTGTTGGGGTTTTTCATGGAAAATGCAGGATGCGCCATGAGTTCGCTCACCCTTTTCAGGGTATCCGGCCTGCGGGACAAAGCCTGCACCTGAAACCATTTATCCATCACAAGGGCATCTTTCTCAAACTGACGGGAAAAGGCATCAAGCATTTCCTCTGCTCTCTGATCGTCAAAGTGGACGGCAAGGCTTAAGGCTGCCATGCGGTCTGTCATGCAATGGGCTTTTTCCCATGCCCTGTAAACCGTCTCAAACCCCGTATCCGGCAGCCGGGAAAGCCAGAAAAGGGCCAGATTTTTCATTTTTCTCCGGGCCACATCCTCTGGCCTGAAAACATAATCTCCCGGAGTCTGAAAATTCTCAAAGGCCCTTTCCCATAAATCCTTCAGTTCAAAAGCGATACGGTCCAGCAGAAAATTCCGGACGCCATGGACTTCCGGAGGAGAAACGGGAATCCTTTCAGCAGCCAGCAGATGATAAAGTTCCATTTCCGTGGGCAGACTTAAAATTTCTGCGGCCAGGGCAGGATCCCTGTCTGCATTCTCCAGCACGGTTCCAAGGGCCGCGAGCAAGGCTTCGGGCAGATGCAGCTCCCGCTTTTCCCTGTAATCCTCCATGAGGCCCAGCAGGGTGCGATTGATCAGAATGCGCCCGGCCTCCCAGCGGTTAAAGGAATCCGTATCCATGGCAAGGAGCAGGGCAAGATCCTTATCCCCAAGCGCTGTTTTAAGGTGCACGGGAGCAGAAAACTCCCTCAAAAGGGAAGGTACAAGGCCTTCGCTGGCACCTTCAAAGGCAAAGATTTCCTCCTCAGACTCCAGGACCAGAAGAAAGGCATTTGCCTTTTCCCCCTTAAATTTCAGAAAGGCCTGCTCCCCTTTTTCCGTAAAAAAAGCCGTCTTGACAGGGAGGGTCATGGGCTTTTTACCGGACTGTCCCGGTGTGTCCGGCACCTCCTGCTTCAAGGTAAGATAAAGGATGGATTTTTCCTTATCCAGTTCTGTACTGGCATACAGTACGGGAGTGCCCGCCTGGGAATACCAGAGCCTGAACCGGGAAAGATCTTTTCCCGATGCGTCTTCCATGGCCGCCACAAAATCCTCGCATGTGACAGCCCTGCCATCGTGACGTTTGAAATAGAGATCCATGCCCCTGCGGAAACTTTCAGGCCCGATGATGGTATGGATCATGCGGATAACTTCCGCACCCTTGTCGTAAACCGTGGCCGTATAAAAATTGTTCATTTCCAGATACGCCTCCGGCCGGATGGGATGGGCCATGGGACCGGCATCTTCCGGAAACTGCCTTGCCCTGAGACTTCTCACATCCTGAATACGCTTAAGGGATCTGGACTGCATGTCTGAGGTAAACTCCTGATCCCGGAACACGGTAAGGCCTTCCTTGAGGGAAAGCTGGAACCAGTTTTTCACCGTGACCCGATTGCCGGTCCAGTTATGGAAATACTCATGGGCAATGACGCTTTCTATGCCCTCGAAATCCATATCCGTAGCCGTATCAGGCTTTGCCAGCACATACCTGCTGTTGAAAATATTGAGTCCCTTGTTTTCCATGGCACCCATGTTGAAATCATTGGTAGCCACAATCATGTACGTGGAAAGGTCATAGGAAAGGCCAAAAACCAGTTCATCCCAGTGCATGGCTTTTTTAAGGGACTTCATGGCATGGGCGCACTTATCCGCATTTTCATGCTCCGTATAAATCTCAAGGGAGACATCAAGGCCCTCTGCCGTATGAAAACGATCTTTTAAGCAGGCAAGATCCCCTGCCACCAGCGCAAAAAGATACGAGGGTTTGGGATAGGGATCTTCCCACACAAGGGCATGACGTCCTTCGTCCAGATCCTGCCTTTCCATGGGATTCCCGTTGGAGAGCAGGACGGGATATCGCTTTTTATCTGCTTCAATCCTTACCCGAAAGGGAGCCATGACATCGGGCCTGTCCGGATAAAAGGTAATTTTTCGGAAACCTTCGGCCTCGCACTGGGTGCATAGCATCTCCCCTGCACGGTAAAGCCCTTCCAGAGCCGTATTCTCATCCGGAAAAATCCGTACCCGGGTGAACAGGCTAAAGGCATCCGGCACATCAAAAAGCGTAAGACCCCGGCTGTCCTGCAAAAATTCCTTGGGGGAAAGCAGGCGTCCGTCAAGGCTGATTTCGAGAATTTCAAGGTCTTCTCCATGAAGAAAAAGGGGGCCTTTCTCCCCGGCGTCCGCTTTTCGGGAAAGCATCAGCCGGGTTCTCACCTCCACGGAACTTTCATGAATAGAGACATCCATACGGGTTTCACTGAGATCAAAATCCCAGGGCCGATAATCTTTAAGATAATGCATGGATGCAGTATCAGTCATCTTTCATCCTTTCAGTATCCGGTAGTAATGCTTAAAATAATGTAACTGTTCAGCACAGTTTTTCATATCATACCTGCAAGACAGATGCACAGGCTCCAGGCTATTTGCCCGTGACGCAATCTTATTCGGGAGCTTCTTGCCCTGTGCGGAAGCGG
>NZ_VLLC01000016.1:0-15017 GCF_007830435.1 Desulfobotulus alkaliphilus | reverse complement strand
ACAGCATTGGCAGTTCGAAATAAATTGTGCTGAATAATTACAAAATAATAACTATATGCGCAGACGTGTAAAGGACACCCTTCCGCTGAAACAGACATCCACATCACAGCCTGCGGGTCTGGGCCGGGCGTGCATATCCGCCGTATAGGCATAGCGCTGGTCATCCACACGGATACAGGTGTCATAGGGGGTGGTTTCAGGCCATCCACTCTGCCATTGGGGAATATTTCCCGGCTTCCCCGAAGCCTGTGGCAGATTGATATTCATATATTCAAGGCTTTTCAGGGGCATGGCAAGAAACTCCGGAAGCAGGGCATGCAGCGTTTCCCTCGCCGCATCCCAGTCCGGCTTACACGCCGCAGCAATATACTGGGACAGGGCCATGGCAGGTTTACCCTGAAAGGCCGCTTCCCTTGCCGCAGCAACGGTTCCGGAAAGGTAAATATCATAGCCCAGATTGGCACCGATATTGATACCGGACAGGACATAATCCGCCTCAGGCACAATCTCCCTCAGTCCTATGCGGACACAGTCCGCAGGGGTACCAAAAACCCGGAAGCGGTCCACCCCTTCCGGAATCACATCCACCGTATCCCATATGGAAACCCTGTGGCTGATGCCGGACTGGGGGTGGGCCGGAGCCAGAACCACCAGCCTGCCCAGAGGCCGCACAGCCTCTTCCAGAGCCTTGAGACCGGGGGCATCCATACCATCGTCATTGGTCAGAAGAAAGGTTTTCATCAATGCATCACACCTTGCTTTCGGGTGGTATCCATGGTGCAGCCAGAGGCAGGCCATGGACCAGAATTGAATGGGAATCGCAAGCATCCGGACAACCTTCAGTGGCCGGAACATGTACGATAAAGCTGTCATACCTTAAAAAACAACGACCCGCTGTCTCCAGTATTCAAAAACAACCAGAACGCAGGGACTATATCAGGAAACTTTCAGGGGGACCATGGCAAAGCTGCATGAATTTAAATTCACAATATAAAATCGCAATTCTTTCAATTTATTGATTTTAAAGAAAAAATCCCTTGCATTTTTTTCCGTTAAAAAGTAAGTAATACTCACTTAACCAAACCCGTTCAGGCAGCCCACCCCCATGAGGTTCTATGGCACAGACGGCCAGAAAACAGCCGCCCGGCAGAATTAAAATCATGCAGGCCCTGCGTCTCCTCCTTGAACAGGAAGGATTCGATGCCATCACCACGGCGGAAATCGCCCGGGTAGCAGGGGTCACAGAAGGCCTCATCTATAAATATTTCAAAGATAAACGGGATCTTCTCTATCAGGTTCTGGAAGAAATGTTTGAGGGGGTTATTTTGCGCATCCGTACCCGCATGGATCGGGAGACAGATACTTTTTTAAGGCTCTATGCCTTCATTGATGAAACCGTACTTGTCTATGCCACCCAACATGTGTTTGCCCGTATCATTCTCATTGAGGTCCGCAGCCTTCCGGATTTTTTCACCAGCCGCGCCTATGAGTGTGTACGGATCTACAGCCGCATGCTCCAAAATGTTCTGGAAGACGGAATTTCAGAGGGGTTGATCCGGAAAGACATAGATGTCCGTTTTTTAAGGGATACCCTTCTGGGAGCCATAGAACATACCTGCCTGTGGGGTGTGCTTTTCCACAGGGAGATGGACGTACAGGGTGTTGCGGAACAACTGCTGCGCTTCGTCAGTGAAGGAATACGGCCTTCCGTCTAAGAGATCCGGGACAGAGCAACGGGGGCACCCCGTAAGGGGGTTCTCTGTTCCGGATCTCTTTTTTTTTAAAAAAAATGCAGAAACCCTTTAAATCCCGGCAATCATCTGCCCGAAGGGGTGGGTATTACTTACTTAAATCGGAACGCCTTTCAAGGCAGGAGGTTTTTTTCCATGGAAAAAATGTTCAACCCGGAATCCATAGCAATTTTAGGTCTTTCTGCCAAAGAGGGAAACATCCCCCGGCTCATCCTCGATAATCTTCTGCGCTGGGGCTATAAGGGACGTATCTTTGGCGTGCATCCCGATGGGAGTGAGACCCAGGTGTCGGGCATTTCCATGTATCAGAATGTGGAAGAACTTCCCATTATACCGGATCTGGCCGTTCTCCTCATCCCTGCCCGGTATGTGCCGGGAATGGTGGAAGCCTGCGGCCGTTTTGGTATCCGTCGCCTCGCCCTCCTCTCCGGTGGATTCAACGAACTGGGCGAGGAAGGCGAACGCCTTGCATCCACTGCCCTTGCCCATGCCAAAACCTATGGCATCCGCTTTATCGGACCCAACTGCCTTGCTCTGGCCAATACGGCAAACGGCATGTGTCTGCCCTTTGTTCCCATACACAAACCACCTGTGGGTGGGTTTTCCATGATTTCCCAGAGCGGCGGCCTTGGCATCTTTCAGTGGAACCATCTACGCAACGAAAATGTGGGACTGGCCAAATTTGCCAGCATCGGCAACAAGCTGGACATATCCGAGATTGAAGTTCTCGAATACCTTGGAAAAGATCCGGATACCCGTGTCATCGGCATGTATCTGGAATCCGTTGCCGATGGCAGGGCACTGGTGGAGGCTGCCAGAAAGATTGATAAACCCATCCTCATCTATAAAGCCAGTGTCACCCAGGCGGGTCAGCAGGCAGCCATGAGCCACACCGCAGCCCTTGCTTCGGATGAAGCCGTCATGGACTCGGCCTTTAAAGACGCAGGGATTATCCGGATACATCATTTTGAAGACTTCATCAATGTGATCAAGGCCTTTGAACTTCCGCCCCTCAGGGGGAACCGCCTCATGGTCATGAGCCCCATTGGCGGCGGCTGCGTGATGATGGCGGACAACTGCGAAAAAAACGGTTTTGTCATGGCCGATCCGGGCAAGGCCTTTTATGAGGACATGCAGAAAAGGGGCAATGCGGGTATCATTCAGTTCTCCAACCCCCTGGACCTTGGGGATGTCTATGATATGAAGCATTATGCCCCCATCTTCCACGGGGTCATGCACAGTGATGGTGTGGATGGGGCCGTGTATCTCAACCAGTGGCCGGACATGCCAAAAACCGATGAAAGGGACGTTTTTACACGGCTCTTCCATACGGATGTTTCACGGGAAGTCATTGGTGCGGTACGCTCATCGGGTAAACCCATGGGGGCGGTTCTCTGGGGAAGCTCACCGACTCTGGATAAAATCAAGCGACACCTCGGCTATCCCCTTTTCAATACACCGGAAGGTATGATTTATGGCCTTGCCATGCAGCGGGATTTTCATGCAAAAAGACTTGCCCTTGAAGCAGAAGGCAGTCTGCCGCCCGCCGTATGTAATGATGAGGTGAACAGAATACTTGAAAAATACACAGGGGATACGGGAGAAGATTTTCTGGAAGTACTGGCTGCCCATGGCATTGCCACCCCTGAAAACCGGATGGCCCGGTCCGAAGGGGAGGCCGTAACTGCAGCAGATGCCATGGGCTACCCTGTGGTTTTGAAGCTTGTCAGCCCCGATGCCCTGCATAAATCCGACGTGGGAGGCGTGAAGGTGGGACTGGCCGATGCCGCAGCCGTCAGCAAAGCCTTTGGAGAAATAAGGGATTCTTTGAAAACACATCTGCCCCATGCCCGCTTTGAAGGTGTGCGTGTGGTGGCCATGGCCGATGAGGGGCATGACATGTTTGTGGGAGCCAGTCAGGACGCCTCCTTCGGGCCGGTGGTATTTTTCGGTTATGGCGGTGTTTTTTTGGGAGTTTTCAAGGATGTGGACAATCTGATCTGTCCCACCACAGCAAAAAAGGTGGAAGAAAGGCTGTCTTCACTGAAATCCCATGACCTCCTTCAGGGAGCAAGGGGTGGCCTGAAGGTGGATACCCTTGCCTTCTGCCAGCTGATTGAAAAGGTCTCCACCCTTGTGGCGGCCCATCCGGAAATTTCCGAGCTGGACCTCAATCCCGTAAGGATATTCAAAGACGGCAGCGTGATGGCTCTGGATGTCCGGGCACGCATTGAGCGCTGATCGCCCAAGCCTTTGCAACCAGCCCTGTTCATCTCAGGGCTGGTTGTAAACCTATGGCTTGTCCGGCGGCATCATGGGCAAGCCCTCCAGCCTTTGCCTGATTTCTCCTTCCATGGGCAGGGTCTTCTGCCCCATTTCCTTTGAAATGGTCACAAAGGTGACATCGGCCTGGGCACAGAGGATATCGCTACCTTCAAGGAAAATCCGCTGACGCAGTACGGCGGATTTGTTTCCATACTTCAGCATACCGGAGCGGATTTCAATGGTTTCATTCACTTCAACGGAACGGATGTAACTGACATTGATATTGACCACAAAAAAGGAAAGTCCCCTTTCAAACCATCCCTTCAGATCCAGAAAATCCTCAAAAATACGCCATCTTCCTTCTTCAAAAAATTCAAGGTAACGGGCATTGTTCACATGCCCGTAAATATCCGTATGGTATCCGCGGATGCGGATGACTGGAACACCTTTCATTGACATACCTTTCCCTGATAAACGTTATTCACCAAATTCTCACCAAGCAGAAAAACGACCTACCACCCGGCATCTGATCCTGTCAAGCCGGACCGCAAACACCACTGGACCAGCATCCTTTACCAACATTGGAGACCAGGGGTTTTTTAAACATAACATACACTTTTCCTTACAGGGATATTCTGCTATGGAAACGGCGGTGTGTTTACTTGAAAGATTTTGTAACTGTTCAGCACAGTTTTTCAGGTACCATACCTGCAAGGCAGATGCACAGGCCCCAGGCTATTTGCCCGTGACGCAATCTTATTCTTAGAGCTTCTTGCCCTGTGCGGAAGCGGCAAAAACTCCCCGCCACAGGCAGGATGAGCTTTTTGATTACCATGGCAGGCCTTGGTACGCTGCCTTTGTGGCGGCTCAGACAGTTTGCCGCTTCTTTCGCACAGGCCTGCAAAGCTCTGATCCGAAACGATTGCAATGTCACTTGCAAATAGCCACGGAGCCTTGCAGCAGTAAGACGCTGCTGCAACTACAGCATTGGCAGTTCGGAATAAACTGTGCTGAATACTTACAAGATTTTAAATCAAAGAAAAGAGATCGTGTTGTGGGAAGAAAAAAAAGTTTTCGATATCAGGACATAAAAACCATGGACAGGGTGCTGTTCCCCAAACTTAAGGGTACGGATCCCATCCGCTTAGAACCCTGCTGGCCCAAGAACCTTCTGAACCCTGAACATCCGGTTTTTCTTGAACTGGGCTGCGGCAAGGGAGAATACACCCTTGCACTGGCGGCAAAATATCCTGAAAGAAATTTTATCGGTGTGGATGTGAAATCCGACAGGCTCTGGGTGGGAGCCACCGGCGCCATGGAAGCGGGCCTTGAAAATGTGTGGTTCATCAGGGCCCGCATCGATCATCTGGCCGGATATTTCCCGGCTCATTTTGCTGACGGTATCTGGATTCCCTTTCCCGACCCTGCCCCCGGCAACATCTCCGGCAGAAAACGCCTCACTTCTCCTCGTTTTCTGAACATCTACAGAAACTTCCTTAAACCCGACGGCCTGATACGCTGCAAGACAGATCACGCCGGTCTGTACGATTTTACCCTTGAAAATCTCGAAGCTGGGGGTGGCCGCCTCTGCCGGGCCTGCGAAGATCTCCACAGCTCAGACATCCATGATCCGGATATTCTTGGCATTGAAAGCCACTTTGAAAAGGAATTCCGGAAAAAAGGCTATACCATCAAATTTATGGAATTTTCTCTGAATGAATCCATTCCGGAATATATGCCCATGTCCGCATGAACCCTGCATGGAGGCTTAAGCTTATGAATGCAATCCTGCCCCGTTCCGGCTTCTGGGCCTGGGCTTTCTGGCTCCTTTTGCTGGGCTTTCTCCTGACCCAGTTCTGGACTGCCCGAACCATCGTGATCCTTTTCGAGACCGCTTATGACAGCGAGGCCTGTCAGGCGGCCTGGACACCGTCATCCCTTGTCCTTATTTTTCTCCGCAACAGCCTTGTGGGGCTGACCCTGCCCCTCCTTGCCCTGCCTTTCTTCCTGATGCTGCGGAAAAAAGAAAGGGAAGCCGGCACCCAGCACCCTCCCCTTGTCCCGGCCAGTGTTGAAAGCAGCTTTGCCCGGGCCGTGTACCGCCAGAGAAGGGAAAAAAAGCCCTTTGCCCTGCTGCACTGCAGATGGAAGGAAAAGGAAGGCAGCGGATTCAGAAAAAGAAAAAAAAATATTCTTTCCGATGTACTTCAGATGGCAAGGGCAGAAATCCGTCTGACGGATCACCTGATTCCCATTGATAAAAACAATTTCGCCATCCTTGTGGAAGGGGGGGCCGAAGAAAGCCGGATATTATCCGCACGCATCCAGAAAGGGCTGGACCGGGCCAGAGGAGAAAAAGAAGTTTTAAAAAATATGGAATTTTTATGGTCCGTTGCAAGCTACAGACCCGGTGACAGCCTTGAGGAGCTCATGGCCCGTGCCCTGCGCAGCCTTGAAAGGGGTATCTTTCTGGAAGAGGACGGCAGCATTCCATGAACCATGCCTTTGTTCCCTTCTCCCGCATGGCTCCGACGCCCAGCGGTTTTCTGCATCTGGGCAACGCCCTGAACTTCATTCTGACCCGACTTTTTGTTTACAGGCAAAAAGGACGGCTGCACCTGCGCATTGATGACATGGATGGTATCCGCACCCGGAAAGAGGTCATCGAAGACATCTTTTCTTCCCTGGACTGGCTGGGGCTTGGCTGGGATACGGGGCCTTCGGGGCCGGAAGATTTTTATGCCCGTTTTTCCCTGATGGACCGCATGGATACCTACCGCAAGGCCTTGAATACCCTGCTGGAAAATAAAAAAGCCTATGCCTGTGGCTGTTCCAGAAAAAGCCTTGCTGCCAAAGGTATTCGGGGAGCATATCCGGGCTTTTGCAGAAAAAAAGCCCTTTGCTTTGAGCCCATGAAAACATCCATACGCCTCCGGGTTCCAGAAGATACCAAAATTAATATGGGCTTGCGGACACAGGGGCTGGCTGAGGATTTTGGCGATTTTGTGATCTGGAGAAAGGAAAATCTGACAGCCTACCATCTGGCCTCGCTACTGGAAGACGACGCCATGGGGATCAACCTTGTGGTGCGGGGAGCCGATCTTCTGCCTTCCACGGCAGCTCAGATTTTTCTGGCCCGAACCCTTGGACTGCAAAACTTTCCTGCTGTTTTTTTCATACACCACGGGCTTGTGGCCGGGAAAAAGGGGGAAAAACTCTCCAAGTCAAGGGGCAGTCATGCCCTCTGTGACATGAGGGAATCCGGGCTTTCACCATCGGCTGTATTTTCTTTTGCAGCGGACTTTCTTCACCTTGGGAGAAAAGATACAATCCCGGACATTGAAACCCTCCAAAGGATTTTTAACGATTGCCCTGAAAAACATCCCCTGATAAAGGGGCAGGGCTTTCTGGAGCTGTCCATATAAAAAAGGGCTTCATTACAAAAGCCCCCCTTCCCGCATAAAGGATTTCAGTCAGATATGGTACAAAAAATACTCATGGTTGCACTGGGCGGTGCACTGGGCACCCTCTGCCGTTACGGCCTTTGCACGGGTGTCCATGCCCTCCTTGGCCGAAACTTCCCATGGGGTACGGCCACCGTCAATCTTCTTGGCTGTTTTATGTTCGGTCTTATCTGGGTCATGGCGGAAGAAAAAAACATGATTTCGGAATCCCTTCGTATCATGCTTTTGGTGGGATTCATGGGTGCCTTCACCACATTCTCAACCTTTATCTTTGAAAACTCCGGCCTGATCCACCATGGGGAGTGGATCAGGCTTATGGCGAATCTGGCAGGTCAGAATCTTCTGGGTTTCATGGCCCTGTATCTGGGCTATTCCCTGGGAAGGCTGCTCTGAAAAATGAAAAAGCACCATCCAGCACCAAAAACAAATTAAGACCTGAAGTAAGTATTCAGCACAATTTATTCCGAACTGCCAATGCTGTAGGTACAGCAGCTTCGTACTATTGCAAGGCTCCGTGGCTATTTGCAAGTGACATTGCAATCGTTTCGGATCAGAGTTTCGAAGGCCTGTGCGAAAGAGGCGGCAAACTGTCTGACCCGCCACAAAGGCAGCGTGCTGAAGCCTGCTATGGCAATCAAAAAGCTTATCCTGCCTGTGGCGGGGAGTTTTTGCCGCTTCCGCACAGGGCAAGAAGCTCCCGAATAAGATTGCGTCGCGGGCAAATAGCCTGGGGCCTGTGCATCTGTCTTGCAACTATGGTACTTGGAAAACTGTGCTGAACAGTTACGACCTGAAAAACAATTAACGCATGCGTTTGTTTTTTTTCTGACGGTCTATGAACATACGGATTCTGGCATAGGGCGCAAAACGCTGATCTTCGGAACGGATATGGGCCAGCAGCCAGTCTCCCAGATACCGGAGACTTTCATCCTTAACGTTGTCAGGATTATCCGCAAGGGCCCGCCTTACATTCAGCGTTTTCCGGATAAAAAGCTTATGCAGCTTTCTGTGGTCAGGCAGTTCGGGATATCCCTGCTGCTGCATGATTTTTTCTTCCAGGGCAAAATGCATGCGCAATCCTTCACCCAGCTCGTTCAAAAGATCAAAAAGAACCTTGGGTTCTGCCCTCTCTGCATGCTTCTGGTATATTTTATTGATGTGCTCAACTATTTTCTGTTTCTGCTCATCAATATTCTGCACCCGAACATTTAAACTCTCATCCCAAATCATCTGCTCCATGGTGTCTCCTGACAATTAAAAACGAACCCGTCTTTTCATAAAAATACAATGCTGAAGTTTCTTCTTTTTTTCTCACATACTTCCAATATCATGGGGAAAGCGGGTGAGCAAGGGCAGCAGATGATCATTTTCCTTCAGCCGCATGGCCACCTTGATATGAATTCGTGTTCCCATACCGGGCGCAGACATGATTTTCATCTCTCCCTCCAGAAGCGCAACCCTTTCCTCCATACTGCGAAGTCCCATGCGCTTTTCCCTCACCGCTTCTCCCATACGGACATCGGGATCAAACCCTTTGCCATCATCCTCTATGCGAAGGATAATATGGGGGTGGGAGGCAACCAGCCGGACAGTCACCCTGGTTGCGGATGCATGCTTGCGAACATTGCTCAAGGCTTCCTGCAAAAGCCTGTAAAGGTTGATCTCCGTATCAAAATCCAGATTCAGGGCATCCATACCCGCCGAAGAAAAATCCACAGGGATACCATACTTGCTGCTGACATCCTCACAGTACACAAAAAGCGTGCGGACAAGCCCCAGAGCATCCAGAGTCGGAGGTCTCAGATCATAGGCAAGATCCCTGACCGACTGAATGGAATTGCCCAGAGTGCGGTTTAAAATTTCGGCCCTCTGTCTCAGAACATGGGGCACATCTTCCCACACGTCAAAAAGGTTTTGTGACATGATTTTAAGGGTGGCCAGATCCTGGGCAATGTGATCATGCAAGTCTCTGGCAATTCTCTGGCGCTCATTTTCCTGAGCCCGGATAAGCTCCTGAGTCAAAACTTTAATACGGTTTTCTGCAGATTTCAGGAGCGTGATATCCCTGGCGGTACAAAGAACACTGACAACCTTTCCGTCCCCGGACCACTCAGGAACCACCCGCCAGTCATAGATCTGCCCTCCCCTGTTATCCGGGCAGGAAAATATAAAGCTGCTGGATATCCCCTCCTCAAATACAAGGGGAAGCTGCTGTTCCATCAGGTGGCAGAGATTCTGATGAAACTGCGCATCATACAGTGTCTTGCCCCGGACCTCATGGGCAGGAAGGCCGGTCATCCGCTTGACAGCGCTGTTGGCAAAAACCAGAGACAGATCCTTTGCAAAACGAATGATGATATCCGTGGAATTTTCCGTGAGGGCACGAAAGGTTTCTTCCCTGCGCAAAAGCTCTGTTTCAATGTGTTTGCGGTCCTCTATTTCACGGAGCAGTTTCTGGTTGGTATGCAGGAGTTCTGCTGTTCTTTCAGCAACCCTCTCCTCCAGCCCGTCCCTGGATTTTCTCAAGGCTTGCTCAGCCTGCTTGCGGTCGGTAATATCCCTTATGGACCCTATAACGCGTAAAGGCTTACCCTTATCATCAAAAACCATCCCTGCACTTAAAGAACAGTTGCGTACCCTTCCATCCCTGCTTTTGAAACTCAGCTCAAAATCATGAAGAAAACCCAGTTCATTGATATCGGTGAATAAGTCCGCTCCTGTTTTTTCCGGGTTCTCACAACAGGAAAAAAGACAGGTACCAATGAGATCCTCCCGCTGATACAGGGAAATCTTTTCTATGGCAGGACTTAGTTCAATAATTTTTCCTTCCATATCAATTTCATAATATACATCCTGAATATTCTCAAAGATCTCCCTGTATTTCTGCTCGCTTTCCTCCAGAAGGCGAATGGTTCTGCGCCACTCGGTGACATCCCGCATTGTTCCGTAAATACAGAGGGGCTCCCCCCGCTTATCCCTTTCCAGTATACAATTCAGAGAACCCGTATAAATACTCCCCCACCGGGTAAGAAAATCCAGTTCAAAATTTTTCAGCTCTCCATGGTCCAGCAGATGCCGGACCATGATATCCTTTTTTCCGGGCTCTGCATAAAATCTGTATATTTTTTCCCCTAAAAAATCTTCCCGGCTATACCCCGTAAAATTGATAATGGCTGGACTGACCTCAAGGATTGTACCATCAAAAAGGATTTCACAATAAATATCCCGAATATTTTCATAGATTTTATAATAACGATTCCTACAGACTTCAAGCTCTTTGTCGGTTTTACGCAGAAGGCCTGCAAGGTGGATCTGATCCCAGCTTCTGCGAAAACCAAATAGAATAAGAATGAGCACAAAGAAAAGGGCCAGCCAGTTTTTTAGGAAAAAAAACGCTGAATACTGCCCTTGGTGAAAAGGATAAGACTCCGGTCCGGCAACAAAAAAACAGACGCCCAGAAACATAAGAACGAGGACAAGAAAAATATCCTTCACGATACTCCTTGCTTCCGGATATCTTAAAAATGAAAAGCGCAGGCTTTTATATGCACCGGACCACCATCCCATTTTCAGAGTATTTCCACCTCCGAAGGTGTCAGTATATCCGCCCCTCCCGCATCACTGAAAGAAGGCATGCGAACCCCCCTGGCCTGCCAGCCCCGATGACGCAGAATACCCTGAAAAGGAGGATCTCCCGCAACCTTGCCCACAAGCTTGATCCGGGAAGGATCAAATCCTTTGGGAACCGTAATCCGGCTGCCTTCCTCTTCTTCCATCACAACCCCCAGATCCATGTAACGGGACAGGATTTTACGGGCACTTTCATGGACAGGCCTCACAGCAGCACCAATCTGATCATCTTCGTAAAGATCCAGATCTTCGGCAAAGAAATCCAGCAGCCTTCCCTCTTTCTGCAAAACCGACAGAAGATACAAAAACATACGCTCTTCCCGGGCTTTTCTGGCAGCCGGATCTTCTTCGGGTTTGGGTCTGGTGGCCGGTTTCATTTCCTTTGCAGCGGGTGGTGGAACAATGCCCTGTTGCTGTTTTTTTAACAGCAGACTGCAGACTGCCCGAAACACAATGGCTGAAAAAAGGCCAGCCAGAGCACCGGCATGGGGCAAGAGCGGACGAAAAGTATCCATGGATGATGGCAGGATCTCCGCTTCCGGAGATACATAGGCCGCAAGCCATCCTGCAAGGGTAAACACCGGAATGAAAAACAAAAGGGCCAGCCAGAAAATACGTCTTGAAACAACAAGGGAAGGGTTCACAGTCTCTCCTTAATGATACAAACACTTAAAATGCACAAAAATATAAACGCCCATTTTCTGAAAAATCCCTCAGTACCGAGACCGGAAGGGCGGTTGCAAAAAACAGCCTTGCCAAAAAAAGGCCCCATGATATAGGCTTAAATGAAAATTTTTTTTGGCAAGCTTCCTTAAAGGGTTTGAATGATGAAAACGGTGGATCACAGAAAAGCCTATATCAAGCGGGACCGCTTTGACTTTGAAATTGGCTATTTAAAAAAAAGCCCCTGCCTTGACTGCACAAAAAAGGAATCCTTTCCTGCATGTCTCAAAGCGTGCTCTCTCCTTGATGCCATTCAGACGGAGCTTGCAGCGGGTCTGGAGCTCAGCCGTGACAGCGGAGAAAACCCCTAGCACACGCCATACATAAAAAATCCCCCCCTGCAACAGAGAGGGACTTTTTTTTAGCCTTCCCGCTGAAAAGCAGGTTCAATCATAATCTTTGCCCTGCTCTTCAAAGAAGCCATCCACTGGGCATACATACGATTTTCTTTGCGGCCCCTGAGTTCTTTTTTGATATTATCCCGGTCAGCCATAAAGGCAGCTTCATCGGGCAAGGCTCTTTCGATAATACGGAATACTCCGTACCCTTCTTCCAGTACAACGGGTTCTTCCGGTAAGTATTCGCCCTGACCAAGGGAAAAAACCGCACGACTCAGAGCGGGCAGGGAACCCATCTGGGGAATTGCTTCCTGCCGCCCAAAAAGCCCCGTACTTGTGAGGGTTTCTTCCGTGTCCTCCCCATTCTTTAATGCTGTAAGCACTTCCATGGCCCGTTTACGTGCAAGGGCATCCGCAGCCTCTTTCATCATATCCGCCAGCACACGCTCCCGCACTTCTTCCAGGGGAGGAATCCTGGATTCCATACGATCCACCACGGAAATCAGATAAAGGGCTTCATTAATCTCCAGAAGTTCACTGACCTCATGCTCCATCAGGGAAAAGGCGGCTTCAGCAAAGGCCCTGCCATCGGAAATACCGGAAGAAGGCCCCCGTCTCCCAAAAAAAGCCGTTTCATGCAAGGGGAGATTCCATACCCTTGACACCTCACCAAGATCGGCTCCGGCGAGGGTGGCATCGTAGGCCTGATCCGCCGCATCAAAGGCTGCATGGTTTGCCTTTTCCTGCTGCAGCTCCCATCGGATACCTTCGGCAACGGCCTCAAAGGGTTTTACCCCTTCGGGAAGCTTCTCATCCACCCGAATCAGATGCCAGCCAAAACGGGTCTGTACGGGCTCACTCAGCTCGCCTTCATCCAATGCAAAAGCAGCTCTGGAAAATGGGGCAACCATGGCCTCCTTCGGAAAAACGCCAAGGTTACCGCCATCCTGCGCACTGGGGCACTGGGAAAACTCCCTCGCCACATCGGAAAAATCAGCTCCTGCAAGAATTTTTTCCCTCAGTTCAAGAATTTTCTTTTCTGCGGCAGCTATCACATCAGGGGCTTCACCGTTCTCCGTTTTAATGAGGATATGGCGGGCAGCAACCCTTTCAGGCTCCCGATAGCTTGCCAGCCGCATTTCATAGGTATGGCGCAGATCTTCCTCGGAAACCCTGACCTGATCGATAAAGTTTTCTGGATCAAAACGCAAAAAAACAGCCTTTACCATGGGCTCTGTTCTGTAGACTTCTTTATGACTTTCATAACGTGCCATAATTTCTTCGTCCGAAACGGGGCTCGGCGTGAAATCTGAAGGACGGAAAATAGCCGCCTCAATGGATACCTTCCTGTTTTCTGAATTATAAAAATCGAGAGCTTCTACTTCGGAAACCTGAACCCCTCCAAAAATCAGATCCTGCAGTTTTGTCAAAAGCAGATCCTGCCTTTGTCTCTCTTCAAAATAGGCAACACTCATGCCATTGGCCTGTAGCAGACTCTGATACAAACCAGAGTCAAAACGCCCATCTTTCTGAAAAAAAGGCATGGATGCAATGGCATGGGCAACTTCATCGTCGGTGACCTGCAGTTTATATCTTGCTGCCTCCTGCAAAAGAAGCTCCCGCTCGATAAGGCGCTGAAGGGCCTGTTCCCGAACCTGAAAAAGCTCCAGAATCTCATGGGAAACCGTGCCACCAAACTGGCGGCGGATCTGATCCACAAGGGCCTGATACTCCGCCCTGTAGTCATCCACAGCAATGACCTTGCCGTTCACCGTCGCAGCCTTGTTCTGTTGTCCCATATGATACGACTCAACGCCCAGAAAAACAAAAACAAGGACGATAATGCCCAGGATAAACTTGACCATCCAGGAGGACGCCTTCGCCCGTATCCGTGCCAGCATAGAAAGATCCTTTTCTTTTCAAAAAGTTATATCAAAAAAGCACCCATTTTCAATTCAACATGGTTTTACAAAAGAATAAGAATATAGCATCCGATCGGTTTTTCAATACATTTTTCTTTATAAGGCCAAGGTTTCCTCTTTTCAGACCGGTAGAGCGGAAAGAGAAAAAAAACCGGATATTTTTTATTGACAGCCTCTGCTTCATCCGGTAAATCCTCACACCATAATTCAGTGGGGTTGTAGCTCAGCTGGGAGAGCGCATGGCTGGCAGCCATGAGGTCAGGGGTTCGACCCCCCTCAGCTCCACCAAATACTTAAAATCATACGTTTTTCTTTTATTTGGGGTTGAGTTTGGAACCTGAATACAAAATTCAGGAACAAATGAGGCCCTTTTTTATGTCCGGAAAAACGTATCTTCTCACCACTCCCACATCCTGCTTTTTCCGCCTTACAATTCCCGTTGACCTTCGCAATCTTTTCGGTAAAAGAGAGCTGAAAAAAAATCTTGGGAAATTCCCCCGGTCTTCTGCAAAAGATCTGGCAATGATCCTTGCAGGGAAGTTTAAAGTTCTCTTTAAAAAAATCAGGAATGATGAAAAGATGAAAGGCATAAGCCCCGATCAGATCAGGCAGATCACAGAAAAATTTTTCCAGGACGGACTCCAAGGCATCGAAGATGAATTTACCTGTTATCAGGGCGGTGCCTTTGATGCCGAAAGCCGGAAGGAACGGCTTGCTATCATCCAGGATTCCATTGATGAATCCAAAGATGCTTTATCCTTGGGAGACTATGACCACGTTCACCGTGCCGCCGACAGATACCTTGAAGACGCTGGAATAACAGCCGACAAAGAAAGCCAGGACTACCGAAGCCTATGCCGTGAACTCCTGAAAACAAACATTGTCCTTGATGAAATCCATCAGAAGCGGATGCATGGTGACTAC
>NZ_VLLC01000015.1 GCF_007830435.1 Desulfobotulus alkaliphilus | reverse complement strand
GGGAGCTTCTTGCCCTGTGCGGAAGCGGCAAAAACTCCCCGCCACAGGCAGGATAAGCTTTTTGATTACCATAGCAGGCCTTGGTGTGCTGCCTTTGTGGCGGCTCAGACAGTTTGCCGCTTTTTATTAGCACTCCGGCACTCAAGCCTGAAAAAGCTTATTGCTTTTTATAGTAGGCTTTGGGTTTTTGGCTTGAGTGCCGGAATCCGAAACGATTGCAATGTCACTTGCAAATAGCCACGGAGCCTTGCAACAGTACGATGCTGCTGCAATTACAGCATTGGCAGTTCGGAATAAACTGTTCTGAATAATTACAAAAAAACAAAGCTTTGTTTATGTACACGGGTATGCAATGCGGATCAATTATGGAATTCCGAAAGAACCTCCCCCAATATATCATCAAGGTCTTGAATGTTTTCCATAATATCCTGAGGTGCTTTTCCCTGTATACACAGATTCCGGATGATTAAAAAAAGTGGAGGCATTCGTTTAAGGTTTCGGACACTCTCCCAGCTCATTGCTTCATCAACATGAAACAATACCCGATCCCAGCCGTCGAATTTTTCACCATCAACTATGGAATCTCTCAGCACAGCCCATGCGCCTTGAAGGTCTGAAAGGATCGTCTTTTCATATCCTGTTGGTTCTTCGATAAATGGCATGTTTTTCCCCTTTTTTTTGGATGCCGTACGGGACGGGGTCGGTATGGGCCTGTGCTGTGCTCTGGAGCAAAGTGAAGCGCAGGTCTGCCCCTGACGGTGTTTTGTCTGGTGCTGATTTTTTAATATACAGATTTCTTGGTACATCCTTTTTTTTCCTGCGTCGGCTTTCCAGGACGGTTCGAAGTGTTTTAGCCAAAGCTCAAGCAGGTCAGGCATGGTCACTTCCCTTGCCCGGCAGGGCTTTACCCTTTGCGGTGAGGCGATATTTTTGAGTCGGGCTTTTGGGGGAGGAAGGCTGCGTCATTTCTATAAATCCCAATTCAAGGGCAGGTTGTAAATAGCCGTATAGAAAAGTTGGCCGGTGAGCCAAATTTAAAACACTCATCAGTTCCTTGGTTCCTTTTGCCTGCCCCCCAATTGCTTCAAGCAGTCGTTTTACTTGTTCGGTTACTTGTTCGGTTACTTGTTCGGCTACTTGTTCGGCTACTTGTTCGGCTACTTGTTTCCCTGTTTGCCCGGCTATTTTTTGCAAATCATCTTTTTTTGGCAAGGGTTGAGCATAAGGGAAAACCACCCGCATGAAATTCCGGCTGATCTGAAAGCACTCCCGACCATAAGCTTCTAAAATACGGGGGATTCCTGAGCCAAGATGTTCGACAATTTCAAGATCCCGGAATATCCGCATAATTTCCTTATTACGGGGGGCTGTATGGCCTGCAAAGAAATCTTCCATTTCAAGGCCATAGGGCAGTCCTCCGGCAGAGGTAATTTCCAGTCTGTCAGAAAAAAATTCAAATTTGGGGATACTGCCATTGGAGTAGTCGTTATGAATAATGGCATTGACGACCGCTTCCCGCAGGGCAATGGGGTTAATCATCGGGCGCTCTTCCCGCAAAGGAACACCAATTCTTGTATAAATGGTATTTTCGACATTCATTCTGTCCATGACATTTTTATAGGCTTTAATCAGAGAGCAGCGGCCAAAATCAATATTTTCTATAAGATCAACCCGTGTCGTGTCCGCATATTTTGCCACCTGAACAGAAACCCCGTTTTCATCTGCTAAAAGATAAGCGGCATAATTGGGCTTTCCTTCGGGAGTCAGCAGTTCCAGATTTTTCATGAAAGAGGCATTCAGGTGCAAGCCCCTTGTTTCATAATAAATTTTAAGCTGTTCAAAGGTAAGATTGTGGCGGGTTGATTCCATTTTTCCAATGGTATTGCGGATTCTTCTGCTGTAGAGAGAATCTATCATATCCTGAGACATGGGTTCGCTTGCGCTGCCTATCCGTATAAAACAGCCTTTTTCCGTCATGCCATATTTGCGTAAATAATAGGGCTTTTCCATGCCACCGGCAACGATGATCCGAATAAGCTTTTTGTCTTCCCTTGCTTCCAGAATCACATCAAAAAGCCCCATGGCGGAAGGCTGGATATTGTTTCTGATTCTGTCTTTGATAATCAGCTGAAGCTGATCGCTTTTATCTACGCCAACAAGGGTTCCCTTATCATCTATGCCGATAAAAATGACACCGCCATCACGATAATTCAGAAAAGCGACAACTTCTTTTTCCAATGAATCCGTCAGTTCTTTTTTGTATTCAATGCGGTTTGATTCCACTAAGAGCCTCCCAATACATCAGCTCATTTTTCAGGGCATCACGGATGGTATTCATCAATTCACCTCTCCTCCCTCGTTTTTTATCTTCCGGGAGAAAGAAGCTCCACAAAAAAATGTCTCCCGGATCATCCGGAAAAGTATTTCGTTTTCATAGGATAGCCCGACCATTATTACAAGTTCTTTTGCAGTCACTTTTCAAGGCCCTGCTTTTCCTGAAGTGTCGCAAAAATTTCAGCACGTAAAACGGCACGGAACGATCCAGCGCTGAGGCGGGATCATTCAGCACAAGAAAATCCGGATTGGGGATCAGTGTCCTTGCCATGTGCGCTTGTCATGGAATCAGATTCTGGAGTATAGAGATTTGTATCATGATTTGATAATAAAAAAATGGAGATAGCGATGCTGAAAAAAACAGCCCTGACCCAAAAGATAAAGAAGCTTGCGGATAAAAAGACCCTGTCCCATCCGGTTTTCATCATGTTTTTTGCCGCTTTATGCATATGGGGCCTTTCCCTGCGCCCCCCCACCCTCATTGCATCCATGGCATCGGCCTTGAGCGACACCTATTATGCCTTCAATACAAAAACACCGCCCTCATCCCTTGTTTTCATTGATATAGACCACGAAAGCGTTAAGGAATTTGGCAGGTGGCCCTGGTCAAGGGATATTATCGCAAAGGGCTTTTCCGCACTTTCAATGGCAAAGGTTATCGGGCTGGATATCATTTTTGCAGAACCCACTGAGGCAGAAAAAGATGCGGCACTGGCCGAAGCCCTCTCAGGGCTGCCCGTCATTGGCGGTATCTTTTTAAATGGTCCGAGACTCTCTTCTCTGGGGGAAGATGTGTATGAGCATCTGCTGGACTCTTCCCTCATGCAGACAGGTCGAGCCAGCCTTCTGGAAAGCGAGCGGCTGGAAGCCCCCGTTTCTCCCATACGCGAATCCATTCCCCTGCTGGCTGCCCTCAATACCCTGCCCGATGCGGATCAGCGTTTCCGCCATTATCCACTGGCCTTTTGGGTCGGGGATCTGGCCCTTCCCAACCTTGGGGTACAGATGGCCCGCATGGCCCGCCATGAAGACCTGATATTCACGGATAAGGGGGTTTTCATGGGAGAGAAAAAAATTCCTGCGGATGCCAGAGGTGCCATACGCTTAAATTTCTACAGACATGATTCCTATGCTTCCATAAGTTTTACCCGCCTGATGGAAGAGGATTTTGATCCGGAGACCCTGAAGGATAAAATTGTCATTGTGGGTGTCAGCGAAGCCGGTGTCAGCGATCTGAGGGCAACACCCGTGGGGCAGTTTCCCGGCCCCCTCATGCATCTCACCTTTGTGGCCAACCTTGAGGATGGCTCCATACCCGAAGTCATTTCCGGCTGGAAAATGGCAGGCATTCTTTTTCTCTTCTGCCTTCTCTGGTGGCCTTCTCTGTGGATGGCGTTACCATGGCAGAGATTTTCTCTTTATTCCCTGTTATTTGTCGGTCTTTATGGAGCGGGTCTGGGCGGCTATCTTTACGGCGGTATCTGGCTGGAAGTCTTTTATCCGGGACTCTGGCTCATGCTGGCCATTCTTTCAGGGGAAGTGCATCTGTACATGGAAAGCCGTGCCGGAAGCGAAGCCCTGCGTTCTGCCTTTTCCAGCTATCTGGCTCCGGAGGTGGTGGAAAGCCTGATTCTTCATCCGGAAAAACTCCGCCTTGGCGGAGAAGCCAGAGAGCTTTCCCTGCTTTTTACGGATCTCAGGGGCTTTACGGCCCGTTCGGAAACCATGGATGCGGAATCCATGGTTCAGTTGCTCAACGCCTATTTTGAACCCATGACCCATGCGGTTTTCACCTACAGGGGCACTCTGGACAAGTATATAGGGGACGCCATCATGGCCATCTACAACGCCCCCATGGATGATGATGACCACGCCTTTCATGCCTGCCTTTCGGCCATATCCATGCTGAGGGAGCTTGAAAAATTCAATGCCGCTCATCCGGAACATGAGCCCCTGCAAATGGGGATAGGAATCAATACCGGGCCTGCGGTGGTAGGCAATCTCGGCTCTTCCTTCCGCTTCAGTTATACGGCCATCGGTGATGCCGTGAATGTGGCGGCAAGGCTTGAAAGTGCCACGAAAGAAGTCAATCAGGAGCTTATGGCAGAAAAGACGCTTGGAAAGGAAATCCCCGTGGACTATGCGGATATTCTTCTGGGTGAGGCCACCTATCAGGCGGTTAAAAACCGCCTGCCCTGCACGCCCCTGCCACCGAGGCCGCTGAAAGGCAAAAGCGGCTTCCTTGCCATCTATTCTTTACGGTGGAAGGAAATCAGAGAAGCCCTGCTGGAAGAGCACAGGGCCAGATAAATGTCAAAATCAGGCATGACCAAAATGTTCCGGATCCATTTTTTCAAGTACCCGCAGCCATTTTTTTCCTTCTTCGGAGGTATCGGCAGCTTCTGTAATCATTTCCGCTTTTCCTGTTGCTTCGCCAACCCCTCCCTGACCAAAGAGACGGGCTGCCATGAATATGGGTGCTTCAAAGCGCAGAGCCAGGGCAATGGCATCACTGGGCCTTGAATCCATGGGAAAGGCATCGCTTCCATCGGAGCCCAGAAAAATTTTTGCAGAAAAACGACCTTCTTTGAGGCTTGTTACCTCCGCCCGGATCATTCTGTAGCCTGTCTCACGGATAAAGGATGCAAAAAGATCATGGGTCATGGGGCTTTCAAGGTTTTCCTTGCGGATGGCTGCGGCAATGCCTGCGGCTTCCAGATGACCGATGACAAGGGGAACAGCCTCGTCTCCATCACATTTTTTCAGAATCAGAACAGGCTGACGGATTGACGGATCCAGAGACAGGCTGGCTATTTCAACACGAAACATCGTGGTCCTCCTTGGGTAAATATCTACTTCCCTGTCTGACTTCCCCACAGGGAATGCCCCAGGGCACGGTCAATGCGTACGGGGATACACCGGCCCACAGGATTTTTTTCTCCTTCGGCCAGTATAGCATGAACCACCCGGTTGCTTCGGGTTCTTCCCGTCACCCGGTCCCCTGCCGCAGGATCTGTGATGGCAGAAGAATCCACCTTTCTCGGGCTTTTACCCTCCACAAGGATTTCTTCCATTTTCCCCACACAGGCTTCATTTTTTTCACGGGTGATTTCATCCTGCAGGGCCAGCAGCTCAGCCAGGCGGCTCTTTTTTTCTTTTTCAGGAACCTTACCCGAAAAGTCAGCGGCCTTTGCATTGGGCCTGTCCGAGTAGGCAAAGGCAAAGACGCCATCATAACGGATGCTTTCCACAAGGGAAAGGGTCTTGTTAAAATCTTCGCTGCTTTCTCCGGGGAACCCCACAATAATATCCGTACCAAGGGCGATATCCGGACAGACATCCCTCAGCCGGGCGATGCGTTCCAGATAGTGTTCCCTTGTATATTTTCTGTTCATACGGGAAAGAACGGCTGTGGAGCCTGACTGCACGGGCAGGTGCAGGTGGTTGCAGAGTCCGGGGATCTGTGCAAAGGCATCGATCAGCTCATCGGAAAGATCCTTGGGATGGGATGTGGCAAAACGAAGACGCTGAAGCCCTTCAATATCTGCAACCATGCGCAGAAGCTCCGGAAAATCGGGCAGCCCCTCTTTTTTCCCGTAGCTGTTCACATTCTGGCCTAAAAGGGTGATTTCTCTGGCTCCGGCAGCCACCTTTTTTTTCACCTCGTCCACAATGGCTTCCGGCCTGCGGCTCATTTCCCGACCCCGGACATAGGGAACAACGCAGTAGGTGCAGAAATTATCGCAGCCCCTCATGATGGTTACAAAATCTGAAACCCCTCCCCGCATCTCACCGGTGTCCGGTCTTTCAGGAAGTTCTTCGGCCATATCCACATCCACGATTCTGCCGGAACCGGCCTCCAGTGCCGTCACAATTTCCGGAAGACGCCATATGGCATGGGTACCAAAAATAAAATCCACATAGGGTACACGGCTAAGAATGCCAGCCCCTTCCTGCTGGGCCACACAACCGGCCACCCCGATGCGGAAACCCGGTTTTACGGCTTTAATGGCCTGAAGCCGACCAATGAAACTGAAGGCCTTGTCTTCGGCCTTGGCCCGTATAGAACAGGTATTCACAATGACAAGGTCGGCACTTTCCGGACTGTCTGTGGGCAGATACCCCATGGGAGACAGCAGACGGTAAAAAAGATCGGCATCAGAGGAATTCATCTGGCAGCCAATGGTAAACACATAAAGAGACTTCATTCTTTTCCCCGAGAGTTTTCCTTAGTACAGGCATATAAGCCATAAAAACAAATTTTTACCATACAATCAACCAGGGCAGAGCTGTGTTGAAAACCCCATATTCTCCACCTCTGTCCTGCTGAGGGGAACAAGGGATGCTCCGGGACCAAGGGAAGCAGCCACTTCCTCCACCAGAGCAACACAGCCCGGTGCCACACGGACCATGACCAACCCCCCTTCCCTGTCAAGGGTGGTAACGGCTCCCATGCCCTCATAGGCTTCCAGCAGAAAACGAAAAAAACCGATTTCACTGCGGTTCATCCAGAAGAATAAAGCTTCCGTTTCCAAATAGACCCCCTTCTTGTATGACTGCATGAAAAAGTCTGCATTGTAAGTCCCTGCCATCTGTCTGTCAGAAGGGCATGGAACCCGGACGGGTTCCCGCACAGGAAGGCCATCATAATGGTCTGAAAAAGCTTTGCAATATTTTTTTAATAAAAAAGCAGGGAAATGTCGGGAAAATATATTTTTTATGCAAGTTCAGATTGCTTATCCTCCCTTCATTCTGATATATTTTTTTTAAGATTATACGATATACCCTGCGTACTTCCCTGACCTACCAGAAAATTTTTGCCTGACAAGGAGGTTTACAGTGCCCGACCATTTTCAGTGGCAGGCAGAATATGCCATCGGAGATCCTGAGATAGATGCCCAGCACCGCATGCTTTTTGAGCTGGCTAACCGCATTGTGACCATCATGGATCCCAGAAAAAACTTTTCTGAACTGAAAGCCAGCCTGCAATCCCTCTTTGATTACATTGACGTTCACTTTGATGCGGAAGAACAGTTGATGGAAGAATGGAATTACCCTGAACTTGAAAATCACCGGCTCCTGCATGATGGTATCCGTAAAGATATGGTCCTGCTCCTTAAGGATGCAAAGGATCTGGATCAACTGAAAAAGGATCTGGATATGATCATTAATAGCTGGGTGCTGGTACATATCCGGAATGAGGATGCAAAAGTAGGAGTCTTTCGTCAAAAACAGCAAGGTTCCGGTTATGCATAAAAACTTAAAGAATCCTTAAAAATCTGCCTGACAGGTGATTTTTACCTGCCTGATACGCCTGCCCCAAAACCCCACTGATTACAGGAGGAAAAAATGCGTGAAAGTATCCGTCGAAGGGTGGCACGTCTGCTCAGTGCCAGCATGAACAGTCTGGTAACATCCTTTGAGAACAGTGCGCCGGAAAGCCTGATGGCCGAAGCCGTCAGGGAAATGGATGCCGTGATTGAAGAAGCCAGATCCGAACTGGGCAGACTGCTGGCCCAGAAGCACATGGCTGAAAAAAGGCTGGGAGAAGAAAAAAAGCGCTATGAAGGGCTTTCGGAACAGATCCGGGTTGCCGTTTCCCTGAACCGGGATGATCTGGCTGAAACGGGCATTGCCGAGCAGATGGATATTGAAGCCATTATTCCCGTGCTGACGGCTTCCATAGATGAGTGCCTTGAAAAGGAAAAGGAGCTGGAAGGTTTCATTCAGGCCCTGCAATCCAAAAAGCGTGAAATGCGTTCCGAAATGGCTGCTTACAAAAAAAGTCAGGAAAAAGAAGGTCTTTCGGAAGCGCCTGCAAAGGCATCTCTGGATACCAAAGCGGAAAAGGCAGGCTCCCTTTTTGACCGCATCCTTGAAAATGCTTCCGGAGTTCCCGGCCGGGGCATGCAGACGGCTTCTGCGGCTAAACTGGCAGAGCTGGAAGAGCTGTCCCGGAAAAATGCCATTTCCGAAAGACTGGCCGCCCTGAAAACGGATAAAACCTGATGTGGGAACTTCTTACAGTCAGTGAAAACCTGATTTTTACCACAGCCCTTGGCATCATGCTTCTCATAGGGCTTCTGGAAGTACTGGCCATGATTTCAGGTGTGGGCGGTTCATCCGTGGTAGACAGTCTGCTTCCTGAAATAAATGCGGATGCGGGCGGCTTTGACGGCAGTCTTGGAAAATTCATGGGCTGGCTTCGCATCGGCAAAGTGCCGGTACTGATGCTGCTCGTAATTTTTCTGGCTAGTTTCGGAAGCGCAGGCCTGATGTTTCAGGCAGCTTTCCATTCCATCTCCGGACACTATCTTCCGGGATGGCTTCCGGCCATTTTTGTGTTTTTTGTCAGTCTCTGGCTGACCCGTTTTTTTGGTGGTTTTTTACACCGCATCCTCCCAAAGGATGAAACCATGGCTGTCGCCCGTACAAGTCTCGTCGGCCAGATGGCCCTCATCACTCTGGGCACGGCCAGCAAGGGCAGTCCTGCAGAAGGAAAAGCAAAGGATGCCCATGGAAAAACCCATTATTTTCTTGTGGAACCTGATGCAGAAGATACGGTTTTTAAAACAGGGGATGCCGTTCTTCTGGTTGCCATGGAAAACCACATCTATAAAGCCATCAGAAGTCCCAGCCCTTTTCTTTCCGATCCTCCCTGATGACTTAATCCCATTATTGTCAGCAATATCTCTTTTTTTACCCAGATGAAAGGAGTGCGTCCATGAATGAACTGCTATTCTTCGCCGGTGTTCTTGTCACCGTTTTTTTTATCCTTCTGATCATCCTTGCCCGTCTTTACAAAAGAGCTACCAAGGAAGTCTCTTTTGTGCGCACGGGTTTTGGCGGAGAAAAGGTGATCATGGATGGTGGCGCCATGGTGCTGCCCGTACTCCATGAAATCATTCCCGTAAACATGAACACCCTGCGCCTTGAAGTCCGCAGAACCGGTGAGCAGGCCCTGATCACAAGGGACAGGATGCGGGTGGATGTGGCTGCGGAATTCTATGTGCGTGTCAAACCCATTGCAGACTCCATTGCCAATGCCGCCCAGACCCTTGGCCTTAAAACCATGAATCCTTCGGAACTTAAGGAACTTGTGGAAGGTAAGTTTGTGGATGCCTTGAGGGCCGTTGCCGCAGAAATGGCCATGGAAGAGCTTCACGAAAAACGGGTGGATTTTGTTCAGAAGGTGCAGCAGGTTGTTTCCGAAGACCTTTTAAAAAACGGCCTTGAGCTGGAATCCGTCTCCCTTACGGGGCTGGATCAGACCGCATTTGAACATTTCAATGCCCAGAATGCCTTTGATGCCGAAGGTCTTACCAAACTGACCGAAGCCATTGAATCCCGCCGTAAAAAACGCAATGACATTGAGCAGGAAACGGACCTTGCCATCCGCCATAAAAACCTTGAGGCAGAAAGGGCCAGATTCGAAATATCAAGGGAAGAGGAATATGCAAGGCTGGAGCAGGAAAGGGAAATCTCCATCCGCCGTGCTTCCCAGGCTGCAGAAATCGCAAGGGAACAGGCGGAAAAGGAAAGGGAAGCCCAGGAAGCCCGCATTGCTTCCCAGCGGGAAATCGACTTGAAAAAAATTGCTTCGGAAAGGGATACGGAGAACGAAAAAATCCAGAAGGACCGGTCCATCAAAGAAATGGAGATTGCCAAATCCCGTGCCGTCGAACAGGCTGAGATTGAAAGGCGCAAGGCCATAGAGCTGGCAGAGCAGGAAAAAGCCATTGCCGTAGCGGAAAAATCCAGAGAAGAATCCGAAGCAAAAGCCGAAGCCGACCGCGCCAGAGCCAAAGCGGTCAAGGAAGAAGAAGGTGTTATCACTGTCCGGGATACGGAAAGGGCAGAGAGGGAAAAGCAGGTGGAGCTGGTTCTGGCAAGGCAGAAAGCGGAAAAGGATGCCATCCAGCTGACCGTTGCCGCAGAAGCGGAGAAAAAAGCCGCTACGGATCAGGCCGAAGCCCTGCGTCTTGCTGCCCAGGGCCATGCGGATAAAGAGCGTCTGGAAGCCAAAGGCAAGGCGGATGCGGAAATGCTTCTGGCCGATGCCGCAGAGCGGAAATATGCAGTAGAAGCCGAAGGTAAGAAAGCCCTGAACACGGCTGCCAATCTTCTTTCTCCGGAACAGGTGGCCATGGAAGTACGCCTTGCCCTGATCAACAACCTTCCGGAAATCATTGCCCAGAGTGTTAAACCCATGGAGCAGATCAGTGATATCCGTATTCTTCAGGTCAATGGCCTTGGCGGCAGTGGTAAAGAAGGAGAAAACGCGGAAAAGGGCAGTGCTTCCCTTTCGGATCAGGTGGTGAACAGTGCCCTGCGCTACCGTGCCCAGGCACCCATTCTGGATTCCCTGCTTTCGGAAATAGGCATTAAACCCGGTGACATTAACGGACTCACGGAGTCCTTGAAAAAATCCTCTCCCGAGGCTTAAAGTTTAGCTGCCAAAGGGGGCCATCTCTTTCTTTTCACACAGGAAAGGCCGGGTAGTTATACTACCCGGCCTTTCCTGTTGTAAGCGGTCAAGGAGTTTTTTCTAAGGAACACATGCAGTTTGGCTGGATCGCAATCTCCTGTTTCAAACCCCCCGATGGTTTTAACAGGACCAGGCCCTTATGCTGGTTTATAATAGGCAGAATACAATAATAATTCAAATTAATAATTATTCTTAATTCAATAAAAAAGTTTTAACAAAAAATCAAGACTTGCCATTCCCCATACCAGCATGGTATTATATATAAAATAATGATTTTTAAAGCTTATTGCATCAAATTTCCTCCATTAGCTCTCCCATATTTATAATCTTAAGTGATGATCCAGACAATCAGATCTTATTTCCCTGGACACAAGCAAACTGCCCTCTGCTGTCTTGGCTGTACAGACTAAAAAAATTCCCATTTATGCCACATATTCAGCAGTATCCAGAACCAGCAGGAAAAAATGACACCGGTGAAGCGCTGTTTTATAATTCTTCCTGGGAACCAGCAGGGAGAGTATCAAATATAAACCATAAAAAAGGAGGCTTATCATGAAAAAATTTTTAGTCCTTTTTATTGCGGTACTGTTTTTTTATTCCGGGCCAGTCTATGCAGAAAAGGTGCTGGTTGCAGCGGCAGATCCCTAGCCACCCTTTGTTGACCCCCAGCACCCCAAAGAGGGCTTAAGCCTTGAAATTATCCGTGCAGCTTTTAAAACCCAAGGGTACACCGTTACAATGGAATACGTTCCATGGGCCAGAGCAGAACATGGGGTCAAAGAAGGGACTTATGATATTTTACCCCCGACCTGGATGACAGATGAAAGAAAAAAATATCTTCATTTCAGTGAACCCTATGCGGTCAATCAGATTAAGTTCATTAAGAAAAAAGATGATCCATTTGAATACTCTGATTTGAACAGTCTTAAAGATAAAACCGTAGGAACCATACGCGGATATGGGTACGGAGATGCTTTTTTGCAAGCCACCCACTTTGAACGGGATGTTGCCAATGATCTCATCAGTAATGTCAGAAAACTCCTTGCCAACCGCATTGACCTGACCCTTGAGGATGAAATTGTTGCACGTGTCCGTCTTGCCCAGGAAAATCCGGATCTGTTGAAAGAGATATCCTTTACCCGAAATGCCATTTCCCAAAACCCTCTTTTTATGTGGCCTCAGGCCTGAAAAATCCAAGGCATAAAGAAATCATTTCAGCCTTTAACAAAGGACTGCAGGAAATACGCAAAAATGGTATATACGATCAAATTATGGAAAGTTATGGCATTAAAAATTAAGCATAAAATACGGTCCACACACTTAACAATCCTAAGCAGCTCCCAGCTTTTTTCTCCGTAACAACCCATTAATATTTTGAAGCCCGGAAAAAAACTTGACACACTTTTTTGCATGTGCTTTTATCTGATCAAGTGTTTCTGCCAATAGAAACAAGAAAAACAGGATGAACAGCCAGAAAAAGGAAAAAGCATTGAGAAGCCTCTGCACAGAAAAAAATATATCCATTCTCTGGTGGTGGCCCGTATCCTTCGGGCACCACGGCACAGGCTGACAAGCATCAGACGGCCCGTGGGTGTCCCATGACACCGCAGGCCATGAGAGATTTATATCAAAGGTATCAGGGGCTGCGGATCTTCCGCAGCCCTTTTGTCGTTTAAAGGCCTGGACATGGAATGATCCGGGCCGGATGAACCCTAATTTTTTCATCCCATAAAGGACAGAATACGCCATGCTCCTCAAACGCTTTCCGGAAAAAGCCTTTTTCAACGAAAAAGCCAGAGCGGGATGCAATGTCATCCCTTTGTGCGCCCGTATCCTTGCGGACAGTGAAACGCCCGTTTCCATGCTGCGCCGCTTTCACAATTCCCAGGATCCCATCTTTCTGTTTGAATCCGTGGAAGGCGGCGAGCGCTGGGCAAGGTACAGCTTCCTTGGCACAAGTTTTAGGTCTGAAATCAGAATTTATCAGGACCACATTGAAAAGCACGGTCCCGGTGCCACGGAAACCCTGCCCCACAAGGGTGATTTCACCCCTGCCCTGAGGCAGATTCTCCAGCGTTACAGACTGGCGGAGCTGGAAGACCTGCCCCCCTTCCCCGGTGGCCTTGTGGGCTATCTCAGCTATGAGGCGGTGAGCAGCTTTGAAAAGATTCCCCACAGTCTTCCCCCATCAAGGCCGCTGGGGGTATTTCTCATTCCCGACCCCCTTATGGTCTTTGACAACCACCGCCACACCCTGACCTGCATCTGCCTTGCTTTTTTGGAGGACGGAGCCAGTGCGGACAGTGCCTATACCACAGCGGAAGCCAGACTGGAGACCCTCCTTGAAACCGTCAGAAAACCCGCCCCGGAAGAACCAATCCTTCAGGGACCGGCTACGGTTCTCCAGCCCATGACCCCGCCGGAGGTTTTCCGCAACCGGGTGGAAAGGGTAAAAAATCATATCATGGAAGGTGATATCATTCAGGCCGTCATCTCCCAGTCCTTTGAAGGACCGGCTCCCGATGATCCCGTGGCCCTGTACAGGGCTGTGCGATACACCAATCCATCACCCTATCTTTTTTTTCTGAGGGCCGGAGGTCAGACCCTTGTGGGCTCTTCCCCGGAAACCATGGTTCGCCTTGAAGAAGGCCTTGCCACATTACGGCCCATCGCAGGCACCCGGCCAAGGGGCGTAAGCCCTGCCGAAGACCGTCGCCTTGCCGATGACCTGCTAAAGGATGAAAAGGAAAAGGCGGAACACCTCATGCTGGTGGATCTTGGCCGCAACGATCTTGGCCGCATTGCCCGAACGGGCTCGGTTCAGGTGACAGACCTCATGATGGTGGAGCGTTACTCCCACGTCATGCATCTGGTTTCCAACATCACAGCCCAACTCAAGCCGGAACTGGATGCCTTAGATCTTGTGGCAGCTACCTTCCCCGCCGGTACCCTTTCCGGAGCCCCAAAAATCCGGGCCATGGAAATCATAGCGGAAAATGAAGACCAGCCCAGAGACGCCTATGGCGGAGCTGTCGGGTATTTCAGCTTCAACGGCAACATGGATCTGGCCATTGTTATCCGCACTGCCATCATCCGTGGTGAAACCCTCACCGTACGCTCTGGTGCCGGAATTGTGGCGGACTCGGACCCTGAAACCGAAAGACAGGAAACCCTGAACAAGGCAAGAGCCCTACAGACGGCCCTTGCCATGCTTAAAGGCCCCAAGCCCCTATAAGGAGAAGAATCATGGAAAAAACCCGGATTCTCATGGTGGATAATTTTGATTCCTTCACCTTCAATCTGGTGCAGTATTTTGAAGAGCTGGGTGCTGAGGTTGTCACCTTCAGAAACAACAATATAACAGCCGAAGAAATTGAAAATATGGGTATTGACGGCCTTGTTATTTCTCCCGGACCGGGACGACCTGAAAATGCAGGAGGTTCCATGGATTTTATCCGCTGCTTTTCCGGAAAAAAACCCATACTCGGCGTATGTTTAGGGCATCAGAGCATTGCCAGGGTATTTCATGCGGATGTTGTCCATGCAAAGCGGCTCATGCATGGTAAGGTTTCAGAAATTACAGCCGATGGCAAAGGTGTTTTTGCCGGAGTCACCCGACCCTTTAAAGCCATGCGTTACCACTCTCTGGCCGTACGGGAAGAAAGCCTTCCCTTTTGCCTTGAAATCACAGCCCGCGCAGAAGATGGAGAAATCATGGGGCTCCGCCATCGGGAACACCCCACCGAAGGGATACAGTTTCATCCCGAATCCATCATGACGCCCATGGGCAAACGCTTTCTTCGTAATTTTCTGGATCAGGCCGCAGGTCATGTATCAGGCCAGATATAAGGAGTGAATCATGCTGTTCAGAAAGCTTATGGAAAAAATCATCCGCCATGAAGATCTCACGGAACAGGAATGCGGCGAGGCCATGGATGCCATTTTTACGGGAGAAACCGATCCTGCCACGGTGGCCGGTTTTCTTGCCGCCCTTGCGGTAAAGGGCGAAAGCGCCAGCGAACTGACCGGTGCGGCCCGTGTGCTGCGCCGTAACATGCAGCGCATCCAGACTCCGGCCAGCCTTACGGTGGATACCTGCGGTACGGGTGGAGACGGTGCTGACACCTTCAACATTTCCACCACAGCGGCCTTTGTGGTAGCAGGCTGCGGAGCTGTTGTGGCCAAACACGGCAACCGGTCCGTCTCCAGCCAATGCGGCAGTGCCGACGTTCTGGAAACCCTCGGTGTGCGGCTGGATATCCCTGCGGAAGCCGTGGAAGAAGCCCTCTTTGAAATCAAGATAGGCTTTCTCTTTGCCCCCAACTTCCATGCCGCCGTCCGCCATGCAGGGCCTGCCAGAAAAGCCCTTGGTATCCGTACCCTCTTCAATGCCATCGGTCCCATGGCCAATCCTGCGGCGGCATCCTGTCAGGTGATCGGTGTATTCAAACCGGATCTTACGGAAAGCATGGGACAGGCCCTGCTGGATCTGGGTACCCGCAAAGCCTTTGTGGTGCACGGCCATGACGGGCTGGATGAAATATCCGTCTGCGCTCCCACAAGGGTGACGGAGGCAGCCGATGGCAGGCTGAAAACCTATGATCTTTATCCGGAAATATATTTTGGCGAACCCGCCGATCCTGAAGACCTGAAAGGCGGGGACGCGACAAACAATGCGGCCATCACCCGGGCCATTCTCTCCGGTGAAAAGGGCGCAAAACGCAATATTGTTCTCATCAACAGCGCGGCCGCCCTTGTGGCCTGTGACAGGGCAAAGGACATCAAAGAGGGCATCCTCCTTGCCGGGGAAGCCATTGATTCCGGCGCTGCCATGGCAAAACTGGAGGCCCTGATTCAATTTACCCGGGAGGCCGCCGGTGGCCGATAAGATGACTTCCATTTTGAAAAAGATCGTGGAAAAACGAAAACTCCGCATTGATGAGGCCCAAAGGGAGCGGCCGGAAGCCCTTTTATCGGCCATGCTTTCCCAAAGACCCATGATCCGGAATTTTGGAGCCGGTCTGCACCAGAACGCCCAAAAACCCGCCGCCATCATGGCTGAAATCAAGCGACGCTCCCCTTCCAAAGGGGAGCTGAACCCGGATCTCAATCCTGCATCCCTTGCAAAGGCCTATGAAAAGGGAGGGGCTGCTGCCCTTTCCGTGCTCACGGAGCCGGATTTTTTCGGAGGCAGCCTTGAAGACATGCAGGCAGCCCGCTCGGCAACCCTTCTTCCCGTACTGAGAAAGGATTTTATTTTCACGCCCTATCAGGTACTGGAATCGGCAGCCATGGGAGCAGATGCCATTCTCCTCATTGCCCGGATTCTTGACCCAAAGCGTCACAAAGAACTGGCAAATCTGGCTTCTGAGCTGGGTCTCACTGTGCTGCACGAAATCCATGGGGAAGAAGAAATTTTTCAGACACTGGATGCAGGGGCCAGATTTGTGGGCATCAACAACAGGGATCTTGCCACCTTTGAAACGGACATCCGCCTTGCCCCGCGCATGGCTTCCCTTCTGCCCAAAGGGGTGATTGCCGTAGCCCTTTCCGGCATCCGGGGGCCTGAGGACATCGCCGTTTCCAGACACCTTGGCGTGCACAGCTTTCTTGTGGGCGAAAGCCTTGTGCGCAGCCCTGATCCGGAAAAAGACCTGAAGGCCATGGTGGAAAGCGGGGTTCTCCCATGACCTTCATCAAGATCTGCGGCATTACCCACCCGGATACGGCCCGTTTCTGCTCAGCCCTTCGCGTGGATGCCATTGGCTGCGTCTTTTTCCCCAAAAGCCCGAGGCATCTTGATGTGAAAACCGCAAGGCAGATCACGGATGCGGTTTCTCCGGACATCCTCACCGTGGCCGTAATGGTGAACCCCGATGCGGAAACGGCCATCCGCACCGCAAAAGAAGCCGGATGCCGGGGCATCCAGCTCCACGGCAGGGAAAGCCCCGAACTTGCGGCACGCATCATGGAAGAAGGCTTTTTTCTCATCAAGGGACTTTATCTGCATCAGGAGCCTTCCACAGCCTCGGCCCCCCGGTATTCCGCAGACCGTTTTCTTGTGGAAGCGGCCGCAGGAACCATGCCCGGCGGTAACGCCAAAAGCTGGGACTGGGCAGCGGCAAAGGATTTCTGCCAGAAGTATCCGGCCCTGCTTGCCGGTGGCCTCAACCCGGACAATGTAAAAGAGGCCCTCATCAAGGCAAAGCCCTTTGGCGTGGATGTCAGCTCCGGCGTGGAATCTTCGCCCGGCATCAAGGATCATGAAAAAATAAAGAGCTTTGTGGAAGCTGTTCGTACAAGCCCGGTCTAAGAATCAAATCTGTCAAACAGGTACAGAGGTATTCTGCTGGTTCGTGACCGAATCGGAAACCATGGCAAGGCCGCATACAAACAGTCATGATGCCTCTTGTTAAACCGTATATATGAGTAACTGCTCAGCACAGTTTATTCTGAACTGCCAATGCTGTCATTGCAGCAGCTTCGTACTGTTACAAGGCTCCGTGGCTATTTGCAAGTGACATTGCAATCGTTTCGGATCAGAGCTTTGCAGGCCTGTGCGAAAGAAGCGGCAAACTGTCTGAGCCGCCACAAAGGCAGCGTGCCAAGGCCTGCCATGGTAATCAAAAAGCTTATCCTGCCTGTGGCGGGGGGTTTTTTCCGCTTCCGCACAGGGCAAGAAGCTCTAAGAATAAGATTGCGTCACGGGCAAATAGCCTGGGGCCTGTGCATCTGTCTTGCAGGTATGGAATTTAAAAAACTGTGCTGAATAATTACATATAGGAAAGGAAAACCATGACAGCCTACCCGGATTTCACAGCCCTGCCCGATGCAAAGGGCCATTTTGGCATTTTCGGCGGCCGCTATGTGGGAGAAACCCTCATGCCCGCCCTGCTGGAGCTGGAAAAAAGCTTTGAGTCCATCCGGAAGGACAAGGACTTCCAAAGGGAGCTTTTGAGCCTTCTTCAGGATTATGCCGGACGGCCAACGGCCCTCTATGCGGCAGACCGCCTTTCGGACATGGCCGGAGGAGCAAGGATTTTTCTCAAACGGGAAGATCTCACCCACACCGGTGCCCATAAAATCAACAATACCCTCGGGCAGGTACTGCTGGCCCATCGCATGGGAAAAGGCCGGGTCATCGCAGAAACCGGGGCCGGTCAGCACGGTGTTGCCACAGCCACCGCCGCCGCCCGCTTTGGCATGGCCTGCACGGTTTTCATGGGAAAGGAAGATATCCGGCGACAGGCCCCCAATGTGGCCCGCATGAAGCTCCTTGGTGCAGAAGTAATCTCCGTAGAAGAAGGCACCGCCACCCTGAAAGATGCCATGAACGCCGCACTCCGCCACTGGACAGCCTGTGTGGAAGACACCTTTTATGTCATCGGCTCCGTGGCAGGCCCCCATCCCTATCCCCTGATGGTGCGGGAATTTCAAAAGGTAATCGGCGAAGAAGCCAAAGAGCAGTTTCTCCGGAAAACGGGAGCCCTCCCGGATCTTCTCGTGGCGGCGGTGGGCGGCGGCTCCAACGCCATGGGGCTTTTCTTTCCCTTTCTGGACACCAAAGTGGACATGCTGGGTGTGGAGGCCGCTGGCGAAGGCCTTGAAGGCCGCCATGCGGCCACCCTTCTCAAGGGAAGTGTAGGCGTTCTCCATGGCTCCAAGTCCTATGTGCTGCAGAGCAAAGACGGCCAGATTCTGGAAGCCCACAGCGTATCTGCGGGGCTGGACTATCCCGGTGTGGGGCCGGAGCATTCCCTTTTCAAGGACTGCGGACGGGTGCGCTACACGGCCATTACGGATATTCAGGCCCTTTCCGCCTTCAAGCTTCTGACCGTAAGTGAAGGCATTCTTCCGGCACTGGAATCCAGCCATGCCCTGGCCGCCGCCATCCTTGAGGCAAAAAAACGCCCGAAAACCCAGAACATTCTTGTGAATCTTTCCGGCAGGGGCGACAAGGACATGGCCAATGCCACGGGGCATCCTGCCTTTGACGCCATCAGGGCAGAACTTCTTCTGAATGCATAAGGAATGTGATCATGAACCGCATCAGCAAAATGTTTGAACAGTGCAGAAAGCGCAAAGAGGCTGCCCTCATCGGCTTTGTATCCGCAGGGGACCCGGATGTGGAAACCAGCAGAAAAATTATTTTTTCCATGCTGGACCATGGCATGGATCTCCTTGAAATCGGTATCCCCTTCTCCGATCCCACGGCAGACGGTCCTGCCATTCAGCTGGCTTCCCAGAGGGCTCTGAAGGCGGGAATGGACCTTGACACCGCTTTGAAAATGGTCAGGGAAATCCGGGAGAAATACCCAACCCCCATTGTACTCTTTTCCTACTTAAACCCCATCCTTGCCCATGGTCCTGAAACATTCTGCAAGGATGCTGCCGCCGCCGGGGCAGACGGTGTGCTGGTGGTGGACATGCCCCTTGAGGAAGCAGACGAACTTCTTCCGTTTCTGGAAGCCTCAGGCCTTGTTTCCATCCCCCTTGTGGCCCCCACCACGCCGGACGACAGGATGAAGGAGATCTGCAAAAATGCTAAAGGATTTTTGTATCTTGTTTCCATGACCGGCGTGACCGGCTCCGGTGGCCTTGATCCGGAAAAGGCAGGAGCCATGGCCCGTAAG
The DNA here is from genome assembly GCF_007830435.1 of Desulfobotulus alkaliphilus. Lineage (GTDB taxonomy): Bacteria > Desulfobacterota > Desulfobacteria > Desulfobacterales > ASO4-4 > Desulfobotulus > Desulfobotulus alkaliphilus. The sequence continues at coordinate 70,034 of NZ_VLLC01000015.1, read as the reverse complement.
GTCCGGAGCTTAAGCCCCGTTCCCGTGGCTCTGGGCTTTGGCATCAGCGAAGCGTCTCAGGTGGCGGCCCTGGGTCCGCACGCAGACGGCATTGTCATCGGCTCGGCCTTTGTCCGGGCCATAGGAGAAACAAAAGATAAAGAAAAGATCTCGGAGATTCTGGGAAAAATGACAGGGGAGTTCAAGCAGGCCTGCAAGTATTCAGACTGAGGAGAAAATATCCGGAGACAGGGATGAGGGCCAGCTCTCAGGGCGTCACAGATCCCTGTCAATATGCAATCTGATTACTACCCTGACTCAGCCACAGCTTGCTGGTCAGGTTGTTGCCATGTCTATGATGCGGGCTTTTAATACGGGCAGGCTTGAAGGCCTGCCCTTAACGCTTGGTTTTTACAAGCCCTGTTTTGTGTAGGGGCACCCTTTACGGGTGCTAAGCTAACATGCGTAAAATCTGATCATATAATTTCCATAATTAAGGTTTGTATGGCTGAAAGACAGTGGTAATCAGAATATGCAATACAACCTCACATTGGCTCAGGGGAAGATGAATCTTCAGGTAAAGGAAGCCAGGCAGCAAGGGTCTCCGCAAGATCATAACCGGATATGGGTTTGGAAATAAAAGCGTTCATACCGGACTGAAAACACTTTTCCTGATCACTCCGGGTGACATTGGCTGTCATGGCAATAATCAGAATCTCCGGATAAAGGCCCTTCACTTCCCCGGCCCGGATTCTTCGGGTTACTTCTGTTCCGTCCATATCCGGCATCTGCACATCCATAAGAATCAGATCATAGGGAGACTGTCCAAGCATTTCCAGCGCTTCCGCGCCACTCTGGGCGATATCCGCAGCCAGTCCCAGTTTTCTTAAAAATCCAAGGGCCACCTGCTGATTGGTAAGATCATCTTCAACCACAAGGATACGGGACTTTTTCTGTGCCGGGCTCAGAAGGGACTCCGGAGAGCGTACCTTTGGGACAGAGGCCTCCTTTTCCTCTTCTTCGCTCAGGGTATCAACCCGTTTAAAGGATACGGTAAACCAGAAACAGGAACCCTGATTTTCTTTGCTCTCTATTCCCATACGGCCCCCCATTTTTTCCGCAAGCTGCCGGGAAATCAGAAGCCCGAGACCCGTTCCCCCGTATCTGCGGGAAATGGAGCTGTCCGCCTGGGAAAAGGGTTGAAAAAGAGAAGAAATTTTTTCTTCTGAAATGCCGATTCCCGTATCCTGCACCCGGAAACAAAGATACCGTTCTGATCCATGGCTTGCTGTTTCACTGACCTCAATGGAGATACCGCCATGGTGGGTAAATTTCAGGGCATTTCCCACAAGGTTGGTAAGGATTCGGCGCAGCTTGTCCGTATCCCCCATGAGCCTGTCCGTAACATCATCGGCGATATTGCATGAAAAACGCAGTCCCTTTTCCTGAGCCAGAAGGGCCATGGGCGCACAGAAGGCCTCCATGAAATGACGAAGCCCGAAGGAAATCCATTCCAGACTGAATTTTCCAGACTCAATTTTTGCAAGGTCCAGAAGCCCGTTGATCATGCCAAGGAGTGATCCGCAACTGTCCTGAACAATCCGGAGATAACTCTGCTGTTCTTCATCCAGATCCGTCTGAAGCAGAAGTTCCGTCATCCCCTGTATGCCATTCATGGGTGTACGAAGCTCATGGCTCATATGGGTTAAAAATGCACTCTTGGCATCGTTATCGGCCTCGGCCTTTTCCTTGGCCCGGGCCAGTTCCGTCTGGCTTGTCTGATACATTGCAAGGGAATCCTCCAGTCTTTTTTCAGAAACCCTGCGTTCAATCAGGCGGCCTGCAAAGGCTGCTGCCTGCATCATGATATCCAGAAGGGCCGCCTCCTTTTTTCCATGGCAGAAAGAAAGGAAAAGGGCTTCGGCCTTGAGATGGTGGCTGTCGCAAACGGGCAGCACACAGATATTTTTTGATGCTAAACCAGATTCTTCTGAAAAAAAGGCTGGTTTTTCAAGGGCAAAATACCCTTCAAGCCCTTTTTCCATACTTTCCAACGCTTGAGCGCGGCAATCCCCCTGGCCTCCACAGCTGCATCCTGTAATCATAAGCCTGTCTTGTTCACCGCTGTGCTGCATGCGGAAAAAACCCGCCTCCCAGCCTCCATATTCACAGAGCTGTTCAAGGAAAATTCTGGCCGCATCTTCAAGCCCTTCTGCCTGCTGAACCGAAAAAGCAAGATCCCGCATGAGACCTGTCAGTTCGGCCTTGGCCTCAAGTTCAATATTTTTTTTCTCAATTTCTTTCTGCCGGAGCACCTGTTTACGAAGGAGCCATGCCATGCCACCCAGCCCCATGAAAACCAGCATGAAAATTAAAGAAAGATGATGAAGATCCCTTTCCCATACCTTAAGAATATGATTCCTGTTCAAAACCGTACCCATGTGGAAGGGAAAGTCCGGTAACTGATTTGTGGCAACAATATATTCCTTGTCTGTAAAGGAACGCATGCCTCCGGCGGTGAGATCCTCCAGAGAAAAGGAATTAAAATAAGACAGATCCCAAAGCCCTGCGGAAGAATCCGGCTTATTCCCACTCTCAGGGGGCAGCCATCCGGAAAGGAGACGTCCGTCTGCATTATAAAGCACAATGGCATCAACTCCTGCCAGTTCATACTCCTGATAACGCTTCCGGAAATAGGCAAAGTCCACCACCCCAACCACCACTCCGAGAAATCTGCCATCCCGGTTTTCCACTCTGCGGCTGAACCGGATACCAATATCACCCTTTTCATTTTCTGACGAAACACTGATGTCAAAGTCCATCAGGGAATCTTTGTGTGTACGAAGGAAATAATCCCTGTCAGCCATTGACAGATCCACCATCTCTCCCCTTGGATGGACGTACACAAGCTGCGCTTTGTCATCCAGAATATACATATTTTTAAGCTGATGCAGAAAAAGAATACGGCGACGGATGGCATCTTCAGCAGCGGCATTGCCCAGAACATCGCCTTCTTCCAGAAAGGGCATAACGGACATAAGGGTGATATCAATGGCTCGGAACAGGCCGGAGGCATGTTCTGCAAAAATCTGTGTCTGAATCCGGGAACGCAGCTCTGCCGCTTCCAAAAGGTTTTTCCGGGATTCCAGCTTGGTAAAAATAACAAAGATCAGAAAGCAGAGACTCAGCCCTGCCAGTATAAAACCCGTGAGAAAGAAGGGCATGGAAATAAGGGAGGAATGGAGAGTTCTGGGGCTTTTCATTAAGACTCCTTTCCATAGAATATAGAGGAAGCTATCCTGCAGACTGTTGAAGCATCGTAACTGTTCAGCACCGTTTTCCAAAGACCATATCTGCAAGACAGATGCACAGGCCCCAGGCTATTTGCCCGTGACGCAATCCGGCACTCAAGCTGAAAAGCTCAAGCCCTTTACGGGAGCAAAAATGCCTATGGATCTTGAGTGCCGGATTCGGGAGCTTCTTGCCCTGTGCGGAGGCGGCAAAACCTCCCCGCCACAGGCAGGATAAGCTTTTTGATTACCATAACAGGCCTTGGTACGCTGCCTTTGTGGCGGCTCAGACAGTTTGCCGCTTCTTATTAGCACTCCGGCACTCAAGCCTGAAAAGGCTGGCATCGTTTACATTATAGTCTTTGGGTTTTTAGCTTGAGTGCCGGAATCCGAAACGATTGCAATGTCACTTGCAAATAGCCACGGAGCCTTGCAACAATACAAAGCTGCTGTAATTACAGCATTAGCTGTTCGGAATAAACTGTGCTGAATAGTTACTGTTCGGTTTGCTTTACCCCAGGCAACGATAGATGTCCTGGTCCACAGATTGCCTGTATCCAGCAGTAAGGGAACCCGTAAAAGACAGAAGAACCGGCCTCAGGGCCTCACAAGAGATTCATCCAGTTTTTTTAAAAAAAGCATGGCCTCTGCATACAGTTCAGCATCCACACCAAGGGCTGTGACGATTGCATCCTGATGTCCTGCAAGAAAGCTTCTGTAGTCCGAAATCATTTTTTCCGGAGGCGTAAAAATTTTCATTCCCTGCTGCAAAAGAAGCCTTCTGGCATTTTCCTGGGCTTCTGCGGCTTCTTTTCGAGCCTCATCCACATGCTTCTCCCAGGTATCCATGATGATCTTCTGGAGATCATCGGGCAGTCTTCTCCAGAAATTCTGCCGGATAACGGGGATATACTGGGGAAAATACTGCCTGTCCTCAAACACATGCCCAAGCCCCGCATTCCACAGTTCCGCACTGCGAATGGTTTCATGGGTGGTCAGCACTCCGTCAATGTTTTTCTGCTGAAGCCTTGCGGGCAGATCCGGCCATGGAATAATCACTGCCTTTGCACCTAAGGCTTCCACGCGCATGGCATTGGCCAGTCCCCCCGCAACCCGTATATTCAAATTTTTAAGATCATTCTTTGAAAATACAGGCTGGTTTGTGTAAAGGTGGGCATGGCCAAGGTCCAGCCAGCGGCCCGGAACAGAAACCCTGAGACCTTTTTCAAGCTTTTCTACAACCCTGCGGCCAATTTCTCCGTCCACAACCCTGTGCATGTCTTCGGCACTGCGTCCATAAAAAGCCGGCAAAAGGAAAATACCAACGTCCGGCTCATACCTGTCAAAATGCCAGGTTCCGGGTACGCCCATTTCTACCCGATCCGAGGCAAGGGCACTGAGAATCTGCGCATCCCTGTAAAGCCTTGCACTGTCATGGAATTCCACATGGAGACGTCCCGCTGCTTTGCTGCTGAGATCTTCTGCAAAACGCCTGACCGCCTTTGTATGGACATGGCTGGGGGAATTTTCAACGGAAATGCGCATGAGAGGCAAAGAAACCTCACCCCATGCAGGCAGTGACAGGCATATAACAATAAAAACCGCCATCCGTATGGGAGAAAGGATCTTTTCAGAAAAAGACAGAAAAAAATGAACATTGTTTTTTTGCATGGCCTCTCCTTTTGACAATCCGTCCCGTTGCGCATACCATGTTGCTGCAGGCGGGAAGGGAAAAAGCCTGCTTCATAAAAAAACATCACGGCACACATTTCCTTTATATTCATGGTCACAAACACTTCTGTTTGCCGACAGAACCAGAGGAAGCTATCCTATGCATTCTGAGATTATGCCTGCTTTTCAACAGATCCGCAATGCTGTTTTAGGAAAAGATGAGGCCATCAAACGCTGCCTGACCTGTCTTCTGGCCGGGGGGCACCTTCTCATCGAAGACCTTCCCGGCATAGGAAAAACAACCCTGGCCAAGGCTACGGCCAGAAGTCTGGGGCTTACATTCCGGAGAATCCAGTGCACCAGTGATATGCTGCCCGGAGATATTCTTGGTGTTTCCATCTTTGAAAGCAGAGAAAGGATATTCAGGTTCCATCCCGGCCCTGTTTTTACCCAGATTCTCCTTGCCGATGAAATCAACCGGGCCGGACCCAAAACCCAGAGTGCCCTTCTGGAAGCCATGGAAGAAAATCAGGTGAGTGTTGAAGGACAGACCCATCCCCTGCCCCATCCTTTTTTTGTCATGGCTACCCAGAACCCCAGTGAACAGGCAGGGGCCTACCCCTTGCCCGAATCCCAGCTGGACCGTTTTCTCATGCGCATCTCCATGGGATATCCGGACAGAGATGCGGAAAAACGCATCCTCAAGGGTGAGGTGAGGCATGCATTTTCAGAACTGACTCCCCTGCTCTCTGCGCAAAAAATCATCTCCTTCAGGCAGGAAGTGCAGCAGGCAGGCGTTTCCGATGCCCTCATGGATTATGTTCAGGATATTCTGGAATATACCCGGAAAGAAAGCCTTTTCCACACAGGTCTTTCTCCAAGGGCTGGCATGGCCATTGTACTGGCTTCCAAGGCCTGGGCCTTTCTCCATAAAAGGGATTTCTGTCTGCCCGAAGACGTGCAGGCTGTTTTTCCATGGGTTTCCAGCCACAGGCTGCAAAAATCAAAGGATCTGACGGGTTTCAGCCCTGAAGAAATGCAGGATGTGCTGAAAAAAATTCCTTTGCCGTGAAAAGTGCTCCCATGAAAGCTGAAAAAAGAAAAATTTTCATTCTGCCCACCCCTGCCGGTCTTTTCATGGGCATCATTTTACTTGTCACCCTTGTGGCCTCCCTTAATGAAAACAACAATCTGGGGCTTCTGCTCACTTTTTTTCTCTTTTCCATGGCCCTTTGTTCCTCCTTTTCAACCCACAGAAATCTTAAGGGTATCCTGATCAAAGGCATGGAATGCCCACCGGTATTTGCAGAAAACCCCATCTGTATCCGTCTCCACCTTTTCAGTGGGAATCATGGGCGTACGGGCCTTACACTCTGCAGCCGTAAAAAAACGTCACAACCTGTTTCCATAGATAAAAGCAGCACCGGTATTCTGGAACTCCGTCTGCCTGCCGCAGCACGGGGGATTTATCAGCTCCCGGCCCTTACCCTCCAGTGCCGGGCACCTCTGGGACTTTTTTATGCATGGATCCGGCTGCCCCACGAAACAGAAGCCGTGGTATATCCCAAACCCCTTGCTGGTCCCCTGCCGGAATCCGAAGGCAAAGGCGCAGAAAAACAACCTTCGGGCAGGAAAGCACAGTCCATGGGGAATGAGGATTTTGAAGGACACAAAAGCTATGTTCCGGGAGACCCCATTTCCCGCATTGACTGGAAAATTTTTTCCAGAGACAGAGGTATGCACATCAAAAATTTTGAAAGCGCAGGCAAAAGCCTTGTTCTGGATTTCAATGCCTTCAACAATATGGATACGGAAGAAAGGCTCTCCCGGCTCTGCCACGGCATTCTTCAGGCCGCATCCAGAAACATGGCCTATGGTCTCCGTCTTCCAGACAGGGAAGTCGGACCGGCATCTTCCAGACAGCACCGGGAACAATGCCTGTATCATCTGGCCGCTTTTCAGGGAGAAAACACCGCAGAGGATTTATTTTCCATGATGCTCCATGCCATAGGTGAAGAGAAAAATGCCTTTATCATTAAATGATAAAAACAGACTGCTGCCGCCTTTGATCTTCATACTGGCATTATCCGCAGGGCCGCAGTTTCTGCATCAACCCCTCTGGCTGACGGCTCTTGTCTGTCTTGCATGGCTGATGCGCCTTGCCATGGCCCGGGGCTATCTTCCCCTGCCCGGAAAAAAAACCATCCTTGCTTTCACATGGATCTTTTTTTTTATCATCCTTGCCCAAAGCGCAGGCACCTTTGCACAGGATGCAGGCTCCCGGCTCCTTCTCATCATGGCAGCACTGAAAACCTTTGAGCTGAAAGAAAGAAGGGATGCCATTGCCCTTGTTTTCATCGCCCATCTGCTGGTACTTTCCAGCCTGCTTTTTTCAGAATCCCTTGCCATGGCCCTTTACATGGCCCTTGCCCTCATATGCAACCACGCTGTCCTTGCCCTGATTCACCACGAAAAAGCACCTTTAAAAAAAATGCTGCTGCAGGCAGCCACCCTCTTTTTTGTGGCAGCGCCCCTTGCCATTATCCTCTTTGTTTCCTTTCCAAGACTTTCAAGCCCCCTCTGGGGTATCCGCACGCCCTCTCCTTCCGGGATAACGGGTTTTTCGGATCAGTTGCAGCCGGGCAGTGTGGCAACCCTTGCCAAAAGCAATGAACCGGCTTTCCGTGTACAGTTCGAAGGCCCCATTCCTTCTTCAGAAAGCCGCTATTTCAGAGGCATTGTTTTCCGCAATGTACGATCCGGCGCATGGCTTCCGGACAGGGAAGTATCTCCCCTGCCTGATTTTGAAACCCCCCCCCGGATGTGGATACGCTACAGCATCATCATGGAACCCCATCAGCACCACTGGCTCTTTGCCTTAGACTGGCCCATTGCCCATGGAACAGGCTCTGTATCCCTTGTGCAGGGCGGACTTGCGCGAAACAAGGATAAAGTTCAGCGCCGCATGGGCTACACCCTTGAATCCTCAAAGGAAAATTTCCATCTGGAAAGACCGGATGACGTGGATCTTTATCTGCCTTCGGACGAAAACCCAAAGGCTCTGGCCCTTGGCCGAAAAATTTACAAAGAAAACCCGGATGAAAGCCAAAGACTTGGGGCCCTTGTTTCATGGATTCAGAGTCAGCCCTTCCGCTACACCCTGAATCCCGGCCTGCTTCCTTCAAAAAACAGCATGGACGCCTTTCTTTTTGAGACACAACAGGGCTATTGTGAGCATTTTTCCATGGGGTTTGCCACCCTTGCCCGGGCAGCGGGACTGCCCGCACGGATCATCGGCGGCTATCAGGGGGGGGAAATCAACCCCATCGGACCCTATCTCATGGTCAAACAGTCCGACGCCCATGCATGGACCGAAATCTATCTTGAAAATCAAGGCTGGCAGCGGATGGATCCCACAGCCCTGATTGCCCCCCTCCGTCTGGATGAAGGGGGAATGGCCGCCTCCCTTTCCGAAGAAGACCGCATGAGCATTGGCAGGCATACGGATCTTACATGGCTTGAAAGAAAAATCAGGCCTCTGGGCCTCTTCTGGGACAGCGCCACCCACCTCTGGCACAGGCAGGTGCTGGCCTACACCCATACCCGTCAACGGGAATTCTTTGCCCGATTGGGGGCATGGCTACAGGGTGCCGGGCTGTTTTATTTTTTATCCATAAGCCTTGCTTCAGGATTGTTTATCTACGGGCTGACAAAATATGCTATGATCCGGTTAAAGAACGGAAAGCAAAAGGACAAGGTGCTGCTGGCCTGGAATCTTCTGTGCCAGAAAATGAAAAAGGCAGGTTTTCCCAGAGATCCCCACGAAGGCCCCATGGATTATGCAAAGAGGATCAGAGAAAACAGACCGGAGCTTGCCGATGCGCTTCAGCCCCATCTGGAAAATTATGTCCGCCTGCGCTATGGCAACAAGGATGCTGATCCGGAAACCATTCAGGGTTTTCTGAAAGAAGTCCGGCGGTTTCGGGTGCCATCTTTAAAAAAGAAAGACTGAGCTGCCGCATAAACCTATGACCTGAGCCAGGGAGGAGGAATCATGAAAGTCGTTTTTGATCCGGCATTTTACGAAGTCTATACCCATGATCCGGCTGCCGAACCCGGCCGTATGCAGGCCATTGTTCAGGAGATTGAGGATATTGCCGTGTTTATTTCTCCTGAGCCCGCCACCAGGGAAGAACTGCTCCGGGCGCACGGCGAAGATCTTCTGGAGGAGGTAAGAAGGGAAGGCGTCTTTGACATCGCAGCCCTTGCCGCAGGTGCTGCCATCCTTTCTGCCCGCATGAGCTTTAAAGAACCGGTTTTCGGACTGATCCGGCCACCGGGCCACCATGCCTCCAGAGACAGCTGCTGGGGGTTCTGCTACTTCTCCAATATGGCTGTGGCACTTCTGGCCATGAAGGCCGAAGGTCTGATTCAGACGGCCCATGTGCTGGACTTTGACCTGCACTTTGGCGATGGCACAACCAATATCCTCGGCCCCCTGCCCTGGGTCAGCCTGCACAACCCCATGTCCCGCAACCGCAAAGATTATATGGAAGATGTTGAATCCAGACTTGAAAGTCTTGAAACGGATATCATTGGAATTTCTGCGGGATTTGATCATCACAGGGATGACTGGGGAGGACTTCTTCGTACGGAAGATTATTTTGATATGGGGAGGTGGGCAAAAAAAGCATCAAGACGCTGCAATGCCGGTCTTTTTGCCCTGCTGGAAGGCGGGTACAACCATAAGGTTCTGGGAAAAAATGCAAGGGCCCTGATGGAAGGCATGGCTTCAGAGCCATGAAAAAGATCCTAGCCCTGCAGCTTGAACCCAGCACCTTCTGCACCCTGAAATGTCCGACCTGTCCGCGCACGGCCTTTGCGGACACATGGAAAAATATCCATTTTCCTCTGGAAAAAATAAAACGCATCCTTCCTCTGGCCCTCCGTGCTGAAATCGTTCAGCTTCAGGGCTGGGGGGAACCCCTCTGTCATCCGGAACTTGAAGGAATGATCCGTGAGCTGACAAAGGCCGGTGCCCGATGTTCCGTCACAAGCAATGGCTGCCTTCTGGATGAAAAACGGGGACAATCCCTTCTGGAAGCAGGACTTGAACACCTCACCATTTCCATTAGCGGAGCCACCCCCGAAACCCATGCCGCCCTGAGACCCCACTCCGACCTCCATGCCCTCATGGAAAAGGTCCGCCTTTTTCGCCTTAGGGCAGACAGGCTGGGAAAAAAACCGAAAATCAGCCTCAGTTTTCTCCAGCAGGACAGCAATATCCACGAGCTGCCCCTGGCAGTGGGGCTGGCCAGCCGCTATGGCCTGGATGACTGTCTTGCCATCAATGCCAGCTACCTGCCGACCCCGGATCACAAAAAACAGCATGTGGTTTCAGGATTTCGCTCCAGATGGGCAGCCATGCGTGCCCTATGGGTTTCCATACGAAAAGGTCAGCCTTACATTCCTGCCCGGATGCAGCCCAAAGAACAGGCCGTCTGCGCCAACGACCCCTTACAATGCCTGATGGTCGGTGCGGATGGCACAGTCAGCCCCTGTATTTTCCTTTACCTGCCCCTCATATCTCACAATGCCTTTCATCCTCCCATGGCAGTCATGGGCAATCTTTTTGACGATGATTTTGAAACCATATGGCAGGGTAAAAAATATCGGAATTTCTGCAGGGCGTTTGAGGTCAGAAAGGAATTTTACGAGGAGCTTTATGCGGGTATAGGCAATTGCAGTGAGGGAAGACGCAGGCTGATGGAGGCACCGGGAATAGAGCGCATTTTTTATGGGAATCACCCCGTACCCCTGCCATGTCAGGGCTGCGCTCAGGTAAAGGGGTTATAATTCAGAATACCCTCTGCATTTTTTTCAGGCAGGTAATTATTCAGCACAGTTTTCCAGGTACCATACCTGCAAGACAGATGCACAGGCCCCAGGCTATTTGCCCGTGACGCAATCTTATTCGGGAACTTTTTGCCCTGTGCGGAAGCGGCAAAAACTCGCCGCCACAGGCAGGATAAGCTTTTTGATTACCATGGCAGACTTAAGCACGCTGCCTTTGTGGCGGCTCAGACAGTTTTCCGCTTCTTTTGCACAGGCCTGCAAAGCTCTGATCCGAAACGATTGCAATGTCACTTGCAAATAGCCACGGAGCCTTGCAACAGTACGAAGCTGCTGCAACTACAGCATTGGCAGTTCGGAATAAACTGTGCTGAACAGTTACAAAATAATCAGGCAGAAGATGCCTGAAGACAGGATTCAACAAATACATGCAGTCCCTGCCTGCGAAGATTGTTAATGTCCGTAAAAAAGATTCTCCGGTAATCTTCCGTGTACAGGCTGTTTTTATTCTCCGAAAAAACAATAAAAATGGGAACACAGGGTTTTCCGGCAAGTTTTTCCCAGTGGCGGATCTGGAAAAGGGTCTGCTGCATGGCTTCACTGGAAAAACGCATGAAAACACCGTCAAAATGACCATCCTCTGCAACATAGGCCGTCAGGAGGGCTGCGGCATCGCTAAAACACTGCTTGCGGTAACCCGAAGAACCGGCAAGACATCCGAGAAGATTTTCCGGAGGCGATTCTCCTATCAGCATACGGAATGACTTTTTCTGCTCTTCCCGTAAACGATGCCGGGTCAGCATTCCCTCACCATGTTTTTCACCAAGCAGGCGGCTGACCATCTCCACAAGAAAGGTTCTTGATACGGGCTGGGTAAGATAGCCCGCATAACCCGCATTTCTGCAAAACCCCGCACTGCCCGGAACAGGACGGGACAGGGCGATGACCGGTATTTTCTGGAATATACGGTTAACTTCAGAAGGATGCTTCGCCTTTTCAGGATCTTCCATGGCAACAACAGCCAGATCCGGTACATTATCTGCAGGGATGGCATCTTCATGGGAAAAAATTTCAACGGCAGCTCCCGCAGCCTTCAGATACTGGGCGCAGATTTCCGCCTGCCTTGGATGGGAATCCACCACATAAATTTTCTTATGGCCAAGGCCCGGAGAAAGGCTTTCTGGTTCACCGGTGGCGTCAGAATCCCTGCCCACTCTGATGCTGAAGCGGAAAGTGCTGCCCCCGTCCGGGTTGTTTTCCGCATGGATGTCTCCGCCCATCATTTCCACAAGCCTGCGGCATATGGCAAGCCCCAGTCCGGAACCGCCATATCTGCGGGTCCATGTGCCCTCTGCCTGCCGGAATGCTCCGAAAATGGCCTCTTCCTCCCCTTCCGGAATGCCTATTCCCGTATCCTTTACGGAAAAAACAAGTGTAAGTCCCTTTCCTTCTTCCTTTTTTACACCCACGGAAAGGGTAATTTCACCCTGTTCCGTAAATTTTAGGGCATTGGCCAGAAGATTGATCAAAACCTGACGCAGCTTCTGGGGGTCTCCCACGAGGCGGGCTGGCACATTGTCTTCAAAGTGGGAAATCAGGGAAACCTTTTCAGGATTCATACGGCTGCGGAGCATTTCAACGGCATCAAAACACAGGATCTCAAGGTCATAGGGAATTTCTTCCATGGCCACTTTTCCGGCTTCAATGCGGGCAAAGTCCAGAATGTCATTTAAAAGCTGCAGCAGGGTTTCGCTGCTGGATCGGATAATACTGAGAAATTCCTGCTGTTCATCATTGAGGGGCGTGTCCAGCAGGAGATCTGCAAAACCGATCAGGCCGTTCAGGGGCGTACGGATTTCATGGCTGATTCCCGCAAGGAACTCACTTTTGGCCCTGGAAGCGGCTTCCGCCCTTGAAGCCAGATGGCCAGAAACCGTTACCATTTTCTCCAGAGAAGCATTCATGGCATTTAAGGAACTGATGGCTTCCCTTTCCCGCTCCACCCGACGGATACGGGCCAGAAGCTCCCGCCTTTCAAAGGGTTTGCTCACATAATCCGAAGCGCCTGCATCCACAATATCCGCATAGTTATACCGCTCGGACATTCCCGTCATGACCATGACATCCAGGGCAGGATGCTCCCTGTGCAGTGCTTTCATGAATTCGATACCATCCATACCGGGCATACTGATGTCCGTAATGACAAGCCCCGGCAGATCCTTGCGGACCTCATCCAGGGCTTCATTGCCATCTGCAGCCAGACTGCATGCATACCCTTCACGGCTAAGCATGCGGTGGAGCATCTGCCGCAGGGCCGGATCATCATCCACCACCAGTATTTTCTGAAAACGAAACATGATATGCACCATCCGTGAGAAGGTTTGGGGTACAATCGGGCAGGTCAGGGCCGCCATTGCGAACCTGACCCTTTTACTTTTTATTCCTTTACCCGCTCCACATACTGGCCCGTACGGGTATCAATGCGTATTTTCTCTCCCTCCTCCACAAAGGAAGGAACCTGAACGGATACACCGGTTTCAAGAACCGCAGGCTTGGAATTCCCTGAAGCGGTATCCCCCTTTACCCAGGGTTCGGCTTTGGTCACCACAAGGTCGATAAAATTGGGCAGGGTCACACCAATGGCTCTACTGCCCCAGAAAAGAACACTGCATACCGTATTTTCCTTCAGAAAGTCCGTGACTTCCGACACCTGCTCCGGCGTGAGAAATTCCTGCTCAAAGGTTGTGGTATTCATAAAGCAGTAATTTTCTCCGTCCATGTAGGAAAATTCCATGGTACGCTCTTCAAGATCGGCCTTGTTGAATTTTTCTCCGGAACGGAAAGTCCGGTCAAACTGGCTGCCGTTTATCATATTTTTAAGGCGGCACTTATAAAGGGCCTGCCCCTTGCCCGGCTTTACAAAGTCAAACTGGGTAACGACATATGGGTCACCCTCGTACTCAATTTTAAGGCCCTTACGAAGATCGGAACAATCAAGCATACATCATCTCCTTTTCATTCATCCAGAAAAAACAGGGAAGATCATACATCCGCCCCCAAAAAAAGCCTCCTTGGAAGGAAGCTTTCTGATCATAAAAAATCCGCTCACACATTCCAAGATACCGGATTTCAACAGCATAATGCCAAAGACTGTTCCTGAAAAATCTTACCCGGAACCCTGCTTGACAAGACTTGCCGTTTCTACCATATTTTCAAAAGCTTCGCAATTCTTCATCCATGGCTTTCCTTTTGTCTTTCTGGCCTGAAGGATTCCATCTTGCAATTTCAGACAATTTGTTGGAAAAAAGGCCAGTTTTTTTTCTTCCACAGACCCTTCCCTCCCTTTAGGAGTATCCCGATGATTCTCATTATTGATTTCGGTTCCCAGTTCAACCAGCTCATTGCCCGCAGGGTAAGGGAGCATTCCGTTTACTGCGTGATTGAACCCCCTTCCGTTTCCGTGGAAAGCATAAGGGCCCTGAAGCCCGAGGGCATCATCCTTTCCGGCGGCCCGGCCAGCATTTATGATGAAAACAGTCCAAGGGTAAATCCCGCCATTTTTGAAATGGGGATTCCTGTGCTGGGTATCTGCTATGGCATGCAGTTCATGGTGGACACCTTTGGAGGCTCCGTAAAAAAATCTGAAAAAAGGGAATACGGTTTTGCCACCTTAAATATCCGCAGCAGGGAGGATCTTTTCGCAGGTCTTGAAGACAGCACCTGCTGGATGAGCCACGGAGATTCCATTGATACCCTGCCCGAAGGTTTTGTGAGCATGGCAGACACGGCCAATACGCCCGTGGCCGCCTGTCATTTTCCCGAAAAGAAATTCTATGGCGTCCAGTTTCATCCGGAAGTGGAACATACAAAAGAGGGCCGGAAAATCATTGATAACTTCCTTTCCATCTGCCAGTGTTCCCGTAACTGGACCATGGCTTCCTTTGCAAAGGAAACCATAGAAGATATTAAAAAGACCGTTGGCGGGCAGAAAGTGGTTCTGGGACTCTCCGGCGGTGTGGATTCTTCGGTGGCTGCGGTGCTGATCCACAAGGCCATTGGCGATCAGCTCACCTGTATTTTTGTGGATAACGGACTTCTGCGCAAAAATGAGGCGAAAACCCTTGAAGAGGTTCTTACCAGAAATCTCCAGATGAATATCCGCTTTGTGGATGCAAGGGAACGCTTTCTCTCAGCCCTTGCCGGAGTTACGGACCCTGAAACAAAGCGGAAAATCATCGGCAATCTTTTTATTGAAATCTTTGACGCTGAAGCCGGAAAAATTGAAGGGGCTGCCTTTCTCGGTCAGGGGACCCTGTATCCCGATGTCATTGAATCCAGATCCGCCTTTGGCGGCCCTTCCGCAGTGATCAAAAGCCATCACAATGTGGGCGGGCTGCCTGAAACCATGAACCTGAAGCTGCTGGAGCCCCTGCAGTATCTGTTTAAGGATGAGGTGCGCATTCTCGGTAAGGAGCTGGGGCTCAGTGATGAGATGGTCTGGCGTCAGCCCTTTCCCGGCCCGGGTCTTGGCATACGGATTCTTGGAGAAATTACCGAAGAGCGCCTAAATATTCTGAAGGAAGCCGATGCCATTCTCCTTGAAGAAGTCAAGGCGGAAGGCATTTACAAGGATCTCTGGCAGAGCTTTGTGGTGCTTCTTCCTGTCCGGACCGTGGGTGTCATGGGGGATCACCGTACCTATGAGTTCACCTGTGTCATACGGGCCGTGAACAGCAAGGATGCCATGACCGCAGACTGGGCCCGGCTGCCCCACGAGTTTCTGGCAAGGGTTTCCAGCCGCATCATCAATGAAGTCAGGGGCATCAACCGTGTGGCCTATGACATCAGCTCCAAGCCTCCGGCAACCATTGAGTGGGAATAAGTTGTTTCTGCCATCTTAATGAAAAAAGGATAAGGTTCTGTCATGTCCCTGCGGGAAAACAATGATCATACAGCCTTTGAAACCGAACGCCTGCAAAAGCGTATGGATGGACTCTCTTTTCGCCTGACACTGGCCCTTCTTGTCACGGCAGGTCTTCTGGCAGGCATTCTCTTTACCCTGTACGCCAGAGTACAGCAGGATATGAAAGCCATTCATCTGCAGCAGGCAGCCGTCCTTTCCGACAGCAAGCCTTTGGAGCAGAAGGTGTTTGAACTTTCTGCCCGTTTCGAAGACCTTTCCGATATACTGAGCCAGCAGACACAGGCCCTCAGCAGGCTTCAGCAGCTTATGGAGGAAACCCGGAAAAACGCTCAGGAACAGAACAAAACCCTCAGCAGTCAGATCAAAGAATTTGACAGGCGGCTGGCATCCGTGGAAAATCAGGAAAAACCCGATGCAGGAATTCTGAAAACCCTCAGCGAAAACCTGACCCGGACCCGGAACACCCTCCAGGCGGAGCAGGAAGAGCGGAAAAAACTGGCTGCTGAACTGGCAGCACAGACCAGAGAAAACACAAGACTGAGGCAGGTTCAGGAAAACCAGAAAAATGAACTGGCACAACTTCTTAAAAGCACAAAAGAAATGGAACAGGCCAGAAAAAGGGATACCCAGCTTCTGCAGAATCTTCAGAAAGAACAGCAGAATCTGAAGAACAATTTTGAAATACCCGCAGATGTGGCAAGAAAATCAGATCTTGATAATATCATCCGCCGCAGCGAAAATGAACGGGCTTCCCTCGAAAACCGTATCAACAGAAAATTCCAGCAGCTGCAGGTGGCCCTTGATGCGGCCTTAAGGGGTGGGAGTCCCGCTGCCGATGGCAGCCGTACACCAGTCGCACCCATTGTTGAACAGGAGCTGCTGACCGAATAATAACCTTTTCTGATTACCACTGTCTTTCAGCCATACAAACCTTAATCATGGAAATTATAAGATCAGATTTTACGCATGTTAGCTTAGCACCCGTAAAGGGTGCCCCTACACAAAACAGGGCCGTAAAAACCATTCGTAGGGGCAGGCCTTGCGCCTGCCCGTATTAAAGCTCGCACCATAGGCCTGACAACAACCGGACCAGCAAGCTGTGGCTGAGTCAGGGTAGTAATCAGATAACCTTTTATGACCGGAGGCAAAGATGAATGACAATCATATTCTGGCTGCCCTCAACCATCCTGCCGTACAAAGGGTCCTCTTTCATCCCAGAGCCGATCATGCCCCTGCTCCCCTGCCCCCCACCTTTCTGAAAGATATCCATACACCCGAAGGCATAAGACTTTCCGGTGAATATCACAGCTGTGGCCAAGCCGAAGCCCCCCTGCTGCTCTTTTTCCATGGCAACGGAGAAATAGCCTCGGAGTACAGGGATCTGGCCCCCTTTTTCACAGCTCTGGCATGGGATTTTCTGGTGATGGATTACAGGGGATACGGAAGATCCCAGGGAGAGCCCACGGCCATCAGCCTGCAGGAAGATGCCCTCTTTATCTTTGACACCCTTTACAGGGAAAACCCGGCAAGGCCCCTTGCCCTTATGGGACGCTCCCTGGGCAGTGCGGCTGTTCTGTACATTGCCTCCAAAAGATCCGAATCCATTAGCGCCCTGATCATTGAATCGGGTTTTGCCGACACCCAGCCCCTGATCCGTCTGCTGGGGGCGGATATGAGGGCCCTCGGCATTCCGGAGGATGCCGATTTCGGCAACCTGAAGGGGGTTCAGTCCTTTGCTGGTCCCACCCTCATCATCCACGGGGAAAACGACCATGTCATCCCCATCCATCAGGCTGAAAAACTGAAGAAAAATGCTTCGGGCCAGCCCCTTGACATGCTTGTCATTCCCGTTGCCGACCACAACACACTTTTTTATTATGGACTCAAACCCTATTTCGCAGCTCTGGGAGAGCTGCTGGAGAAGGCTCTGAATGCCCGGATATAAGGCGCACCTCGGTTTTGGTTCTACCCTTGGCATCCTCTGCCTTGCGGGACTTTTTTTCTGGGAGCTGTACCGGCCACCTCTGGAAACCATGGCCATTCTCATGGGACTCTGTCTTATAGGATCCCTGACGCCGGATGTGGATACGGATTCCAAGGGACAGAATCTTGTATACAGTCTTCTGATTCTTTTTGATCTTTTTCTGATTTTCAAGGGGGAGTATAAATGGGCCGCCATACTGGGTTTCTGCGCCATGCTGCCCGCCATCGGGCATCACAGGGGCTGGACCCATTCATGGTGGGCCATGCTGGTCATTCCCCTGCCCATTCTGGCAGCACCGGTCTATCTTTTTCATCAGCCATGGCAGCAGGTACTTCCCTATTACCTCGCCTTTGTGCTGGGCTTTTTTTCCCACCTTCTTCTGGACCGCAGGTTTTTCTGATCATTTACTGCGCCCGCATTTCAGGGATACCGTCCATGGCCACAAGAAGCACCCCAAGGCCCGCATCCATGGGTTCCGTCTGGTAGGAACCCTTCCATCCCTTTTGCATATCCAGAACAATGCGAAGCCTGTCTTGGTGGGCAAAGTGACGCACACGGGTTATGTGAAGACTGTCAATATCTATCCGCTGCTCTGATCTGTAGGGCGACTCCAGACCTTTCAAATCCAGAACAATCCGTCTGGGATTTTCAAGGCTAAAGCTTTCCACATCATGGATGGCAGCTCCTGCGATAATCACAAGGCGACCGGCGGACGCATCAAAGCGGATTTCTTTCAAAAGGGGTCTTTTTTTCACTTCCACATCTTTTTTACGGATTTCCTTCACCTCAGCTGAAAGATCAGAGACCGCTTCCATCCTGTCCATGTCAGACATCTTTTCCCCGGCAGGGGCTTCATCCCAAACAATGATTTCTTCAAAGGCCGCAGAAACTTCTTCAGAAGAGTCCGCATCATCCACTCCATGATCTTTCAGATCTGAGACTTCCGCAGAAAAAAAATCACTGCCCTTATGTTCTTTCCGGGCCATCCGGTCGTCCCCATTTTTTTCCCCTCCATGGACAGGGATCATGGAAGTTTCGGATCCCGGCGGAGAATCTCCGAAGGACTGAGTTCTCGATTCTGGAACGGAAATAAGATAACGGCCGGAATTTTTGCTCACATCTGTCTCAAGAATCGCTCCGGTTCCGTTGTCGGTACCCATGAGCTGCAAGCCAAGAATGATACTCCATATGAAAACAAGCAGTATGCCAACACCTGCAAATCCCCACTTCACCATTGCAAATCCTCCTCACTCCTGTTCAGGCATCTTTATACTCCAGATTGCCCATCAGCGAAAAACCAGCCCTTGGCCCATTGCGGCACTTCCTATGAAATATTTGATATCTGATAAGATCCTTCAGAGCCTGTTCAGAATAATTTATTTTTCCCCGTGACATAATTCCATTCATCTACGATAAAGGCCGCATGAAAACCAGACTTTTTTTAAGGCTTTCAAAAAACCTTAAACCATAAACCACTGCTTTCATTTGTTTTAAGGTAATTATTCAGCACAGTTTATTCCGAACTGCCAATGCTGTAATTGCCGCAGCTTCGTACTGTTGCAAGGCTCCGTGGCTATTTGCAAGGGACATTGCAATCGTTTCGGATTCCGGCACTCAAGCCATAAATCTAAAGCCTGCAATGAAAACAATGGGCTTTTGAAAGCTTGAGTGCCGGATTGCGTCACGGGCAAATAGCCTGGGGCCTGTGCATCTGCCTTGCAGGTATGGTACTTGGAAAGCTGTGCTAAACAGTTACGTTTTAAGCACTTAAAAAACACTGTTTTTTTCCCCATTACCATCTATGAAAAGCCACCAGGTCAAATCTGTATTTGACAAAAAAGGAATCTTGGGACTATGCCACTTTTTCATGGCTGTTCCCAGGCCCGTCACACCATTTTGTGCCCCTAACCCGAAAACAGGACTTAGCGGAATGCAGACAGCATCAGAGAGCAACCGGCCATGGCAGGTCTTTTTCCTTGTGGCCATCGGCGTTTTCATGTCCACCCTGGACAGCAGTATCGTGAATGTCGCCCTCCCTGCCATTCTCAAAAATTTCAGCACCAGCCTTGCCATGACCGAATGGGTGGTCATGATCTATCTGCTTACCATCACCTGTTTTCTACTGACCTTTGGCAGGCTGGGAGATATACTGGGCCGTAAACGTATCTATGCCACAGGCCTTCTTGTCTTCACCCTTGCTTCCATGCTCTGCGCCATGGCCCCCACCGTTCATATGCTCATAGCTGCCCGTCTGCTGCAGGGACTGGGTTCTGCCATGATCATGGCCTGCACCCCTGCCCTTCTGGTGGATGCCTTTCCCGACTCCCAGCGGGGCAGGGTGCTGGGACTCAATGGTGCCGTTGTTGCCTGCGGTCTCACCGCCGGCCCTGCCATTGGCGGTTTTCTTCTTTCCCTTGGGTCCTGGCGGCTCATTTTTTATGTGAATATCCCCATCGGCCTTATGGCAGCGGTGCTTGTCTTGATGATACTCCGTGAATCCGGCCATAAAAGCCGTATCAGCTCCTTTGACTGGCAGGGCACCCTGCTGGCCGCCTTAAGTCTCGGCCTCCTGCTCATGGCCCTCACCCACGGCTATGACTGGGGATTCAGCTCCTTTTCCTTTATCACAGTACTGGTATCCAGTCTCCTCTGCATGGCTCTTTTCATTTTAACGGAAAAAAACAAAAAAGATCCCCTGCTGCATATCTCCCTTTTTCAGAACCGGCTTTTTGCCCTGCCTGCCCTCTGTGGCCTGCTGCTCTTCTGCAGTCTTTTTTTCATGGTCTTTCTCATGCCCTTTTATCTCATGCTGTTTGCAGGCTACTCCAGTGCCCTGACGGGGAAAATGCTGATGATTCCCTTTGCCTTTCTGCTGGTATTTTCTCCCCTTGCGGGCATTCTTTCGGACCGCATGGGTTCCCGCCTGCTTTGTACGGCAGGACTTTTTATCATGGCCTGTGGCCTGACACTTCTCTCCGGTCTCAATGCCTCCCATGGCGTATGGGATATTGCATGGCGTCTGGCTCTGGTGGGTATCGGTACATCTATTTTCGTCTCACCCAACTCCGCCGCCGTCATGGGCGGAGTTCCCCCGGCCCACAGGGGTTCCGGCGGAGCGGTTCTTGCCTCGGCCAGAAACCTTGGCATGGTGCTGGGTGTAGCCCTTGCCGGTGCCATATTCCATTTTGTTTTTGACAGCCGAAGCGGCGGGGCCTCCCTTTCTGCACTGTCAGAGGAAAATATGACAATCTTCCTTGATGCCTTTCGCATGGCCATGGGGGCAGGGGCCGCCATTGCCTTTTTCTCCATGATTCCTTCATGGATGCGGGGACGGGAAAAATGAGACCCTTGACCGCAGGTGGATAGATCCTTATTCTTGCTGAACTGATTCTGATCATAAACCGTTCACCATGCCTATATCTGAAAAACAAGGAGTATTATCCATGACGCTGCCAGAACCCGGTGAGGGCTACATCCACCATCCGGAAAAAGGCCCCCTTCACTATATCGACTGGGGCGGTGAAGGCCCCATGGCCCATCTGCTCCATGCCAATGGCTTCTGCGCCGGCACCTATGACCCCCTGATCCGTCTTATGTCTGAAAAACTGCATGTCATCGGCAGCGATGTCCGTGGCCATGGCAGCTCCCTTTCCCCCGTTGAGATGCCCATACGCCACTGGAAGATTTTTGCCGATGATCTGGAATTCATGGTCTCCAGTCTGATGCAGCCCCCCGTCATCGGTATCGGTCATTCCTTAGGGGCCGTTACCACCCTCATCACCGCAGCCAGACATCCGGAACTTTTCTCATGTATTATCCTCATGGATCCGGTAATTCTGCCGCGGCGTTATCTCATGTTCATGGGTTTTTTACGCATGACCGGACTCATCGGACAGTTCCCACTGGCCAAAGGCGCAAGGCGGAGAAAATTTGTTTTCCGGGGCAAGCAGGAAGCCCTGTCCCGCTTCACCGCAGGCCGGGGTATTTTCAAAACCTGGGATCCTTCCTTTGTAGATGCCTACCTTGAATGCGGCCTGCTGGAAGTGGATGAGGAAACGGCCATTTTAAAATGTGACCCGGAACTGGAAGCCCAGATCTTTGAGTCCGTGCCTGCCGATATCTGGTCCTATGCAAAAAAAGTTCAATGCCCGGTCCTTGCCATACGGGGAAAAAAATCCGACACCTTTGTTCAGGATGCCGCAGACAGATTCAGCCGCACGGTAAAGGACTGCGAACTGGTGGTGGTGGATAAAAGCGGACATTTTGTTCCCATGGAACAGCCTGCGATCTGTGCGGAACACATCCTTGACTTCATAAAGCGAAAAGGACCGGGAATCCATGAAACTGCAGCGGCTTGAAAGGCAGCAGATTCTTAAGGGCAATATGCAAGAAATCTGGACCTTCTTTGCCGACCCCTGCAACCTTGAAAAAATCACACCGGAGTGGATGCATTTTGACATCCGCTCCGGCCATGGACACCCCATGTTTCAGGGACAGATTCTCGCATACCGTATCAAAGCCATCGCAGGCATTCCCATGACCTGGATCACGGAAATCACCCATGTGAAGGAGGGTGAATATTTTGTGGATGAGCAGCGCTTCGGACCTTACCGTTTCTGGCATCACCTGCACCGCTTCAGCCCCTGTGATGGGGGTATTCTCATGGAAGACCGCATCCATTATGCCCTGCCCATGGACCCCTTCAGCAGGGCTGTTCATCCCTTTATAAGAAAAAAGCTGGAAGCGGTTTTTGATTACAGAAAAGGGGCCATTCAGCTATTTTTTTAAGTGCTTTCAGTCCGGATTCACGAAAACCCTATTCATCCGGGATCGTCAGCTGCCCCATAAAACACCCCGCATCATTTCCTATGCCCCCCGTAACAAGGGGGGCTTTTTTTTCTTCCTCTGAAGATTCCAGAACCACTCCGGACAATACGGCCACGCCATCGAGATCAAAGCCTGCGGAAATTTTTGTGGGATAAGGGGCATAAACAGGATTCCCAAAACTGTCCTTCAGGCTGCCATCCCCCTTCACATCCACAAGCCGTACATAAACAATGCGGCTGAGATCCACCTCTCCTCCAATCACAGCATCTTCTTCCTTCAGCTGATCCAGATCAAAGGGTGTGCCAAAACCAGCCCTGTATTTTCCGGCAAAGCCGTCAATATGGGTGGGATTTACGTGGCCAAAGGCATGGACAGGATTTTGGGTAAGGGATTCGTTGGGGAAACGAACAAAGGTTTGCCCGTCCGTGGAAACTTCCACAAAGGCCAGTTCCAGAAAGGTATCGCTGAAACTATTTGAAAAAACAGCCAGGTTATACCCCTTTTTATTTTCTATGGGATAATCAAAGGTCAGGGTAAGGCTGCCGCCCCATCCAAGGGAAACCACATCCGAAGTGATGCCGCTGGCTCTGCCAAGGGCTTTGTCAGGTTTCATCCATGGATCTTCCACAGCTTCTCCGGGCAAATACTCCTGCCAGCCCGAAGCCCATCCTATAATTCCTTCATGGTCCATGGGAATGGCCGTGGAACCTGCCCTCCCCGCCTCCGGAGCATGGGGCCCCTCACCCGCCAGGCATAAAAGGGGCAGAAGCAGTAAGAGCATAAACATAAAAGGGGGCAGACCCCTTTTATGCATGACTCCTTTTATGTTTATGTTTAAAACCATAAGGTCACCCCCGCTTTAAACTGCCTGCCCGGCATGGGATAAAAGGCCCCTGAATAGGCAGCCATCGCATAATCTTCATCCAGCATATTGTTGATTTCCATGAAAATTTCCAAGCGTGCCCTGTTCAGACGGGCCCGTATATCCCAGACATGGAAGGCATCCAGCTTTTTTTCTCTGTTATCAAAGTCATTGCCGTCATAGCGGCTGTCAAACCATCGGCCAGCCAGATAAAATCCCAGCACTTCCACAGGCTCCCATGAAATCTGCAGACCAGCATGGCGCTCCGGTACAAGGGGAATGACCTTGTCCTTTTTTTCAAAGCGGGCCTGCATCAGGGTCATGTCCAGCCGAAAACTCAAAAAAGGTGAAGGGTAGAGGCTTAAGGAAGTTTCAAGCCCCCGCCTCAGGGTTGTATCTTCGTAATTGCGGTTTTCCTGCAGAAGACTGTCATAATAGATTTCATCATCCGCCTCCATGGAAAAAAGCCCGGCCTCCAGCCGAAAGCGGCCTGGCTGAAAAGACCGTAAACCAAGTTCCATGTGTCGGGTTTCCTGGGGTTTCAAATCCTTTGAAGCCTTTGCCAGCTCATCCACATTGGGACTTCTGAAACTGCTGGCATAGGAGGTGTAAAGATGGATTCCGGAGTTGATTTCATAGACAAGTCCCGCATCCCAGGCCTGCTTTGTCCATGTGGCACTCCTCAGGCTGTGCTGTCGCCACCCCTGAGAATCCATTCTGTCATAGCGGTAATCCGCATCCACATGATGGTAGCGGCCTCCCAGCGTGAGGCGCAGGGAATCCCTCAGGGCAAAATCACTGGCTGCAAAAACACCATATTCAATGATTCTTCCATTGTGGCGACGGGCCAGATTGGCATCGGGATCTGTTCTTATATAATGGCTTTCCAGATGATCAAAACCCAGATGCAGGCTGTTTCCGGCCAAGGGAAGGTGATAGTCCGTGCGCAGTATTTTTTCCGTAAGCTCTATGTCCACGGGCAGATTGTCTCGCCCTTCGCTGCTTAGCCTGCCCGTCATATCCATCTTCTGATCCCTGTACCGCAGGCTGCGCTGCAGCTTCAGGGTTCCGAAGGAATCAAAGTCCCCTTCTGCCCTGGCCGTGAATCTTTTTTCAAAGGTTTCTCCGCCATCATGGGGGGTGGAGGCACTTTTACGGGGCCTGCCCCCGGTGACAGGACCGGGAAGACCATAAGTATCCCCATGAACATGGCCGGACAGGCCAAAGGAAAACGGACCTTGTTGATCCAGACGCAGATCCAGTCCCGCATCCTTTACATTAAAATCACTGTTCTCCCGGTAACCGCTGGTTTCATGATGCCCGCCATACAGACGGAAACTGAAATCCCTGCTGCTTCCGGAAGTCTGGATGCGGTTTTTTCTGTACCCGAAGCTTCCCGTCTCCGAGAAGAGGGTGGCAGAAAGTGCCGTGGGTTTTTTGGTGATGATACGAATCACACCGCCCACAGCCCCGCTGCCCCAGTGCACGGCACCGCTGCCACGAATGATCTCTATGCGCTCAATGTCTTCCATGGCAATGGTGGAAAAATCCACACCTGAAAGATCCCTTGCATTCATGGGAACATCATCCAGCAAAACCAGAACATTGCTGGATGATGTGTCTCCCATGCCGCGGATGTCCAGCCCTCCGGACTTTCCCACGCCTTCTCTGGGGACAAGCCCCGCCTCCCTTGCCAGCACCTCCACGAGGCTGGTACCGGGCATGCGCCTGAGGTCTTCTTTGTCCAGCACCTGAACGGGTCTGGCAAGCCGTTCCGTCCCCTTATCCTCCCGGCCTGCCGTCACCACAAGGGTTTCAAGCTGAACCGGCTCACCAGAGGCCGAACCGGGCCAGAAGGAAAAAAACAAGGGGCCAAATAACAGGAAAAGAGCAGCACGGGCCGGACTCATATTAAAATCCCAGAGAATTGATAAAGCAGCTGGAGCTGGAACCTTCCGCTTCCTTGATGCGGGGTCCCCCCACATTGTCCATGGCAAAGTAGGCGGGGGTGTTCATGCCCCACTCACCCACATCCGTGGATTCAAGGGAAAAGGAGAGGCGTTTTACTGGTCCCATGGAGGCAAGATCCACCCATTTCCATGTATCCAGAATATAAGGGCTGGACGCACCTGAGCGGAAATCCGCCAGATAAACCACCTGCCGACCTGCTATATCGCCTGCTGAATTGCGACCTTCTATGGTCAGTTTGAACCAGTCTCCCTGTTCAAATTTTTTAGCATACTGATCCCCTTCTTTCATGGACCAGTAGGCATAGGTGGTGTTAGTCACATAAAGACCGGGGAGGGTGTGGGGAAAGTCCAGAACCAGTTCAGAGTCTCCATCAAAAGAAGAATAAAATCCCACAGCATAGGTGCTGGAACCATCAATTCCTTCTCCGGTTATGGCGCTGTACTGGTTGGACAAGCCTCTTGTCCAAGTATCGATTTTAGTCGAAAGGGCAAAGCCGCTCCAGGAACCCCACTCCTGATTATAATTATTTTTAAAGGAGATGGTGCCAGACCTTATTTCCCCGCTGCCATCACTGCCGTTCCAGTAACCATCTTCAAAATGTTTCCGGTCCACATCTTCAAAGGTTGCGGGAACAAAATTCTGGGCCCAGAGATAAAGGGGAAGAAATCCCGTCAGCAGTACCAGAACCAGACTTTTTATCCATGCCTGTCTTCTCATCATTTTCCTATCCTTTCCAATGTCAATCCATTTAAGTCAAAACACACCCTTACAGGGAGCGTTTCCAGAGCATCCTCAAAAAAACGGGGCCACCGATTACAGCCGTTAAAATACCCACGGGCATTTCCGTAGGTGCCACAAGAGTCCTTGCCAGCATGTCGCAGAAGGCAAGAAAAGCCCCCCCTGCCAGAGCGGAAAAATAAAGTCCCGTCCGCATGTCCGGGCCGGAAATTCTCCGTACCGCCTGGGGAATGATCAGGCCCACAAAGCCGATGGGACCGGAAAAAGCCACAGCCGCCCCCACAAGGCATCCCGTTGCAAGGCAGATGCGAAGCCGCACCCGGCGTACGGGTACCCCATGGGCCCTTGCAAGGACCGGATCAACGGCCATGAGATTCAAGGCCTGACCCAAGGGAAAAAGCAAAAGACTTCCTGCAATTACAAAGGGAAACATGGCCATGAGACTGTCCCATCCCACCACATCCAGCCCGCCCATGAGCCAGCGGTCCATGACCACAAGCCTTGATGGATCCACAAAATAGCGGATCAGCATCATCAGGGCACCGCAGAGAATATTCACGGTGACACCGGCAAGGATCACCGTTTCCGCAGCACCGCCGAAACGGGAAGCCAGTTTCAAAGAAAGCCCCACAGCCATGAGAGATCCTGCAAAGGCCAGGATCTGCACAGACGAAAAGGGGCCGAGGTACACAAGCCAGACAGGAAAGGAAAGGGCCATGGAAGCCCCTACGGCGGCACAGCCTGCAATGCCCAGAACAAAAGGCTCTGCCAGGGGATTTTCCAGCATCACCTGCAGGGCACTGCCGCAGGCGGCAAGCCCCATGCCGCAGACAAAGGCCAGCAGCACCCTTGGAAAACGGTGATGCAGAAGAATTTCTGCAGCAAGGCTTCTTTCCCCGGAAAAAAGTTCAAAAAAAGCAGCGGGTGGTGTTGCTTCCGCCCCGAAAAATGGAAGAATACACAGTGCCCCGGCAGCCAGAAAGCCGTAGACCAGCCAGTGAATTTTTTCTGCACTACCAATCACAGGAATTTTTTCCTCTCCGGTAACAGCACCCTGCCACCTCTGCCATCGGGATGGGGCCATACGGCCATGGATCTGCCATAGGCTCTGGCAAGCACTTCGGAATTCATCACATCAACAGGTTTGCCTCTGGCCAGAATCCGTCCCTGATCCATAAAAATCAAAGTATCCGCAAAGGCTGCGGCCAGATTGATGTCATGGCTCACCACCAGTGCCCCGGCACTGGCCCTTGTTTCTTTTTGCAGAAGGGAAAAGAATTCGGCCCCGTGGTGGGGATCAAGGCCTGTGGTCGGTTCATCCAGCAGCAGATAGTCGGGATTTCTGCAAAGTACAGAGGCCAGCAGCACCCTTTGCCGTTCTCCACCGGAAAGATCGGAAATAAAACGGTCTTTCAGATGCAGTATCCCGGTTTTTTCCATGGCAGCCAGTGCCGCCTCCCGTGCCGAAGCCCTTCCGATATGCCCGCCATCCACGGGAAAACGGCCCATGGCCACGACAGCATCCGTCCGGAAAGCATAGAGGGAGCGTACGGCCTGGGGAAGATAGCCCACCCGGACCGCCACCTCCCTGCGCTGGAGCTGTGCCACGGGCCGTCCTTCCAGCAGCACCCTGCCCCTGTCCGGCCTGAGTACGCCGGCAAGAATCTGCAGGAGGGTGGATTTGCCCCCGCCATTGGGTCCGATGATGCAGCAAAGCCCTTTCTGCGGAACCTCCACATCCAGAGGGCCGAGCAAAAAATCATTTTCCCGGGAAAACCCAAGGGCTTCACCCCTTAATTCTCCCATGCCATCATCTCCTCCATCACCTCCCCCAAAAGGGCCGCTGCTTCCGGAATACGGGGACCGGCCATCTGCAGATGGGTTGCTGAAAGCGCCCGGATACGGCCATGCCGCACCGCAGGCAGGGGACCAAGAGACCGCCATTTTCTGACAAGATCTTCCGGAGCTGGCGGGGACTCTCCGGGTAACAGTTCAAGGATGATATCCGGCTGACGCATGAGAATGGCTTCCTTGGAAATGGAGGGATAGCTCTGGGGATGGTCGTCAAAAATATTTTTTCCCCCGGCCAGTGCGATGAGTTCGGTAAGGTAGGAGTTTTTTCCTGCGGTCATGATCTGGGAAAGGGTGCCGGGTGTTGTTCCCAGCACAAGGAGTACGGCGGGAGGGTGGGCTCTCTCATATCGTATGCGGATTTTTTCCAGCTCTGCTTCCAGAGAATCAACAAGTTTTACGGCTTCATTTTCACGTTCCAGGGCCCTGCCCAGAGCAAGGATGCCTTGTGCAATGGAAGCCCTGTTTTCCATGCTCACCCGCAGCACGGGAATGCCCTGTCTGCGGCAGTATGTATCCACCTTTTCATGCCTGCCCTGCAGAATGACAAGGTCGGGCCTGATGGCGGCTATGCGCTCAAGATTGGGGTTGAAGTACCCCCCTACCACCGGCAGATCCAGTGCCTCGGGAGGCCATGAGGTATATTCCGGAATGGCTGCCACCATGTCTCCCGCTCCAAGCGCAAACACGGCCTCCACAAGATTGGGAGCCATGGGCAGAATGCGCCGGGGTTCGGCGGAAAGAACAAAGGGGAAAAAAAGAAGAATGATCCCGATCAGGGCAGCATTTTTTTTCATTCAGGATACCTGCACCGTAAAAAAAGTCACTTACAGGACCTGATGGGGAAAAGAAGGAAGGAAAGAAAATATCCGTAAAAATCCATGGGCCGTATGAAAATGCCCGTTCTTACGAAAAAACCACATGCCTGAACACGCTTTCCAAAAGAAAAAACAAGGTTCATGCAGAGGATCCGCCCTTAAGGGGTCTGGATCATTCTTTCCGCCCTCTGATCCTCAAGAGGTCGGGGAAAAAGCTTTCAGGGCAGGTCTTCTGACTTTCCGGATCATCTGTTTTTTAATGGCCTTCCCATCCTTTTCAAGGACAGTGACACTTTTATAAAAAACATCCCCGGTTACAGCGGTGGGCCCGTTCCCGATTTTCACGGGATTCCCTATGAAGCGCAAAGCGCACCCTGAACGCAACGTTTCTGTCATGGACTCTGAAAAAACTCAAGGGTTCTTATTGAAAAAAAGTTTCTTGGGAATGGCCGTCATTGCTTATCCATGACGGCCTTTGCAGGATTTTTTCAGGCTTTATCCCCTTCAAGAATAAATTCCCAGGCACACCACCATTCTTCCGGATGGGCATCCGGAGGACAGGCCACGCACCGGGTCTTAATTCTGGGATCTATTTCCCTTGCAAAGAAAGGATATTCAACCATTCCTGCACTTTTACATGGATAATCCTCAAGGCCTTTACGTTTACGTGCATCCTGCACACGGCACTTGTGCATGCGGAAAACAAATCGGTCCGGTCCCGTATCTTCGATGCTCTGCTCATTGATGAAGGCGTAGAGCCTGTAATTCAATGCTTTTTTCAGCCCTTCCAGTCCGGGGTTTTTCCCAAGACCGAGGCTTTTACGGATCATGGCTGCTTCAAAGGGAGAAAAGTGCGCCCAGCAGGAATCATTGCAGCGCTTGGCATCG
This sequence comes from Desulfobotulus alkaliphilus, assembly GCF_007830435.1. GTDB lineage: Bacteria > Desulfobacterota > Desulfobacteria > Desulfobacterales > ASO4-4 > Desulfobotulus > Desulfobotulus alkaliphilus. The sequence goes on along the minus strand of NZ_VLLC01000015.1, from coordinate 40,378 downwards.
TTCATGCCATGTTCAAATTCCACTCCCTGAAACCAGAGACCATCCAGAGCCAGCCAGTTCTGGGAAACCGCATCCCTGAGTGCCAGCCTCTTTTCTTCGGGCAGATTCAGCAGGGGTTCGGGAAGACCGTCTTTCATGGAAAAACCAAGAACCTTTGCAAAACGGTTCATATATACGCCAAGAACCTTATCGGAAACCTCAGCGATCACCCCATGGCTGCGGTCCGGACCCAGCTGGTGCCTTACTTCGGCAAACCAGAGTCCGTAGTGAACCATGCTGCGGTGCAAAAGATCCATAAGCATGGAGACGGAAGCTTCCGGAGACTGCTTTTCATCCATTTTTTCTGACATCATCTCGCCCTTTCCAGATAAGTATAAAAGGATTCCATATCGGCCAGCTCTCTCCTGATACCTGTTTCAATATTTGAGATAAGGCTGCAAAACGAGGGCCATAGCACCCTTTGTACTGAAACTTCCTTTTTTCGATCAGGCCGTACAGGCCCGGCAGACTCCCCTTTAGCCGGGATGGAAAGAGTGGCCGCATCGTTGATTTTTTTTAAAAAAAACCTGAACCGTGCGAAATCGCCACATCCTTTTTTTAAACCATTTTTAAAAAGCCATGATTTCATTCAATAAAAGAGATTTTCAAGGTGAGAGTAACGTTTCGTGGCGTTTTATGCACACTTACGGCAGCGTCATATACAAAACATATGGAAATATAATTTACCTGTCTGCGATATGAAATACAGGCAAACCGTCTTCCAAATATATAAAAATGGCGTGGATAAAGAAGCGGCTTATCCTCCAAAACCAGTGAAACGCCTTTGCCTTAAGGCAGGAAGATCCTTTCAAAATAAAACTGGCATACCCATTGCACTACAAAACTCAAAATACAAATTTATCACTTGGGATGCATCCTGAATTTTAACCGGCAGGCAACACCTTAACCGACAATCCGGACAAAACACCGATCACCCATACAAGGCATGTTTTGTTGTCAGGAATCAGACGAAATGCAAGCCGTTCATCTGACGGGATACAGCATAAGGCATAAATAAGCAGGTCCATCTAAATGCTGAAACAAACTTTCAGCGTGCAGTTAACCTGAAGTCAGAAAAAGGATTGGTGAACATATGTATTTTTCCAAGGAAGTTCTGGAAAGTTCCAGCCGGATGCGCCAGAAGTGGGAAGATGAGGTAAAAAAGGTCATTGCCAAAGGCCCGGATCAGAAGCCCAGATGGTCAACGGTCTCAGACCTTGAAATCAAACGCCTTTACGGACCCGAAGACATTCAGCACATGGATTTTGAACAGGATATCGGGTATCCGGGACAGTTCCCCTTCATCAGGGGCAACCAGCCAACGGGTTACAGGGGAAAATACTGGACATTCCGAATGTTTTCCGGGATGGGCAATGCAAAAACCACCAACGAACGCTGGCATATGCTGCTGAGGGAAGGACAGACCGGGCTGAGTACGGCCTTTGATTTCCCCACACTGATGGGCTACGACACAGACTCTCCCAAGGCAAGGGGCGAGTGCGGTAAATGCGGTGTGGCCATTGATACCCTGGATGACTTCATGCAGCTTGTGGATGGCATCCCCATGGATCAGGTGACCACCTCCATGACCATCAACCCACCGGCAACGGTTTTATGGGCCATGTACTGCGCCGCAGCAGAACTTAAAGGAATCCCCCTTACAAAAATCGGGGGCACCATACAAAATGACATGCTCAAGGAATTCATCGCCCAGAAAACCCTCATGTGTCCTCCGGACCCTTCCGTAAAACTGGTCAGCGACACCGTTGAGTTCGGCGCCAAACATGTCCCCCGCTGGAACACCATCTCCATCAGCGGGTATCATATCCGTGAAGCCGGTGCCACGGCAGTGCAGGAACTGGCCTTCACCCTCAGGGACGGTATGGAATATGTGGAAGATGTCATCCGCCGCAAAGGGCTCCACGTGGATGCCTTTGCTCCGAGACTTTCCTTCTTCTTCAATTCCCACAGTGATTTCTTCGAAGAAATCGCCAAACTGCGTGCTGCCCGAAGAATCTGGGCCAAAGCCATGCGGGATCGTTACAAATCCCAGGATCAGCGTTCCTGGTGGATGCGTTTCCATACCCAGACGGCAGGATGTTCCCTCACCGCACAGCAGCCCTACAACAATGTAATCCGCACAGCCACACAGGCCCTTGCCGCCGTACTGGGCGGAACCCAGTCCCTGCATACCAACTCCCTTGATGAGGTGCTCTGTCTGCCATCGGATCATGCCGTGCAGATCGCCCTGAGAACCCAGCAGATCATAGCCGAGGAGACCGGTGTAGCCAATACGATTGATCCTCTGGCAGGCTCCTATTTTGTTGAGTCCCTTACCAATGAACTGGAAGAAAAGGCCTGGGAATACATCCATAAGATTGATGACATGGGCGGCATGGTCGCTGCCATTGAAAAGGGCTATCCCCAGCTTGAAATTGCCGATGCGGCCTATCATTTCCAGAAGCAGATTGATGCCGGTGAAAAGATCATGGTCGGCATCAACAAGTATGTTTCCGCCGAACCCTCACCCATTCCCCTTGTGGAAATTGACGATACCGTAGAAATTGAACAGATTAAAAGCCTTGAAGCCGTCCGGAGAAAAAGGGATGACAAGGCTGTCAAAAGATCCCTTGAAGACATTAAAAACGCCTGTAAAAAGGGTGACAATGTCATGCCCCACTGCATTGAAGCCGTTAAAAACTTCGCCAGCGTACAGGAAATCTGTGACGTGTACCGCGAGGTGTACGGAGAATACCGTGATCCGGGTCTCTACTGATCAGAAAAATATCTGAGGCCTGAAACCGGGAGGCAGGATGAAAAGGCATCCTGTGCCTCCCGACTCACCATGATTTGTGAAACTGGCTGTATAACGCGACATGAGCGCATGGAGGTATATCCATAATGTCAGAACATATTATTCGTGTGATGGTTGCAAAACCGGGTTTGGACGGTCATGACAGAGGTGCCAGGGTACTGGCCCGTTGTTTTCGGGATGCGGGTTTTGAAGTGATTTATACGGGCTGCCACCAGACCCCCGAACAGATTGCAGCGGCAGCCATTCAGGAGGATGTGGATGTGGTTGGCCTGAGCTGTCTCTCCGGTGCCCACCGCTACCTCTTCCCTGCCGTTGTGGAGCAGCTCAGGCAGCGGGGAGCCGATGACATTGACGTGGTTGGCGGTGGTATCATACCGGATCAGGATTTTCAGTTCCTTTATGACGCAGGCCTCAAGGCCCTGTTCACTCCCGGAGAAAAACTTGACGATATCGTGGAATGGTTCAGACAAAACGTCAAAAAGAGAGACTGATATGGTCGATAAAGTAAAAAAAATTCAATCCGGAGATGTAAGATCTGCATCACGTCTCATCCGTCATATTGAAGACAATGTGGCTGAAGCCCGCAGTACCATGAAGGATATTTTTCCCTTAACGGGCCACTCCCACGTTGTCGGCCTGACGGGTCCGCCGGGAGCGGGCAAAAGCACACTGGTGGACGGACTCATTGATGCTTTCCGTAAAATGGGAAGAACCGTAGGTGTCATCGCCGTGGATCCCACAAGTCCTTTCACGGGCGGTGCCATTCTCGGGGACCGCATACGGATGCAGCGCCATGCGGAGGATCCCGGCGTTTTCGTGCGGAGTGTTGCCACACGGGGGGCTCTGGGCGGACTTTCCAGAGCTGTGGGGGATGCCATCCACATCATGGATGTCATGGGTAAGGATGTCATTCTTGTGGAAACCGTGGGTACGGGTCAGCAGGAAGTGGACATCATGCACTATGCCCACACGGTTCTTGTGGTTCTCATACCCGGCATGGGCGACGACATTCAGGCCATTAAGGCGGGGATACTGGAAATAGCCAGCATCTTTGTCATCAACAAGGCGGAAAGGGAAGGATCTTCCAAGCTCCGCAGGGAGCTGGTGACCATGCTCAACATGGCACCGGAATCCGCCTTTCCCGGCGGCTGGCGACCTCCCATTCTGAAATGTGACAACGCCTTTGAGCCATCAGGTTTCAGTCAGAGCGTAAGCGATCTTGCATTAAGCATCAACGAGCACTACGAACATCTTGTCAGCAAAAGTCTCATTGGAAACTGGTCTGCCAGAAAGGCCGCAACGGAGTTCAATGAAGCCATCCGCTGTGCCATACTTGATCCCGTACTCAATGATCTCATGGCCAATGGCGAGTTGGATGCCATGATAGGGCGGCTTGTGAATAAGGAAACAGATCCCTACACACTGGCGGAAGAAATTGCTACCCGGTATTTAAAAAAAATGACCTGAAAGAATGCCTGGCTATCCGCCAGAGAATCCATTAATCCCAGACCCGGTTCCTCCTCAGCAGGGAACCGGGTTCTATTCCGGAGTGACAGCATATGGAAGAATCTATAGCAGCTACCATGGAGCGCCATAAGCGGGGACTGGTGCTTGTGATTACAGGGGATGGAAAAGGAAAAACCACATCCTGCCTGGGGCAGGCCCTGCGCAGCATCGGCCACGGCAACAGGGTTTTAATCATCCAGTTCATGAAGGGAGAAAAATATGGAGAAATACTTGCCATAGAAAACTACCTTTCAGAGAGGCTGACGGCAATCCAGTGCGGTCTGCCCAGTTTCGTCATGAAGGAAAACCCTGCACCTCTGGATGTGGAACTGGCTCAGGAAGGACTCAAAATCGCCGAAAAATCCATTGCCTCAGGTGAATATCAGATGATCATCCTTGATGAAATCAATGTGGCCATGGATTTCGGCCTGATTGAGGTGGAAGATGTTGTTGAACTGATCCGAAACAAGCCACCCATGATGGATCTCGTTTTGTCCGGCCGTTATGCTCCCGTGGAAATCATTGAACTGGCGGATATGGTCAGTGAGGTCAGGGAAATCAAACACCATTACCATCAAGGTGTTACGGCAAGGGCGGGCATTGAACACTGAAAAACCCTCTCCATGGGCCTTCTGTTCTGCTGAAGGACCCCATGGAAACAAAGAAAGGGGGTCAGAAATGACCCGTCAGGTCCGGTCACATGCCCCTGTCGTGCATCCTGAAAACCCGGAATTTCTCAGTGACATTTCATCCCGTCTGATGCAGGAAGGCGCTTTTGCCACAAAAATCGTAAAAAGCTCAGCGATTCTCGTGGATGAAAGGGTGCGAATGAAATGCCTGATTCCCCTCTGTGACAGTTACGGCAAAAATCTCATGTGCCCTCCCCTTGTTGTTCCTTCCTTTGGATTTTTCCGGAAAGCACTGGCCCGTTACAATGCGGCCATTCTCATTCAGGTAAAAGCAGATCTTCTAAAAACAGATCATTTTAAAAAGGACCTTCCGGACAAACCCGATGAAACAAGGAAAGCGGACATCTACGCCCCTGCCGGAAAACTGCATCACCTTGTTAATCAGGCGGAAAAATGGGCTTTTGAGTACCGCTACCGCTTTGCTCTGGGACTGATAGGAGGATGCTGCCGTCTCTGTGATGAGTGCGTGGCCCTCACCGGAGGGACTGCCTGCCGTCATCCCTTTAAAGCCCGTCCATCCATGGAAGCCATGGGTATTGATGTACTGGCAAGCCTTGAGCGGGCCGGACTGGACACAGCAGCTTTTCCCGTAGCTGACAGCGTAACATGGACCGGTGTTCTGCTGGTCTGAAGACCTTTACTTTACGCCATATCCTTATGCACCGGAGCAAGGTATGCTTTTTTAAAAAAAGAGTAACTGTTCAGCACGGGTTTCCAAGTATCATACCTGCAAGACAGATGCACAGGCCCCAGGCTATTTGCTCGTGACGCAATCTTATTCGGAAGCTTCTTGCCCTGTGCGGAAGCGGCAAAAACTCGCCGCCACAGGCAGGATAAGCTTTTTATTACCATGGCATGCCTTGGTACGCTGCCTTTGTGGCGGCTCAGACAGTTTGCCGCTTCTTTCGCACAGGCCTGCAAAGCTTTGATCCGAAACGATTGCAATGTCACTTGCAAATAGCCACGGAGCCTTGCAACAGTACGAAGCTGCTGTAACTACAGCATTGGCAGTTTGGAATAAGCTGTGCTGAATAATTACAAAAAAGATAAGGAAGGATGAACGGACATGGAAATCAGGATGCCCATCAAATCTTACGGAAACTACGTTGTTGCCATCCGTCAGAACAAGGAAGAAACCCGTGAGCGTTGTCAGCAGTTGCGGGTACGCAGGCTTTCTCCGGAAGAGCAGCAGAAAGCGTACAGGGATCAGGGTCTCAGCGAAGAGGCCATGCCCACCCACCAGATCATTTTCTATGATTTCGGATGCAAGCGAATCATAGAAGGAAAGCTTGCGGAAAATGAGGAGGACCGGACCGTATTTCAGGTACAGGACAAGGAGTACGTCTTTTTCCCCTTTGTTCCCAAAAGGCCATAGTATTTTTTAAAACGACTTAAAACCTTAGAGAATGTATAATCGTGGAGGACGCATCATGGAAAAGGAAGAATTGACAGAAAGTATCCGTCAGCGGGCCAGAAAAAATTTTTCCCTTGGGTATAACTGCGCAGAATGCATCACTGAAGCTGTTTTTTCCCTTGTGAACACGGGGATGCATGTGGATGTCAAAAAATGCGCCACAGGGTTTGGTGGTGGTATCGGCCTGTTCGGGGATACCTGCGGCGCCCTTGTCGGTGCTGTCATGGCCGTCAGTGCCGTGCATGGCAGAACGGAACTGCCTCCGGGAGAGGATCAAAAGGCAGTGGCAAAGCGGTCTAAGGAACAGCTTTACGGCAAACCCGGTATCTACAGAATTTTCAATCAGCTTCCCAACCGTTTCAAAGAACAGTTCGGCCATACCCTGTGCAGGGAACTGGCAGGAAAGTGGGAGTCTGAATGGCTGTGCCGCGACCATGCCCTGTACTGCCGTGAAATCATTACAGAGACTGCAGGTATTGCCGCAGATCTCATCCTTTCGGACAGGGATACGCTTGCCAGCCAGCCCTTTGGCAGCAATGTGGAAAATCTGGAAAACTGATCAGGCAAAAAAAACGCCTGTGCGGCCATGAAACCGTTAAAGGAAGCCTGGCCGGGGAGGGATAAAAATGATGGAACTGCAGACAGTGGTCATGGTCAACCATCCGGGGCATCCCTTTAACGGTTGCGTGGGAAGGGTTGTTGGCAGACGGGGAAACAGAACAGAGGATGACATCTGGCTTCTGATTTATTTTGCTTCAAAAATGAGAAGCTATCTCATCCCTGAATCCATGGTCTCCGTGCAGGACAGACAGGATGCACCCATGAAATTACGATGATGCTTACCGCTTGCAGATATTTCTGGTATACTGACAGGGCAGGCAAAAAAACAAACGACGGAAAACAACGATGAAGCTACTGGTTGTCGCAGCGATGTATACGGAAATAGAAGGCCTGATCCTCAGGCTCGGGGCAGAAAAATCAGGCAATCTGAACGGCATGGACTGGTATTTCAGAAAAATGAACCATGCTGCCATCCATCTTGTCCAGTGCGGTGTCGGCAAAGTCAACGCTGCGGCCATCAGTCAGCATGCCATCATCCTTTTTCAGCCGGATCTTCTCATCATCACGGGCATTGCGGGCAGCATGCATGGAAACAACAGAATCGGAGATATCATTATTGCAAGGGAGCTGGCCCACCATGATGTGAGCAGGGGGCAGATGAAGCACTGTTTTCCCTATCAGTCCGCCTTTTTTCCGGATGAAAAGGCTTTCCGTGAACTGCAAACCATGGGGCAGGAATATGAAGCAGGAAAGGTAAAATCCGGAAAAATTGTCAGTGGTGAGCGCTTTATCAAAGATTCTGAAAAAAAAAGAAAAATTCAGGAGGCCCACAGGCCGGACTGTGTGGATATGGAAAGTGCCGCCATCGCACATACGGCCTTTATCAACCATGTCCCCTTTGTCTGCATCAGAACCATCTGCGACCATGCCAATGACGATTCCCTTGAAGATTTTTCATCCTTTGAAAAGGAAAGTGCCGACCTGAGTTCCCGTTTTACCTTTGAGTTCATTATCCGTATCACGTGAAAATAACCCCTCCAGCCCAGCGCATGAATGCTTCCTGACCCTCCCCTTGCCCCGAAAATTCCATTGCAGGATCCCCTGCTGCATGACAATATACCTTTGAAGCGTCCATTTTCCCAGCAACCCCTTCAGAGGAGAACCCCATGCATGCTTTCATTACAGGTGGTGCCGGATTTGTGGGCACCCGCATCCTTTCCTTCCTGCTTGAAAAAGGCTTTGATGTTTCAGCGACAGACCTTGCCCCGTCTCACCCTTCCATCAGCCATGATCAACTCACCTATATTCAGGCGGATACGACCCTGCCCGGCCCATGGCAGAATGCGGTGGCAGATGCGGACCTTGTCATCAATCTTGCCGGTCGCAGCATTTTCCACTACTGGACAAAGGCTTCCATGGAAACCATGCGCAACTCCCGCATTCTGACCACAAAAAACCTTGTTTCTGCCCTCTCCGGCAAAAAAGATCAGACCCTGATTTCCACATCCGCCATTGGATATTATGGTTCCTGCGGCGAAGAAGTCCTCCGTGAAGACCATGGACCGGGCGAAGATTTCCTCGCAAAACTCTGTGTTGAATGGGAAGATGCGGCTCTGGCTGCGGAAAAAAAAGGGATTCGTGTGGTCTGCATGCGACTGGGCATTGTCTTGGGTGACAGGGGCGGCGCACTTTCCAAAATGATTCCCGCCTACCGCATGGGAGTGGGCGGACCCTTAGGATCAGGAAAACAGTGGATGCCGTGGATTCATGTGGAGGATATCCTTGCTGCCGTGGACTTTTTCATAAGCCATCCGGAAAGCGCAGGCCCTTACAATCTGGTGGGACCGGAGCCTGTCACCAACGCAGACTTTTCCCGCACCCTGGCACAACTCCTGAAGAGGCCTGACTTTTTCCGGGTTCCGTCCTTTGCCCTGCGTCTGTTCCTTGGAGAATTCGGAGAAATCCTTCTGGCAAGCCAGAGGGGAACTCCGGAAAGGCTTGAAAAAGAAGGATTTAAATTCAGATTTTCCAGCTTGGAATCCGCCCTTAGGGATGCCATTGAAGGCTGAAAAAGGAGTCTCCCATGAATATATATCCGGATATTCCCGCCACCATCGGCAGAACGCCCATGGTAGATATCACACCGGATTCCATGAAAAAAAAGAATACAAAAATCCTTGCCAAGCTGGAATTTTTCAATCCTCTGGGCAGTGTCAAGGACCGCATTGCAGAAGCCATGCTCAGTGCTGCTGAAAAAAAAGGTCAAATCGGCCCGGGTTCTGCCATCCTTGAACCCACCAGCGGGAATACGGGCATTGCCCTTGCGGCGGTCTGCGCAGCAAGGGGGTATCGTCTCACCCTGACCATGCCCGAAAGCATGAGTCTTGAGCGTAAAAAACTGCTGCGCTATCTCGGAGCCGAACTGATTCTCACCCCGGCAGCCGCGGGCATGGCCGGTGCCATTGAAAAAGCCCATGATATTTTATCAAAAAACCGGAAAATTTTTATGCCGGACCAGTTCTCCAATCCCGCCAACCCCGCCATCCATGAAAAAACAACGGCCCCTGAGATGGATGCGGCAGCACAAGGCCATGTCCATGCCCTTGTGGCCGGGGTGGGAACCGGCGGAACCCTCACAGGCATTGGCCGCTATTTTAAAAGGAAGAATCCTGATTTTAAAGTGGTTGCCGTAGAACCATCATCCTCTCCGGTTCTTTCCGGTGGTTCTGCCGGAACCCATAAAATTCAGGGAATCGGCGCAGGTTTTATTCCTGCCATTCTTGATACGGCTCTGATGGACGAAGTGATCCCGGTGAGAGACGAAGAGGCCATGGACATGGCAAAATGGCTGGCCCGGAGCCGTGGTATTCTCTGCGGAATTTCATCGGGTGCCGCTGTTTCTGCGGCCATGGCCCTGGGTGAAAGGGCTGAGTTCCAAGGAAAAACCATTGTGACCATTCTGCCCAGCACGGGGGAACGTTACCTCAGCACCGCCCTTTTTGACGATGTAGAATAAGTGAATAAAAAGTAATCTGATTACCACTGTCTTTCAGCCATACAAGCCTTAATAATAGAAATTTTATAACCAGATTTTGTGCATGTCAGCGGGCACCCGTAAAGGGTGCCCCTACACAAAACAGGGCCGTAAAAACCATTCGTAGGGGCAGGCCTTGCGCCTGCCCGTATTAAAGCCCGCACCATAGGCCTGGCAAAAACTTGACCAGCAAGCTGTGGCTGAGCCAGGGTAGTAATCAGAAAAAGTAATAATTCAGAACAATTATTCTGGTACCATACCTGTCAGATAGATGCACAGGCACCCAGACTATTTGCCCGTGACGCAATCCGAAACGATTGCAATGTCACTTGCAAATAGCCAAGGTGCCTTGCAACAGCACGAAGCTGCTGCAACTACAGCATTGGCAGTTCGGAATAAACCATGCTGAATATTTTCATAACACACAGCAAAAAGATCCGTAGCAGAAAATGCCACGGATCTTTTTTATTCAGCTACAGGGAAATTTTATTTTTCAGGATGCTCCCGTAACCTTTGGTTTCAGGCCTTCGCTTCCCAGAGTATCCGGCTGCTTCACAACACCCGGAGCCCTTGCAAAAATGGCAATCACAGCACCGATGACACAGGCGATACCCGCCACAAGGAATGCACTTTCAAAACCGATGGCAATGGAAAGCCGTGGCGCTGTGAGGGCCGCTATGCCGTAGAAGATAAAAACCGCACCATAATTATTGCCCACATTGGCAAGACCGAACCACTCCGCAGTCAGGGTAGGCAGCATGGCCGCAAGGCCTCCGAAACAGAAACCTACCACACAGGTGGCCACAAGAAAGCCCGCATAGGTCATGGGAATCAGGGCCATATAGAACATGGCGAGACTGAGCATGATAAAATTGGCCAGTATGGAGGGTTTTCTGCCGAATCTGTCGGAAATCCAGCCCCATCCCAGACGGCCACAGGCATTGAAAAGGGCGATGGTGACAACGGCATTGCCTGCTGCGGCAAGGCTCAGGCCGATCATGGTCATACCGATATTGGCGGCCACACTGATGATCATGAGGGCTGCGGCGCTGCCAAAAAACATCCAGGCCACCAGCATATAAAACTGGGGAGTACGCATGGCCTGACCCGTTGAAAAGCGGCGGCTTCCGGCAGGTGCTGCGCCAGCCTGACTCACGGGTGGTGTCCAGCCCGGAGGCCGGTATCCCTTGGGCGGCACGGCAAGCAACATGGCACCCGCAACAATCAGAACACCATAGATGCACCCAAGGTAGAGAAATGACTGGGACACACCGAATTTAGTAATGAAAATTAAAATGATGGGCTTAAAGACCATGCCCCCCACTCCCAGTGCGGCAAGGATCAGGCCGGTAATCAGCCCCCTTTTTTCCGGAAACCATTTTACACAGGTGGCCAGAGGCGTCACATAGGCCGCACCGATCCCGATACCTGCTATCACGCCGTAGGTGAGATAAAGAAAATATACATTGGTGGCAAAGCTGGCCAGTGCCACACCAAGACCCGTGAGGAGGCCACCCACAATGGCCACCTTTTTTGGGCCTATTTTATCCTGTATCCTGCCCGCAAAAATAACGGCCACCGAGAAAAAGGCCAGGGTAATGGAAAAGGTGAATACCGTGTCCCCCGGTGTCCATCCGTGGGCTTCCACCAGCGGCCTGTTGAAAAGGCTCCAGGTATAGATGGCCCCCAGACTGAGCTGCATAAGAAGCGAACCCGCAACAACAAGCCAGCGGTTGGGAATTTTTTCATTCTGATAAGCTGTTTCCATGGTGCCCCCTTGTATTGTTTTATGGATTAAGGCAGATCTTTACACTAAACTCTGTTCAGGGCAAAGGTTTAAAAAAGACCGGGAATCTTCCCACGCTCGGAGAGATGGGGGGGAGGAGAGAAGATTCCCGGTTCAGGAGAGAAAGGGCCAACCCTATAAAGCCCTTATGCCTCATACAGCCATGCGTATCTCACTGGAAAGTCCCGTAGGATGCAGCCTGCGCTTCCAGATATTCATTCTGGCTGCTTCCTGCATCAGTTCTTCCCTGTAATCGGGATGGGCAATGCCGATCAGGGCTTCAGCCCGCTCCCATGTACTTTTACCCTTAAGATTGGCCATGCCGTACTCCGTAACCACCCAGTGGGTGACGGTTCTGGGAAGGGTGACAATGGTCCCCGGCTCCAGGGTCGGCCGGATTCTGGTTTTACGATTACCCTGCTTATCCGTGGTGGTAGAACGCAGACAGATGAAACTCTGACCGCCTTCGGAATGGTAGCAGCCAAAGGCAAAATCAAACTGGCCGCCGGTCCCTGAAATGTGACGGATGCCTGAGGATTCACTGGAAATCTGTCCGTAAAGATCCACCTCCACGGCATTATTGATGGATACGGCCCTGGGATTGGAAGCAATGCGGGCGGGTGCATTCACATAATCCACGGGATAGCTGGCACAGAGGGGGTTATGGTGCAGGAAGTCATAGAGGCGCTGACTTCCCAGAGCAAAGGTATAGGTCATTTTACCGGGAAGATCCCTTTTCATGCGGCCCGAGATACGACCCGCCTCGTACATGTCGATGTAACTGTCCACCAGCATTTCCGTATGCACACCCAGATCCCTTATGGTGGAATCCGCAATCATGCGACCAATGGCGTTGGGAAGCCCGCCAATACCAAGTTGCAGACAGGCACCATCGGGAATCCGTGAAACCACGTGTTCTGCGATTTTCATATCTTCTCTGGATACGGCGGGTTCCTTGAGGGCAAACATGGGCGCATTGTCCGACTCCACCACAAAATCCACCTGGGAAATATGAATGGCTTCATCATATCCTCCATGGCATACGGGCATGCTGCTGTTAACCTCAACAATAATGGTTCTTGCACTTTCTATCTGTGCCCGCTGAACGGAATTGGCGACACCATAATTAAAAAAGCCATTGCTGTCCATGGAGGCACAGCGTACCATATACACATCGCTTTCAATATCCCGTTCATAATAACGGGGGCCTTCGTGATAAAGAATGGGGATGTAGCTGCAAAGGCCCTTATCATGGAGAATTCTGTCGCCACCGGTAAAATGCCAGTTGTTATAAATAAACCGCTCACCCGAAGGGTCGGCCATGGCAACGGCCGCAAGGCCAGGGAAACCCACGGCACGTACCTTGACTTCCTCCAGTTCTTCAGCCCTTTTGGCCAGAGCCGCATCCAGGGTCAGGGGTGCACAGAGAAAATTGCCGTAATCCACCCATTGTCCTGAGCGTACAATGGAAACAGCCTGCTCCGGTGATACCAGCTTTGTTCGATAAAGGGCCTGCATGTCCATGGTGTCCTCCTTTGGTTGATACCGCCTTCTGACGGCATTCGCTTTGGTTGACATCCAGTATTGCAATGGCCGGGCCAAACATATCATCATATTGATTTTAAAGAACAAATTACAAAAAATCCGATTTCAAAAAATATAAAACCGGATCCAATGCGACAACTATGCCGCATTGGATCCGGCTAAAAATAAACATTGTTCACCCTATCATCCCGTGATTACTGGCGCCTCCAAGGATACGGCATGTGCGCCGCATAATACGACAACTATGCCGTATCGTTTTCCCGCAGCTTAAACCGGTTCATTTTTCTTTCAAGGGTTCTTCGGTCAATACCCAGAAGGTCTGCCGTGTGTCCCCGATGTCCCTCACACTGTTTCAGGGTTTCCAGAAGAACTTCCCGTTCATACAGATCCAGACGGTCTTTCAGTGTACGATCCGAAACATTTGTGTCCTCTGCGGAAGAAACCGGCAGATCCAGAGTTCCAAGGGTAACATAGCGTTGCAGAACATTCTGCAGTTCCCGGACATTACCGGGCCATGGATAACGGAAAAAAGCCTCCATTACCCTTGCATCCACCCCGGAACTGAGCTCATCGCCCATGGCAGAAAGAAAGTGTTCCACAAGAAGGGATATGTCCGACTTCCTTTCCCTTAAGGGCGGCAGGTAAATGGGAATAATATGAAGGCGGTAAAAGAAATCCTGCCGCATCCGTCCCTCTGCCACCATGGCTTCCATATTTCTGTGGGTGGCGGCAATGATCCGCAGGTCTGTGGAAATATGCTCTCTGCCTCCCAGAGGCCGAAAACCGTTACCCTCCAGGGCACGGAGCAGTTTGACCTGCATGGACAAGGGAATTTCTCCCACCTCATCCAGAAAAAGCGTTCCCCCACTAGACATTTCCAGCAGCCCCTTTTTATCCGTATCCGCACCGGTAAAGGCTCCTTTTTTGTAACCGAAAAACTCACTTTCCATGAGGTTTTCAGGGATGGCACCACAGTTCACCGGCACAAAGGGACCGTTTTTCCGCTGGCTCAGGCCATGGATGGCCTTTGCCACCAGCTCCTTTCCCGTTCCGGATTCTCCCCGGATCACCACGGCAGCACCACTGCCTGCGGCCTGAAGAATACGGTCATAAACGCCCTGCATTTCAGGACTCTTTCCCACAATTCCATGGAAACGGTAGCGGTCCTTCAGGCTGGATTTCAGCCGCTGGTTTTCCTCCATGAGCAGGGCCGCCCGGGACCGCATCCTCTCCTCCGCCATCTTTCTGTCCGTAATGTCCACCATGACGGTCTGCCGGAGCAGTACCTCCCCGTCTTCTCCGCAGATGGGGGTGGTAATAACATTATACCAGCGCTCATCCACAGGATCGAGCCGCTCCGTTTCCACGGTTTTACCGGAAAAGGTTTCTTGATTCTCACACCACGGGCAGGGATCTTCCCTGCCATACACCACCTTGAAGCAGGGTCCTGAGTCCAGATTCATGCCGGTTCTTTCCCCTAAGGGACGATTGATGTAGGCTAAGCGATAGTCCTTATGGCAGGTATAAAGAAAGCCTGTAAAATGTTCCACAATGGCCCGGAACTCCGCTTCCCTCTGCCTCAGTGTTTTAACAACGGCCTTTTCCGCCGTCACATTAACAAGGGTGGCCACGCTGGTGGTGGTTCCCCGGATCATATCCAGTTTTATCAGGATATCATGGACCTGACCTTCCCGGTTCATGAGACGACACTCATACTCACCGGGGGCGGCTCCGGGATCTTTTCTCCGCATATGATGATACCGCATCATACGTTCCAGATCTTCTTTCACCACAAAACGCAGCCACTCAATCTTTCCTTCAATTTCTTCTTTGGAATATCCCAGAAGCTCCTCAACCCGCTCATTGATGCGGCTGATGGTATAGTCCGATTCAATGACAATGGTGGGGGCCGTGGACTTTTCAAAAATCATCCGGTAAAAACGTGCGTCCGTTTCTGCTTTTTCCACCCGGTCACGCCAGTGTTCCCTTTGATTTTCCTGCATGGGATGCGTCCTTTTTGATGCATTGGGGTTATGGGTCAGAGCCTGCAAAAGACGGTTGTCAGAAACCGTCATAAAAACTTAAAGATAAAAAACCATCTGATTACTACCCTGACTCAGCCACAGCCTGCTGGTCCGGTTGTTGTCAGGCCCATGGTGCGGGCTTTAATACGGGCAGGCGCAAGGCCTGCCCCTACGAATGGATTTTACGGCCCTGTTTTGTGTAGGGGCACCCTTTACGGGTGCCCGCTAACATGCGTAAAATCTGATCTTATAATTTCCATGATTAAGGTTTATATGGCTGAAAGACAGTGGTAATCAGAAAAAATAAAGGATGCTTCAACCATAAAGAAGACCTGCTCCGATGGTCAGCCATGCCACCAGAATATAGCGAAGCAGCTTTCCGAAAACCATGAAAATCAAAAAAAGCAGAACCCTCATTCGCAAAATACCTGCGGCAAAAACCAGAGGATCTCCCACAACGGGTACCCATGAAAAGAGAAGCAGCCATGAACCATAGCGGGAAATCCACCGGGCGGACAGCTGCTTTTTTTCTTCGGAAATACCAAGAAAACGTCCTGCCCGCTCTCCTGCAAAATTACCAAGATAAAAGGTGGTAACAGCCCCTAAAACATTGCCCGTGGTAGCGGCAAGAACTGCCGCAACGGGGTCTTTGCCATTCAGCAGGGCTGCCACAAGAACCACTTCCGAAGCTCCGGGCAAAAGGGTTGCCGCCACAAAGGCAGAAAGAAAAAGCCCCATCAGCCAAAATTCATCGGAAGACAGCAGATGCGTCTCCCAGGGAAAAAAAACACTCATATTATACCATTCCACTGATTATCAGTGTTAATGAATCCGATGACCACAATCTTTCAGCCATTCGGAACTGAGCCTGTAAAATGACAGGGCTGATATCCGTCCCCTCGCTTGACGCTGGAAAGCCCGGACCGTATACTTGCCCGAAAATTTATCCCTGCATGTTCATGCAGGCAAACAGGGAGGTTTCATGGAGTCCTTTAGGGAATTTTTTACAATAACCATTGATGTATGGAATCATGGATTCATGGGTATTCCCATTGCCCGTTATCTTGCGGCTGCCGGTATTATCATCTTTTTTCTCATGCTCCGGCGTACCGTTGTCCAGTGGCTGCTCAACCGCCTTAAAAAACTGAGCAGCCAGACAGAAACCCGGCTGGACGATGAAATCGTTGCCTCTCTGGAACCACCCGTACGTCTCGTTCCCATTATCTTAGGTATCTTTTTTGCCCTGCGTTTTCTGAATCTGGAAGGCAGTGCTGCTCTGTTTTCTGAAAAACTGATCCGGTCCATGGTAGCCTTTATGATTTTCTGGGCCCTGCTTTCCGCTGTCCCTCCCCTGTTCAGACTCCTCGGCAATGTGAAAGAAAAGGTGGGCGAGGCCCTTTTGGACTGGGCGCAGAAAGCCGTAAAAATTGCCATTATTGCCATCGGTGCCGCCACCATTCTGGACATGTGGGGGATTAAGGTCGGCCCGGTTCTTGCTGGTTTCGGTCTTTTTGGCGTGGCCGTCGCTCTGGGTGCCCAAGATCTGTTCAAAAATCTTATTTCCGGCATCCTGATTCTGACAGAACGTCGCTTTGGCAAAGGCGACTGGATTCATGTGGAAGGTGTTGTGGAAGGCACCGTTGAAGAAATCGGTTTCCGCTCCACCCGCATCCGCCGTTTTGACAGAGCTCCGGTCTTTGTACCCAATGCGCGGCTTTCCGACAATACACTGACCAATTTTTCCGATATGACCCACAGAAGAATTTTCTGGACCATTGGCCTTGAATACCGCACCACTCTGGATGCACTGAGGAGGATTCGGGACCGCATAGAAAATCATCTGCTGGAAAATCCGGCCTTTGCCAATCCGCCGGAAGTTCCCCTTTTTGTGCGCGTTGACCGCTTTTCCGACTCTTCCATTGATATCATGGTTTATTGCTTTACCCGGACCACGGTCTGGGGAGAATGGCTGGCCGCAAAAGAAGCACTGGCCCTTTTCATCAAGGCTATCGTGGAAGAAGAAGGCACATCCTTTGCATTCCCCAGCAGGTCTATTTACTTTGAAAACCTGCCGGAGTCCGAGGCTCCCCAGGTCTTTATTCCACCCGCTGCCCAGGATGCCCAAAAATGATGCCCCTCTGCCACCAGCTGCTGCAGCTTGCTGAAAGAGCCAGGTTTCTGGACGATTTTCTCCGTGAATCGGAAAAGTGCATACAGGAAAATTTCGACATCGCCTGCCTTCGTTTTCTTCCCAATGCAGTCAAATCGGAAGGTGCTCATTTTCCCATGGCCCATACGGAAAAAATTCCGGACGGCCCCCTCCATATGACGCTGACGGAAGACCATGGCCTTTCTCCCTTCCTGCTGCAGCAGGCTGCGGACATGACCGGACGCATTGCAAAGGTTCTGCACAGGAATCTTTCCACCCATGAGCACATGCGCATGTATAAAACCGTTTTCGAAACAACGGGAACCGGCACCATCATCATTGAAGAGGATATGACCATTACCTGCGCCAATGCAAGGTTTCAGGAAATGACCGGCTACAGCAGGGAAGAGATACACGGCAGAAAAAAATGGTCGGAGTTCATTGTACCCGAAGACAGGGACCGCATGCAGCAGTACCACTATGGCCGCCGTCAGCCCGGCAACAAAGTACCCACGGAATATGAATGCCGCATCACCGACCGCCATGGCCGCATCATGGATATTTATATGAAAGTCGGTGTCATTGCCGGAACCCGGCGCAGCATCGCCTCTTTTCTGGATATCACCACCCGAAAGCAGGCGGAAGATGCCCTGCGCCAGCGTGAATCCCAGCTGAATGCCATTCTGGAAAACTTTGAAGGCTTTATTTTCATCTATACCAGAGATCTGCGTATCCGCTACATGAACCGCCTGCTTGTGGAACGTACGGGCATGGATGCCACGGGTATCCTCTGTGAGGATGCCCTTCCGGGAATAGCATCCCTTTTTACTCCGGGTATCCGGGAAAGGGTCTTTTCCGGTGAAACCCTGCGCATGGAAGTACAGTGCACAAGAACCCTTCAGTGGTTTTATGCGGTCAATTCTCCAGTTTTTGACAGCAAAGGTTTTGTGGATTGCATTCAGGTCATGCTCATTGATATTACTAAACGAAAAGAGGAAGAAACCATACTGAAAGAGAGGGAAGCCAGCCTGCAGAAGGAAAACATCCTTTTGCGCTCCGGCCTCAGGGATCGCTACAAGTTTGGTAAAATCATAGGAAAAAGCCCAAAAATGCAGGATGTTTATGACCTCATCATGAAGGCTGCGGCATCCAGCGCCAATGTCATCATCCTTGGAGAATCCGGTACGGGAAAGGAGCTTGTGGCCCAGGCCATTCACGATCTCAGCGACAGACGGGACAAGGCCTTTGTGGTTGTCAACTGCGGAGCCATTCCTGAAAACCTCATGGAAAGTGAGTTTTTCGGTCATGTGAAAGGAGCCTTCACCGGTGCCGTCAGTGATAAAAAGGGCTATATGGATATGGCCGATGGCGGCACCCTTTTTCTCGATGAAATTGGTGAGCTTCCCCTTTCCCTGCAGGTTAAACTGCTGCGGGCCATTGAGGGCGGCGGATATACACCGGTGGGCGCTTCCATGCGAAAAGACAGCAATATCCGTATTCTTGCGGCCACAAACAGGGACCTCAGGGACCATGTAAGGAAAAACCTGATGCGGGAGGATTTCTTTTACCGTATCCACATCATCCCCATCCTCCTGCCTCCCTTAAGGAAAAGACGGGAAGACATTCCTTTGCTTGTGGATCATTTTGTCAAGGCCTTTGATCCTTCCGGCCATATTCCCCCCATTCCCGCAAGGATCATAGATGTTTTCACTTCGCATAACTGGCCGGGCAATATCCGGGAGCTTCAAAACACGGTCCACCGCTATCTGACACTGGAACAGATCGATTTGCCGGGAAGCACCCAGCCTTCGGCTTTATCCGGTGAGAACAGCCCTGCAACCGGAACAGTTCCCATGGATCTCCGTCAGGCCATGGATAATTATGAACGGGAAATCCTTATCCGTACCCTCAAGGAGCACCAGTGGCATAAAGGTCGTGCGGCAGAAGCTCTGGGGATACACAGAAAAACCCTTTTCACCAAACTGCGCCAGCATGGTCTCTCCTGAAAAAGGCAATAAACCCTCCCATAATAGGGTGAAAACGCCACACATTTCAAAACATCCCTGTTTTTACACCTGATTTCCATGAACACAGCAGGTATATGTGGTAATTTCACCCTAGACCTGCCCCAATACCCAAAACACTACAAAAACTCCCTCACCCCTTGCTTCCATCGAAAAAGAATAAAACATAACGGTAAAAAAAGATGGGAATCAAATCATTTTATGACCGCACAACCTTCCAATAACATTTAAATATAGGCAATTAATAAAAAATTAAAGACAGGCTTTTTCTACCGGGTTGATTAAACACCCCCGGCTTCCCCCTGCCTTCTTCCTCCTTTCATGGTCCGGAAAAAAGGTGCCGTGGCACGCTTATGGCAACAATGGCTGTCAGACACGATGCCGGCGCAATCAGACCTGTCAGAAATTTAAGCTGACTTTTTACCCCACAGGGACACCAAGGAGGAATCCATGAGCTCTTATCTCGTATCTTATAATAAAAAAATGCGCAGCCCCGGGCAGGCCGTAGCTGAAGTCAAATCCGGCAACTGGGTGGATTACGGCAATTTTGCCTGCGCTCCCCTGACACTGGATGCCGCCCTTGCAGAGCGGGTCAATGAACTGGAAGACGTAAAAGTCAGGGCCATGACCTTCCCAGGACTTGCCGCCGTTGCCAAGGCTGATCCTACAGCCACCCGCTTCATTTACAACAACTGGCATTTTTCAGGAGGAGACAGGAAGCTCCATGATGCGGGCAACTGTTTTTATGTGCCCTTCCTTTTCCATGAGGGGCCGGGTTACTATGACATCATAGATTCCGATGTCTTTCTTGTGGCCGTGGCACCCATGGATGAAAGGGGATATTTCAATTTCGGCACATCCAACTCCATACAAATGGCAGTGGCCAAAAAAGCAAAAAAAGTGATTGTGGAAATCAACCGCAACATTCCCCACTGCTATGGCGGCTTCAATGAGGGCATCCACATTGATGAGGTGGATCTGATAGTGGAATCCGACCACAAACCCCTTTTCCAGCTTCCCTCTTCCACGCCTTCGGAAATAGACACCCGCATAGCCAGACTCATTATGGAAGAAATTCGGGATGGCTCCTGCATTCAGCTGGGTATCGGCGGTATGCCCAATGCCGTGGGTAAAATGATTGCTGAATCGGATCTTAAGGATCTGGGGGTTCATACGGAAATGCTGGCAGACTCCTTTGTGGATATGTTTGAGGCCGGACGCATCACCTGTAAATTCACGAGATACTGCCCCGGTAAAATGGCCTATACCTTTGCCCTTGGCTCCCGGAAACTCTATGATTTCCTCGACAGAAATCCCTTCTGTGCCAGCTATTCCGTGGATTTTGTCAACAAACCCTCTAATATTTCCATGAATGAAAACATGGTTGCCATCAACAATGCCGTGGAAGTGGACCTTTTCGGACAGGTTTCCAGTGAATCTTCAGGACCCCGCCACATATCCGGAACCGGCGGGCAGTTTGACTACACCTTCGGCGCATACCATGCTCCCGGCGGCAAAAGTTTTATCTGCCTTTCCTCCACCACAAAAGGAAAGGACGGACAACTGGTTTCACGTATCCGTCCCACCTTCACACCGGGCTCCATTATCACGGTTCCCCGCACGGTATCCCATTGGGTGGTCACGGAATACGGCAAGGTCAACCTCAAGGGAAAATCCACATGGGAAAGGGCAGAAGCCCTGATTTCCATTGCTCACCCGGATTTTCGTGACGAACTGGTTGAAGAAGCACAAAAGATGGGAATCTGGCGTGCAGGGGACAGGAAGCATAAAATTCAGAGTCCAAACCTTCAGCTGAAAACCGCTTGAAAAACAAGAAAATATTTTTTTCACCAAAAGTCAGATTATCCAGAAGATGGATACAGGCATTGCAAAAAAATCAAAAACATGGTTTTAGG
Organism: Desulfobotulus alkaliphilus; assembly: GCF_007830435.1. Classification (GTDB taxonomy): domain Bacteria; phylum Desulfobacterota; class Desulfobacteria; order Desulfobacterales; family ASO4-4; genus Desulfobotulus; species Desulfobotulus alkaliphilus. Next base: position 18,876 of record NZ_VLLC01000015.1, on the reverse strand, counting down.
TCTGAGTCATCGTTTGATCAGAAAATTCTTATCTTCCCCGTACTAAGAGAGCCGTATTCAGGATGGGAAAATACTATCAGGACAGGAATCCGGAAGCCAGATTTCCCCTGTCCGGCCTGAAGGGCATAATAAAAGTCAGCACCATCATGCAATTTATAATGATGATCCGTGTCATAAGGAACGTAAACCTTTCACCAAAATCCCCAAAAGGAGACTCCAGATGGCCCAACTGATTGCCGACCGCCGCGATGTAGATTTTGTTCTCCATGAGCAGTTTGAAGTTGCAGAACTTGCAAAAAATGATCGCTTTTCTGAATTTAACCGAAAAACCGTTGATCTCATTATCACAGAGGCCAGGAATCTGGCCATCAAAGAAATTCTTCCCCTGCAGAAAATCAGTGACAGCCCCGGCTGTGTATTCGATGCAGGCGAAGTCAAAGTTCCTGAACCTTACCATAAAGTCTACAAAACCTATTGTGATGGTCAGTGGTTGGCCATGAGTGACTCTCCCGAGTGGGGAGGTCAGGGAATGCCCACCTCCGTGGGCCTTGCTGCCAATGAATATTTTTATGGTGCCTGCAACTCCTTTATGCTTTTTAACATGCTGACCCACGGTGCAGCCAGGCTTGTGGAAAGCTTCGGTACAAAGGAGCAGAAGGATCAGGTTCTTAAAAACATGTATTCGGGCAAGTGGGCCGGTACCATGCTTCTTACGGAACCCGAAGCCGGTTCCGATGTTGGTGCCCTGACATCCGTAGCCAAGCGTAATCCCGATGGCACCTATTCCATCACCGGCTCCAAAATCTTCATCTCCGGTGGCGAGCAGGACATGGTGGAAAACATCATTCACCCCACCCTTGCCCGCATCGAAGGCGCTCCCGCTGGCACCCGCGGTATTTCCCTTTTCCTTGTACCCAAATACCGCATCAAACCGGATGGCAGTCCGGGAGAATTCAACGACGTGGTCTGTACCGGGATTGAGCATAAAATGGGCCTTCACGGCAATGCTACCTGTTCCCTCACCCTGGGCGGCAAGGGTGAATGCATCGGCACCCTCATCGGTGAAGAAAACAAGGGCATGGCTGCCATGTTCCAGATGATGAACGAAGCCCGTCAGATGGTGGGCCTTCAGGGTTTTGCCAATGCCACGGCCTCCTATATGTATGCCCTGGATTATGCCCGTCAGCGCATACAGACCAAGCACATGACCGATCCTCCGGAAGCAGGCCCTGCTGCCATTATACGCCACCCGGATGTACGTCGGCAGCTCATGATCATGAAGAGCATGGTGGATGGTATGCGCAGCCTGATCTATTTCAACGGCATGGTACAGGACAGGCACAAGCTCAGCGACAGCCCCGAAGAAAAAGAGCGTCTCCGCAACCTTGAGGAAGTCCTCACCCCCATCATCAAAGGATACATCACAGACAAGGCCTTTGAAGTATGCTCCCACGGCGTACAGGTCTATGGCGGCTATGGTTACATCGAAGAGTATCCTGTGGCCCAGCTTCTACGTGACTGCCGTATTTTCCAGATTTACGAAGGAACCAACGGCATCCAGTCCATTGACCTCATTGGCCGTAAAATGGGCATGAAAAAAGGCGCTGCCTTCATGGCCTTCCTTGAGGAAATCCGTAAAACCATTGACATGGCCAAAGGAATTGAAGCCGTAAAACCTTTGGCTGAAAACCTTGAAAAACTCTTCAACACCTATACTGAAACCGCTGCCATTCTGGGCAAGGCCGCAGGCAGTGACAAGGTGCTGGATGCCTTTGCCTTCAGCCATCCTTTCCTGGAGTCCACCGGTGATCTCTGCATGGCATGGATGCTTCTGTGGAGGGCTGCCATCGCTGCTCCCAAAATCGGGCAGAAGAAAAAAGACGATGCCTTCTATAACGGCCAGGTAACCACGGCCCGTTTCTTCATCAACACCCAGCTCCCCATCACCGCAGGCAGGCTCACCGCCATTCAGGTCATGGACGGTGCTGCCGTTGCCATGGAAGATGCCGGATTCGGCGGTTAAGACCCATAAAAAAAGCCGGGGGTTTTTCCCCGGCTTCATATCATGGCTTCCGACAACGCCCCCGCCGGAAGTCGTATGCCGATGCATCCTCCCCGGTGCATCGGCATATTATTATACTTCAGCTCCCATGCAGGGCCATATGGACGGCCTTTGCAATGTCTTTGCGTATGACGGGCTTCATTACACAGTCCACAATACCGCTTTTGCGGAGAACTTCCTTATCAAGGGTCTCACTGAAGCCGGAACAGAGAATCACGGGAAAGCCCTTCCTTATTTTCTGCATTTCAGCAGCCAGAACCGTACCCGTCATTACCGGCATGGTCTGATCCGTGATGAGAAGATCGTAGTTCTCCGGCATGCGTCGGAAGATGTCAAGGGCTTCGGTGCTGGACCAGCATCCTGTGACCTCGTAGCCCAGACCTGTCAGGGTATCCTGAAGCATTTCCACAATCAGGGTCTCATCATCCACCAGAAGCACATGCCCCTTGCCACCGATAACAGCCTCATGATCATCCGCAGAACGCAGATCCTCATCCTTTGCGGCCACCGGCAGATACACAAGAAAAGCCGTGCCCTTTCCCGGCGTACTCCGGACAAGAATATCACCTCCGCAGCCCGTGACAATACCATGGACCGTTGCCAGCCCCAGCCCTGTTCCCTTACCCTGTTCTTTGGTGGTGAAATAGGGATCAAAAATTCTTTCCATGGTAGCAGAATCAATACCAGAGCCCGTATCCTGAACGGAAAGCAGCTGCCAGATGCCCGGCCGGATACCCGGATGCAGATCCGCAGCCCTGTCTTCTGCAAGATTCAGGGTATGCAGCTCCACCGTCAGGATACCCCCGGCTTCCATGGCATGGTAAGCGTTGGTACACAGATTCATAACCACCTGATGGATCTGGGTAGGGTCCGCCACAACCCTTGCATCACCACTTTCAATGTCATGGCGGATTTCAATGGTGGATGGAATGGAAGCCCGCAGAAGTTTCAAGGCTTCTTTCGCAACAGAGTGCACGTAAACACTGCTGCGTTCCTTTTCATCATTCCTGCGGCTGAAGGTAAGAATCTGCCATACCAGCTCCCTTGCCCTGTGGGCGGCAGTCAGAATACTTTTTAAGTATTTTTTTTCTATCCGGCTTTGGGGAAGACTCTCCAGAGCAAGCTCCGTAAAACCGATAATGGGAAAAAGAATATTATTGAAATCGTGGGCAATGCCCCCGGCAAGGGTTCCGATGGCTTCCATTTTCTGGGCCTGACGGAGCTGCCTTTCAAGGCTGCGCTCCAGACTCACGTCCCGCTTGACGGCAACAAAATTAATAATACTGCCCGTATTGTCCAGAATGGGTGAAATACTCACCTCTTCATCGTAGCAGGAACCGTCTTTTTTTCGGTTGGTGATATAGCCCTGCCAGACCCTGCCCGAAAGAAGGGTCTGCCACATTTCCTCGTAAAAACTTTTCCCATGATAGCCACTGCTCAGAATGGCAGGGGTTTTTCCCAGAACTTCATCTTTATGCCAGCCAGTAATTTTTTCAAAGGCCGGATTCACATAGAGTATGCTGGCCTGCCTGTCCGTGACCAAAATACTCTCCGCCACCTGTTCGATGGCTGCGGAAAGCCGGATGCGGTCCACCTCGGCCCGGATACGCTCTGTCACATCCGTAGCCACACCCGAAGCACCCGTTACATTGCCTGAAGCATCCCAGAGTGGAACGCCTGTGAGCTCAAAATACCTTCCCCGGATCTGTACGGTGATGGAAACGCTTTCCCCGCCCAGCACCTTTTCAATGTTTCGGAGCATCAGGGGCACTCCGGCATACCGCTCCCTTACCTGTACGCCAACCAGCCCTCCTTCGGGCATCACAAGGGACTGGGTTCCCTTGCCTTCAAAAAAGGTGATGCGTCCTTCACCGTCAATGGCCCAGAGTATCACGGGAAGACTGGCCAGGAGGCTGTGCAGTCGCCCCCTTGTCTCCAGAAGGGAACGCTCTCCTTTTACCTGCTCTGAAATATTGTCCAGCCCAACGACAACCATGTCCAGAGAACCATCCTCCAGCCAAAGGGATGCCGCATTGACCGAGAGATACACACGTCTGCCATGGCCGCCCTTTACTGCATGACAGACGTTGCTAAGGGGCTTCCGGCTTTCTCTGGCCAGATAAAAGATGGTTTTTTCCACAGGCAGGGGTTTCAGGTCATGGTCCGTCACCTCCCATACCTCATCAAAGAGAGTCCGCTTCATAATGGCAGAAACTTCCATCCCAAGGATTTCGGCAGCCTTCTGATTGGCAAAAACGATTCGGCCATCCGCATTGGCTGCAAGGATCCCGGAGGGACTGGTTTCCACCACCTTGGACAGAAAAGAACGCTCTTTCCGAAGCTGATGCTCTGCCTCCCGGATATGATCCACACCTCTGATAACGGACAGGATATGGGGGCACCCATGGAGCAGGGTTCTGGAAGCCGACATCAGCGCATGAATGGTTCTGCCGTCCTTTACCCGGAAACGGGCCTCAAAATTTTCCACTACCCCTTCACTGCGTATGCGCTCAAAAAAGGTATCCCTTTCCGCAAGATCCACCCACAAACGCAAATCCACCGCAGTTCTTCCACGCACTTCCTCTGCCCTGAAGCCGCTCATTTTAACAAAGCCATCATTCACATCCACCAGGGTATGATCCGAGAAACGGGTCATAATAAGGGCATCGGGAATGGTTTTAAAGGCAACACGGAAACGGCTTTCGCTTTCCTTTAAAGCATCCATGGCCAGCATTTTGCGGATGGCAAGGGAAAAAAGATCCGCCAGTTTTTCCAGCACCCGCAGATCCGTGTTCGTGTAGGGATGATAACCGTCTCCAAGGGTAATCTGCCCCACCAGCTGATCCCCTGCCATGGCAGGGACGGAAAGCAGGTAGCTGACGGACATCTGACCATCACGGGTGGGAATGGAAAGATTTCTGCCACCATCCACACTTGCATAGACCGGATGACCGTGACGCAGTACTTCTCCCCATACCCCTGAAAAATGTTCCAGCTCAAGGGGTTCCGCATGCAGAACCCTGTTGGTATTCAGCTGCCCGGAACCCGCAGGGCAGATCAGATGCCCCGTAAGGGGATCCATATAGCCCGCATAACCGACACGGCTGCCCGTCAGTTCATGGGCGGCTTCCAGTACATAGAGCGTGGCTTCCGTCATATTTTCAGATAAAATCAAAGACCTTGAGTAGCGGGCAAAAATTTCATCAATGCGGGACTTCCTAGACAGGGCAATCTCGGCATTTCTGCGGGCTTTCAGCTCACCCCGCATCCATACGGACTGCCAGACAAAATAAACAATGAGGATAACAAAGAGACCAAGGGAGATTCCCACAAACAAAAGGGTAAAGGGAAGACCGGCTCCGGGATGCTCTGCAATGAACAAAGCCAGCTGAAGGGATTCGGAAAGGGGGGTGGTAATCTGGAGAAGACCGGAGACGCTGGCTAAAGGCCCTAAATCTGCAAGATGATATTTTTTTTCAGGGGAAAACAGGAAAAACTGTTCAGAAATCCAGGGCATACTGGGTGCCGCATCCGCCACAATCCAGACCTCATCTCCTTTTTTACCATAGAGACGCATGCCAAGAATTCTGGGGTCTTCATCCACAAGGGCTGTCATAAGGGTACGCATATCCCCTGAACCACCGGGATCTGCCGGAAGCAGGTGGGCAATCACCCTTGCCATACGCAGGGCATCTTCCCGAAATTCCTCTTCCATATGTCCGGCCATGCGTAAAACCGAAACCGCTGCGACCAGAACCATCAGTAAAAAAGCCGCTGCCGGAACGCCCCAGCCTTTTACATTCTTTTTCAGCCATGACATCAGATCTTATTATCCTTTACAAAGGTCAAACACATGCCAGGCCCGATTTCGTTAAAAAAACAACGTTTTTTTACACGGACCGACATGAAGCCCCAGCATAAAACCATTGATAAGGAACACAGACAGCGATGAAAGTCAAATCTTTCCCAAAAGAAAACAGATATTTTCTTTTAATCAGGAATCAGAATTCACTGTAGTGAAAAATCTCAAAATCCGAGTCCACAAGTTCCACACCGGCAAAGGAATCCGCCATGCCCATGAGACTGTCCGCCATGGCATTTACATGGCCTGTTTCGTTACCCACCAGAGAAAAACCGATCTCCGCACGCTGGTAGATATCCTGGGAGGCAACTTCTGCAATGGCCGCATTAAAATGATTTTTTAGCTTTGAGATGACAGGACGGATGGCTCCCCTTTTTTCCTTGAGGGAACGGCAACCGTGAATTCTGAAGACCAGCACACCCACGGCACAGACCATGCCCTTCCCCTTTGGCAGCCTCTGATTCTTCACTTCTCACCTCCGTATAGCATCAGATCCATAAAACAAAAAAAGACCAGCCGGAGCTGATCTTTATTCATGTTTTTTGGAGGCGGCACCCGGATTTGAACCGGGGAATAAAGGCTTTGCAGGCCTCTGCCTTACCACTTGGCTATGCCGCCAAAAAATATGGAGCGGGAAACGGGATTTGAACCCGCGACTTCAACCTTGGCAAGGTTGCACTCTACCACTGAGTTATTCCCGCATAAGGGGGGGTAAAACAAAAAACAATTAAAATTAATGGAGCGGGAAACGGGATTTGAACCCGCGACTTCAACCTTGGCAAGGTTGCACTCTACCACTGAGTTATTCCCGCTCAGTGAGAACGGGACTGTATTTAGGAAATCCCGGTCTGGATGTCAATTGAAAAAACACACACTTTCCAAAAAAGAAGATCTTTTTTAAAAAATAAGCTTCCGGGCACGGACCACATAGTCCACGCCGGACCATACGGTCAGCACCAGAGCCACCCACAGAACCCAGGTTCCTGCCAAATGAAAATTCAATCCGAAGTAAGGATAATGGAGAAGAAGCGGAATCAGGGCACCAATCTGAAAGCCCGTTTTCCATTTGGCCAGATTTGTGGCAGCCACATCCGAACCACTGGAGGCCAAAATACTCCGAAGCCCTGTAATGGCAAGCTCCCTGCCGATGATCAGACAGACAATCCACCCTTCCACGCGTCCAAGGCTCACCAGCATGATAAAGGCACTGGATATGAGAAGTTTATCCGCAAGGGGGTCCATGATCTTGCCGAACTGGGAAATCAGTCCCATGCGGCGGGCCATAAAACCATCCAGAAAGTCCGTAATGGCCGCAAGGGAAAAAACCAGTGCTGCAAAAAAAGCAGCCCAGCGGCTGGGACTCAGCATAAGAACCACCAGAAGGGGAACCGATGCCACCCTGTAAAGCGTCAGTGCGTTGGGATGGAGCAGGCGTGCCAGCCAGGATTTATCTTCCAGTATCATAAGAAAAAACCTTTATCGTTCAATCGTTAGTATGGGAGTCATGGGGAAAGGGAGCCTCTGAGGCTTGACTTCTGTATCACTTGGTTACACAATCCTCTGTCTCTTTGCAAGCAGGGGCCGGGGCTTTTTTCCGGCCCCTACCTTAATAATTAGGTAAAAGCGTACAGACCACGGAGGGATGTAAAGTCCTTTGAAAAAAGCATACCATAAAATCCGGACAGAATGATATTCGATTAAACAGGAGCAATGATCAATGAATACAGAAGATATCATCGCACTGGAAACACGGCTGGCGTATCAGGAAAAACTGATTCAGGAACTCAGTGATGTGGTCTTTGGCCAACAAAAAGAGATTGACCACCTTCACTATCTTTACAAGCTGCTGGACCGTCGGTTACAGTCTCTGACAGACAATAGCGGGCAGGGTGTGATCAATGACCCACCGCCCCATTATTAGGGTATCTATCTCCAAAAAAGGCCCTCTTTTGCACGTTCTGTTACAAATTTTCACAGATTTCAGACAGACAGCCAGAGTACCATCCTTTATATATCCAGCAGAGCAGTGAAGATACTGTAAAAAAATCCCATACAAAAAAGCAAGGATGGAAACATGTAAAGCAAAACAGGAAACGCTTTTCATCCGAATGCCCCGTACAAAGACCGGGGTTCAGGCTGTGGAAATCCGTTTTTTCTTAAAAACCAGACAAGGGCTAAAGATGTAAATGTCTACCATTGATAAGTATTTTTATCAAATCTTTAAAAGAAAGAATCAACCCTATCCATGCAAAAAATACCTTCCTGCTCAGCCAGAAAACCGGACAAGAGACATGCGGCAGACTGTCTGTATTTTTTCAAAAAAAACGCTGCCTCTCTGATGCCAGATTCTTTTTATGTCAGGGTAAAGTGCCCCTTTGCAGCATTTTTATCCATGGTTTCAGTACTCATCTTTCTCTTTGTCTCCCCTGCCCTGCATGCGGAGACAAAACCCTTGCAGCATCATTCTTTCCATCTCGATGAACTCTATGCCATGGCTGTGCAGGAAGCCGACCGCATCCACATGGCAAGGGAGTCCATCCATATGGCAAGGGCCGTACAGGATCAGGCCAGATCCGCCATGCGACCCCATGTGGAAGCCTTTGCCGGACACAGCTATTATCCCGACCCCGGGCATACGGACCCGGACCGCCTGAATACCTTCGGGCTGCGCCTTGGGCAGAGCATCACCCTGAACGGGAAAGAATGGACGGCCCTTCAGATGAGCAAAAAAGCCATTGACCAGTCTGACCGGAATCTTCAGGCCATTACCACGGCCTACCTTCTGGAAGTGGGCAGCCGTTTTTATCAGCTGATCCGTGCGGAAGAAGAAATCCGCATTGAGGCGGCAGAAATCCTCAGGCTTGAGCGCCATCTGGAGGAAGTCCGCACAAGGCTTCGCCTCAGCGATACCACAAGGCCGGACCTGCTGCGCACCCAGGCGGCCCTTTCCGGAGCCAGAAGCCGCCACAATGCTGCCATGGAAAACCTTGCGGATCAGCGGTCCATGCTCATGGCCCTTATCGGTCTGCCGCCGGATTTCCGCCTCGTGCCCCCTCCGGCCCTTCAGGCGTACCGCCCAGAGGAAAACCTTGATGATCTTGTTGCAAAAGCACTGGATACAAGGCCTGAAATACAATCCCTGAAACTCAGTCTGGAGATGGCTGAGGATAAAATCCGCATTGAAAAGGGGGGGCTCTGGCCGACCCTTTCATGGTCTGCCCGGTATCAGGATACCCGCCCTTCGCCTTCGGAGTACAACGACACAAACTCCCTTTCCTTAGGGCTTGAGCTGGCCCTTCCCCTGTACACAGGCGGTCTTGTCCCTGCCCGCATCCGGGAAGCGGAAGCGGAAAAGCGCATGGCTCTTTTCCAGTATCATCAGCTTGTGAGGGATATTACTCTGGAAGTCAGGCGAGCCTGGCACGGCCTTGAAAAAGCCCTTGGCAGCCTGCAGGCCCTTGAAGATCAGCTGCTCTTTGCCACGGAAAATTATCAGGCGGTCAGCCGCCAGTTTGAAGTGGGCCTTGCCAACATTGTGGACCTCATGGATGCCAACAGTCTCATGCTGACCGCCCAGAGCAGCCTTGCCACAATCCGTCTGGACACCCATCTGGCCCGTCTGGCACTGGATTATGCCACGGGAAGACTGAAAAACACCGTCAAAGACAAAAAAAACCATAACCCTGACACTGTGATGAGCCCATGAATATGCCCGAAGAAAACACCCCGTTCAAGAGCCCATGGTTTAAAAGGATGCCCGTCCTTGTGCTGTTGCTGATGATCATCCTTGTGGCGGTTATGGCCATGGCCGTATCCCGCAAGGGGGAAAGGCTGGCCGAAGAACGCAGCACGGCATCTGCCCAGGAAGAAAGGGGAACCAATGTGGTGGTTCTCGTTCTTCAACCCTCCAAAATCAGTGAACGCATCAACCTGCCCGGCATCATCAGCCCCTGGGTGCGTCTTACCGTCAGTGCGGAGGTTGCCGGAAAGGTTGCTGACCGGCTGGCAGAGGAAGGCAGTTATATTCGGGCAGGAACAGCCCTCTACCGTCTGGATGAACGGGACTACCGCAACAGCTACAATGCGGCCAGCGCTGCCTTTGAAACGGCCAGAGCATCCCACAGCCGCCTTAGGGAAATGTATGACGAAAAACTTGCCAGCAGATCCCTTCTGGATACGGCCGTTGCGGAACTGGAACGGACCCGCTCTGCCATGGAAACGGCCAGACTACAACTGGACCGCTGCCTTATAGAAGCCGGTATGGATGGCGTTCTTAACCGCATGCTGGCAGAACCCGGCCAGTTTGTCTCCGTGGGTGATCCTGTGGCTGAAATCCTCCAGCTCAACCCTGTCAAAGTCACCGTGGGAGTTCCCGAATCCGATATCCATGCCGTCCGCAGGGTGGACACCTTCAGCGTTCGTATCAATGCCCTGGAAGGCCGCACCTTCACAGGCACCCTGCACCGTTTTTCCAGATCCGCAGATGGCATGGCAAGGCTGTACGATCTTGAAATCCGCATTGACAATCCCGAAGAAATCATTCTTCCGGACATGTTTGCAAGGGTGGACATTGTCAAACAGAGCAAGCCCATGGCCCTGACACTGCCCATCTATGCGGTTCTTTCATCCCGTGATGTCCATTCTGTCTTTGTGGAAAAGGAGGGAAGGGCTGAAAAGAGGGAAGTCACTCTGGGTATGCAGGAGGGGTGGCAGGTGGAGATTCTTTCCGGTCTCACCAAAGGGGAAAGGGTGGTTGTGGTCGGCCAGAGGGATCTCAGAGAAGGCCAGCCGCTCAACATCATTAAAGAAATCAATGATATCGGGGAACTCTGATCCATGATCGTACCGAGAACTGCCGTCAAAAAACGCACCACAATAATGGTGCTTGTTTGCCTGCTGCTGATTTTCGGCAGCTACAGCTACAATACCCTGCCCAGGGAAAGCACACCGGATATTTCCATACCCTATGTCTTTGTTTCCACACCCTACAAAGGGGTGGCCGCCTCAGACATTGAAACCAGCATTACCATACCCATTGAAAAAAAGCTCCGGGGTATGAAAGGCGTCAAAAAGGTTACATCCATCAGCTCCGAGGGTCTCTCCCAGATCAACATTGAATTTCTTCCCAATACGGATATCAACGTTGCCCTGCAGGATGTACGCAACAAGGTGGACGAGGCCAAGGGCGAACTGCCAACGGACCTTGAGGATGATCCGGCGGTTTTTGAGGTGAATTTTTCGGAATTTCCCATCGTGGTTTTTTCCCTTTCCGGAACATCGGGAATTGCCCGCTTAAAGGAAATTGCCGATGACCTCAAGGATGCCATAGAAACCATTCCCGGTATTCTTGAGGTGGATATCACCGGCGGACTGGAACGGGAAATTGTCATTGAGATGGACCCGGACAGGCTGGCCTATTACCGCATACCCATCACCGCCTTTCAGGATGCCGTTGCCAGAGAAAACATCAACACTTCCGGCGGTGCCATCACCCTTGGCCATGGACGGTATCAGATTCAGGTTCCCGGAGAATTCAGCACCCCCGAAGAAATCCTCATGCTGGTGGTGGCCACCCAGGAAAACCGTCCCATCTATTTAAAGGATGTTGCAAAGGTCACTGACGGTTTCAAGGAAGAAACCAGCCGTTCCCGGATTGACGGCAGGCCTTCTGTGAATATTTCCGTAAAAAAACGTTCCGGAGAAAACATTATCGGGATTACCGATGAAATCGACCGGCTCATTGAAAGGGAAAGCCGGTCATGGCCTGAAGGTACGGAAATCATCAAGACCATGGATGCGGCCAAGGACATCCGCTCCATGGTGGCAGACCTCGAAAATAACATCCTCTCCGGTCTGGTGCTGGTGGTGGTGGTCCTTTTCTTTGCCCTTGGCGGACGCAATGCCCTTCTTGTTGCCATGGCCGTCCCCTTTTCCATGCTCATCACCTTTACCGTTCTCTATGCTCTGGGCATTACCCTGAATATGGTGGTGCTTTTCAGCCTCACCCTTGCACTGGGGATGATGGTGGACAATACCATCGTGATCATAGAAAACATCTACCGTTTCATGGAACAGGGGGTTCCCCGCTTTCAGGCCGCCATCCGGGCCAGCGCCGAAGTGGCCTGGCCCATCATCGGAGCCACCCTCACCACCCTTGCCGCTTTCATGCCCCTTCTTTTCTGGCCCGGTGTCATGGGAGAATTCATGAAATACCTCCCCCAGACCCTGATCATCACCCTTTCTTCCAGTCTTTTTGTGGCCCTTGTGATCAATCCGGCGCTGGCATCCTTTTTCATGCGGGTAAAGGGCAGAAAAGAAACCCCCGAAAACGGCAAGCTCAATGGGGTATCCATCCCCGAAGGGGGCGAGGAACCCGTCCGCATCCGGGGCCCCATTCTCAAAACCTATCGGGGTCTTATGGAAATTGCGCTGGACAATCGTATCACCATGATTCTCACCGCCTTCATGGTGCTGGCCTTTCTCTTCTTTTTCTGGCTGCTCCGGGTAGGCCTTGAAAGGCCCGTGGAATTTTTTCCTTCGGTGGATCCCAGAAACATTTATGTCAACTTCCGCATGCCCGAAGGTGCGGATCTGGAATACATCGACCATGTGATAAAAAGGGCGGAAATGGCCATTGCCCGCAAAGAATTCAGCAGTGAAAAAATTCTTGGCCCCATTAGCGATGAAGGCTATGCCAGCGTCCTGGCTCCCCTCACCCATACCACCCGCACGGGAAAAAGCTTTTCCGGACCCAGCGATTTTGACAACATCGAACACATCTATGCAAAGGCCGTATCGGGCCCTTCCCTGTCCATGTTCGGCGGCACCAGCCCGAACCACATCGGCATTCAGTTCATTGATCTGGAAGAACGGAAAACCCCCTCTCCCCAAACCATGGAAGCCATACGGGAGCGGGTAAAGCATATTCCCGGTGCTTACATCACCGTGCAGGAACAGGATGAAGGCCCGCCCACAGGTCCACCCATCAATATAGAAATCACCGGAGATGATTTCAGGATGCTGGGGTCCCTTGCCCGTCAGGTGGAAGATCTCATAAGAAAAGTACCCCATGTGCGGGATGTGGAAAACGACTACATCGAATCCATCCCCTCCATAGAAGTCCGCATCGACCGGCAGAAGGCCGCCCTTTTCGGCCTTTCCACAGCCTCCATCGGGTCTGCCCTGAAAACCGCCTATAACGGAATGGAGGTGTCCACCTACCGGGAGGGAGATGAGGATTTTGACATCACCGTGCGCCTGCCCGAAAAGGACAGAAAGGGCAGCGAGGTTTTAAAGAAACTCATGATCGCAGCACCGTCCGGGCAACTGGTTCCCCTGAGTACACTGGCAGAATTTCACTATGCCGGCACCATGGGCAATATTGTCCGCATCAACCACGAGCGCGTGGTAACGGTGAAGGCCGAGGTGGACGAAAGCAGAATGCCCGGTGCCACGGCACGGCTCTATGCGGAAAGACTGATGAAGGAAGTGCCCATGCCCCATGGATACAGCTACCGGTTCACCGGCGAGGAAGAAGAGCAGCAGGAATCCCAGAAATTTCTCTCCAATGCCTTTCTGGCCACCCTGCTCTTTATCTTCCTCATCCTTGTCAGCCTTTTCAACTCCGTAACCCAGCCGGTGATGATCATGACTTCGGTCATTCTTTCTCTGGGGGGGGTTTTTCTGGGGCTTACGGTTTTGAATCTTCCCTTCGGGATCATCATGAGTGGTGTGGGGGTGATCTCTCTGGCGGGTGTGGTGGTGAACAACGCCATTGTTCTCATAGACTACATCAACCGGCTTAAAGAAAAGGGCTATGCTGTCCGGGATGCGGTGATTGCCGGTGGCGCCACCCGTCTGCGGCCCGTGCTGCTGACGGCCATCACCACCATTCTAGGACTCACTCCCATGGTAACGGGCATCTCCTATGACTTCAGAAACCTAAGCCTGTCTCTTGTCAGCGAGTCTTCCCAATGGTGGCGGTCCATGGCCATTGTGGTAATCTTTGGCCTGATGGTGTCCACCTTCCTCACCCTGGTTGTGGTGCCGGTTCTCTACTCCCTGATCCACAGTATTCAGGAGAAATGGAAGCGGGTTGTGGGAAAATACACCTGATGAAGCCCCGTTCTATTCTCTAAAGAGCAGCTCACGCCTTGTTAGGGCATCTTGTCGTAGAGTAACTTGTGCCGGATTCAAACTCATTTCGATCAGTGATTGATAATGGACCATTTTCTAAGTTATTGAATTAAAAAAACTAAATCTAGGTTACTCAGAAGTATCAAGGGTATATGACAATATCACAACTGAAAAAAGAAATTACCAGCAACATATCGGAGTGCTGTTCTTCGATGGGCTTTGAAGTGGACAAGGCACCGACTTTTTATTACAGAAAAGACAGGGTAGTTGGAATATTTCACATAGATTTTTTAAATTCACAAAATGCCGCCTATTTCAATAGCAATACAGCCTCTTTCTCATTAAACATCGGCGTATTTTTCAACTTGCAGAATATTATCATCAAGCCCAAAGAATACGAATCCAATATTCGAGGTCAAATCTTGCGTGACTTTCGCCAGAAACACCCTATGAAACTAAAAGGATTCAGTTGGTGTCATCCCGAGCGATGGAGACGTGATATTTGGTGGGTAGATAAAGACGGGCAAAATTTAGAGCATATTCTTGCAAACGCATGCAGGTTAACCAAAGAGAAGGCTTTAAAGTGGTTCGAAAAATACTCTGATCCCGACCATGTTATATGGCTTCTAAAACATGGCAAGGAAAATGGTAAAGGAGGACCTTTCGGATTTGGAAGCATTGGTTCCCCTTCCAGAACAGATCTCATAAAGAAGTTGGAAACAATTAAAGGATAACAAATAAGGATAGTTCGTGGTTTGTCCCTCACACCTATCGGGGGGGATACCACAACAGATCTCGAAATAGTAACTTTTTTTATCTGAAGGCCTTAGACTGATTAGGTTCCCCTATGAAAGGCCAAGGACTTAAAAAAATGTCCACCCATAAACCCAAAAAAGCTTTGAAGCCAGAATATCCCAAAATTTTATCAGGGTTATTCTGGCCCCAGCAGGCTTGAAAGAACGGCAAGATACCCGCCGAAACTGCTTATTCCCGGCATCAACGGGTAAAATGCATATGGTTCCTGCTATGACAGAATAATGCCCAGGGGAGCCAGGGAGGATAGCATCGGCCTTTTTCATCAGCTGAATCCGATAGCAAAAAAGCCGTCAGTCCGGAAGCAGATCATAAAAATAGCGCATGGCATCGGAGCGGGAAACAATGCCGATAATTTTACCATCCCGGATTACGGGCAAGCGGCCAATGTCATGCTTCACCATGACCTTGGCTGCTTCCATGGGACTTTTTTCCGGATCTATGGTAATAATATTGCGGCTCATGAAAGCTTTCACAGGGGACTTCTTCTGGGCCTCTTTTCTTATTTTTCTGAAATCACGGCGGGAAATAACACCGGTCAGGACCCCATCCTCCACCACAGGAAGTCCTGTGCATCCCTTTTCCTCCAGCACTTCCCAGACCCTTTCCATGGGCATACTGGCTTCAACGGTTGTAACAGGGTAACTCATAAGATCACTTAACTGAACGGAACTCTGCTGATTCCCTTCCAGCAGGGTCATGATCTGATCCACCACAGCATCGGGATTGACCATATCCAGCATAGCCGAGCCTGCGGCAGGATGGCCGCCGCCGCCAAGGCTTCGCATGATGGAACCTACGTTCAGATCTTCGGTTTTGCTGCGGCCAATGACAAAGGTACGCTGGCGCTCAAGATCCGTGAACACCCCGAAGGCGGCATCCACATTCATGATCTCCCTGTACATATTGATAACAACGGAGAGATTGCCCACATGCCCTTCTATAACCATGCGGCTGACGGCAATGCGGTGGCCCTTCACATCCACCTTGGCGGACTCTCCGGCCTGTATCATATCAAAAAGTATTTCCTTTTGCCGCTCTCCGTAAACAGGCCGCAGAAAGGTGGAAAGAACATTCAGATCTGCCCGGTTTTCCAGAAGATAGGCCGCAGCCAAAGCATCCTCGGATTTGGTGGAGCTGAAGCTTAAATTCCCCGTGTCCTCATAAAGCCCCAGCAGAAAGAGGGTGGCCTGCATGGGTGTCAGGCGCATACCCTGCTCCCGGAGACGTCTGACCAGAAGAGTTACAGTGGCACCCATGAATTCCCTGCAGGTCCACTGGGCCTGCATATCGCCTTCCGGGTGATGATCCCAGAGGATGAGTTCCAGATCCTTATTCTTCTGCAGTCTGCGCAGATGCCCGTCCAGCCTTGCCCATGATCCCGTATCCACCACAATGAGACGCCGGACCTTATCAAGTTCTGCTTCTTTGGGGAGATAGGTATCAAAGATATCCTTGTGAATGGATAAAAAAGCCTTCACATTGGGATTGAGATCGTTGGGCCGTACGGGTACAGCACCCGGATACAAAAGGGTTGCCGCAACCATGGAGGCCACAGCATCGAAATCCGCATTTTTATGGGTAGTGATGATATCCATGACCCTCACATTCTGAAATTCAGTCTATTGTACACGCTGCTCCACAGTCTCAGGGGGTATCCTGTCGTCCACGTCTTTCCCCTGCCCGTTGTCAGATATAAGCTGTGTCTTTTCTTCTTTATACGCAACCTGTCCGGCTTCCATTTCCAGATGAAGACGCAGCCGCTCCAGCTCCAGCCTTGCATCCATGGCCTTTGCTGCCAGGCGATAGCGCAGATAAAGAAACCAGAAACAAAGACTTAAAACTCCAGTAAAAAGAACGGCAAATATCCAGCGGAAACGCAATACCAGCTCCAAAGCAGAAAGGGCTGCACGGGAAAGCAGGGCTGGCAGTACCCAGAGGGCCAGCACAGAAACAAAAACCAGCCCGCCTACCATAAAAACGCCGGGTCTGTCCATGCGGGAAACCACACGCCCCCAGCTTTCATTTGCAGGATGGCTTTCTTCTTCACCATCCTCTGGTTTCCCCGAAAAAAGAGAACGCCATACTTTCACGAAAAATGCCATAAAAAGAACCAGACCCACAGGCACGCCAATGGCGGTAAACAGCCAGGCAGTCATGGGAAAAGGTATTTCCCGGGTCACAAGCCGGGTATGATAATTTTCCAGAGGTCCAAAGTTCTGCTCAAAATAATAACGGTCAAAGCGGGTCAGGGTATCTCCCCTTGTTTCGTAAATAATTGCACCCTCGCTGTTTTGCACCTGCAGCCAGGATTTTTTACCTGACATGTTCCAGGCCACGGCCAAAGCAATCATTTCTGCCAGAGCCAGAAAAACCAGAAGAAGCAGTATAAACTTTCGTGAAAGTCCGGATGACGGCATGGTCTGGGGCATAAAGACCCTCCTCGGGCTTAAAAACAAAAAAAGCAGACAGACCCTTAAGGTCTTTCTGCCCTTTCTTAGCACAGCCCCCTGTCCCGGACAATATATCCCGCATAAACTCAGGCGGAAATTTTTCCTTGCATCCGCATGACAGCACTATCGGTTTGCAATGCGTCCGTCCCACTGGAAAATGGATGTTCTCGGGGCAAGGAAAACCCGCATTTCCGCCGTTGCCATACCTTCGGCATAGGCCACCTCCATAACCTGCGCTCCCCGGAGATAGGCACGGGTTTCCGCAAGAATCCTGTCATGGCTCATATCCCCTTCACCGGACATGGTGTAAGCATCCAGAATAAGGCCTGCGATCCTCTCTGAAAGCTGCCTGTAACCATCCAGCACGGCGGCCCGTTCCGCATTGTAGCGGCGTCTGGCGGGCGACCCTTCTTCCGGTGCCAGTCCCTGGCCCCTTACCCGCACAACAATTTTTGCAGCAGCTTCTTCTGCTTCCACACCGGGAACAATATTGGCCGAATGCACGGCAGCGGTTTTATGCCACAGCACCTGATTACGGGTGGCACAGCCACCAGGCACCAGCATAATGACCAGCAGAAAAGCGGCCATTGAATACATGCCCCATGATTTTGCCTCTGATTTTTCCATGCACCCTCCTGATCTGAATGTTACCCGCAAGTTCATTGATGTCATGTCTTTGCTGCATGTTTTATTTTTCTACAATCTTTTTTATTCAGACTTTTTTTATGCAGAGAACAGGAGCAGGAAAACAGCCCTTTGCCCATGGCACGCTCCTGTTCCTTAAGATTTTCTTGCTTTTTTAGCCTTCTCCATTCAAAAATACACCCGACTGCAAGGCGGTTATCAATCACCATCGACCGAAAGATCCTTTTTCTTTAGCCTCGGAAATAAAAAAAATGAAAAAAGCCCTGCACTCACCCCTTATTTATTTTTCTTCCCTGATTTTGCTTCTGTTCCTCTGCCTCTCCTGTGCCAGACCCTATCCCCGGCAAAGCACAGGTCCCTTTTTCATCCTCCTTGAACAGGACAACAGAAATGGTATACAGGGGGAAAGTCGGCTGAGCATGTTCCCTGCACCGGAGGAATACCGGACAGACAACTGGAAAATACTCACTGTCAGCGTAAGCGTTCCGGAGCAGCCCGGCGAGGATGGCAGGATGCTGGCCCTTAAAACCGCATGGGAAAGGCTGCTCATTGAAAAAGGAACCCGAAGTGTCACAGGCCGGAGTGAATCCTTTGACTGCCATCTCCAGTCCCGGCTGACCCTGCGTTATGAGGGTGTCATTGATGAACCCATACGCATTGTGTCCTTTGTCCGGGACAATCATCACCTTCACTTGAGCCTTGAGACAAAGTTTTCACCACTGGCTTTTCCGGAAGACTGGGAAAAACTCAGAAAAAACAGAAAGAGAAAGGAAGATTTCAAAGACATCCTTTCCGTTTTTCAATAAGCTTCTAAATGTATAATTATTCAGCACAATTTATTTCGAACTGCCAATGCTGTAATTGCAGCAGCTTCGTACTGTTGCAAGGCTCCGTGGCTATTTGCA
>NZ_VLLC01000014.1 GCF_007830435.1 Desulfobotulus alkaliphilus | reverse complement strand
ATGTCACCCTCCACCACAACAGCAGGGACGGACTGGGGATCATCGAGTTCGGCGAGGGCATATCACTGGAGGATGCGCGCCTGGAGCGCCATGGCAACCATCTGCACATGCTCCTTGGCGAGCGGCAGATGGTCATGCAGAACTGGTTCTCCCAAGCCCGCTATCAGGTCGGTGAGTTCCATCTGGCAGACGGCACCGTGCTCAATGCCACAGACTGGGTCACGGCCCAAACCCTGCACAGCGAGGCACTGCCCGGCAATCAGACCCTCCGCGGCCACGACGGTGTTAACATCATGACCGGCCACGACGAGGGTATCAACCACCTCCATGGCGGTGCCGGGGATGATCTGCTCATTGCAGGCAAAAACGATCGCCTCTACGGCGGAGACGGCAACGACACCCTCATTGGCGCGGATGGTACCAGCTACCTCTACGGCGGAGACGGGGATGACATTTTGATCGGCGGCCGGGGGAACGATTTCCTTGAAGGTGGCCATGGAGATGACACCTATCTTTTCAGTCCGGGGGACGGGCAGGATGTCATCCGGGAAACTTCTGGATTTGATCGGATTCTTTTTGATGGCGGCCTTGGTGTTCTTGATGTTGCTTTTTTCAGGAACGGAAATCATCTTGAAATCGGATATGGCAGTGGCACAGACAAAGTGACAGTCAGCAATCACTTCGCCCATACCAATTACAGGGTGGAAGAAGTGCATCTGACGGATGACGGAGCCTATCTCACCTCATCGGATATTGATGCCATCATTCAGCAGATGTCAGCCTATGCGGTCAAAGAAGGAATTGCTCTGGATTCCCTGGATGCGGTTCGTCGCAACGAGAGCCTCATGACCATGGTTTCAGCCAGCTGGCAGCCTGCGGCCTGATTGAATTAACCCTTAACAGATCACCGGTCGGCATTGCCCGGCCGGTGACGGAATCTTTGTGAAGATGTTTTCTGATGCGTGCATCTTAAAAAAATTCAAACTTTTCTACCTATGTCTGATTCCCTTTGTCTGTGGTTTTTCCCCAGCATTCGCCGCAGTGCTTGTGCTGGATGAACTTTTAGAGAAAGCGGAGGCACATTCCCCGGACCTTCAGCTTGCCAGAAGCGATATCAGACTTCGATCCCTTGATCAGAGGGAAATTCGGTCCCTGTGGCTGCCGACCTTATCCTTAAGATACGATTTCGGCCATCTCTGGACCTTAGATAAAAGGGATAATGTTGTGGCAATCGGTGATGGTGTAAGCGCCAGCGATTCTTCAACCTGGCAAAATTCCCTCAGTTTGAATGCAAACCTGCTTCTCTATGATTTTGGTGACCACAGATACCGTATGGCGGGTGTGCAGAATAAAATTCGTTCCGCTGAGTTGCGGTATAAAGAAATGCAGCAGCAGCTTTTTCTTTCTGTGCTGGATGCCTTTGCCCATGGTTTGCAGACCCAGCAGCGCGTACAGATGACAAGCGAGATCGCAGTGCTCAGCCAGCGTGCATTCCGGGCCTCGGAACGCTTACTGGAAGCAGGAAAAATCGGTCAGTTCCAGTTGCAGGAAGCTGCCATGCGGCTGGCTGTTGCTTCCACCCGAAAGGAAGATGCGGAGGCCGAAAAAATCCGCAGCCTTGCACGCCTCTCGGAGCTGACGGGAGATTCTTATCCGGTGGGTGAGGTCAGGTTTGCCCCCCTGAATTTCATGGCCCATAAAATTCAGGGGGATTTCAATGTGGAAGATCTTGCGGGGGTGAGGCTTTTTGATGCGGAGCTTGCATCCTTACAGGCAGAGCGGTCTGCCCTGCATCGGCAGATGCTGCCAAGTCTTGCCCTTTCCGGTAACTACAGATTTTATGCCGCAGACCGTGAGAGCCCGGGAAAAACCCTTGGGGAACTTTCAGAAAGGGATGCTGCCGTAACGCTGGTTGTGAACTGGGAATTTTTTTCGGGCGGCAGAAAGAAAATTCAGGTGGAAAGACTGGATGAGCAGATACAGAGGCTTACCATACAGCGCAGCCAGCGTATCGCAGAACTCAAACGGGAAATATCCGGCCTGGAACAGATTGCACTGCTGCAGGAATCGGGAGGGACGCATCTCCAGCGCAGGCAGGAACTTCTTGAAACGCAGACGGACGCCACAGAGCGCATGCGGATGGAAGGGCTTTTGGATTATACGGCGGCACTGGAGCGGGAAATGAATCTCCTGGAAGAATTTCTGGATGCGGAACTGACGCGTATCCGGCGTCAGGCGGATATCCTGCGTCTTCATTTTTGGAAGCAAGGAAAGGATTTATGAGCTCAGGATTGATCGCCTTTGAAGTGGTCGCCCGGCTGAACCGGGTGGATGTGGATATTCGCGCTTTGATGCGCCAGTATGATGTACAGCAGGAGGTAAGCCCGGAAGAATTGCTGCGCATAGCCAAAGGATGCGGATTCAGGGCCAAAATCAAAAAAATGACTCTGAAGCGTCTTGTCGGTTCCTACCCGCTTCCGACCATTGTCATCAGGGAAGACGGAAGCTATTCCGTACTTTTGAAAGTGGATGCGGATGCCAAAAAACTACTCCTCTTTGATCCTGCCCTTAAAAAAACCACAGAAGAAGAGATAGAAGCTTTTGAAGCCTGCAACCATAGTTTCATAATTCTCACCCATCGGAAGTCACCTTCTACACATGGTTTTGGTTTTCGCTGGTTTTTTGTGGAAATTCTCAGATTCAGACGCATCATGGCGGAAGTGTTCATCGGCTCCTTTGTGGTGCAGCTCTTCGGGCTTGTCACTCCGCTTTTTACCCAGGTGATCCTGGACAAGGTTCTGGTGCACAGAACCATGACCACCCTGGATGTGCTGGCCGTGGCTTTTCTGGGAATCATCGTTTTTGAGCTCTTGCTCAACATCGCAAGAAACTATATTTTCATTCATACCGCCAGCAAGCTGGATGCCAAGCTTGGAGCCAAACTGTTCAGGCATCTTCTGGGGCTTCCCTTCCGGTATTTTGAGGTGCGAAAGGTCGGTGTTATCGCAGCCCGTGTCCGGGAGCTGGACACCATCCGGGAGTTTATCACCAGCAAGGCCGTGAGTGTGGTGATTGATCTTTTTTTCTCCTTTGTTTTTGTAGCCGTGATGCTGCTTTACAGCGTAAAGCTTACCCTTGTGGTACTGGCCTTTGTGTCTGTGATTGCCCTGCTGTACCTGATCATCACTCCGGAACTGAGGCGGAGACTGGAACAGAAATTTCAGATGGGCGCCCATTCCAGCTCCTACCTGGTGGAATCTGTCACGGGCATGCAGACCGTAAAATCCCTGGCCATAGAGGGGGCAATGCAGCGACGGTGGGAAGATCATCTGGGCCGCTATGTGAACTCCAGTTTCAGGCTGGCCAACATGGGGAATATTTCCGGAGCCCTGGCCGGGGCTTTGCAGCGTCTGATGACCATCAGCATCCTGTATCTGGGAGTGCGGGCTGTTCTGGATCATGAGATGACCATAGGGCAGCTCATTGCTTTTCAGATGTTTGCAGGCCAGTTTTCCGGACCTGTGCTGCGCCTGGTGACCCTGTGGCATGAGTTCCAGCAGGCCCTTCTTTCGGTCAACAGACTGGGCGATATACTGAACCATCCTCTGGAACAGACTTCAGACAAAGCCATCACCCTGCCCCGCTTACAGGGAGGCGTACGCTTTGAAAATGTCCGTTTCCAGTATGCACCGGGCAGTACCCAGGTGGTGGACGGGGTTTCCCTGCGCATGGCACCGGGAGAAAGCCTGGGGATCGTCGGTCGCAGCGGAAGCGGCAAAAGCACCCTCGCAAAGCTTCTTCAGCGGCTCTACATCGCCAATGAGGGCAATATTTTCATTGATGATATTGATGTCCGCCACTTAAACCCCTTCTGGCTGCGCTGCAATATCGGTGTGGTGCTTCAGGAAAATTTTCTTTTCAGTGGTACCATCCGGGACAACATTGCCCTGCCAAGACCCGATGCCCCCATGGAGCATGTGTTGCAGGCCTCCATGATGGCGGGAGCCCATGAGTTTATCGCACAGCTGCCCGAGGGCTATGATACGGAAGTCACGGAAAGGGGAGGCTCCCTTTCCGGAGGCCAAAAGCAGCGCATCGCCATTGCCCGTGCCCTGATTACCAATCCCCGCCTTTTGATTTTTGATGAAGCGACAAGTGCGCTGGATTATGAATCTGAAAAAGTCATCCGGGATAACATGAAAACCATACGAAAAGGTCGCAGCATTCTCATTATCGCCCACAGGCTTTCCACCATAAAAGACTGCGACAGGATTGTTGTAATGGAAAAGGGAAAAATTGTGGAAAGCGGCACCCATGAAGGCCTGATGGCCCGGAAGGGCTATTACCATCATCTTCACTGTCAGCAGGAGGGCTAGTCCATGGCATTCAATGAAAAAGACGGACATGAATTCCGTCCCCTGCTCGTTGAAATAGAACAACGCCCCCTGAACCCATTGGGCCGTCTTACCTTCTGGATTCTGCTGGCGGTTATTTTTTTAGTTGTACTCTGGCTGACCCTCGGGAAAATTGATGTTGTGGTGACTGCCAGGGGCAAGGTAATTCCCGCAGGAGAGGTGAAGGTGGTGCAGCCCCTGAACGCCGGCGTGGTCCGAAGCATCCTGGTTCAGCCCGGAGATCTGGTTGAAGAGGGACAGGTGTTGATGGAAATCGATCCATCCGACATCGACCCAGAGCTTGAATCCATGCGCATGGAGGTGCAGCAGGCCGCCCTTGCCCTGCTGCGGCTGGAGAACCTGCTGGCGGATCAGGAATTTATTGCCCCTGCGGGGTATGATGCTTCCCTTGTTCGGATACAGCAGGATCTGTATTTCGCCTTTCGGGATCGTCTGGATGGACAGATCCGCGTAAAGGAACAGGAAAAACAGCAGATTACTGAAAAGCTCCAGGCACAGATCAAGGTGGCCCGTCAGGCAGGGATCCACCATGCCCAGGCCCTGGAGCGTTTAAGCCGTTTAGAAAAAGTTCAGGATCTGCTCAGTCTGGATGAAATGGAGCAGGCACAGCTCAGCGCCAGTGAGTCTGAAACCCTGAAGCGCAATGCCCACCATGACCTTGAGGCTTTACAGGCAGGATTGAAAAGGGTTGAAGAGGAAATGACCCTTTTGCGGGATGAGGAAAAGACACGTCTTCTGACGGAACTTGCGGAAACAAGGCAACGCCGGACTGCCCTTGATGCCAGAATTGAGCAGGCGGAATTCCGCAGCAGACGACAACAGATTACGGCTCCGGTTAAAGGCTATGTTGCCCATCTTCAGCTTCATACCGTAGGCGGTGTGGTTACCCCCGCAGAGAAACTCGCCTATATTGTTCCCGTTGATTCTCCCCTTTTGATCAAGGCTCTGGTCTCGGGCAGGGATGTGGGCTTTATTGAAGCCGGGATGTCCAGCTCCATCAAGATAGATACCTTTGAATTCCAGAAGTACGGTCTGATTGATGGGCATTTGATCCAGATCTCCAAAAACAGTGTTGAAGATGAATCTTTAGGGCTTATGTTTGAAATTCTTGTACAACCAGAAAAAACCCATCTGTGGGTTGAAGGACGCGAGGTGGAAATATCGATCGGCATGGGTGCAACCGCGGAACTCAAGGTAGGCAAACGCCGTATCATTGAATTTTTCATATATCCCCTTATCCGGTATCTGGATGAGGGTGTTCGTGTGCGATAAGGTTTGCCTGGAGCATAGTTCTTAAACTTAATTTCTAATTATGCACTATTTAGTCCCTTGAAATGTAATGATCCGCTTCAGCGCCGACGTCGGCTGGAAGCGGTTGTTAGAACTCGAAATGTCGACGTAGTGTAGGCCCAAGTTCTTTGGCGACTTCCTCTGCGCTAACAGGAGACGACAACCGAAGAAATTTAAGCTCATTTTCTACAGTTGGGAGGCCTATTTTTGTTCCAAACAACCGAAATTACAATGTCTCACTTTGTAAAATCTCTAACCCAACTTCGTCAAAATTGATCGATTAACGGGTGTTTTTTGCCAAAAACCCAACATTTTTATACCATAAACCCTTGAAATAATTGACTCCAATCAGGTGAATTTCGAATGTAGTGGCCCATAGAAGAAATAATAATTTGCCCCCCCCGTTTTTTAGCTACAGTGACGGGCATGTATATCAAACGCGTCCGTACATCTAACCGTAACAGCAAGAAGGTGTATGAATCATTTTGAGTCTGGGGATTCTCGATGTGCCCCAGGAACAGTTCAAAGAGCTTGCCAATGCCATTGAAGCTCTGCTTTATGGGCAACTTCAGCTTTTTGAAACGGATCTTCATATCGAAAAAATTGCCCGCAATCCGGCGGACATGATCCGGAGCAGACAGGCTGAGAATCAGTCTCTTCAATCCTCTGATACGATACCAGATGCGCATACGCCTGACTCTATAAGCAGGTGGAGGAAGGACTGCTCCAAAACAAGCGAAGCTGGCCCTGCTTCAGCCATCATTCCGTCGTCTCTAGCCGAACGAACTCAACCCGCCTGTTCTGGGCTTTTCCTTCCTCGGTCGCATTATCGGCCACGGGCCTGGAAGCGCCCCACCCTTTTGCCGTCAGGCGATCCGGGCTGACCCCCTTCTCAGCCAATGCACGGACGACACTTTCAGCCCGCTGCTGGGAAAGACGCTGGTTAAGCTCAACGTTTCCATCGGAGTCCGTATGGCCTTCCACGGAAAAGCGAAGATCCTTATGATCCCGCATGAGCTGAAAGATCTGGTCAATGACCCCGGCTGACTCCGGCCTGATGTCGGCCCTGTTCACGTCGAACTGAATTTCCGTGGTTGAAAAACGCCCCTCCGACATGACGCGCTCGTAAAGCGGCATGCCACCTTCGGCCACAACCACGTTTCTGATGAACGCATCCGAATTGGGTCTGGCATTGCTGGGACGCCCTCCTTGGATCTGGAAGCTGCGCAATTCCTCCTCGAAACGGGGGACATTCAAAACACGAACGCCGTCGGAAAAGATGCGGAGTTCATGCTGATTGAACGAGAGGGCCAGCCGTCTCCACCCCGGCTGAAAACCGGCCCTGGTTTCAGAAGTGCTTCCTTCGGCAACGGTACCGCCTCGCCCGCCCAATGTGAACCGCTCTCCATTAAAACGCAGTGTACCGGATCTCCGCCCATTTTCATTGAAGAAGCTGACTTCGTAGGCATGCTGCCTGAGATCGTTCATCAGATAATCGAATTCAATGGTAAAGGCCTGTGGCAAATAGCTTTTTTCCCGCATCAGCGGGGCGACTTCCGTCCGGGTCACCAGCAGCGAAAGGACGTTTTCCCCTTCGTATCGGGCCACTTCCGCACTTCCCCTTACCAGTCGCCACTGTGAGGGAAACTCTCCTGCCTTTTCATGTTTCAGATTGTCCTCAAAAATAACGGTGGAGCCACGCACAAACGCCGCCTGACCATAAACCGATGAGGCCATCAGGCTAAGTGAGGCAAGGCCGATGACACATTTCAATAGAATATGCTGCATGGTATTTTCTCCTTTATCAATGAGTCAATGCACATGTGGATGATGCAGGAACATGCTTCAGAAATAAAAATTCAATGTAATTATTACGGTTTATTCCGAACCGCCAACACTGTAATTGCAGCAGCTTTGTACTGTTGCAAGGCTCCGTGGCTATTTGCAAGGGACATTGCAATCGTTTCGGATCAGAGCTTTGAAGGCCTGTGCGAAAGAAGCGGCAAACTGTCTGAGCCGCCACAAAGGCAGCGTACCAAGGCCTGTTATGGTAATCAAAAAGCTTATCCTGTCTGTGGCGGGGAGTTTTTGCCGCTTCCGCACAGGGCAAGAAGCTCCCGAATAAGATTGCGTCACGGGCAAATAGCCTGGGGCCTGTGCATCTGCCTTACAGGTGGTACTTGGAAAACTGTGCTGAACAGCAACCCACGCCGTGTTACGGCGCTTTGTCATAAAGTAACTTTTGAAGTTACTCAGAAGAAGTTACAATTTAATAAGACTGTTTTATGTCCTGCTAAGGGGCCAATAGGTATTTCTGTATTATTTCATCATATTTTCCATTCTGTCGGATCTCTGCCAGTCCCAGATTAAATTCCTTTTTATGCTGACGATTTACAAATGCCACTCGATATGGGGTTTCAGGGAAGAGATGATATTCTACCACCGGCTTAACTGATTCAATTCCTGTTTCCTTAGCATGCAGATAATAATTCAATATCCTTGCTTCACCAATGACAAGATCAGCTCTGCCTGCAAAAAGCATCCTGATTTGTAGGGCCTGATTGGCCACTTCCCGGTACCGTGTTTTATCATCTGTCATCAAAGCAAATTCAGGGCCTAAAACAATAGAGGCCCGCTGAAAAGCAACAATACTCTTACCCTTCAGATCTGTAACTGAATTTATCTTAAGCCTGCTGCTTTGCAATCCCAAGGCAATATTGTTAAAAATAATATAGATATCAGACAGGTATCGGCCTGTTTCATGGGAAGGCAGAATCCTCGCAGCCACATCAATACCACCTTCTTTTACGGTTTCAATAAGACGGGCAAGAGGAAAGGCTTCAGGTTTTACAGTATAGCCCCTTGCAGCAAAGGATTCATTTATTATTTCATACTCAAGGCCACTGAAGGCACCGCAGCTGTCCAGCATTACATAGGGGGGAACAGGTGCAAAGCCGACGGATATAATCTTATCTTGGGCAGACAGGGAAAAATCAGGGCTGAGGAAAAAGAAAATCATTAGAATAAAAGCAACTTTTATACGCTTCATAACAGCCCCCCTTTTTTCTGATAATTTCTATTAATCCTTATCCTTAAAGAAATTATCAGAAAATCTCAACTCCCTGTGTCAGATCCAGACTCATTTCGGCCAGTGATGGAGGCACTGAATTCAGCTAAGACCGGCCCGTTCTCAGGACATCCCCCGACTCTTTTTTATGGTTTCATAGGCTTCCTGGATGGCCCTGAACTTTTCTTCGGCAAGTTCCGTAAATTCTTCGGGAAGTCCCTTGGATGCAATGGCATCGGGGTGGTATTCCCTCACCAGCCTGCGGTACTGTTTTTTTACCTCGTCATCCGTGGCTGAAGGATCAAGGTCCAGCACATCATAGGCTCCCTTGCCCGTTTTCATGTACCGGGAACGGAGCTGTTCATAAAAGGAAGCGGGAAGTCTGAAAATCTGCACGGCACTGCGGATCATCCTCTCTTCCTCGGAAGCCAGCTTCCCGTCACTCACCGCCACCCGCATGAGAATGTCCGCCATCAGCTCCAGAATCTGCCGCTGGTTCCTGAAGGCATCGGCAAACTGTGCGGCAAAGGAATCAAAGCTTTCGGGAGACTGCACCGCTGTACGAAAAATCTGTATGGCAATTTTACGGGAATCGGCATTCAGGCGCAGATCCTTTTCCATGATTTCTTCTATGGTGCGAATCTCCACTTCGGAAACCCTGCCATCGGCCTTGGTCAGCTTGGCCAGCATGGAAAAGGCCGCCACAAAAAAGGTCATGTGCCGGGTGTCATCACTGGCTTCAATGCGCCTGTACCCATAACCCGGACGCCCTCCCTTTCCGGCAAGGTAGGCATCATCCCTTTTATCAAAACCGTGGCCAAAGGCCGCCCCGAGAATGGCCCCCAGAGGGCCGCCTATGGCAAATCCCAGAGTGCCTCCCACCAGTTTTCCTATCCAGCCCATATATCAATCCCCATGATTTCTTTTATATCCACCCATGAAACAGCTCAGCCCTTCTGCACAAGAAAGGACTCGTAAAAATCATTGCCCTTATCATCCACAATCACAAAAGCGGGAAAATCCCTCACCTCAATGCGGTATACCGCTTCCATGCCCAGATCCTTAAAATCAATCATATCCACCTTTGTAATACAATCCCTGCCAAGGCGGGCCGCAGGGCCACCGATGGAACCCAGATAAAAGCCCCCGTGCTTTCTGCAGGACTCCCGGACCAGAGATGAGCGGTTACCTTTGGCCAGCATCACAAGGGAAGCCCCCTGCTCCTGAAAACAGGGAACATAGGGGTCCATGCGGCCTGCGGTGGTTGGCCCGAAGGAGCCGGAAGCATACCCCGCAGGGGTCTTGGCAGGGCCTGCATAATACACCATATGATCCCTGAAATAGGAAGGAAGACTCTCTCCCCTTTCCAGCATGGCCTTCAGCCTTGCATGGGCAATGTCCCTTGCCACCACCAGAGGACCATTCAGCATGACACGGGTGGCAACCTTCAGTTTTGACAGGCAGGCCCGTATGGCATCCATGGACTGGTTCAAGTCAATGGACACGGCTTCTTCAGGTTCAAATGCCGGGTCCGGGAAAAAACGGGCCGGATCCCTGTCCAGCGCCTCCAGAAAAAGACCCTCCCCGCATATCCTGCCCAGAATATTTCTATGGGCCGAACAGCTCACGCCCACGCCGATAAAACAGGAAGCCCCATGGCGGGGAAGGCGAATCACCCGCACATCATGGCAGAAGTATTTCCCGCCGAACTGGGCACCCAGCCCGAGACTGCGGCTCATTTCAAGGATTTCAGTCTCAAGGCTTTTGTCCCTGAATCCCTGCCCGTTCCCGTTTCCCCTGTCCGGCAGGGAATCCAGATATCCGGTCGAGGCTAATTTAAGGGTTTTCAGGGTGTATTCGGCACTCATCCCCCCCACCACCACAGCCAGATGATAGGGCGGGCAGGCAGAGGTTCCGATTTCGCCTAGGCTTTTTGCCAGAAAAGGAAGCAGCTCTTCAGGGGCAAGAATCTGTGCCGTCTTATTATAAAGGAAGGTTTTATTGGCAGAACCACCGCCTTTAGCCACAAAAAGAAAGTCGTAATGGTCGCCGGGCACAGATGAAATATCAATCTGGGCGGGCAGATTGTTCTGGGTATTCACTTCCCCATACATGGAAAGGGGGGCCAGTTGGGAGTAGCGGAGGTTTTCACCTGTATAGGCCTCAAATACGCCCTTTGAAATCCAGAAGGCATCGTCCGTACCCGTAAGTACGCCTTCGCCCTTTTTTGCCATGACAAGGGCCGTTCCCGTATCCTGACACATGGGAAAAACACCGCCCGCACTGATGGCCGCATTCTTCAGAAGCTCCATGGCCACAAAGCGGTCATTGGCCGAGGCTTCAGGGTCGTTCAGAATTAAGGCAAGCTGTTCCAGATGTCCGGTAGAAAGAAAAAAAGAGGCATCCCTGAAGGCCTCTCTGGCAAGCATGGCAAGTCCTTCAGGTTTTACTTCAAGAAAAGTCCTTTTTCCCAAGGATAAGGGCCGGATAAATTCTTTCCCTAAAAAACGCCAGCGGATGTCTTTATCCGCAGGACAGAGCACCTTCTGATATTCAAATGATTTCATTTTTTAAGGACCACCAGCAAATGGTCACAGATACGGTTCATGCAACAATCCTTCACAATAAAATGGAACTTTTTAGAGATAACTAAGGCCCGGCCACGAATGATAATTTCCAAAAAACAATCGCATCCATTTGGAATCTTTAAAAAAACTAATCCAAAACCACTGCCTTATCAATGACCCGGTTCACCTCATCGATGGTGGTCATCCCCCGCAGTACCTTTTTCAGCCCGTCGTGGTAAATATCCCTGAAGCCTTCTGCTCTGGCTGTGGCCTCAATTTCCACAAGGGAGGCATTTCTGGATACAAGATCCCGGATGTCATTGGTAATGAGAAACACTTCATGCAGGGCCAGCCTGCCAAGATAGCCTGTGAAATTGCACCTGACACACCCCTTTCCCCTGTAGAAGACAACCTTTTCTCCCTCCTTGCGGATGAAATACCGGTCCGCTTCCTCATCGGATAAGGTGTAGGATTCTTTGCAATCCTCACAGATTCTCCGGACAAGGCGCTGGGACATAACCCCCAGAAGGGCCGGAGATACGATGTAGGAAGGTACGCCAATATCCATCAGCCGGGTCGTGGCCTGAAGGGCTGTATTGCTGTGCAGGGTGGAAAGCACCATATGCCCGGTGAGGGCCGCCTGACAGGCTATCCTTGCGGTTTCCAGATCCCTGATCTCACCCACCAGCATGACATCGGGGTCCTGACGCAGAAAGGAGCGGAGTACAGCGGCAAAATCCAGCCCTATGGCCGCATTGGCCTGCACCTGATTCACCCCTTCCAAACGGTATTCCACGGGATCTTCCACCGTAAGGATGTTGATTTCATCGGTGTTCAGACGCTTAAGAACAGAAAAAAGGGTGGTGGTTTTACCGGAACCCGTAGGCCCTGTGACAAGAAAAACCCCGTTGGGGGAACTCGTCACCGCCTCAATATGGCGGAAGGTTCTGTGGGAAAAGTCCAGATCTTCAATGCTTGGAATCTCCCGGACTGCCAGCTGCCCGAGAAGCCTCATGACAACCTTTTCCCCTGCAATGGCGGGGGCGGACGAAAAGCGGATATCTATGGAGCGGTTTTTCAGTTTCAGGGAAATGCGCCCGTCCTGGGGTCTTCTTTTCTCCGTGATATCGAGACCGGCCATGACCTTCAGCCGGGACAAGACAGGGGCCAGCAGGGAAAGATCTATTTTCAGACGGGTCTGAAGCATACCGTCGATGCGGAAACGTATCCGCACCAGCTCATCCGCAGGATCAATATGTATATCCGTCGCCCTTTCCTTGATTCCTAAGAGAATCACGCCGTTGGTAAAATCCACAACGGCCTTGTCACCGGCTATTTTTTTAAGCTGCTCGTCGGTAATTTTGCTGGTGCCCTTAAAAAGCGAGTTCTCGGAAATTTTATTGATGAACTCTTCCACACTTTCTTTGGACTGATACTGAATCTGGGTGGCATCCTCAATGTCCTCAAGAAAGGCGAATACAGGACTGATGGGAAGACCCGCCACCTTGGACACCATTTCCAGAAGCCCGAGATCCTGAGGTTCAGCCGTCGCAACGGTGAGGGCAGAACCCAGACGATACAGGGGAATAATTTTCTTCTGGATGGCCAGATCCCTTTTGATCATGGCAATGGCATCGGGCTGAAAAATACTTTTTACCAGATCCACATAGGCATAGCCGATGGCATCCCCCCAGAGCT
This sequence comes from Desulfobotulus alkaliphilus, assembly GCF_007830435.1. Lineage (GTDB taxonomy): Bacteria > Desulfobacterota > Desulfobacteria > Desulfobacterales > ASO4-4 > Desulfobotulus > Desulfobotulus alkaliphilus. Next base: position 81,026 of record NZ_VLLC01000014.1, on the reverse strand, counting down.
TTCCAAGAAAGCCTTTGGAGGCCACCCCTCCCTTGTGAAGAAAACTCAGAATCTCAAGATCATTCCCCTTAAATTTTTCCCTGAGATTTTGAGCATCCTCATCCGTGAGGAAACCAAATTCCACCACTTTTTTAACAAAGGAAGGATTGTTCATGGCAAAGAATCCTTTAATTTTTAAAGTTTCTCCAACGCGCTATGGGTGACCTTCAATCCGGCCGCCTCCCCCTATTTTTTCTTCATTTCCTTCAACATTTTTCTGATCTGATCCTGGGAGAGCTTTCTGTTCATATCCTGTTTTTTAACCTCTTCATCCTTACGGATTTCATCCATCAGCTCGGAAAGACGGTATTTTTCTTTCATACCTCCACCTCCATATCCCCTATGATCTCTTTAATGAGTGCCGCCATTTCCTGATAGGGTGTGTCTTTTCTTATATAATCATCGGCTCCAGCCTCAATGCAGCGGGTAATGGTGCCCGCATCGGCCACGGAAGTAAGCATGATGATTTTTGACATGGGAGACCTTCTCTTCATATCCGCTATGACCTCATCTCCTGTTTTAACGGGCATATTGATATCCATCAAAACAAGATCCGGCATCTCCTTTTCCACAAGCAAGAGGCCTTCATCCCCGTTAACCGCCTCACCCACCACATCAAGCCCCGCCCTCTGCAATACGGTTCGCAGGAAAAGGCGTATATGGGCCTCATCGTCCACAACAATACTTCGGATTTTTCTCATCCATCCTCCCCAGGGGATGCGGCAGGCATCCCCTTTTCACAACCTGCCTCACCATAAATCATGCCTGATACGAATCTTAAAAAAAAAATCCGTCAAAAAAGGCAACAGCCGCTTTTATCACAGATGCCCGTCACAGCCCATGGTAACACAGCTTCCATTTCCATGGCATTTTTTACCAGCCCCGGTTTCACCACCGCTTTTTTTACGTATCACGGCATCATGGAAGTAGCCCATGATACGGTCATAAAGGGCTTCCTTTAAAACGGCATCCTCTATTCCCGCATCGATATTGGGATTGTCGTTGACCTCAATGACATAGGCTTTTTTCCCGATCAGCTTCAGATCAATACCATAAAGACCGTTTCCCACAAGCCTTGCAGCTTTCAGGGCTGTTTTCAAGACAATATCCGGCACCGCTTCCAGGGCCAGCGTGGTCGCATCTCCCAGACGGCTGTTGCCGGTCTTCTTCCAGTTCACAATCTGCCAGTGACTCCGGGCCATAAAATACTTACAGGCAAACAAGGGTTCACCCGCCAGCACACCAATGCGCCAGTCGTATTCCGTGGGGGTGAAAGCCTGGGATATAATCAGATCGGAACCCTCCAGAAAACGCTCCGCCTCCCGGAGAAAGGAGGCTTTGTCATCCACCTTGACAACGCCCTGGGAAAAGGCACTGTCCGGCTGCTTGAGAATACGGGGCCAGGATCCGCTGAGTGCCGCCTCCCTGAGGGTCTGGCGTGAAAGGATGCGGGTTTCCGGGGTGGCAATGCCGTGGTGGGTCAGAAGCTCCGCAAGGTACACCTTATTGGTACATTTGATTATGGAAAGGGGATCATCCACCACCACAAGTCCTTCGGCTTCCGCCCGCTGGGCAAAACGGAAGGTGTGGTGATTCACGGCTGTGGTTTCCCGTATGAAAAGGGCATCAAAAAATCCGATGCGGTGGTAGTCATTACGGGTAATCAGGCTGACATTCAGCCCCATCCTCTGGCCGGCCCGGATGAACCGTTTCAGGGTTGCAGCGTTTGATGGCGGCATTTTTTCTGCCGGGTCCGTCAGAATGGCAAGATCATAACCTTTTTTTTCAGGCCTTCTGCTTTTAGATCCCCGGCCCGCAAGATAGGATTCCGCAAAATCCACAAGATCCTTAAAATGGATATCCGGAATTTCACTGACTCCGATCATGCGCATGGTGCGGATCTGCCACCTGCCATCCTTTTTCATGAAATTGACCCTCAAAAGAGGGCATTGGAAAAGGTTGAAGATTTCCATGGCAAGCCTGTCATAAAGGGGATTCAGGTTCCTGCCAAAATAAATGCTCAGCTCAAACTCTTCCCTTTGCAGGCTGGCAAGGGTCTTCTGGATCATCCGGTCCAGATCTTCCGTAACAAGGCGCACCACGGGCATGGATTTGATATCCTGCACCGAAGCAATGGTCGGAAAGGCCTTATGGCCTCTGGCCGCAGCCAGCAGGGAAACATAGTAACCCGTGGACTGGTACCGGTAAGAACGGCAGAGATTGAATACCCGTGCCCGTTTCATGGTAAGAAAACGGGTCTCCATAAGGTACTCACGGGATCCCACAACTTCCGCGCCAGAGATGGAGACAGGCCATCTGGAAGGCATGTCCACCACAATAATATCATTCATGAAATAATGGCCTCGAATTCCTTTCCCGGAATCAGGATAAAAAAGTTTTACATTGTGAGGCTTCAAGGCTGCCACTGCGCCGCTTCACCGTTAAAAGCCTAATACGCCAAAGCTTAACAAAAAAACAGTCTGAAAAACAAAGACACAAATTTTTATTTTTTTCCCTTCCCATTCAAGACTTTATGCTTTATTATAAAACAAAGTTCAGTAGTATGGCGGGTTTCACCCCCATGGCTGCAAAGGAGGTTCCCATGATTCAGCCCATTTCAGGTACAAACAACCCTTATAACGTATCCCAGATCCAGCAGGTGGCCCCAAGGCCTCCCCAAAGTCAGGAGCTGGAACAGGTTCAGCCCAGACCGCTGCAGGATGCGGCCATATTTCAGCCTTCCGAAGCTGCGCAAGCGGCCATGGCTTCCGGATACGGCCCCGATGGTCTTGCAACCTCAGCACCGGCTTCTGAAACCCTTCAGGCTTCAGCTCCACAGCCTGCTGAGGCACCCACAACACCTTCTGCCGCTGAAAGGGCACAGAATCTTTACCAGCAGCCGGAAAGTGTGATCCGTGAATTCACCCAGATGGCCAATAATTCCATTCAGCAGGGCCAGCAGGTGGACATCATGGTATAAAATCTGCCAGAAACGCTGCGGGATCCTTCTTCTCAAGGATGCCCGCACGGGTCAGGGCAAAGTCATAGCGGACCGGATCTTCAGGTGCAAAACGGGCAAAGGCCCGGGTAATTTCCCTAGTGGTTTTTATATCTCCTGAGGTCCGGTCCGTCATTTTTGCAAGCCGTGCCATCCTGTGCATGTGTACATCTAAAGGAACAAGAAGTCTCTGAGCCCCCACATCCTCCCAGAGCCCCGTATCCACCGCATCCTTTCTCACCATCCAGCGTAAAAAAAGATGAAGCCTTTTACAGGCACTGCCCTTTTCAGGCCGGGAAAGCAGATGGCCCGGGTCCAGAGGGGCATACTTTAAAATTTCATCCACAAAACCCTGCAGGCCTTCTTCAATATCTCCGCCCCTGTCTTTCAGGGCAAAAACAGCCCTCAGGCTGCCATGCCGGTGCAGCACAGACTGAACCCCGCAGAGAAATCCCACCATATGGGAACCTTTGGCAAAACGATGCCTGAAGTTCCGAAAGGCTGTTTCCAGCCCGGACGGATTCATCTCCATCAGCCATGCCGCAGGATGGGGTCCTGTCAGGAAAAAAAACCCCTCCAGGGTTTTCAGAATCTGCTCCACCCGACCATAGGCCAGAGCTGCGGCCATCAAAGCCGCCACTTCGATATCCCTTTGATTTTCAAAGGCGTAAAGCGTCTCCAAAGGGTCTGGATGGACAAAGGCCCTGTGGGTATAGCGGTCATAAATGGCTTCCAGAATATCACGGGTAAAAAGCACGGAACTTTCCTTCAAAAAAACGTAACTATTCAGAATAGTTATTCTGAATTGCCAATACTGTAATTACAACAGTTTTGTATTGTTGCAAGGCTCCGTGGCTATTTGCAAGTGACATTGCAATCGTTTCGGATCAGAGCTTTGCAGGCCTGTGCGAAAGAAGCGGCAAACTGTCTGAGCCGCCACAAAGGCAGCGTACCAAAGCCTGCCATGATAATAAAAAGCTTATCCTGCCTGTGGCGGGGAGTTTTTGCCGCTTCCGCACAGGGCAAGAAGCTCCCGAATAAGATTGCGTCACGGGCAAATAGCCAGGGGCCTGTGCATCTGTCTTGCAGGTATGGTCTTTGGAAAAAGGTGCTGAACAGCAACCCACGCCGTGTTACGGCGTTTTGTCATAGAGTAACTTTTGAAGTTACTCAGAAGTTACTAAAAAACTACCTGTTACCACAGTCTGTCCCAGCGTCCGATGGGGGTATACCCCGCCCCAATGCCATTCTCCTTAAAATCAAGGGTGACGGCCCCTCCGGTATCCGTCCTGAACACCTTTACACCGGCGGCTTCCAGCCTGCGGAGAACTTCAACTGAAGGATAGCGGTAGCGGTTTCTGACGCCACATGAAATCAGGGCAAGGGAAGGATTCACCGCTTTCAAAAACGGGGCCTGCGTGGATGTCCGGCTGCCATGATGGCCCACAAGAAGCACATCGGAGGCCAGTGCCTCTCCATGGGTTTGCGCATAGTGATTTTCAGCCCTTCTTTCCGCATCTCCCGTAAACATCATGCTCCCATGGGGCGTTTGCATGCGGAAAACCAGAGAATCATCATTGACACTGGAAAAACGAAGTTCTCCGGGACCGAAAAACTCAAACATCGTTCCCTTAATCTCTATGGGTTTTTTTTCCATGGAAGGGTGCCGGATGCGGGTGCCCCGCTCCCTGAAGGCCGCCACAAGCTCCTGCCCCATCCTTTCCTCCATGGCAGCTTCGGCTATCCAGAGCTCCTTTACCCGGTACCGTTCCGCCAGATAGAAAAACCCTTTGATATGATCCCCATGGGGATGGGATGCCACCAGCACATCAATGGTGCGGATCTTCTGAAAATCCAGCCATGGGGAAAGAATAATGCGGCCCGTGTCCATGGAGTCAGGCCATGGGAAACCGCCACCATCCACCAGCATCACCCCGCCACCCGGCAGCCGGATACCAGCGGCCGAACCCTGCCCCACGTCCAGCATGGTCACAAGGGGCCGGGATGGTCCCATGCGGGAAAGGGTCCAGCGCAGGATGTCTCCTGACAGAAGCAGTATCAGAAAAAGGGCCAGCACCACCCTTGGTTTCTGCCATCCTTTTTTACTGTCAAAACCCAGCCAGAGAAGAAGAAAACCAAAAAAAATAAAAACTTCCAGCAGGGTCAGGGCACCGGGCCGCAATACGGCAAAGGGCAGGCTGCCCGTAAAACCTGCCAGTCCATTTCCCCACGAGGTCAGCACACCGGCCAGTTGCAAAAGCAGCTCGCCCCCACGGAAAAAAAGGGAGAGGAAAAGACCTGCCATGGCAAGGGGCAGGGTCAGCATTCCCATGAGCGGTACCATTACAAAATTAACGGCAATACCAATGAGAGATACTTCCCGGAACACGTAAAGGCAGATGGGTGCCGTAAAAAGAGCTGCAAAAAGGGAGGTCTTAAAAAGTCCTTTCAGCCACAGCAAAGCCTTCGCCCGAAAACCCTTTGCATCCCTAAAGGACTGGGGATACCGCTGAAACCCCAGAATCAGACCGGCAACGGCGGTGACACTGAGGAGAAAACCCACATTCACAAGGCGCTCAGGGTCCGCAGCCAGAAGAAGACCCGCCGCCAGCACCAGAAGGCTCCATACATCCGTACTGCGGTGCATTACCAGAACAAAAAGACCACAGGCCACCATGACCACAGCCCGCAAAGCCGAAGGGGCACCACCGGAAATCATGGCATAGGAAAGGGCCATGGCAAGGGCAGGAAAGGCTGCCACCCTGCGGGTCAGACCCCGCTCCGTAAAAAAACGAAACCACCGCAAAAGGCGCTCCGTAAGCCAGAAAACACCTCCTGCAAGCAAGCCCACATGCAGACCGGATATGGCCATGAGGTGGGCGATGCCGCTTTTTGTATAGGCTTCCCGCAAAGCAGGCGTCACATGGCCCCTGTCACCGATGAGCATGGCGGAAAGAACCGCTCCGGCATCTATATCCTGAACGTTAGACCGGATCTTTTCTCCCAGGAATAAACGGAACCTGTCCACGCCTGAGATAAAAGCATCCGCTTCCGTTTCCAGTATTTTAAGATCCCTGTCCCTGCACCAGATCCGGCCCATAATACCCCTGCCATGCTGAAATCTCCTGTAATCAAAACCTCCGGGATTCTCAAAGTTATTAAAAGGCCGGATTTTACCCTTCAACCGCACAAGGCTTCCCGGAAGGGGCATCTCAGCCTCACCCACCAGGGTGAACATCAGTTTTCCATTCAATAAGATCTTCTCACCGGAATCACGGCGGACTTCCACCTCTGTCAGATGGGACTGGGTTCTGCCATGGCGGGGCCTTGGCAGACCATGGATGCGGCCCGTCACTTCCACGGTATCGTCCATGGCAAAGGCTGTAAGGCGAAGGGCTTCCCTCTCCGGCCCGTGAACCTGAAGGCCGGTCAGGTGACCGACGGCAACAAAACATAAAAGTGGAAGAAAACAGGAAAAAAAGAGGGAGCGGGAAAGGAAAAGAGACAGGGCCAGAAGAGCGAAGCCGATCAGGCTGACCAGCAGTATCCAGACAACGGACAAGGGCCAGAATCTGGCCCAGAAAATACCGGCAGTAAAGGCCAGCAAGAGGGGAATGGCCGGCCTTTTCCAGAATGTCAGAGAAGAAAAAAGCACAGATTTCAGCCCATGGTTACGGGTATGGAGGGACCAAAAAACCTCAGACCCCAGACCACCGGGTCTGGCATATCACCTGCCCGGAAAAAAATGTGCCAGAGCCCTCTGCATCCACCCTTTTTTCAGGTGGGGAATAACAATGGGCGCAAAGGTTTTATCTTCATTTTTAATATGATTCACAAGCCAGCGACTGAGCATGGCAAGCAGGTCTCGGGCAACATCCTCTCCCTCAACAAGTCGTTTCTGGTAACGAAGAACCTGAACCTTGAAAGCCTCATGGAGAAGACGATGTTCCGGCAGATATTCATAACCGGCCCCCTTCATGAGTTTTTCCTCAAAGCCAAAATGGGTGACCGTATACTGGATCAGTTTTTCCAGCACCACCGATGTCTTGGCGGTATTCCCCTCTTCCACTGCACTGGCAAGAATATTGATATAGTCAACAATCTGTCGGTGCTGCGCATCAATTTCCGGAATATCAATTTCCAGACCCGGAACCCAGCTCCAGTAGGTCATGTTCAATCTCCTGACTGTTTTGTATACCACTCCGTACCTTAGCAAGGCACTCAAGGGGTACGCCTGCCTTCTTCATGAAACCGGCAGTCTCAGCGGATACGCCGGATACGGGCACCCAGCCTTGAAAACTTCTCTTCCATGGCTTCATAGCCCCTGTCCAGATGATAGACCCTGTGCACCACCGTTGTATTGGTGGCCACAAGCCCCGCAAGGATAAGGGAGGCACTGGCCCGCAGATCCGAAGCCATGACCGGCGCACCGGAAAGCTCTTTCACGCCCCGAACCTTGGCCGTATTGCCCGCATGGAGACTGATGGCTGCCCCCATGCGCTGTAGTTCGCTGACATGGATGAACCGGTTTTCAAAAATATTTTCGGAAATGACACTGGTTCCCTCGGCCATGCTCAGCAATACCATGAACTGGGCCTGCATGTCCGTGGGAAAACCCGGATAGGGCTGGGTGGTGATGTCCACACTTTTCACAGGGCTGTTTCCCCGTACCCGGATCCAGTCCGGCCCGGTTTCCACACTGGCCCCCGTCGCCCGGAGCTTGTCAATGACAGCCCGCAGATGATCCGGATTGCAGCCACAGGCCTTCACATCCCCTCCCGTTAAAGCCCCTGCCACAAGAAAGGTTCCTGCCTCTATGCGGTCAGGGATAATTTCGACATCTACGGGTTTCAGGGAAGAGGCCCCCTGAATCACGATTTTCGATGTGCCAGCCCCTTCCACGGAAGCCCCCATGGCATTGAGCACATCGGCCAGAGCAACTATTTCCGGCTCCCTTGCCGCATTTCTCAAAATGGTTTCCCCATCGGCAAGGGCTGCGGCCATCATGAGATTTTCCGTACCCCCCACCGTGGGAACGTCAAAACAGATGTCCGCCCCCTTCAGCCGCTCTGCTTCGGCTTCCACATAGCCATGCTCCAGACGGATACGGGCTCCCATGGCCTCAAGGCCTTTCAGGTGCAGATCCACGGGCCGGGCACCAATGGCGCATCCTCCGGGCAGAGAAACCCTGGCCTTGCCCAGTCTGGCCACAAGGGGACCCAGCACCAGAATGGAAGCCCGCATTTTTCTTACCAGATCATAGGCGGCCTCGGTACGGTTCAGACCCCGTGCATCCACCTGAACCCTGTCCCCATCCCTTGTTACCGTGCAGCCCAGATCTTCCAGCAAAAGGAGGATGGAATCAATGTCTTTGAGCTTAGGCACACGGGAAAACCCGCAGGCACCTTCCACCAGCAGGGCCGAAGCCAGAATGGGAAGGGCTGCATTCTTGGCACCGCTGATGGGTACTTCCCCTTCAAGGCGCACGCCGCCTTTAATCTCTATGGTATCCATGAAATCCCTTATCAGAAACTGCCGTAGCTGTGCAGTCCGGGAAGGAAGTTAACGCCAAAGTAGGTAAACATTACCGCAGCAAAACCTAAGATGGACAGCCACGCAATTTTTTTACCCGTCCAGGAACGCATGAGCCGGACATGGAGCAGTACGGCATAAATAATCCAGGTAATGAGAGACCAGGTTTCCTTGGGATCCCATGACCAGTAACTGCCCCAGGCGGAATTGGCCCAGACGGAACCGCTGATAATACCCAGAGAAAGAAAAAGAAAACCAAACACCACCATGCGATAGGTCAGGTCATCCAGTACCTCCGGAGCCGGAAAGCGGGTCCGCCAGCCCCTGTTACTGCCCTCTCCCGGATGAATGAGGAACATAATGCTGGTGGCAAAGGCCAGGGCAAATCCCGCATAGCCGAGAAAACAGGTCACCACATGGATTGTCAGCCAGTTGCTCTTTAAAGCAGGTACCAGAGGCCGAATCTGGTCACTGATGTTGGGAGAAAGGGAAGCATAGGCAATGGCAAGGAAAATGAGAGGCCCGAAAAAAGCCCCCACCTCCCTGCGGCCCGTTTTCCATTCCACAAAGAGATACAGGGCGGCCATGGTAAGGGAGAAGAAAACAAGGGACTCATAGAGGTTGGATAGGGGAATACGACCGATCCCCATCTGATAGCTTTCTGCCCAGCGCAGGCAGAACCCTGCAGTATTGCCCAGAAAGCCCGCCCACAGCAGGGCCGTAGCCCCCTTACCCCAGAGAGGCTTTTGAAAAATCCATGCCGAAATATACAAAAGGGCTGCGGCACCATAAACAAAGGTAACAATGGAAAGAATAAGAGAACTGTTCATCGCTCTTCCTTATAATTGATAGAAAAAATGAAATCCCCATTCACAGAATTCTGATGGTTCAGGCCTTTTTCAGGTTTTCCTCAATTTTTACAAGCCGCTGCTTCAGGGCATGGTGCCCCCGGTTGGCAGTTCCCCCCAGCGTGTACTCTACACTGCCATCTTCCCTTCTTTCCAGAAGTACAAAAATCCTTCTGTGGGAAAGATAAAAGACAACCCAGCAGCCCAGAAGCATGAGGGTGAAACCCAGATACACCAGCCCCACACCGGGGTCTTTGCTGACCTGAAGACCTGTAAAATAAAGGGGCTCATAATCGTTTATTTCTATGGCAAAGCCCCGCTCTCCCATGCGCATACGGTCAAAGCCCGGATGTCTCCGGGGAAGCACAAGGGTTTCACGTTTACCTTCGGCGGACTCATAAAAGCCCAGAAAGGTCGGCCCCAGCCTGTGACCCCTTAATTGAAAATTATCCATGAAATTCATGAGAACGATATGACCGTCCGTAAAAGGAACGGAAAAAGGCTCCCGCACCTCGCCCGTCATCAGTATGGGCTCTCCCTCTTCGGGAATCAGTTTCAGGGAAACGGAACGGGCAGCAGCCGTGCCATAGCTGGACTGATACATCCGGACACCCTGATAGGTCAGGGGATGGTTCACCCGAATATCCTGGGTGAGGATCTCCTCTCCGTCCCTGTCCAGAAGGGTGAGGGTAGAACGATATTCCCTGGGTGTCCCATCGGGATAAAACCCGACGTAGAAGGAATCACAGCGGATGGAAAAACCGGTATCTTTGGTTCCAGCACCGCCCCGAAGCCTTATTTCATGGGCCGTATCTCCCTCCGGGATATTCACAAAGCCGGAAAACCCGAAAAGGGAGCCCACAAGGCCGCCTGCGAGAAGGAGCAGAACACTCAGATGGACCCCATACACCCCAAGCCTTGTCCAGCGTCCGAACTCACCATGCACCAGCCGGGCATCGCCATCCCTTTCCACACCGGTACGGATTCCCCAGCCCCCCAGCGCATCAAGGGCTTTTTTTTCTGCCTTGTCCATATCTTCCTTCAGGACAAAAACAGCGGCATTATCCAGCTTCCGAACCCTTTCCGCACGGGGAGGGCGGGGGGTTTTCCGAACCCAGCGCCACACGGCAGGCAGACGCTCAAGGCTGCATACAATGAGGTTGACGGCCAGCAGCAGAAGAAGAAGCTGAAACCACCATGAATTGTACATGTCATGGAGATACAGAAAGGAGGATATCTGTGACCAGAGACCTTCTCCGGCCTCGGGCCGGGCACCGGGTTTCTGGGGAATGAGGGTCCCCACCACCGAAGTTGCCGCAAGCAAAAGCAGCACAATAATGGAGAGCTTTATGGATGCAAACATCATCCAGACCTGCCGGATGACACCTTCTTCCTCTGTTGTTCTGTTCTTTTCCATCAGGCCCTTTCCTTGATCTTGCCGCAAAGCAGCGGCATAAGGGGCTTAAGACTTGTTTGGGGGCAAGAAAAACCACCCCGTTCATGAAAGACTCTTTGTTCTGAGCTTATTTCTTCAACAGGCCAGCATCACCTGAAGTTCAGCCTCATATAATAGATGATTTTTACTTTGTTCCAGCGATATTGTAAGCCTTGGGTGAAAGCCGCAGGGTTCCGGCAGGACCGGGTGACAGGCTATGGGCTGCAAAGGAAATCCTTCGCCGTGACAGGTAAACCGGAAAAACATGCTTTGTTTTTCCAGCCCTGTCTTCCTAACAGAAGCCATGGCCTTGCGCAAGTCAACCCGTCATTCGGGCGGGAGCCCATTTGACAAAAAATCCATCTGCCCTTAGTTTTTTCCGGACTATGGATAAACGGCACCGGATAAAATTTACATTTTTTTACATTGTTTCATGCCCTGTCCGGCATTCCACCGCGATGCTTCGGGCCGCAGCGCAGAAACGACCCCATACAAATGCCGCCACACAAAAAAAATCACCAAACCCAAACCACAAGATTCAGGAGACCAGTTTCATGATCGAAGTCAAAGATCTCAGCAAGGACTTCAACGGCAAAAGGGCTGTTGATGCCATCTCCTTTACCGTAGACAAGGGAGAAATACTGGGTTTTCTTGGACCCAACGGCGCAGGTAAATCCACCACCATGCGCATGATCACAGGCTATCTGCCCCCCTCTTCCGGAACGGCTGTCATCGATGGTTTTGACATTCTCACGCAGCCCATAGAAGCCAGAGCCAGACTGGGCTACCTCTCGGAAACGGCCCCTGTGTATCCGGAAATGAGCGTGCGGGAATTTCTGCTTTTCTGTGCGGAAGTCCGGGGCTTTTCCGGAAAAAACCGGGACAGGGCCGCCGATGATGCCATGGACCGGTGTTTCCTTAAAAACGTGGTTCACCAGCCCATCCACACCCTTTCCAAGGGATACCGCCAGCGTGTCAGTTTTGCCCAGAGCATTCTCCATGATCCCGCCTACCTGATTCTGGATGAACCCACAGACGGTCTGGACCCCAACCAGAAACATGAAGTCCGGCAGATGATTCAGGCCATGGGAGAAGCCAAGGCCATCCTCATTTCCACCCATATCCTTGATGAGGTGGAAGCCCTCTGTCCCAGAGCCCTTATCATTTCAGAAGGTCGCATTGTTGCCGATGACAGCCCGGAAAAGCTCAGGCGTCAGGATCCGGATTACGGTGCCTGCACCCTCACCCTCAACAACCCGCCGCCTGCCGGACTCATGCAGGAACTCAGCAGCCTTGGGGAAGTAAGAAAAGAACACCCTGACAGGGATACGAATACTGCAAAACTCCACATCCGGCCCCGGCAGTATCAGCCGGACCTTTCTTCACAGATCGAAGGGCTTTGCCGCAGGTCCGGCACCGGCATCAATGAACTTTTCATTTCACAGGGCAGGCTGGACACGGTTTTCCGTATGCTGACCACCCCAAAAAATGCGGCCTGAGGCCATAAAAACCGGGCCTTTATGTCGGGGGAAACCTCTCTTTTTCGGACAGATTCAATCCCAAAAGCGACATCATACCTAGCGAACCAACATGATACAGGGAGCATTCCATGATACCCTCTTCCTTCCATTCCATACGCGCTGTGTTCAAGCGGGAACTCATGAGCTATTTCATCACACCCGTAGCCTATGTCTTTCTCGTTATCTTTCTCATCCTGCAGGCCTTTTTCACCTTTCAGGTAAGCAGACTCTTTGAATCCGGGCAGGCGGATCTCAGGCCCTTTTTCGACTGGCATCCATGGATTTTTCTTTTCCTCATCCCCGCTGTCTCCATGAGACTCTGGAGCGATGAACAAAGGCAGGGCACCTTAGAACTGCTCCTTACCCTGCCCCTTTCCCTGACAGCCATCATTCTGGGAAAATTTCTGGCCGCATGGACCTTCATCGCACTGGCCCTTTTCCTTACCTTTCCCGTGGTGCTCACGGTGCTCTATCTCGGCAATCCGGATCTTTCTGCCATCTTCTGTGCCTATATCGGCAGTTTTTTCATGGCCGGAGCCTTTCTCAGCGTGGGCATTTTCACCTCTGCCCTCACCCGCAGTCAGGTCATCAGCTTTGTTCTCACCCTTATTTTCTGTCTGCTTTTTGTTCTTGCCGGTTATCCGCCGGTCATGGACATGCTGGGGACCAGTGCACCCCAAAGCCTTGCCTCCTTCATTGCGTCTTTAAGTTTTCTCACCCATTTCAACACCTTTGCCATGGGCATTTTTGATCTCAGGGATCTTGTCTATTATCTTTCCGTCATTGTTTTCATGCTTACGGCCAACGGCATCCTCCTTGTGAACCGCCGTTCCTGAGCATCTTTCATCTTCCCAACTGAAAAACGACCATCCATTCCCTATGGATTTCCATGGAGTATGCAATGACAGACAACACAAAAAAGCATTCCGCCCCAACCCTTCAGAAAAGCCTTGCCCTGCTGGGCCTTCTCTTTCTCGGCCTCCTTGTGCTCAATGTTATTTTCTCAGGCATCCGCATCCGCTGGGATGCCACCGAAGACAAGATACATTCCCTTTCCACAGGCACCATAAACATCCTTGAAAAACTGGAAGAGCCAGTAAGTATCCGCTACTATTTCAGCGATGATCCCCTGGAGATGCCCGTACATTTCAGGGCCTTCGGACGCAGGGCCGCCGATCTTCTTAAAGAGTACGAGGAAAGATCCGGAGGAAAAATCCGGCTGGAAATCATCCACCCCCAGCCGGATTCCGAGGAAGAAGACTGGGCCAGAACCTATGGGATCGAAGCCCTGCCCACCCCCCGTGGGGATAACCTCTATCTGGGGCTGGTGGCGATTTCCGGCGACAAAGAACAGACCATGGCTTTTATGGATCCTGCCAGAGAAGCCAGCCTTGAATATGACATTACCCGCACCCTTACCCAGGTCAGCCGGGCAGAGAAACCCCGGGTAGCTATTCTTTCCGGCATGAACATTTTCGGCCATGGGGGTATGCCGGGAATGGGCATGGGCGGCAGCAGCCGGTGGTTTTTCCTCAAGGAAATGGAAAAGACCGTCCGTCTGCACACCCTGAACGGAGACGATGAAACACTGCCTGAGAATCTTGATCTTCTCATCCTCTTCCAGCCGGATTATCTTTCTCCCGCCATGCTCCATGCCATTGACGTCCATGTGGGTACCGGCGGCAACCTGATGATTTTCAATGATCCTGCCGCCGTGAGCGATCCCATGTCCGCCTACGGTCCCTCGGAATCCCCCCTTGATCCCCTCCTTGAAGCATGGGGCATTGAAAAGGATGATCGGGTTGTGGTGGATTTTAATGCCGCAACAAGACTTATGGGCCAGAACAATCAGGTGGAAAGCAATCCTTCATGGCTGAGCCTCGATGCCTCTGCCCTTAATGCGGACCACCTCATCACCGCCACGCTGGATTCCCTGCTCCTGCCCATGGCAGGTAGTGTGAGCCTTGGGGAAAACAGCCCCCTCAAGGCAGAGGTTCTGGTTTCCTCTTCGAAAAACGCCGCCCTCTTTGATCCTGTGGAAGTTCGCATGGGCATGGAAAATATCCGCAGATCCTTTACGGCAGATGGCAAATCCTATCCTCTGGCCATGATCTTTACGGGTCAGTTCCCCGTGGCCTTCCCCGATGGTCCCCCCGAAGAAGAGGGCATTCAGGCCGAAAGCATCGGAGAAGACAAGGCAGATAAAGCAGAGGACAGGGACAAGGCAGAAGGGCTTTCCAAAGGTAAGGCAGAAACAAGGGCAAAGGAGCAAAAGCCCGCCACCCTTGTTTTCATTGGAGATGCGGATCTTCTCTTTGATGCCTATTACATGAGCCGCCAGAGCTTTCTGGGCTTTGAAATGGCAAGGGTTTTCAATGACAACCTGAATTTTGTTCTCAACAGCGTGGAAATGCTCAGCGGCAGCCCGGATCTCATCCATGTACGCACAAGGGATATCACAGATCGCCCCTTCCACAGGGTGAGGGATCTGGAGCGTCAGGCCGAAACCCGCTGGCTGGCAAGGGAGCAGGAGTTGCTGCAGAGGGCAGAGGAAGCCTCCATACGCATTCAGATGCTGGAAAGCCAGAAACAGGGCGAAGATGCCCTTGTTCTCAGTGAAGAGCAGGAAACAGAACTCCGCAGGTTCAATGAAGAAAAAATCCGCATCAATCAGGAGCTGAAGGAAGTCCGCCGCAACCTCCGCTCCGACATCGATGCCCTGGGAACCCGGCTTACATTCATCAATATGCTGGCCATGCCCATTCTTGTGGCAGGTGCAGGCATTGTGCTTGGCATCAAAAGACGCAGAAAAAGCAGGGAGCCTGTGGCTTAGGGCCTTCTTAAGTTCCTTTCCGAAGCCGGGAATGCTTTATTCCCGGCTTCGGTTGCTCCAGAAGGCCCGGCACCTGAGCTTCGGGAACAGGCGTAAAATATCCGGAGAGTTTTTTGACAAAGGAAAAAGCCCGCCTCCCACCGCCTCCCAAAGGATATAAAAAAACCCCGGAACTCCCCGCCCCATGAAACCGAAACTACAGACCCTCCACAACGGCTGCAATGGTTTCATAAATCAGGGCAAGCTCTTCCCTTGTCGTACAATAGGGCGGCAGAATATAAATCACATTGCCAAGGGGTCTGAGCAATACCCCCGCATCCAGAAAAGCTTTACGCAGCAAAGGCCCGGAAGCATCAAAATATCCACCACTGCCATCGGATAAAAGCTCCATGGCTGCAATGGTGCCCATGGCCCGGAACCGGCGGATACGGGGATGATCTTGCAAGGCTTCTCCCAGCTCCCGGTGCCAGCTTTCAAACTTTCGGAAAGGCTCCTTCTCCATGAGACGGAGGGAAGCAAGACCGGCTGCGCATGCCAGAGGATTGGCCGTATAGGAATGTCCATGCCAGAAGGTACGGGAAGAATCGTCTCCCAGAAAAGCATCCTGCACCTTTTTTGTGGTCACCGTAGCCCCCAGCGGCAAAAAACCACCCGTAATTCCCTTGGAAAGGCAGACAATATCCGGAGAGGTTTTTGCCTTCACACAGGAAAACCACTCTCCTGTCCGGCCAAAGCCCGTCATGACCTCATCATAGATTACAAGAAGCCCTGCGGCCTTCATGCGGTTCTGGACTCCCAGAAGAAATTCCGGCCTGCAAAACCGCATACCCCCTGCGCCCTGAATCAAAGGTTCCACTATAAGCCCTGCAAAGGTATCCCCATGGTTTTCCAAGGCCTCATCCAGTGCCTTCAGGGCTGCATTCTCCTTTAATTCAATATCTTCATCATTATCCCAGGTTGAAGGCCAGGGAAGATAGGCGACATCAAACATCAGGGGCCTGAAGGGATCGGAAAATCCGCTGGATCTGTCTCCCACACTCATGGCACCCAAGGTATCCCCGTGGTAAGCCCCTTCAAAGGCAAGAAAACGGGTGCGCCGGGTTTCTCCCTGATTCCACCAGTACTGCACCGCCATTTTCAAAGCCACCTCCACGGCGGTGGAGCCGTCATCGGAGTAAAACATCCGGCAGAGGGCTTCTGGCAGGTGGGACAATACCCCTTCGGCCAGGGCTTCGGCAGGCCCATGGGTGAGTCCTGCGGGAATCACCTGCTCAAGGGTTAAAGCCTGATGATAAATGGCCTCGGCAATTTCCTTTCTTCCATGGCCGTGCAGATTCACCCACCAGCTGGAAATACCATCAAGAATCCTGCTGCCATCTTCAAGGACAAGCCAGCTTCCCTGGCCTGAGGCCACACGCAAAGGATTTTTTGCCGCTTCAATGGGGGTGAAGGGCATCCAGAAGGTGGAAGAATTCATAATCACTCCTTATATTCCGATAAAAAAAACGATTATCTGTCTGCTTCCGGATCAAAACAGGAATCAAAAAGAGCTTTCAGATCCTGTTTTTGCATATCATCACAGAAAGGCACATGGGCAAGCAGGGGAACACCCGTCATGCGGGTGAGATCTTCAAGATTATCCCGGTGAAGAGGGCCATTGGCCACAATGCCAACAATGGGGATACCCCGGTTTTTCAGGGCCTCCACGGATAAAAAAGTATGGTTCAGGGTGCCAAGGCCCGTGCGGCATACAAGGAGAACGGGAAGATCCAGATGCCGTATCAGATCCGTCATATATAAATGATCTGCAAGGGGAACCAGCAGCCCCCCTGCCCCCTCCACCACCAGATGGCGGTCTCCTGAATCCGGCAACACAAAATCTTCAAGCCTGATCAGACTTTTTTCCTTCTCCGCAGCCCTGTGGGGAGATATGGGCTCTTTAAAGCAAAAACGCTCCGGGAAAAAATGATCATCACCAAGACCCGTAAGGCGCTGCACCGTATCCCGGTCCCGATCCGGCGGAAACCCCGTCTGCACAGGCTTCCAGTACATGGCAGAAAGCCCTGCAACACAGAGGGCGGAAACAAAGGTTTTGCCGATGTCCGTATCCGTTCCGCTTACAAAAAAACGTCGGGGAAGGTTTGCCATTCAATATATCCTTTTTTTTCTTCGGGCTGTTTTCCCGGTTGCATCCTTCCGGAGAAGGAACCCTCACCCCGGCCCTCGGCTTCGGGAGCCTCAGCCACCGCCAGAGGGAGAGGAAGATTCGCTGAACCCTCACCCAAACCCCTGGCTTCGGGAACCTCAGCCACCGTCACAGGGAGAGGGAGATCTGTTGAGCCCTCACCCAAACCCTCGGCTTCGGAAGCCTCAGCCAGCGGGAAAGGGGGATGAAGGATGGACTTATTTCTGGCAGCACGCTCATCTTCCTGCTTTACCGCAAAAACAAAATGCATCCTGTAGCTGACCTCCACCGGCCTGCCCCCGCATGCTCTGGTCCAGGCTTTCATGATGCGGGAAAGGAGCATCGGGTCTCTTTTTTCTTCTGAAAGCGATGTACCTGCACCAATGGCCCCCAGTGAACGGAAAAAATGTTTCGGAGAAGGGTGGGTTTCCACCATGCGGCCGCTAAATATTTTCACATGACATCCGGCCCTTTGAAGGATCTGCGCCACAGTCCTCCCATCCGGCAGGGGATTGGCGGAAAAGGGCAGATTTTCTTTTTCACAGATTTTCTTCCACTCCTCAAAGGAACCCTCCCCCTGAAAGGAAAGGGCCAGAAGACCACCGGGCACAAGGGATTCCACAAGATTTTCAAGACTTGCCCCAAGGCTTGAAAACCACTGTATGGTAAAGCCCGAAACCACAAGTCCAAAGGAAGATTTTTCCTGCAAAGCCTCTCCGTCCATCACCAGAAATTCCATGGATGCCTCAGGAAAATCCCTTCCCAGAGTCTCCTCGCAAAGGCGCACCATGGCAGGAGCAAGGTCGGTTATCACATGGTGCCTCTGCCCTGAAAGATTTAGCAGACCCCCTGTGACAAAACCCGTTCCGCAACCAATTTCAAGGACAGGGCCTGCGGGCAGACTTCCTTCAAATTCTTTCAGATAATCCAAAAAAATCTCCGATGCCCTGCGCTGCACCCTTGCATGTTCATTATAGGTTCGGGCATTGGCAGAAAAGGCAGCAGCCACTTTTTCCTTCATGGCAGACAGGCCTCCATGGCGCGCGTCATCAGCTCCACCAGTATTTCAGGATGGGTCAGGGGAAGACCATGGTCCGCCTCCTCCACCATGTGAAGACGGGCATGGGGAAATGCGGCATGCAGTGCCTCTGCTCTACTGGCATCCACCACCTTATCCTTTCTGCCATGGAGAATATGAATCACAGGAATTGTAAAAAAAAGCTCCGGATCCAGGCGGGAATGCACCAGACTTTGCAGATCTTCGGCCATAAGGGTCGTATTGACAGGGCGCTGGCCAGCTTCTTTCTGTCCGCAGAGACTGCGAAAAAGGGCCACAAGGCCTTCTGGATTTTCTTTGAGTTTTTTCTGCATCAGATAAAGAATCCGTTCCGACCTGCGCCGTCTGCTGCGCTCTTCGGGCAAAAAACTGTTAAAACCTGAAACAATAATTATAAAATCAGCCTGCTTCAGCCAGACATCAGGAACAAGGTGCAGGCCGAAGGAATGGGTGACAATGCCCTTCACCCCGCTATGCCGGGGCAAGGTCGGCAGATGCGGTCTGCCAAAATACCCCCGGTCCATCAGGCAGAGGGCTTCCGGCCTTTTCATCAGGGAAGCGAGGGGAGCCCAGAAGTCAGGACTTTGGGCCCAGCCGTGTACGCAGAGAATGGAATGGGGGGAAAAAGACATCATAGAGATCCGTCATTTTATGTCTGTATGCTGTAAAAAAGTTGAAAAAGCCCTGATCAGACCTTCCACATCTTCTTTACTGTGCAGGGCGCAAAGGGAAATGCGGATACGGCTTTTTCCTTCAGGTACCGTGGGTGGACGGATGGCAACACCCAAAAAACCCTCCTTTTCCAGATGGGCCGAAAGGGCCAGCGCTTTTTTTGCTTCCCCCACCATGACGGGTACAATCTGGGTGCAGGAAGCTCCGGTATAAAAATCAAGAGAATGTAATCCATGGCGAAGCTGATCACCAAGGGCTGCAAGGTGCTTTCTTTCCGCATCCATTTCTGCCATGCGGTCCAGACTGGCATCCACCATACCCATCACCGAAGGAGGGAGGGCTGTGGAAAAAACAAAACCGCCCATCTCATTGACAAGATATTCTTTAAGAAGAGAAGACCCTGCCACATAAGCCCCGAAAACCCCGGCACCCTTGCCAAAGGTTCCCACAACAGCATGGGCCATGCCGGGCTTCACAAGCCCCATGCCCTGATCACCCAAAACCCCTGTGGCATGGGCCTCATCCACCACCAAAAGGGCCTGATACCTTGCGGCAAGCTGGCTGAGGCCCTCCAGATCCGGCACATCACCGTCCATGGAAAAAACAGATTCTGTCACAATGCATTTCCTCAACCCTTCCGGTCCATGGGAAAGCAGTTGTTCAAGATGGCTGAGGTCATTGTGCCGAAAACGGATGATTGTACCGCCGGAAAGCCTTGCACCCTGTATCAGGCTGTTATGGTTGAGGCGATCGGAGAAAATAAGGGTTTTTCTGTCGCAGAGGGCCGCCAGCAGACTGAGGTTGGCCTGATAACCCGATGCCAGCATGAGTGCGGATTCAAAACCCTTCATCCGGGCAATTTTTTTCTCCACCTCCTCCGTACAGGAAAGGTTTCCGCAAACCAGCCGGGATGCCGTGGCACCAGCCCCAAAACGCCTTGCAAAGGCTTCTCCCCGCTGCAAGAGAAGGGGATCTCTGGAAAGCCCCAGATAATCATTACCGGAAAAGTTCACCAGAACCCGATCCCCCACACGCACCCGGCCTCCGTCCATCAGCTCCATGGGTAAAAGACGCCTAAGGGTTCCGGCCTTCCTCCTTTTTTCAAGGGCCCTTTCCATAAAAGAAAAAACTTCAGGCTGAGGCGGCGTTTCCATTGCTTCCCCTTTTCCTGTACCCGTTTTTCCCGTTCTTTCCCCTGTCCTCCAGCTTTGCAGGGGCACAGGCAGTGACAACGCCCTCCGGCCCGAGGATTTCTTCCAGCTCTGCCATGAGTTCCGGTCCGGGACTGACCTTAAGAAGATCCGGCAACTCAATGTGGGTTTCCGTTTTTTCAGGAATTCTGACATGGAGCTGCACAGCACAATTGCCGGGATAACGGCGCAGGGCTTCCTGCACCTTCACAAGGTCTTCTCTTCTGTGGGTATCCGTACGCACTTTAAGGTGAAGCATACCGGTCCAGACTTCCCCGGCCTTATCCAGATGGACAATTTTCTCTGCCTTGATCTTGGCAGCAGAACCTTCAACCTGAGCCTCTCCCTCCACAATCACAGGTGTATCCGTTTCCAGAAGGTCCGTAACCAGTGCAAAAAGAACCGGAAAAACCACCACCTCCACCAGGGCACCGCTTATGTCTTCTACATTCATGAAGGCCATTTTATCCCCTTTTTTGGTTATAATGACCTTCATATCATGGATGCTGCCGCCAAGGCGGACAGCGGCACCACTGGGAACTTCCTTTAACGCTTCGGCATCGGTTGTGGCATAGCGGGCGATGGCTTCTTCATATTTTTTTAAAGGGTGGCCGGAAAGATAGAGTCCCAGATGTTCCTTTTCCAGAAAAAGAAGATCCCTGTCCTCCCACTCCGGAATGTCCGGAAATACGGGTCGCAGTCCTTCGGCAACGGGATCTTCCACCATGTCAAAAAGCCCCATCTGCGGATCGTTCTTTTCCTTCTGCGTCCTTGTTCCGTGATCCACAGCCTCATCCAGCACCGCCATCATGCGGCTGCGCTCCACGCCCGTGC
Organism: Desulfobotulus alkaliphilus; assembly: GCF_007830435.1. Classification (GTDB taxonomy): domain Bacteria; phylum Desulfobacterota; class Desulfobacteria; order Desulfobacterales; family ASO4-4; genus Desulfobotulus; species Desulfobotulus alkaliphilus. Next base: position 59,883 of record NZ_VLLC01000014.1, on the reverse strand, counting down.
TGTCAAAGGCACCGCATTTGATCAGTGCCTCCAGCACCCGCTTATTCACCTTTCTCAGATCGATGCGCTCACAGAAATCAAAAAGATCCCCAAACGGGCCTCCGGCTTCCCTTTCCGCCAGAATGGCCGCAACGGGCCCTTCCCCCACATTTTTAACGGCCACAAGGCCAAAACGGATGGCATTACCCACCACGGTGAAAGCAAGGCCCGACTCATTCACATCCGGGGGCAGCACCTCAATGTTGTGGCTGCGGCATTCTTCAATGAACTTCACAACACCGTCTAAGGAATTCATTTCAGAAGTAAGGAGGGCGGCCATGAAAGCAAGGGGATAGTGGGCCTTGAGATAGGCTGTCTGGTAAGCAATCAGGGCATAGGCTGCGGAATGGGATTTGTTGAAACCATAGCCCCCGAATTTTTCCATAAGATCAAAAATATGGCCAGCCTTATCCAGATCAACCCTGCTTTCAGCGGCCCCCTTCATGAAGCGTTCCCGCTGGGCCACCATCATTTCAGCAATCTTTTTTCCCATAGCCTTACGCAGACCATCGGCTTCGGCCATGGAATAATTGGCCAGCACCCCGGCAATTTTCATGACCTGTTCCTGATAAAGGATAACCCCGTAGGTATCCTTCAGGATGGGCTCCAGCTGGGGAAGCGGATAGGAAACTTCTGCCCGGCCGTGCTTACGTTCCACAAAGTCATCCACCATGCCGCTTTCCAGAGGACCGGGCCGGTAAAGGGCCACAAGGGCCGTAATGTCACCGAAAGTCGAAGGCCTCAGGCGGACCAGAAGATCCTTCATACCGGAGCTTTCCAGCTGAAAAACACCGGTGGTATCCCCTCTGGAAAGAAGCGCATAACTTTCAGGGTCATCTAAGGGAATGGCATCAAGATCCGGCACCTCAAGGCCCTGAAGGGCAATGAGATCAAGGGCATCCTTGATGACGGTGAGGTTACGAAGCCCCAGAAAGTCAAACTTTACCAGCCCGATTTTTTCCACATAATGCATGTCAAACTGGGTGACAACTTCACCCTTTTTACCGCTGTACAGGGGCAGGTAATCATCCAGCCGTTTATCCCCGATGACCACACCCGCCGCATGGGTGGAGGCATGGCGGGGCAGGCCCTCAAGCTTTCTTGCAATATCCAGCAGTTCTTTGATGTCGGAACGTTCCGCAGCCCTTTTTAAGATTTCCGGTTCCTGTTCCAGTGCCTTTTCAAGGCTGATGTTCAGCACTTCCGGAACAAGCTTGGCAATTTCATCCACATCTTTCAGGGGAATGCCAAGGGCGCGGCCCACATCCCGGATCACAGCACGGGTTTTCATTTTCCCATAGGTAATGATCTGGGCCACATAGTCCCCGCCCCCGTATTTTTTTACAACATAGTCGTAAACCTTTTCCCTGCCATTAATGCAGAAATCCACGTCAATATCCGGCATGGAAATACGGCTTGGATTGAGGAAACGCTCAAAAATCAGGCCATGTTCGATGGGATCAAGATCCGTGATTCCCATGGCATAGGCTACCATGGAGCCTGCGGCGGACCCCCTGCCGGGGCCTACGGGAATGCCGTTTTCCTTGGAATAACGGATAAAATCCGCAACGATGAGAAAGTAACCGGGAAAGCCCATGGTATTGATGGTCTCAATCTCGTAGTTGAGGCGGTCAAGGTAGAGCTTTTCATCCACATGGGGATTGTTTTTCCGGATCAGCACCATGCGCTTTTCAAAGCCCCTGCGGGCCGTGGCGGCAAAAAGCTCACCGGCCGTCCCTGTTTCTTCCGTGGGAAAATTGGGGAAATGGTAGGTATTGAAATCAAAGCTCACATCACAGCGGCTGGCAATGTCAACGGTATTGGCAAGGGCTCCCTTGAAATGACCCAGTTCACGGGCCATGATTTCCCGGCTTTTAAAATACAGGGCATCCGTACCAAACTGGAAGCGGTTGGGATCATGGATGGTTTTTCCCGTCTGTATGCACAAAAGCAGCTCATGGGCCCTTGTATCTTCCGCATCCAGATAATGGCAGTCGTTGGTGGCCACCAGAGGCAGGGAAAGGCGCTCCGCCATGTCCACAAGCAGAGTATTGGCCTCCCGCTGGGGCATGAGTCCGTTTTCCTGAATTTCAAGGAAAAAATTCCCTTCACCAAAAATCTTCTCATAATACCGGGCCTTTTCCTCCGCTGCGGAAACCTGCCCCTTTAAAAGCAGTTTGGGTATTTCGCCCTGAAGGCAGGCAGACAGGGCAATGATGCCTTCACTGTGGGCCGCCAGCACCTCATCGTCCACTCTGGGTTTATAATAAAACCCCTTCATCTGGGCGATGGTGGCAAGCTTGCAGAGATTTTTGTACCCCTCATTGTTTTGGGCCAGCAGCACCAGATGGGAAAGGCCTTTGGCATCTTCCGTACTTTTATCCTTAAGGGATCTCGGTGCCACATAGCACTCACAGCCAATAATGGGTTTAATTCCGGCTTTGAGGGCTTTTTCGTAAAACTCCATGGCTCCGAACATGGTACCATGATCCGTAATGGCCACGGAATGCATGCCATACTCCTTTGCACGGGCAAAGAGAGGATCAAGGCGGATGGCACCATCCAGAAGGCTGTACTGGCTGTGAAGGTGAAGATGAACAAAATCCGGAACCGGGGTTTCCATGGAAAAAACCTTTCTTCTTTCGTAACTGTTCAACACGGTTTTCCAGGTACCATACCTGCAAGACAGATGCACAGGCCCCAGGCTATTGGCCCGTGACGCAATCCGGCACTCAAGCTGAAAAGCTCAAGCCCTTTACGGGAGCAAAAATGCTTAGGGATCTTGAGTGCCGGAATCCGAAACGATTGCAATGTCACTTGCAAATAGCCACGGAGCCTTGCAACAGTACAAAACTGCCGTAACTACAGCATTGGCAGTTCGGAATAAGCTGTGCTGAATAAGTACCTTCTTTCAAGCATATAAAAAACAAGCAGCTCGTATGAAATCTGATGACTGCCCTGACCCGGCCATGGTCTGCGGGTCCGGTTGCTGCCAGCCCTTCATAGCACAGCAAGTTCCCGCTGTCACTTTCCTCTGACGCTCTGAAAAAAAGAACCCGCCGCGCACCCCTGAAAGGCACGGCGGCGGGTATCTTTATCGCTTTTTTCTTAAAAAAAACGAATACCTGTCAGTCTACACGATAGTTGGGAGCTTCCTTGGTGATGATAACATCATGGACATGACTTTCACGCAGACCTGCCGCTGTCATGCGGATAAAGCGTGCCTTTTCCCGAAGCTCTTCAATGTTGTGGGAACCGACATAGCCCATGCCGGCCTTGAGGCCACCTACCAGCTGGTAAATATTTTCTGCAACGGTTCCCCGGTAGGGAACCTTGCCCACAATGCCTTCGGGAACCAGCTTGTCGTCTTCTTCCTCATCTCCCAGATAATACCGGTCCTTGCTGCCCTTTTTCATGGCCTCCAGAGAACCCATGCCCCTGTACACCTTATAGGTCCGGCCCTGATACAAAATGGTTTCTCCGGGGCTTTCCTCGGTGCCTGCCAGAAGCCCGCCAAGCATAACGCAATGGGCTCCGGCACCAATGGCTTTAATCAGATCACCGGAAAACTTGATGCCACCATCGGCAATAAGGGGTACACCATGCTTGTTTGCTGCTGCACAGCAGTTCATGATGGCGGAAAGCTGGGGAACCCCCACACCGGCGACAATGCGGGTAGTACAGATGGAACCGGGACCGATCCCCACCTTCACCGCATCCACGCCTGCTTCAATGAGGGCTTCAGCCCCCTTACCCGTTGCCACATTGCCTGCAATGAGCTGGCACCTGGGAAAGGCTGCCTTGATGGTCCGGACGGCATCCATGACATTTTTTGAATGCCCGTGGGAAGTATCAATGCAAAGGACATCCACACCGGCCTTAATCAGGGCTTCGGTGCGTTCCATCATATCTGCCCCCACCCCAACGGCGGCACCGACACGCAGCCTGCCCATGGCATCCTTGCAGGCATGGGGATATTTTTTTATTTTTTCAATGTCCTTGATGGTAATCATGCCCGTGAGGCGACCGTCCTTATCCACCACAAGGAGTTTTTCTATGCGGTGCTGGTGAAGCTTCTCCTTGGATTCCTCAAGGGTGATGCCTTCCTGAACGGTAACGAGATTTTCAGAGGTCATGACCGAGCTTACGGGCCGGGTCATGTCCGTTTCAAAACGCAGATCCCGGTTGGTAACAATCCCTGCCAGCTTATCGCCATCCACCACGGGCACACCGGAAATCCGGTACCGGCTCATGAGCTTGAGCACATCCCCTATCTGGGCCCCCGGTGAAATGGTGACAGGATCCACGATCATGCCGCTTTCAGATTTTTTTACCTGATCCACTTCCCGGACCTGTTCCTCAATGGTCAGGTTTCTGTGGATAATACCCATGCCTCCTGTACGGGCCATGCTGATGGCGGTCAGGGATTCTGTTACCGTATCCATGGCTGCGGAAATGATGGGAACATTGAGGGTGATTTCACGGGTCAGACGGGTGGAAACATCACAGTCACTGGGTACCACATCGGAATAATTGGGTAAAAGAAGTACATCATCAAAGGAAAAGGCTTCTTCGGGTGGCGCAATTATCATGGATTCCTCCGGAGTCGGTGGGTCAAAACGCTTGTGGCGCAGGAGCACGCCCGTGCACGGGTGATGTCGGACGTGATTTCGGATATAGGGGCGGCCGGTGGGTAAAACCCTGACCGGCCGTCAAAACAGAGAAACCGACCACAGACTGCAGGGCCGGTCCAAAAGTGGGCGTATAACTAACAAACTCAGGGGCATTGTGCAAGGTGTAAAAAGGTTTCCGGATATAAGATAACCTCTCGCCCCTACAGAGCCCATCGGCTTCCTTTCTGATCATCAGATACTGCATGTTTTTATGCTCACCATATTAAAGAAAAAAAACATGATATAAAAGTATAAAGTTGTGTTGTATGATTTTATTCTGTAGGTTCCACTCCATACTGGAAACGGGTATGAAATGAATTTTGCCCTACAGGGCAGTGATACTGCAAAAGGGCATAAAAGGAGAATTTTCCATGCTGATCACCATGCACCCGGAAACACCGCACACACGGCAGATTCATCAGGTTGTGGAATGCCTGAAAAGTGGCGGCGTGATTATTTACCCCACGGATACCCATTATGGCATGGGATGTGACATCCAGAATAAAAAAGCCATTGAACGCATTTATCAGATCCGCCAGAAAGACAAAAAGCAACCCTTCAGCTTCATATGCCCCGACTTAACGGATATCAGCCGCTATGCCAAGGTACACAATGCGGCTTACCGTGTATTAAAACGTCTTCTGCCGGGACCCTATACCTTTATTCTCGAAGGCACAAAGGAAGTCCCGAAAATGATGCTCACAAAGAGAAAAACCGCTGGCATAAGGGTTCCGGATCATGTCATTGCCCAGACCCTTGTAAGGGAGCTGGGCAACCCCATCATTTCAACCACGGCCGCAAGATCAGGGGAAGAGCTGGAAACCGATGCCAGCCTTCTCCATGAGATCTTCGGATCCATGGTGGATATGGTCATTGACGGCGGACCCGTTCCCGGCATTCCCTCCAGCGTCATTGATCTTTCCGGAGAGATACCGGAAGTGCTGCGGGAGGGACTTGGGGATGTAAGCGAGTTTTTATAAACCCTGCTGCATTCCCGGTGTCCACAGGTATCCTCCGGTGAACCCCATTTTTCTGTCCATGGCATTCACCAGAGACTGGGCACCCCCGTCAATAATATCCCAGAGCCATGAACGCTCCCGCTCCGGATAAACGGCCACCCATTTATCCGGATCAATTCCAGCCTTTTCCGCTGCCCAGGAAAGGGCATCCTCAAAATTACCCAGACGATCCACCAGACCCAGCTCCATGGCTTCCTCACCGGCATAGATTCTGCCATCCGCCAGAGTTGCAACGGTATTTTCTTCCATGTCCCTGCCAGTGGCCACATCCCTGACAAACTGCCTGTGCATCCGGTCCACCAGTGCCTGAAGAATATCCCTGTCTTCAGAGCTGAGATCCTTCACAGGAGAAGCCATGTCCTTATGTTCTCCGCTTTTGATAACAACGGACTGAAGACCGATCCTTTCGGCAAGTTCACGAAAATTCGTATAGCCAAGGATCACACCGATGCTGCCCGTTACGGTTCCGGCATTGGCCATGATGCCGTCGGTGGCTGCGGCCACATAATATCCGCCGGATGCGGCAACGGAGCCGAAACTGGCTATAACCGGCTTCTCTTTTCTGGCCATCTGCAGGGCCCTGTAAATTTCCTGGGAAGGCCCCACACCGCCACCGGGAGAATCCACCCGCAGGACAATGGCCCTGATCTTTTCATTGTCACGAAATTTTCTTATATCTTCCAGGATCTGACTGCTGTCCATGATGGGACCGTAAAGCTCCACCACGCCAATGCTTTCACCCTGGACCTCGGATTTTGTCATTGCCGTACCCAGACGCATCAGCATACTGCTGCCCGTAACCATGGCCGTCATGAGAAGGATAAAAAACAGGTAGGGATGTCTGCGGGAGAACATGAAAATACCTTCCTCCGTGAATGTCAAAAAGAGTATAAAAAAGGAGCGTCTGTTTCCGGCATGGCAATTCCATGGCCGTTCATACGCTCCTTCCACTGCAACAAAAAAGCCCGGAACCATCTGAAAGGGATGATTCCGGGCTTTTCATTTTATTTACTGATCCTTGTATTTCGCCTCAAGGCTTTCCTTCAGGCTCTCTCCAAGGGAGGAAGTCGGCTTGCTGCCGCCGTCCATGTTTTTCAGGTACTCACTCATGATGGCTTCATCATCGTCCATATCCAGTCTTTTAATGGAAAGGCCGATACGACGCTCATCGGAGTTGATGTTCATTACCTTTGCCGTGATGGGGTCACCCACCTTAAAGGCTTCGGAAGGGGTTTTTACCTTTTCCGTGCTGATTTCAGAAATGTGTACCAGCCCTTCAATACCCTCTTCCAGTTCCACAAAGATACCAAAATCGGTGATATTGGTAATGTTACCACTGATCTCAGTACCTACGGCATAGCGTTCTTCCACACTCTTCCAGGGATCATCATGGGTCTGCTTGATTCCCAGAGAGAAGCGTTCATTTTCCTTGTCAATATCCAGAACCACAGCCTGCACCGTATCCCCCTTCTTGTACACCTCGGAAGGATGCTTGATGCGCTTGGTCCAGGAGATATCGGAAATATGTACAAGACCGTCGATGTCATCATCAATGCCGATGAAAAGACCGAAGTCCGTAATATTCTTAATCTTGCCCTCAATGATGGTTCCCACGGGATATTTTTCGCTGATAACCTCCCAGGGGTTGGTCATCACCTGCTTCATCCCTAAAGAGATGCGGCGGCTGTCGGGCTTGATGTCAAGAACCATGGCGTCCACCACTTCTCCCACGGTGAGAACCTTGGAAGGATGACGGATTTTACGGGTCCATGACATTTCAGAAACATGGATCAGGCCTTCAATGCCCTCTTCCAGTTCCACAAAAGCGCCATAGTCCGTCAGGCTGACAACCTTGCCCTGTACCCGGGTGCTGACGGGGTATTTTTCAGAAGCAATGGTCCAGGGATCCGGCGTAAGCTGCTTCATACCCAGAGACACACGCTCGCGCTCCAGATCGAAGGAAAGCACCTTGATCTTGATCTGATCGCCCACGGAGAACAACTCCGATGGATGCTTGACGCGACCCCAGGAAATGTCTGTGATGTGAAGAAGTCCGTCCACACCGCCCAGATCCACGAACACCCCGTATTCGGTGATGTTCTTGACCACGCCATCCATGACCTTGCCCTCTTCCAGGGCAGACAGGGTCTTGGAACGGGCTTTTTCCCGAACATCCTCAAGAATCACCCGGCGGGAAAGGACAATGTTGCTCCGTTTCCGATTAAACTTGAGCACCTTGAATTCAAAGGATTTACCCACAAGTTCATCCAGGTTGCGTACGGGCCGCAGATCCGCCTGAGAACCGGGAAGAAAGGCCTGAAGACCGATATCGACGGAGAAACCACCCTTGACACGGTTGGTGATAACACCTTCCACCATGCCATCTTCGTCGTAAATCTTCTTGATTTCTTCCCACACCTTGATTTTTTCGGCTTTTTCCTTGGAAAGCACAACCCGCTCTTCTTCTTCGTCCCAGAGCTCAATCATGACTTCCACTTCATCGCCGACGGCAGCCTCTACTTCGCCCGCTTCGTTCTTAAACTCATGGACAGGAATCATCCCTTCGGATTTGTATCCTACATCCACCAGAACAAACTCGCGGTCTACGGAGATGATTTTGCCCTTCACCACCTCGCCTTCGGCGAACCTGCCGAAACTTTCCTCGTACTCGTTGAGAAGTTCTTCCATACTGGGAAGTTCTTCCCCGTCGAATTCAAGGTCATCCATTTCTTCGTAGTCTTCGAAAGCGTCCATGTTGTTACGGTTTCCCATTAAAAGTTATCCCCCTAAGCGTTATTCATGCGCATCCCTGTTTTTCAAGGTTGGCATATCCTGCAATAAATATCAGAAAGCCCCGGAGGATACAAGATAAAATATTCAATCTGATCCAGCACCCGATTTTGCACGGATATGGACCATCATCTGCCCAAGAACCTCATCGATGGAAAAAGCGGAGGCATCAATATATATGGCATCGGAGGCCGCCACGAGGGGGGCCAGATCCCTTCCCGCATCCTGATCATCCCTTTTTTTCATATCTTCCAGAACATCTTCCAGGCTCTGGCCGGAGTTTTCAGGAAGTTCCGCATATCTTCTCCGGGCACGGACGGAAATATCGGCCGTCAGAAAAAATTTGACATCTGCTTCAGGAAAAACCACCGTTCCCATATCCCGGCCTTCAAAAACAACCGCCTTTTCCCTGCCGAGCTGCCGCTGCACTTCCAGAAGCCAGGCCCTGACAAGGGGCAGGGCTGCAACCTTTGATGCAGCCATGGACATGGCCGGTGTACGGATCAGGGATGTAATATCCTCTCCGTCGGCAACAAGTGTCAGTCCGCCAGCGGCATCCCGCACAAGGGAGAGTGTAAGGCTCTGCAGGAAGGAAGAAAGCTCCTTTTCATTGGTCAGATCCACACAGGCTTTTTCTGCGCAAAGGGCAACCCCCCGGTACAGGGCTCCCGTATCCACATAACGATAGGAAAGAAGATCCGAAAGCCTCCGGCTGATGGTGGTTTTTCCTGCACCTGCAGGTCCGTCAATGGTAATGACAATGGGTTCCATAATATCTTTTTTCGCCTCTTTACGTCTAAAAAAATATAGTAGCTCAGCACAGTTTATTCTGAAATTCCAATCTTGTAATTGCAGCAGCTTCTACTGGTGCAAGGCACCCTGACTGTTTGCAAGTGACATTGCAATCGTTTCGGATCAGAGATTCGAAGGCCTGTGCGAAAGAAGCGGCAAACTGTCTGAGCCGCCACAAAGGCAGCGTGCTGAAGCCTGCCATGGTAATAAAAGATTGTATCCTGCCTGTGGCGGGGGGTTTTTTCCGCTTCCGCACAGGGCAAGAAACTCCCGAATAAGATTGCGTCACGGGCAAACAGCCTGGGTGCCTGTGCATCTGCCTGGCAGGTATGGTACCTGGAAAGCTGTACAGAACAGCAACCCACGCCGTGTTGCGGCGTTTTGTCATAAAGTAACTTTTGAAGTTACTCAGAAGTTACAAAAAAAGCACCTTAGGGACAGCCCGGAAGAAAAATCCTGATGTTTATACAGATACTTCCGGAATGTCAGCAAGCACTTCCTTCAGGGCAGAAATAAAAATCTCATTTTCTTCAGGAAGTCCCACAGTGACGCGGATGCAGCGGGGAAATCCGTAGCCATGCATGGACCGTACAATCACACCCTTGCGCAGCATGGCCTCAAAAACAGCCTTGCCTTCCCTTTTCACATCAATAAGAAAAAAATTGGCCTCAGTTTCATGGGCCCTCAGTCCCATTTCTTCCAGACGTGCAAAAAGCCATGTTTTACCATCCCGCACAAGGGCCTTGGTTCTGTTCAAAAAATCCACATCATCCAATGCCGCACATGCCGCAGCCTGGGCCAGCAGATTCACGTTAAAGGGCTGGCGGACCCTGTGCAGCCACTGGGCCACTTCCTTTGCCATCACACCATAGCCCACACGGATACCCGCCAGACCGTAAGCCTTGGAAAAGGTTCTCAGGATCAGAAGATTGGGATATTCCTCCAGAAGAGAAATGCCCGAATAAAATTTATCCTCCGCAACAAACTCCACATAGGCTTCATCCAGCAGCACGAGAACGGAAGGGGGAATGGCATTCAGAAAGGCCCGCATCTTATCCTGCGGAATAAAACGGCCCGTGGGATTGTTGGGATTGGTAACAAAGACCATGCGGGTATCCGCATCCACTGCTGCGGCCATGGCATCCAGAGCAATATCCATCCCATCAAGATTCACAGGTACGGCAACACCCCCTGCGGTTTTCACCAGAATATCATACATGAGAAAGGCCGGGTGCGGCATGACGGCTTTGTCACCGGTGCGCATGAAGGCACGGACAGCCATGGCAATGACATCATCGGAACCATTTCCCGTAACAAGCGATCCTTCTTCAACGCCCAGATGCCGGGCCAGAGCGGCTGTCAGATAATAGGCAGACCCGTCGGGGTAACGGTGCAGCCTGCCCATGGCCTGCTGCATGGCCTCAAGGGCCATGGGTGAAGCGCCCAGGGCGTTCTCATTGGAAGCCAGCTTCACAATCCCGGAAAGCCCGTATTCCCGCTCCAGCTCTTCTATGGGTTTTCCGGGAACATAGGGAGCAATGGCACGGATAAAATCCGGTACAACAGGTTCCATGACACCATCCTTCACAATCATAATTATATCCCAATTAGTAACTATTCAGCATGGGCTTCCTGACTTTTGCAATCTTCTAAAATATTTATAAAAAGCCAATGAACAAGGTGCTTTTTACAGCTTTTTGCCCTCACCCCTGCCCCCTCTCCCAGAGGGAGAGGGGAAATCTGCTGAATATTTACCCCAATCAAAAAAAACAGCCGCCTGCATCTTTACTAAAGATACAGCGACCATCCCACTGTTCATAGAGAATCAATTAAAATGAAGTCACAGGTTTGTCAATCTGCGGCACAGAAGCCAGCTCCCCTCCCTTGCCAGCCGCCGCATGGATGGCATTGAGAATCCGCATACTCACCGCACTCATGGTAACGGCATCCTCCACACCCGGTTTTGCAATAATATCAAGGGCACCAAGGGCAAGGGCTTCCCTGGCAAGGGCATCCCCCCGTCCTTCGATGTGAGCGGAACAGACAATGACCGGCAGAGGATGCTGGGCCATGATACGTTTTAAAAATTTCAATCCGTTCATACGGGGCATTTCCACATCCAGCAAAATGACATCCGGGGTTTCCCTGCGGATTTTTTCCACTGCACTATAGGCATCCGTGGCTGTTTCCACCCTGACGATGGCAGGATCTTTTTCCAGAATGCTCTGCAGCATTCTTCTGGAAAGGGCAGAATCATCCACAATCAGCACCCGGAGTCCTTCGTCCCTTTTTTCATGCATCATCCCTGTCTCCCGCATCCCTGTTCTTCTGGGCCCTGTGCACATCCCCAAGCTCCGAACGGGTGAAAACCTTTTCTATATTTAAAAACAGCAGCACTTTTTCTTCAACCAGAGTCATGGCGTCAAGAAAATCCAGGGGAATAAGGGTTCCAATCTCCGGTGGCGGGGTCAGTGCCGACGCTTCAAAACCCAGCACACTGTCCACGCCGTCCACACGGATGCCTGCAAGGAGGCTTTTTCCCTCAAAGGGAATAAACACCACAACCACGGCATTTTCGGGTGTTGGGGGTGTTTCTTCCAGTCCAAATTTTTTTTTAAGATCCACCACGGGTACAATCCGGCCCCTTAAGTTCATGACACCGTCCAGAAAATCCGGGGTTCTGGGAATCTTTGTGACACGGATATCCTGCAGAACCTCCTGCACAACCTCTATGGGGAGGGCAAACATGACATCCAGAAGATAAAAGGTAAGACACTGGCGCTTTTGATCATTCATGGCGGAAATCCTTTTCAGCAGGACGGAATTCCTCGTCTCCCATGCCCCAGTCTGAATCAAAATCCGTCATTTTTTCCGGGGAAGCCTTCAGGGGCTGGCCATAGGTAGCCGGGGAACTGACCGCAGGGAAACCACCAGAAAATCCAGACAGATTCCTGTCAGACAGCTTTTTATCTCCGCCTTTTTTTACTTTCTTTTTTTCCCTTTCGGAGCCGTCCCTGAAAAAAGCCATGGCTTCCTGCAGATGAAAGGACTGTTCTTCCATCTGCCCTGCGGAAGCAGCCATTTCCTCTGCCACATGGGCATTCTGCTGAATGATTTCATCGAGCTGCAAAATGGCCTGATTCACCTGACTGACGCCTTCACTCTGCTCCTGACTTGCGGAAGCAATCTGTCTTACAAGGTCTGCAGTCCTTTCAATGGAAGGCACCAGACGCTCCAGCATGACACCTGCTTCATCCGCCTGTGCCACACTGGCCTCAGCAAGGCTGCCAATTTCCCCTGCCGCTTTCTGACTGCGTTCGGCAAGTTTTCTCACCTCGGAAGCCACAACGGCAAAGCCCCTGCCATGCTCCCCTGCCCTGGCCGCTTCAATGGCTGCGTTGAGGGCCAGCAGGTTGGTCTGCCTTGCAATTTCTTCTATCACACTGACACGGCTGGCAATTTCCCGCATATCAAGAACCGTTTTTGCCACGGAATCACCGGATTTTCTCGCCTCTTCCGCTGCTTTACCGGCAATTCCCCTTGTTTCTCTGGCATTGTCCGCATTCTGGCGGATGATGGAACTCATTTCCTCCATGGAAGCAGAACTCTGCTCTGCGGAGGCCGCCTGCTCCGAAGCCCCCTGGGCCACCAGCATGGCCGTCTCCTTCAGCTCCCTGCTGGCCGTTCCCACCTGGTCCGCGGCATGGCGAACCTTGTCCACCACACCGCTGACATTACCCACCATTTCCCTCAAGGCAGCACCAATGGTGTCCCCCTCGGACATACCTTCAAAGGAAGGGTTCAGATCTCCGTCTGAAACGCATCTTGCCAGCTCAGATGTCCTGCGAAGACCCGCAAGCATCTGGTCCATGGCCTGGGACAGACAGCCCAGCTCATCCTTCTGATTCAAACCACAGGAAAGATTATATTGCCCACCTTCTATATTCCTTGCAACCTTTACAAGGGACATCAAAGGTCTGCGAATCACCCGGATCATCACGGCTGCCATAACAAAACCCGCAACCAGAGCAAAAATACCCAGAACACCAAAAAGCCAGCGGGTCTGCCTTGCAGCCTCTGCCATGGCTTCCACGTCTTCTGTATGCACAGCCACGATGTCCCTGAGGCCTTGAAGGCTGAGCAGCATATTTTCAAAAACCGGCATGACGATGATATCAAATCTTTCCCTGGCCTCTGCGGAAGCGCGGTTGTGCCTTGCAAGCTGATGGATCATGGCCCCCATATGGAAATCCAGATCCGCCAGAGCCCCCATGGTTTCAATCTCATAAATGGCCATGGCCCTTTCAACGTCACTGAGATTAATGGCCTCTTCTATGTGACCTGCCGAAGCATACAGCCTTTCCAGGGGGCCTGTGCACGCCCTTAACCCCTCTTCCAGCCCCAGCCCCGCAGGCCAGAGATCTTCTCTCACAAGAAAACGCCCCAAGGCAGAGTCTCCCACGCTCTGCTGCACCTGAAGGGTAAATGGCGTCCCGTCGGAAAATTCCCTTGCCCTCTGCAAAAGGGCCCGGTTTTCTTCAAACAAATAAACCCCCGTACCCAGATACCACCCCCAGGGTTCAAAGTAGCGTACATAACCCAGCTTGGGCACCATCTCTTTGCTGTCATAATGGGGCCACTCATACAGCAGATACCCCTCCCCATGGGCACCCACCTTACGGTTGATGGTTAAAAACAGTTTTTTCAGATATTGATGCTCCTCCCCCAGCTCCATTCCAGCCAGTTCAGGGAAGTAGGGATGACCCACCATGCGGGGCTGCCTGTCATGCACCCAGAAATAATCCCTCATCTCTTCCCCGTAGCGCATGGACATCAGAAGCTTCAGTGCCTTTTCCCTGCCTGCTTCATCACTGAGATCAGGCTCTTCATACGTTGCCCTGGCAATGGATTCCGCCTGAAGCACAACATTTTTCAGCATATCCTGATACCGGAACAGGGAACCCGCTCCCAGGGCCAGTTGCTCCGCCACCTGCTGGCCCCAGACCTGATTCTGCTGTTTAAAAGCCTGAAGCTCCTGCAGAAAATCCGCATGGTCCTTTTTATAGGCATCAAGGGTTTTAAGAAGCTCCCTGTGAAGATCCGCATACTGCCCATCCAGCCTGCTGAAAACCGGCTTCATATCAGGGATGCGCATCTCCATCCATTCCCGTTCTTCGCTTTTCAGCCACTGCCCAAAGGATGTTTTTTCAATTCTTCTGTCCACATATACCGTATCCCCGCCAATGAGATGGGTTCCCACCTTCCTTGAACTCTGCAACAGCTCTACTTCCTTCAGGGCGAGGATACTGTCCATCCGGTTGCCGTCAATGAGGATGTTTCCCCGCTGAACCATGCGGTCAATCCCCAAAAAACCGGTAAGGATCACTGCCGCAAGAAAACAGAGAACAAGGCCGAATGCCAGCCCCAGCTTGGTAGCTATACTCAGATCTTTCCACTGCATGGACCTATCCTTTCCCCTCAGCCTGTTTCAGGGATGCCTCACCTGTTTTCGCCGTATTTTTCCCGGATGCCTCTGCACAGGCCCTCCGCCAGAGCCCCTGCACATCCAGAACAAATGCAATGTCACCATCTCCCATCACAGTGGCACCGGCAATGCCGTCCTGCCTGTCATACCAGTCTCCCATGGATTTAATCACCACCTGCTGCGTACCCGCAAGGGCATCCACCACAAGCCCGAAAAAACCCGACTCCGACCGAACCACCACCACATGGGCATCCTGAAGCTGACGGGATCTGATTCTAAAAAAATCCCTGAGAAACACATAGGATACGGGCCGGTTACGGAGATAAATCCAGCGTTGATCCCCTTCTTTTACAGGATAAGACCCCATAAAATCCATACAGGTTTCCACCTGTGTAATGGGCAGGGCAAAAAGCCCTTCCCCCACACGAACCATGAGACATTCCACAATGGCAAGGGTCAGGGGCAGTGAGAGTACTATTTTTGTCCCTTTCTGCGCCTGACTTTCTATGGCAATACGCCCTGAAATGGACTCAATCTGCCGCCGGACCACATCCATGCCCACACCACGGCCCGATACCTTGCCTACGGCAGTGGAGGTGGAAAGTCCCGGATGAAAAACAAGGGCATCTATTTCAGAAGGCGAAAGCAGCTCCCCTTCCCGCACAAGCTTTCTTTTTCTGGCCTTTTCCAGCACCGCATCCCGGTCAATTCCCCGGCCATCGTCAAAAACACAGATCTCCACCCGGCCTTCTGCGGCAGCGGCAGCAAGGCGCAGGGTGCCCGTTGCAGGCTTTCCTTTTTCCAAGCGCTCTTCGGGCAGCTCAATCCCATGATCCAGTGCATTGCGCACCAGATGCACAAGGGGCTCTCCCAGTCCGTCAATCAGCGCCTTATCCAGCTCCGTCTCACCGCCTGTCACCTCAAAGTTTACTTCCTTGCCAAGTTCCTGACAAAGATCCCGGACCAGCCTCCGGAAGCGGTTGAAGGTGGCGGCAATGGGGGTCATTCTGAGATTCAGCACACAGTCCTTCAGGTTCAGGGCGATGAGATCCAGCCCTTCCAGGGATTCCTCCAGTTCCGGAATCTTCAGGGTTCTTCCCAGTTCTTTCAGGCGGGCCTGCTGCATGACCAGCTCGCCCACAAGATTCATCAGGGTATCCAGTCTCGGTGCTGCAATGCGGATATCCTCACTGTCCGGATGGGGATGGTCTGCGGATTTCCCGGAAGATACCATCCCATTGGCTGCAGGCGGCGATGGGCTATCTTTCTTCTCATCAGAAAGCTCCTTCTGAACCATGACCCTTTCTGAAGAGTCCCCGTCTGAAAAATCCTCACCTGAAGAATCTCCATGCCCTTTTATTGTTTGCGGTATTACCCTTTCAGTTAAGGCATCTTCCCTGGTGGTGCTTTCAGAATCCTCACTCCCAAAAGGCCTGATGCGGACATCGCTGTCTTCGGATACAAAAAGAAACACTTCTTCTATGTCTTCATCCTTAGCATCCGTTTCCAGCACCATATCAAAGGCAAGGCTGCATTGTTCAGGGTTCAGGGATGCCAGATCCGGCACATCTTCCCCTTTGAATCTGACCTCAAGCCTCCCCAGCTCCCGCAGCTCTTCCAGCACCATGGCAGGATCCATGCCCGACTTGAATATATCCGTAAAAGGCCTGAAAAAAACAGAAACCTTACGAAGACCGGAAGCATCTGCACCTTTTTCCAGATCCGCAAGGGCCCCGGCCATATCCTTCAGCAGGGGGGCATCATCCCCTTCATCTTCCCCTTGGGATTCGGCAAGGACCCGCAAACGGTCCGTCACCCTTAAAACCAGAGAAATCAGCCTGCGATCCGGCTGGATTTCCAGCTCCCGGACCCTTTCTATAAGGTTTTCCAGCTCATGGGCCAGCTCCGCAAGGGGGATAAGACCAAACATGGCACCGGAGCCCTTCAGGGTATGTACGGCACGAAAGAGGCGGTGTACGGCATCGCCCCCCCCTGTGCCGGATTCCAGATCCAGCACAGCCGACTCTATCTGCATAAAGAGATCGGCAGCCTCACTGCGGAAAACCGCATCCAGTTCCTTTCTAAGGTCTGCATCCACATCCATCATATCAGACTCCCGGAACACCGATAAAGCGGCGGATCATCCTTTGAAGAGCCTCCGGCCTGAAGGGTTTTTCTATCCATGCAGAGGCTCCTGCACGGCGGGCCTCCTTCCTTTTTTCCGGCTCCTGAGGACTGGTGAATATAATAACAGGTATAAAGCGAAGGGTCCCATGGGAACGTACCCGCTCAATGAACTCCAGCCCGTTCATCACCGGCATATGCAGATCCGTTACCACCAGATCCGGAAAGGGCGGCTCTTCCAGCCGGATCAAGGCTTCTCTGCCATCACAGGCTTCTTCCACAAGATATCCGGCCTTTGTCAGGGAAAAACGCACCAGCATGCGTATGCTGGGGGCATCATCCACCACAAGCACCCTTTTTTCCATACAATATTCCCGTCAGCGCCGGATCATGGGGGAAAGATCCATACCAATGCGGGATGCCGCATCCAGAACCGGTGTTCCGGGAACCAGATATAAAGCAATCCCCCTTTCCCCACAGGTCCGGTAAAAAGAGAAAAGAAGCTGAAGAAAAGCCGTATCACAGCGGGTGGCAGCACTGCAGTCCAGCACAGGAGGGGAAGCCTTTTCCAGCATCTCCAGCATGCGCTTTTTCAGTTCTGCCACCTCATAGATGGTTAAAGGACCATCCAGCACACAGGTTTCGGACACTTCCACAGGCCTCCTCACATACCCTGTCCGGGTTCCGGGCCACCGCCCACAAGATGCCGGTGGTATTTAATGGCATTGCGTATTTCCATGAGCAGTTCCGCATCATCCCATGGTTTTTTCAAAAAAACATTCACGGTCCATGAATCAAGCCCGCCCACTGCCACATCCACATCGGCATAGGCGGTCAACATGATACGAACGGTCTCAGGGGCCAGATCCCTTACCTTTCCCAACAGCTCAAGGCCCGTCATCCGGGGCATGCGCTGGTCCGAAACCACAACCCATGGCCGGGCATCCATGATGGCATCAAGGGCTTCCAGAGGATTTTCAAAGGTATGAATCTCATAGACCTCATTTCGAAAAAGGCGGCGGAGACTCTGAAGAATGCGGGGTTCATCATCTACAAAAAAGATACAAGGATTCATGGGGGGCACCTGAACAGTGTCTTATGGGAGGAAATATCTTGCCAAAGAAGGCCTTGTTTGCAACTTATTCTGATTTGTAGCACAATCAAAGTCCAAGGCAAAGGCATAATCCAGCCCACCTGTATTTTCGGAGAAACCATGACACAGACAGGACTTGAAAATCTTCTGAAAAATCCCCCTGCTTTTCTTAAAAACAAGAAACTGGGGCTTCTGGCCAACCCCGCTTCCATCGGTCCGGATTTTACCCATGCAAAGGATCTGATCCACCGGCGTTTTCCCGGCCAGCTCTCTGCCCTTTTTTCTCCGCAGCATGGTTTTTTTGCGGAAAAACAGGACAACATGATTGAGTCGGATCACAGCCATGACAGGGTGCTGGGCATACCTGTTTTCAGCCTTTACGGGGAAACCCGCATCCCCACAAAGGAAATGCTGGCCCACATCGATATCCTGCTTGTGGATATTCAGGATGTGGGCACAAGGGTATACACTTTCATACACACCCTGGCCCTGTGCATGGAAGCCGCACGGGATGCGGATGTTTCCATACTGGTACTGGACCGGCCCAACCCCGTATCCGGCATGAAGGTGGAAGGCAATGTCCTCGAGCCGGAATATGCCTCCTTTGTAGGCCTTTATCCCATTCCCATGCGCCACGGACTGACCATCGGTGAGTATGCCCTGATGATCAATAAAAGGTTTGACATCGCTGCCAGTCTGGCCGTGGTTCCCATGACCGGATGGCAGCGTGAGATGTTTTTCAAAGACACCGGCCTCCCCTGGGTACTGCCCTCACCCAATATGCCCACACCGGAAACGGCTCTGGTATACCCCGGACAGGTTCTCTGGGAAGGAAGCAATCTCTCCGAAGGCCGCGGCACAACAAAGCCCTTTGAATTTTTCGGTGCGCCCTGGCTGGATACGGATGCCATTATCAGAAAAATCCCCGAAGATGCCCTTGGGGGCAGTGTTCTGAGGCCCGTCATTTTTGAACCCACATCGGGCAAGCAGGCGGGACAGGCCTGCAGAGGATTCCAGATCCATGTAACCTCACCCGAAAAACACAACTCCTGCTATCAGAGCCTCTGTCTTCTGAAGGCCGTCATGGAAAGGCACCCAAATAATTTCTCCTTTAAAAATCCCCCCTATGAATACGAAAACGAGATGCTCCCCATGGATATGATACTGGGAAGCAAACGGCTGAGGGAAGCCATCAGCGCCGGTGAAAGTGTTGCAGAACTCCGGAATAACTGGCTGGAAGCAAAAAGAGACTATTGCAGGCAGGCAGAAGAATTTCTGCTGTATGGACCCAAAACATCCTTTGACTTTTGATATCATCTTAAATTGTAATTATTCAGCACAGTTTATTTTAAACTGACAATGCTGTAATTACAGCAGCATCGTACTGTTGCAAGGCTCCGTGGCTATTTGCAAGTGACATTGCAATCGTTTCGGATTAGAGCTTTGTCCTGCACTCAAGCCATAAACCCAGAGCCTGCGATGAAAACAAAGGGCTTTTGCAAGCTTGAGTGCCGGAGTGCTATAAAAGCGGCAAACTGTCTGAGCCGCCACAAAGGCAGCGTTCTTAAGCCTGCCATGGTAATCAAAAAGCTTATCCTGCCTGTGGCGGCGAGTTTTTGCCGCTTCCGCACAGGGCAAGAAGCTCCCGAATCCGGCACTCAAGACCCATAGGCATTTTTGCTCCCGTAAAGGGCTTGAGCTTTTCAGCTTGAGTGCCGGATTGCGTCACAGGCAAATAGCCTGGGGCCTGTGCATCTGTCTTGCAACTATGGTACTTGGAAAACTGTGCTGAATAATTACCTTAAATTTTATAAAGGAGTACACCATGCCCCAGACCATCACCCTTGGTATCAGCTCCTGTCTTCTGGGAAACAATGTCCGGTATGACGGTGGACACCAGAGAGATCCCTACCTCATCCATACCCTGGGCCAGTATGTGGAATATGTGCCTGTCTGCCCTGAGGTGGAGTGCGGTATGCCCATCCCAAGGGAATCCCTGCGCCTTGTGGGAAACCCGGAAAATCCCCGTCTCATCACCCGTAAAAGCGGAGAAGACCATACGCAGAAGATGCAGGAATGGGCCGCCGGACGTCTGGACAGGCTGGAAGAAAAAGATCTCTGTGGTTTTATTTTTAAGTCAAAATCCCCAAGTTCCGGCATGGAGAGGGTCAAGGTTTACAGTGAGACAGGCAATGCAGCCACAAAAAACGGGGTGGGAATTTTTGCAAAGGCTTTCATGCAACGATTCCCCCTGATTCCTGTGGAAGAGGATGGCAGACTGCATGACCCTGTGCTTCGTGAAAACTTCATCATACGAATTTTTGCCCTGACCCGATGGCGCAGGGCAAGGCAGAACATGAAGCAGGGTGATCTGGTGGCCTTTCATACGGATAACAAACTGCTGATTCTCGGCCACAGCCCGGAGCATTACAGGGAAATGGGAAAGCTGGTGGCAAAGGGAAAGGAACTGGAAAGGGAAAGCCTCTTCCGGGAATATGAAAAACTTCTGCTGACAGCTTTGTCGCGGAAAAGTACCCGAAAAAAAAACACCAATGTGCTACAGCACATGCTGGGATACTTCAAACGCCTGCTTCCGGATGCGGAACGCCATGAACTCCTTGACATCATCACCCGCTATCACGATGGTCAGCTCCCCCTGGTTGTGCCCATCACCCTGTTCAGCCACCATGTCCGTAAATATGATGTGGCATATCTGGCCCGGCAGAGCTATCTCAACCCTCATCCCGCAGAGCTCGCCCTGCGTAACCATGTGTAGCAATAAGCAAAAGACCAGCTCTTTTTACTCAAAGGCCTCACCGCCCTTATAAGGCAATCCGCCCCGACATGTGGGGTTCGCCGATAACCAGCCGCGCGTCTTCCTGGAAAGCAAATTTTGAGCGGGGCTGACCGAAAATCAAGCGGTTTCCTGCCTCAAGCAACTTGCACCCTACCCACACCAAAGGCTCTTGTAGTCATTGTGCCTGCGGTTCGGGAACAGACACTGTGGAGGGGATTATTCTGTGGACACGCAATTTGACAGATGCAGACGCTTTTACGCATGTTTTACGTTCGGGTCTACTGGACGATGGGTACCCTCCATAGAAGAAAAACTATTGCAAAACGATAAACGCATGAACAATCCTCCAAACACCGATTGAAGCACGGGACACAACCAGAACAGAAGACCAAATAAAGCCGAATTTGCCGATGATGCCAAAACGTTTATTTTCAGGGCATGACAGAGTGAGAAATACTGGTTACCAGCAGAAATATGGAAGGGGAAAATTCGGAGTATCCCAACGGTTGTGTCTTGAATTGTGTTCCCGGATGCCCGTAAGGGATTTAGCGGTATTTCTTGGAATGATGAGGGTGAGGTGTGTGCTGTTGGATGGAAGGGCGTAATGGGGAGTCCATGGATAGTGATAGGTATGGTTCATGGATAAAGAAGATGTTTTTGCCTTCATATCAACTTCCTGGGCCGCACGTAAGCCTTAAGCTTCAGGCTCGTACCGTTCGTTCCAAATTTATTTCATAAAAAAAACCGGCTGATTTTTGAATAACCCAAGCTTTCATCATCAAAAAAATGACAACCGGTGTAAACACCTGACCTGAATCAACTAAAATCAATTCCAGTTTTAAAAATCCGAATGAATTAAAAACCGACTCAAACGGATGGTACCGAAGGGGAGACTCGAACTCCCACGGACTTAAGTCCACTAGACCCTGAACCTAGCGTGTCTACCAATTCCACCACTTCGGCACAAAAAGAACACTGTGTATGCGCTGACCAAATATCTTTTAGTGAAGAGACTGTCAATGTTTTTCTTATGGTACCGAAGGGGAGACTCGAACTCCCATGGACATACGTCCACTAGACCCTGAACCTAGCGTGTCTACCAATTCCACCACTTCGGCATTTCACTAAAATTTCAAAGACTTTTATATAAAAATAAAGTCTATTGACCTCAGCAACGCGAAGTTTTATATAGCCCGCAGCTTGTGGTGTCAAGAAGAAAAAATTTCAAGGGCAGCACCAAAGCCATAAAAAGCTGTGGACTGCCGATGAATCCTTTCAGAACAGGAAGTCAGGGTACCATGCAACTCATTGAGCATATTTCAGAAATTTCCCATCCTTTTAAGGATGCTGTGGTAACCATCGGAAACTTTGATGGCGTTCACAAAGGGCATGTTGCCCTTTTCAGGCAGGTCCGTGACAGGGCAGATTCCCTTCAGGGAACAGCCGTTGCCATTACCTTTGATCCCCATCCCCTCGTAGTTGTCAGGCCGGAACGCCGCCCTCCCCTCATTACCCTGAGGGAACAGAAAATCGAACTCTTTACCGCCTCTGGTCTTCTGGATATTCTGATGGTTCTTCCCTTTGACAGGGAATTTGCCAGCATTCCCGCAGAAAACTTTATAAGGGATTTCCTTATAAAAACCATTGGCATGAAGGCCATTGTCATCGGTCCGGACTATGCCTTTGGCCGCAACCGTGAAGGCAATATCCATCTCCTTGAAAAAATGGGAAAAGAACTTGGATTTGAAGTGATTGTTCCCGGATGGATCACCCCGGACAACATGGAAGACCGCATCAGCAGCACAAGAATCCGTGAGGTGGTGGGAAAGGGTGATGTTACAGCAGCCGTTCCCATGCTGGGCAGGTATTATCAGGTTCGCGGAGAGGTTGAGACCGGACGCCAGCGTGGGGGACGCCTGCTGGGATTTCCCACGGCAAATATCCGGCTGCAGGATGAACTCTGTCCCGCTTCGGGCGTGTATGCCGTTACGGTTGAAACACCCTGTGGCAGGCACACCGGAGTGGCCAATATCGGCTACAGCCCCACCTTTGATGACAATATCTTCACCGTTGAAGTTCACATACTGGATTTTTCTGAAAATCTTTACGGACAACAGATCCGCATCAACTTTGTTGAAAGACTTCGGGGAGAAAAAAAGTTTTCCGGTATCGAAGCCCTTTCTGAGCAGATTCAAAAAGACATCATCAGGGCCAGAGAAATTTTTCATGAAAAAAAACTGGTATAGATCATGAAAAAAACAAAAGGGATAGGTCTCTTGATAGCCCTTCCCATATCCATTGCTGCCCTGTGGCTGGCCTTCCGCAATGTTCCCATGGCAGAGCTGGCCGCCTATTTTAAAAACCTTGACTACATATGGCTCCTGCCAGCCATTTTTTTCTGTCTCATGGGCTATGTGCTCAGGGCATGGCGCTGGCAGCACCTGCTGTCCCGCACCCGGAAGGTGACTTTTTTTTCGGCCTTTCATCCCATGATGATCGGTTTTATGCTTAACAGCATTCTTCCGGGCCGTGTCGGGGAACTGGTTCGTCCGGCCCTGCTTGCCAGAAAGGAAAAAATCCCCTTTGTCACGAGCTTTTCCACCATTGCGGCAGAACGGGTTCTGGATCTGACGGTTCTTCTGGCCTTTCTCAGTTTTATCTTCGGCCTTACCAATATGGGGGCAGCGGAAACCCAGATCATCGGTGGTTTTGAGCTGAGCGGAGAAACCCTCACCCGGATTGCCAGAAACATGGCATGGATCTGCCTTGCTCTTGTAGGGGGAATTGTTTTTCTTCAGGTGCCATGGATGAGGGAAAAGGAGAAAAAGCTGCTGAGGGGGCTTGTGCTTTCTTTTCCGGGGCTTCCGTCGGGCTTCAGAAAAAACCTTTCGGACCGTCTTCTTCCTGCACTGGAAAAGCTGGTGGATCAGGTGGCTTCAGGCTTTGACGGATTGAAAAGTCCCCCAAAACTTCTTGTCTGTGTCTTTCTTTCCTTGTGTGTATGGGGAATACAGGTGCTGCCTTTCTGGTTTCTCTCCCAGGCCAGTGAAGGAATTTCCGCAAACCTCATTCAGCTTGCAGCGGTCATGGTTCTGGTCAATTTTTTCATTGCCATTCCATCGGTTCCGGGTTTCTGGGGCATCTGGGAGGCTGGTGTTGTATTCAGCCTTGCTTTTTTTGGTATCCGGGGTGCCGATGCCGCAGGTTACGCCCTGCTCAGCCATGCGGTACTGATGTTTCCCGTTATTTTTGTGGGGCTGGCTTCGGCTTTCATGACAGGCTTCAGGATTTCTTCGGGAAAAAGGGCCTCAGACAGGGAATCTCTGGAATCTGGAGGCTGAGTTTTTATGGAACAGAAGCGGCACTCTTTTTCATGCAGGTTTTTCTTTCCATTTGCGGATCATGAACTATAATCATGGTGCTTCATAGGGGGTGTGTGAACCCCCTGGATTTTTTATCAACAACCCCAAGGCTTTTTTAAAGGCTGCCCCAGCAGCTTTTTTGTTTCCTGAGAAAGGTGTACCATGGCCATACGTTCCATTCTGACTTACCCGGATCCTTTTTTAAAAAAAATTCCCGCCAGAGTAAAAGACTTTGGCCCTGAACTGCAGCGCCTCATAGGCGACATGGCCGATACCATGTACGAAGCCCCCGGTGTGGGACTGGCCGCCAATCAGATTGGAGAAGACTATTCTCTTTTGATCTTTGATGCGGAGCCGGACCCGGAAGTTCGGAATTTCAAGGTACTGGCCAACCCGGAACTCCTTGAATCGGAAGGTTCTTTTCTGTCCGAAGACGAAGGATGCCTCAGTGTCCCCGATTTCAGGGCCAACGTAAAACGCCATGCACGTATCAAAGTATCGGCCATGGATGAAAGGGGGGAGCCCCTTGTCATGGATCTTGAAGGTTTTGAGGCCGTGATTGTGCAGCATGAAATGGATCATCTCAGGGGCATTCTTTTTATCGATCACATCAGCTCCCTGAAGCGCAGCTTATACGTCAAACGTGTAAACAAACAGCTCCGCAGAGAGGCCGTATGATACCGCTGAATCTTGTTTTCATGGGAACGCCGGAATTTGCCCTGCCCCCCCTGCAAGCCCTTGCAGGGGCAGGCCACCGTATCCTTGCCGCATACACCCAGCCCGATAAACCCAAAGGACGGGGAAAAAAAATTCAGCCCCCCCCTGTCAAGGAAGCGGCTCTGTCCCTTGGAATCCCTGTATTTCAGCCCTCTTCCATGAAGGATGAAAAAATCTACCATGAGCTGTCGGCCCTCAGCCCCGATGTTTTTGTGGTGGTGGCTTACGGTCATATTCTTCCGGCACGCCTTCTGGAGATTCCCCGCTTAGGCGCCGTGAATATCCATGCCTCCCTCCTTCCCCGTTACAGAGGCGCAGCTCCCATCCAGTGGGCTGTTACTTCAGGAGAATCCCGGACAGGTGTTACCACCATGCGCATGGATGCGGGGATGGATACAGGGGATATTCTGCTGCAGCGAAGCCTTCCCATTGGCCCGCAGGATACATCCGCAGACATCCATGACAAACTGTCCATACTTGGCGCAGAGCTTATTCTGGAAACCCTCGAAGGGCTTGCTGAAGGAAGCATCCAGCCGCTGCCCCAGAACGCCGGGGAAGCCACATATGCTCCCCTCTTAAAAAAATCCCATGGCCGCATCAACTGGGACCTGCCAGCCCCTGCCATTGACGCCCATGTCCGCGGCATGAATCCCTGGCCCGGCGCCTTTACCCGGCTTGGAGAGACAGACTATAAAATCTTTAAAGTTCAGCCCCTTGCCATGGAACATCAGTCCTTGCCGGGTACGGTCCTGCCGTCTCCACCCGGAAGTCTGATCATTGCTGCCGCAAAGGATGCCGTTGTCATCAGCGAACTTCAGGGGCCATCGGGAAAACGCATGGGCATTGCAGATTTTTTACGGGGAAAACCCCTCAATGCGGGTATGCTTTTTTCATAAATATTTTTAAAGACCAAGGAACCGAATGCAAAGCGACGCCAGAAAAACTGCCCTGCAGATTCTTATCAAAATCCAGGCCAAAAAACTTCCGCTGGACCTTGTGATTGAAGATTTTCAGAACACCATCAATGCCATGGATCCCAAGGACCGGCGTTTGATGAATGCCATTGTTTATGGGGTACTGCGCTGGCGCAGCCGTCTGGACCGGGTCATTGCGGAAAGCTCCAGAACACCCCTTCACAAAATTGAACCCAGAATCCGGGATATTCTGCGCATTGCCATTTTTCAACTGATTTATCTGGACAGGGTTCCTGAATCCGCTGCCATTCATACGGCCGTGGAACTGACCAAGTTCATCAGCTCCACCCGCGGGGCACCGGGTTTTGTCAACGGTGTTCTTCGCAATGTTCAGAAAGTATGGAAAAATGTTTATGATCCTCATCCGGAAACCCCCTTCATCCAGCGCATGGCCTGGAAGCATGCCATCCCTGAATGGATGCTTGAAAGGTGGACAGCCCGCTTCGGAGAAGAGCGGACGGAGCTTCTGGCCCAGTCCGTGAACCGGATTCCCTCCATCACCCTGAGGGTGAACCGGATGCGGACGGATACGGAAAAACTGCTGGGGCTTATGGATGAAAAGGTAAGAGAAGTTTCTCCCAACATCTGGGTCAATGATGCCCTGAATTTTTCCCATCCCGAAGGTGCCATAGACCGGCTTCCGGGGTTCCGGGAGGGTTTTTTTCAGATTCAGGATGCCTCGGCCCAGCTTGCGGGTCTGATGCTGGCCCCCCGCAGTGGGGAGCGTATTCTGGATGCCTGTGCCGGTTATGGCGGAAAAACCGGCCACCTTGCCCTGCTCATGCAGAATAAGGGGGAAATCACAGCCGTGGATCTGAACGGCTCCAAACTCATGCGGCTGAGCCATGAAATGCAACGTTTAGGGGTGAGTATCGTTAAGACCCAGACCCAGGATCTGACCAACAGCAAAGCAGCCATGAACCTTGGACGCTTTGACCGGATTTTTCTGGACGCGCCCTGCTCGGGCATGGGTGTGATCCGCAGAAATCCGGACATCAAATGGAACAGGGATGAAGAAGGCCTGAAAAACTTTGCCCTTCGCCAGTCAAAACTTCTGGAAACCATGGCGGCCCTGCTCAAACCCGGTGGACTCATGGTCTATGCCGTATGCTCCACAGAGCCCGAGGAAACCACTGAGGTGATTGATCATTTTCTTGCCCATCACCCGGAAATGCACAGGGAAGCCCCCGGTGCCCGGTTCCCGGATCAGGCAAGGCCCCTGTTGACGGAAAATAATGATTTTATGCCATGGCAGGAAACCTTTGAACTGGACGGATTTTTTGCCACGGCCCTGCGCAAGACCGGACGACGCAAGGTCGTCGCATCCTGAAGATACCCATGATGAAAAAGGCATCAGGCATAAAAAAAATCGCTGCTGGCATACTGGGGCTGGCATTTTTCTGCAGCCTCATGGTTCTTGGGGCCTATATCAGCCTTGCTGTTCTTTTCGACAGAACACCGGAAATCATCGTCCCGGATCTCATGGGAAAAGACATTGTGGATGTGCTGGAGCGCATGGAAGCCGACCGTCTCGGACTGCGTGTTGCGGGCTTTGAATTTTCATCCACCATCGCCCACAACCATGTGATCCGTCAGGAGCCCCTTCCCGGCCATACCTTAAAAGCCGGGCGGGAAGTCCGGGTTTTCCTTTCAAGGGGACTGCAGAAATTTGAAATCCCCGATACCCGTGGACTGCGGCGGGAAGAAAGCCTGCGTTTGCTTGAAAACAGAAATTTTCTTACAGGACATTTCTCCCTTCTTTACCACGGCAGCATTCCCGCAGGCCATGTGATTGCATCGGACCCGCAGGCAGGTTTGCCTGCAAAATCAGGAACAGCAGTACATCTTTTAGTCAGTGCCGGGAAACGTCCTGTCTTCATACGCATGCCGGATCTTGGCGGTATGCATGCAGACGAAATGCTGGACATCCTGAAAAAACGTCAGCTCCATGTAAAAAAAATCGAGAGTGTACACCTGCCGGATATGCCCTTTAACCGTGTTATGGATCAAAACCCTGCCCCCGGCAGCCTGCTCAGGGCCCATGAAGGCGTCAACGTATTCATGAACCGGAAACAGGGACAGGGCAGAGAAGCCCAGGGAATTGTTTCCGGCATGCGCCTTGTGCGCTACCGTCTTCCCCATACCCTGATCCGTTCCCATATCCGGGGCAGCCTTTCGGCCTGGGGAATGACCTTTGATTTTGTGGATGATGTCTTTGAAGGCAACAGCGAAGTCACCCTGCTCATACCCGGTACTGCGGAAGCCCGTGTCCGCATCGAAGAAAACGGCTTTCCCGTATATGAAGCCACCCTCGACCCGTTCCGGTTCAGGGCGGATATCCTCTACGAGGGGGGGCGCTATGGCATGCCGCTTCTGCCCATCCCCTTTCTTTTTTCTGACCATGCAACCCCAAACCCAGATGAAAGTACCCTGCCATGAAACACCTCATCGCCCCATCCATTTTGTCCGCAGACTTTACCCGTCTGGGTGAGGAAATCCGTGCTGTGGAATCCGCTGGTGCAGACTGGATTCACATTGACGTCATGGACGGCCGCTTTGTGCCCAATATCAGCTATGGCCCCATTATTGTGGAAGCTGCCAGAAAATGTACGAATCTTCCCCTGGACGTACATCTCATGATTGTTGAGCCCGATGCCATCATTCCCGCCTTTGTAAAGGCAGGGGCAGACCTTGTTTCCGTGCATGCGGAAACCTGCCCCCATCTGCACCGCAGTATTCAGCTCATACGCAGTCTCGGAGCAAAACCCGGTGTGGCCTTAAATCCCGGAACCCCACCGGAAATGCTGGATTATGTCATGGATGACATTGATTTTATTCTGGTGATGACCGTAAATCCGGGATTCGGCGGACAGAAATTCATCCCCCGCTGCCTTGATAAAATCGCCCGTATCCGTGAACGCATTGTCCGCAGTGGTCGGCCCGTTCATCTTCAGGTGGATGGGGGAATCAATCCTGACACCCTGAAGCAGGTTTCCATGGCCGGGGCTGATGTGCTGGTGGCGGGTTCAGCGATTTTTCAGACCGAAGATTACAAAAAAACCATCGAAGAATTTCACCACATACTCAGGCGGGACCCGGACAGGGGGCTGTGATGCAAAAGCATATCCTTGTACTCCATGGCCCCAATCTCAACATGCTGGGGAAAAGGGAGCCTCAGATTTACGGGAAGCTGAGCCTGAAGGACATTGACGCAGCCCTGAAAGAAAGGGCATCCAGTGCAGGCTTTCTGCTATCCACCTTTCAGTCCAACCATGAGGGGGCCCTTGTGGATTGCCTTCAGGAGGCCTTTGGTCAGGTCCATGGCATCCTTATCAATCCTGCGGCCTTCACCCATACCAGTGTTGCCATCCGGGATGCCCTGCTTCTGCATGATACCCCCCTCATTGAGGTACATATTTCCAATATTCACAAAAGGGAGGCTTTCCGCAGCCATTCCTATTTTTCTGATATTGCCACAGGACAGATTGTCGGACTGGGCGCCAGGGGCTATCTTCTGGCACTGGATGCCATGATGGCCATACTCACGGACAAGGAAGACCTGATGTGATACCAAACACCACCTTTGAGCGCCTTCCCGAAGAAAAAAAAGAGAGAATCATGCAGGCCGCCCTCATGGAGTTTGCGGAAAAGGGCTATGCTGCGGCCAGCATCAACCGCATGGTGGAAAAAGCGGGAATCGCCAAGGGATCTGTTTTTCAGTATTTTGGAGATAAAGAAGGTCTTTTTGCTGCGGTTTTTGCCCACAGCCTTGAAAAGGTCAAGGATGAGCTCCGCAAGGTGAGGGACAATCCGGCCAGGACGGATATTTTTACAAGGCTTGCTCAGATTCTGCACACAGGCCTTGATTTTACCCGGACCCATCCTTTGATCTACAGACTCTACACCCATCTTCTCAGCACACCGGATATGCCCTTAAGAAATTTCCTTTTGACCCGCATCCGGAAGGAAGGCAAAGACTTCCTTGCAGAGCTTCTGGAAAAAGCCGCAGACAGGGGTGAAATCCGAAGGGATCTTCCCATGCAGGAAGCCCTCTTTCTTCTGGAAGCGCTGATGGACCGCTTCCTGCTGGCCTCGGTACTGCCCTATCTCGGAGAGGGTTTTTCCGATAAAAAAACCATGGAAAACCATATTCCCGGTTTCATGGATATCCTTGAAAAGGGAATGGGAAATAAAAGACCTTGAAATCCCTTCTTGTACTTACAGCCGTGGACAGGGAAGCCGCCCCTGTACGGGCCGGACTGGATCAGACCAAAGATGTTATTTTGTCCGGTATACCCCTTACTCTGGGATTCGCAGGAAAAAGAAGGGTGTACATTCTTGTCTCCGGTCCGGGTGTTTTCAATACGGCGGCAAAACTTGGGGCAGTTCTTCCCTCCTTGCAGCCGGAATGGATTCTTCAGGCAGGCTGCGGCGGCATGTACCCCGAAAGCGGTCTTTCCATGGGAGATATTGTCCTTGCAGCTTCCGAAAGGGATCTGCACACAGGCCTTGAGTCAAAATCTGCCATCCCTTCTCCCCTGCCCTTTCCCCTTATGGAAAACGGCCCCGGGATACCCGGATACTATGATGCGGATACAGGACTTCTCCATGGGGCCTTAAGCCTTTTTGCAAAAAAAGAAGGCCGCATGCTTCCCCATGGCCCCTTTATTACCGTCAGTACGGTGACGGCATCAAAAGAAACCGCCGCTTCCATAGGCAGGGAAACGGGCGGCCTTGTGGAAAACATGGAAGGTGCCGCAGCCTTTCACACGGCAGCCCTTTTCGGCATTCCCATCTTTGAAATCCGGAGTATCAGCAACCCCGTCGGCTCCAGAAAAAGCGAAGACTGGGACCTTGAAACGGCCTTTATCCGCGCCGGGGAAGCCGCCCTTTATCTGCTGCATACGCTTCCACGGCACATATGGCATCCGAAGCCGAACTTGTAATGCCGCCCGTATGACCGGAGCCCTCACCGATGGGAAAAAGCCCCTGAACATTGACAGACTCAACATTTTCTTTGCGGAGGATTCTTACGGGAGAGGATGTCCGTGTTTCCGCAGCCAGCAGTATGGCCCCTTCCGATACAAAAAGGGGCTGCTCTTTTTTCCATTTTTCAAAGGCAGCATGGAGCTGATCAAGAATAAAGGTGGGAAAAATATCATGCATGTCCCCAGCCTGAACGCCCATTTTAAATGAATTTTCAGGTAGAAAGTCCCCTGTTTTTTTCTCTGAAAAATTTTTAAGACTCTGGGCAGCCGCTTTCCAGTCCGATCCCCCGGCCCGGAAAGCCTTCTCCTCTATCTCCCTTTGAAAAGCCAGCCCTGCCAGAGGCCCCTTTCCGGGATAATCACTGACATGGCAGGAGACCACAAGGGCGGCATTGGAAAAGGGGGATGAACGTGCGGCATAGCTCATGCCATTGAGTACAAGCCCTCCTTCTTCGGAAGAAGCATTCACCACCTCACCACCGGGGCACATGCAGAAGGTGTAGACTCCCCGTTTGCTGGCCCGGTCCGTATAATTCATCGAATAGGTGGCCGCCCCGAGACCGGGATACCCCTTATACTTTTTCCCATAACGCATGAGATTGATGGTCTCTGCACTGTGCTCGATGCGCAGACCCACGGTAACGGAACGGGGTTCCATGGCAACCCCCCTCTCCCGGAGCATCTCAAAGGTATCCCGTGAAGAGTGGCCCATGGCAAGAAAGAGCGTGTCTGAGTGATATTCCTTTTTCCCATTGATCCGGATACCCGATATTTTGTCTTCTGAAAGAAGGATATCCGTCATTTTTGAGGAAAAATGGATTTCCCCGCCCATTTCCAAAATATATGCCCTGATATTGGCCACAATCCGGCAAAGAACATCGGTTCCAAGGTGGGGTTTGTCCATATAGGCAATTTCCGGGGGAGCACCAAAGCGGACAAAGGTATCCAGCACCCGGCTCACATAGCCTGTGTTGCGGTTACGCCGGGAAAAAAGCTTGCCATCGGAATAGGATCCTGCCCCGCCCTCCCCGAACTGAATATTGGATTCGGGATGCAGCCTGCGCTCTTCAATGAAGCGCCGGACATCCAGAGACCTCTCCTCTATGCTTTTCCCCCGCTCAAAAATGACCGGCTTGATTCCATGGTCCAGAAGTTCCAGTGCCGCAAACATACCGGCCGGACCCAGTCCCACCACAAGGGGATTCTGGCTGCTTTGAATCTTTTTTTTAAAGGGAGGGGTGCTTTTTGTATAAAAGGGAAGTTTTTCGGGATTGCTGAAATTATCGGGGACTGCAACCGCAAAAATCATCTTGCAGTAAAACTGTTCCGGATCCGAAATGTCCAGAGCACTGCTGAGAACCCTAAGGATATGCACATCGTCCAGGGCCAGTTGCTTCCGGAGCGCATGCATGATGTTTTCCGGGGTATTTTCTTCGATGGGAATTTTCAGAGGGATGACAAGCTGCAAGTATCTGGCCTCTATTTTTTTCAAGGGCATCGTGGAAAAGAAACGGGAGATTGCAAGGTACGCCATCCCGGATATCAAGGGCAAGGGCTGCAATGTCATCATGGGTTTTGAATCTGGGATACCGCCTGCACTCAGGGTCACTCTCTTCAAGTGTTCTCACATATGTTTTCACGGCAGACAGTCCGCCCTCCTGATAAAGCCTGACCATGATATCAAAGCGGTTTTCAGAAGGATTTTCCGAAGGAATAAAAAGGCCGTCGGTGAATAAAAGCACGTGGGCGATATCCTTCAGCTCCTCCACTCCGGACCTGAGAAAGGAGGCATAGTTTTTTTCACCATTAAAGACACCATAGGAAACATTCATCCGACAGCGGACCCTGCGGATCTGATGACCCAGCGCATCCATGATGGGCGCAGGGCTTGTATCCGCTATTTTTTTCCACATGGCAAGGGTTTCTGCATCATGGTTAAAATCCGTAACGGGGATTCTGAAGGAGCCGTCTTTGTGGATGAGCAGAATCAGGCTGTCACCAATCTGAACCCAGTGGAGCTTTCCGTTCTTCATCCT
Organism: Desulfobotulus alkaliphilus; assembly: GCF_007830435.1. Lineage (GTDB taxonomy): Bacteria > Desulfobacterota > Desulfobacteria > Desulfobacterales > ASO4-4 > Desulfobotulus > Desulfobotulus alkaliphilus. The sequence goes on along the minus strand of NZ_VLLC01000014.1, from coordinate 26,994 downwards.
GACCACCGCCGCTGCCGTACTCCAGAGGGCGGATTTATCCGATGTATCCACCTCATGCTCCAGCATTTTTCTGTAAATGGCCCTGTTGGCCTGTTCCGAAAGCCGGACCAGACAATCCCTGCTGTTTGAAAAGACATCCTTTGCCGTATGGGCCGCAAGAAATCCACCGGTCAGTCCCCTGTCACAGCTGGTTTTCATCAGGCTGGTGGCTCCGTCAAAAACACCAAAGGATGAACCATTGCAAAAAATGGCATCCTCATTCAGGGTTCCCGTCCCCTTTTCAAACAGATAAGACATTTTCAGCATGAATATCCGGCCCTTTCCAATAAAACAGATGGTACAGATGTTAAGGCTTTAAAATTAGTATAGAAAAGGCCGTTATTCAAATTGCTAATGCCAATGTAAAAGAGCCGGACCATGGAAAAAATCTATGGGCTATTTTATTCTGTTTGCCAAAAACAATAATGGCATCAATTATATTATTAAAATCATTCAATCATGAATGAGGTCACGCCGACAAGATTTCCGGATTCATCACGGACGCCCACAGTCCAGTAGCCCTGAAGACCATGGACCGTTTTTTCTGCCCAGGTCCGCCAGCGAGGGCCTGCCGAAAGGGGCAGTTCTGCTGAATGAATTTCTACGCCACCATAAATCCAGACAACGGTTGCCCTTGTATCTTCGGGGATATCCCTTGCTTCAAGAAAGCAGACAACCCGGGATGTACCCGGAGGAAACAAGGAGGTTCTGCCCACCGGTTCCCTGTCTTCAATGCCCTCCGTAACAATCAGACGCCCGATGCTGAATCCTTCAGCAGATGCTGATGAAGAAAGAACCATGGCCAACATGGTGAAAAAACATACCAGCATACTTTTTTTCATAAAGAATCCCCTCCGGTAATTTTTTTAGGTGCAATGACGACTTTAGAAAAGCTGCTTTACAGACTAAGATTGCTTCCCCTGAAACCATCCGCAGACCTGCAGGCCATTAAATCCCATACTGCATCATCTGGCATTGAAACAAAGTTTTTAATTCATACCACTTTGCATATTCCGGGACAAAGAAAAAAAGCGGCCAGTTTCATATGTAAAAAGCTGAAAGTGGCAAAAAAACGGACACTCTTCTTAAAAAAAATGCTGATTTACGGACACCGAATCCGTCTGTCTCCCACCCCAATCGCTGAGGCCTTTAGAATTCCTTTTATTTTCAAAAAAGATGACTAAAAAACAAAGCAAAATCAAAGAACTAAAAAAGAAACAAGCGATATCTTATAATAAAAAATGGATTTACATTCGAAAGGTGATTATATATTCACATGGTATCAAGCTTGCAAAAACAAGCTCTCAGTATAAAACCCATCAGCCCCGAAGGCTAAGAAACGGGGCACATCTTTTTCACTCTTTTATTAAGGAGGCACCTATGCGCAACCGTATTCTTTGTTTCACACTTACTGCCATCTGCAGTATCGCACTGGCCTTTTCCGCATCAGCGGCTAACGTGGATAGACCCTTTACCGTGGGTGCTGCCATTGGTTACGCCGTGGAAAACTTTAACATAGATCCGGATCAGGACAATTCATTTGCAGCCCAAATAAATATCGGGTATCGCTGGATGGATGCTCTGGCAACAGAATTCCAGTTTGATCACATGCGCAGATTTGATGTGGATAATCCCTTTTCCCGGGACAGTCTGGATGTGAACACCTATATCCTTATGTTCAAATACTACCCTCCCTTTGGTGAAGTGACCCGGGCCTATCTTGGACTGGGTGTGGGACTCATGGATGTGACGGTGAATTACAAAGGTGATGAAAAAAAGCTGCCCGGCTATGTAAGCAACCGCACCCGGGCCTGTGGCAAACTGGGCATGGGCCTTGAGCGCAGCATCAGTGAACACTGGATCCTTGAAGGAGCAGCAGGCTATGTGGGCGGTCATGACGGGCTGGATGAAATTGACTATTTCACCTGGCATGTGGGGCTGAAGTACAGATTTTAAAATGAATGGCCTGCCCGTGAATATCGTGCAGAAAACCTTTACTGCGGGCAGGCCAGAGCAGTATACCATGTCAAGGGAGAATGCAGGAAAACAATCTCCCGCTTGACAGACCGCGCTGTTCTTCCTAAAAGTCTGTGCAGTAAAAAATGGAATCTGCCATCCCCTTCTCCACCACCCCTTATCAGCCGGATATCCGGCGGAACCGCCGGGAAATACTATGCCAAGCTATCAGAATTTTATTGTCTTTCTTCTGGCCAAAGCCAATCAGAAGGCGCAAGGCGTTCTTAAACGTTACCTGAAGCCCTATGGTCTCACACCCGTTCAGGGGCTGGTCCTTGAAGCTTTATACAATGAGGCAACCCTGACTGCAGGAGAAATAGGTAAACGCCTTCTTCTGGATAATGCCACCGTATCCGGTGTGCTGGAACGGCTTTCCGAGGCCGGATGGATTCATAAAACCGGTGACACGGAAGACCGCCGTGTCATCCGCGTCTCCCTTACCCGGATGGCCATGGATCATCAAAAGATGCTCCATGGGGACAGGGAAAAGGTTTCCCAGGAAATTCTGGCTCCCTTTTCCCATGAGGAACGCATCATTCTCAAACGCCTTCTAAGGGATCTTTATCTGGAAAACGACCGCTGATCCCATTCAGCTCCCGCTTTACTACAGGATACTCCGGTCATGGAAAGATGCTTAAAAAATTCTGTTCCCCGGACCGGACATCTGATCTTAAGGATTTTCCATGGCAAAAAAAAATACCCCCCTGCCCCTTGCCCATCACATCAAACGCCTTTTTTTCCCGGAATCAGAAAAAAAACACGCCTGGCTGCCCATGCTGCTGGACGCCTATCATATTGCCGATCAGGGTGTTGATGCGGCCATCCGCCGGGAAGAAAAAAAAGGAAGAAAACTTGCCTGTACCAAGGGATGTGCCGCCTGCTGCATCACCCACAGATCCATTCCCGTATATCCCATTGAACTGGTGGGAATAACATGGTATGTCACGGAAAAACTCGAAGAACCCATGCGAAGCGATCTTGCCGCATGCCTTGAAAAGCATACCCCCGGTGATCCTTGTGTCTTTCTTGTGAAGGGCATCTGCGCCATTCATCCCATGCGGCCCCTTGCATGTCGGCATTTCAATGTTTTTACAACTCCCTGTGCCGAAGGAGAGGATGCCTTTTTTACAAGAAAAAAGGATGTTCTCATCCCCTTGCGGGAATATATGGATGAGGCTTTTTTCCACATGCTGCCTTTTTATGGTGTCACCAAGGCCGGAGACCGGAGAAAAATTCTGAAAAAAGGCCTCCAGCATGATGCGGCCAAGGAGCTTCAGGGACTCCGATGGGCAGAACTGGCACGTAAGGTGGCCGCCTACGACAGATCAAAAAACTGATGATGCACAATATCCCATATTTGGAAAAAAACAGCCCCCAAGGCCGCCCTCCCCTGCTCTGGCACCTCAGGCAGGCTCCGGAAGAAGCCTGTGAGCGAATCATCCAGACCACAGGCTGCCTGCCTGCCACCGCCGCAGTCATGGCGGCCAGAGGCCTTACCCGCATGACGGCCTTAAGGAAGTTCCTCCACCCTTCCGTGAAAAACCTGCCCCATCCGGATAGCATCAGCGACCTCTCCAGAGCTTCCGAAAGAATTGTTCAGGCTGTTTTTAACCGGGAACCCATCATGATTTTCGGGGATTACGATGCCGATGGTGTCACATCCACAGCCCTTGTCTATGGATTTCTTCTGCGGGTTACCCCCGAAGTGCGGTTTCATCTGCCCCACAGGGAAAAGGAAGGCTATGGTCTGAAAAGCTCCCATATTCCGGATTTTGCCCGTTCAGGCATCCGCCTGATCATCACCGTGGACTGTGGCATATCCAGCCATGATGCCGTACTTGAGGCTGGAAAAAACGGAATGGATGTGATCATTACGGACCACCACAGACCCGGAGATCACCTGCCCGATGCCTCTGCCATTGTGAACCCCCAGCGCCCTGACTGCAGATCCGGCCTCAGGGAACTTGCCGGCGTGGGTGTTGCCTTTTACCTTGTCATGGCTATCCGGAAAAAACTGAGGGAAGCCGGTTTCTGGCAAGAAGGTTTTCCTGAGCCTCCCCTGCTTCAGGAAACGGATCTGGTGGCCATCGGAACCGTGGCGGACCTCGTCCCCCTTACGGGCATCAACCGCATTCTGGTCCATGCAGGAATAAATGCCATACGCAAAAATCCAAGGCCCGGTATTCAGGCCCTGTGCCGGGTTGCTGGTATCTCTTGTGAGGATCTGGACAGCGAAGCCATTGCCTTCCGTCTGGCTCCCCGCATCAATGCCGCAGGCCGCATGGCCCACCCGGAGATTGCCACCCGCCTGCTCTGTGCCAGCTCAGTGGAAGAGGCCATGCCCATGGCCATGGAGCTGGACCGGCTCAACGGAAGCCGTCAGGATGAAGAAAACCGTATTCTTCTGCCCATTGAAAACTGCCTGAAAGAAAATCCAGCCCTTTCCCGACAACCGGCCCTGATTCTCCACAGTGAGGACTGGTCTCCCGGAGTCATCGGCATTGTGGCCTCAAGGCTGGTCCGACGTCACCACAGACCCGCCATCCTCATCGCCACCCGCGGAGAAAATGGTCAGGCTTCCGGCCGAAGCATTCCGGGCATTGATCTTTATAAAAGCTTAAGCCATTGCCGTTCTCTGCTGGAACAGTTCGGAGGGCACACCATGGCAGCGGGGTTCAGAATTCAACCCAAAAATATCCTCTCCTTTCAGAAGGAATTCTGCTCTCTGATGACCAGCCACAAGGATATTATCGGTCAGCCCCCGGCCTTCATTGCCGATGCCCTGATCACCCTGGATGATCTTTGTCCTGAACTGCTGGATGAGATACAGGCCCTAGGTCCCTTTGGCATGGAAAATCCGGCCCCTCTTTTTGTGGCACGCCACCTGGAAGTCATGGGAAACACTGCCATGGGTAGCGATGGGAAACACCGCCGCCTTCTTCTGCGGCAGGCTGCATGCATACGCGTCCGGAGGGTCACCGCCGTGGTCTTTGGTGCAGGAAAAAATGCCTTTTTCCCCCATCATCTGGACACCATCCTTTTTCGTATCCGCAAAGGATGGGGAAAAGACGAAGCCGTTCAGATACAAATTGAAGCCTGGTGCTGAAAAAAACAAAGGTTTTTCTTGCTTCGGAACAAGGCTTTCCCTATGATACAGAATTACTGACGCAGGGCGTGTTCAGAATAATTCAGGAGCCCTGTTTACATTGACACCATAAGCCGCAGAGGTCATTCAATGGCAAAGGTTTTCCGCCCGAGTAACCGTGAATCAAAAATCCTCTCCAGGATCGAATCCTCCAAAGAACGGGAGCGGGGGCAGGCCTTGCATATGGTTCGCAACCATGCCGACATGCTGAGCAATACCGTTTCCATGAAACTTGTGGAAAATGAGATCATTGAAACCACGAATAAAAACGGACTCCAGGCACAGATTGCACAGGGTCTCGAAAAGCTGGGCAAGATGGAAGACTTTGATCTTGATTTTAAAATTGCTCCCTACCGTCAGGTCGTTGCCAACCCCAATGTGGTCTCCCTGTATCTCACGGCCTTTGTCATAGAGGATCTCATCAAAAACAAAGATGTTGTGGATGTGTACGGATCCGATGAGGATATCTACCACTGCATCCATCCCCAGGTGGAACGTTTCATGGCACTGGAAAAGGCCTGAAGACAAAATAGTCCTGCCCATAATCCGGTTTTCAATAAAACCGGGGTGAAGCCATCCTCAAGCATTTATTAAATAAAAGCCGAAACCCGTAAAGTATCGGGATTTTGGCTTTTTAATCTGGCATTGCCACGGAAGAAAGTGTGAAAGCCATGCTGAAAGCGCATGGCTTTCACAATATGACTGTCACCGGCATGCATCCATTCCGAGACGGCACATCGCCTGATCTGCCAGAGACTGAATCATGAGGATTTTTTGTTTCAAAGAAAAATCACTCACAGCACATAAAAAAACGCTTGAACAGAAGTGACAAAGTTTTGAAAAATAAAAAAATCAGACATCTGAAGCAACGAGCATTAAATAATCTTTAAAAAATTATAAGATACTTTTCAGGTAATAGTTTCATAATTTTTCGGAGCTGAAGTCAGAAAGGAAAGATCCATGGCAGCCATCATGCTGACCATTATGGTTGTACTGCTGATTATGGGTTTTCCAATGATGATTCCCCTCATTGTTGGTGCCATTGCAGGTTTTTATATGACCTTTGACGGTTTCTCCCAGATGAATATCCTGATACAGCAGCTCATGGGTGGAATCCGTCCCACAGCCCTCATTGCGGTACCCATGTTCATCTTTGCTGCGGAAATCATGACAAGGGGGCATTCATCGGAACGTCTTGTCAATCTGGTCATGGCCTTTATCGGTCATATCAAGGGCGGACTGGCAGTAAGTACCGCTGCTTCCTGTACGCTTTTTGGCGCTGTTTCCGGCTCCACCCAGGCAACGGTTGTGGCCATCGGCTCTCCCCTGCGGCCCAGAATGCTGGAAGCAGGCTACAAGGATTCCTTCACCCTTGCCCTCATCATCAACTCCAGCGATATTGCCTTTCTCATACCGCCCAGCATCGGCCTGATTCTTTATGGTATTATATCGGGCACATCCATTGGCGAGCTTTTCATTGCAGGTATCGGACCGGGGCTGCTGATCCTTCTTCTTTTCTCCATATACTGCATGATTTACGCAAGCATCAAAAAAGTTCCCACAGAGCCCAGATCCACCTGGAAAGAACGGGGACTTGCCGTAAAAGAGGCCCTCTGGCCCTTAGGTTTTCCCTTTATTATTGTCGGTGGTATCTACGGCGGCATTTTCAGCCCTACGGAAGCGGCTGCGGTCTGTGTCCTCTATGCAATCATTCTGGAATTTCTGATTTTCCGCACACTTTTTCTGCCGGATCTTTTTAAGATAGCAAAATCAACGGGACTGATCACGGCGGTGGTCTTTATTCTGGTAGCCGTAGGCAACGGCTTCTCCTGGATTCTGTCCTTTGCCCAGATCCCCCAGACCCTGCTGGCAAATATCGGCATAAACGAAGCCGGGCCCTATATGGTCATGTTTGCCATTGCCCTTGCTTTTTTCATTGCCTGTATGTTTGTCGATCCCATTGTGGTGATCCTCATCCTCACCCCCATCTTCTCTCCTGCCGTTGCCAATGCTGGACTCGACCCCGTGCTGGTGGGCGTTCTCATTACCCTCATGGTTGCCATCGGTTCGGCCACTCCCCCCTTTGGCTGTGATATCTTTACGGCCATCGCCATTTTCAAAAGACCCTACTGGGAAGTCATCCGGGGAACCCCGCCCTTTATTTTCATCTTGATTCTTGTCGGTGTTCTCATCGTTGCCTTTCCACAAATTGCCCTTTTCTTAAGGGATATGGCCTTTCAAACATAAAATGCAATAACGCTCAGCAGAAACAAAGGCATTTGCCAAAAAATCAACCAGCAAAAAAGCCCTTGCAGGACTTTGCCCTGAAATACAGTTCATTTTCCAGCTGAATCCCTGATAGGCAATAAGTCAAAAATATTTATACTTATGCCATAAAAACTTAAGCATTCCTGGCGTTTTCACGTGTAAGATAACCGTGATTTTCTTCTGAGGATGCAAAAAGTTTTTTATCTATGGCTTTTTCATAGGCCGCTTCCCTTGTAATACGCTTATCCCTCACAAGCAGGGTCAGATGCTGGTCCATGGTCTGCATCCCCCTTGCACTGCCCGTCTGGATAATGGAACTGATCTGGGAAATTTTACCGTCCCGGATTATGCTGGCAAGGGCGGGAGAACCCAAAAGCACCTCGTTGGCTGCACAGCGGCCCTTTCCGTCACTGGTTTTGAGAAGCTGCTGGGCCACCACGGCACTCAAGGCATCGGCCAGCATGGTCCGGGTCTGGGCCTGCTGATCCGACGGAAAGGCATTGATGATCCTGTCAATGGTCTTGGCCGCGCTGTTGGTGTGCAGGGTGCCGAACACAAGAATCCCCAGCTCCACACAGGTCAGGGCCAGAGAGATGGTCTCCAGATCCCGCATTTCCCCCACAAGGATCACATCGGGATTTTCACGGCTTGCCACCCGCAGGGCATCGGCAAAACTTCTGGCATGGGTTCCGATTTCCCGCTGGGTGAAAAGGCATTGTTTATTGGGATGGACAAACTCCAGAGGATCTTCGATGGTGATGATATGGGCATTGCGGGTGTTGTTGATATAATCGATGATTGCTGCCAGAGTTGTGGATTTACCGCTGCCCGTCGGGCCTGTGACCAGCACCAGCCCCTTACGGAATTCAGCAATGGTCCGTATCACAGGTGGCAGATTCAGTTGCTCCAGTGTCATGATCTCCGTAGGAATAATACGAAAAACCGCAGCGATCCCCCGGTTCTGGAAAAAGAAATTGCACCGGAACCGGCCGACCCCTTCAAGGGCATAGGCCATGTCACAGTCCAGGTTTTCATCCAGATGGGCAAGCTTATCCGAAGGCATGATTTCCGTGAGGATTCTCCGGTTGGAATCCGGAGTCAGAACCGGCTCATCAAGGGGAACCAGTTCTCCCCGGAAACGGATCAGGGGCGGAAAACCAATGGTCATATGAAGATCACTGCCACCCCGGTCCTTCATTTTCTTAAAATAGGCATCAATGATCGCCATTGGCACTCTCCCTCTCTGCTAAGGGTTGAAAGCGACCGGGATTCAGGGCATTGGCACAGGCTTCAGCCGCTGTGATTTTCCCGGCATTGAGCAGGCCCATGATGGAGTCATCCATCATCATCATTCCAACGGCTCTGCCCGTCTGCATGATGGATGGAATCTGAAAGGTCTTGGCATCCTTGATCAGGTTTGTCAGGGGCAGTGTGCCGATAAGAATTTCAAGGGCCATCTCCATGGATTTGCCATCTTTCCCCGGAATCAGACGCTGGGTGATCACCGCCTTGAACGATTCGCTTAAGGTGGCACGTATCTGGCTCTGCTCATTGGGAGGATAGGAATCAATGATTCTGTCAATGGTCTTGGCCGCACTGGAGGTAGAAAGGGTTCCGATGACCAGATGGCCTGTCTCCGATGCGGAAATGGCCAAAGAAATAGTTTCAAGATCCCTGAGTTCCCCAATCACAATCACATCGGGATCCTGACGCAGTGCCCCTTTCAGGGCATTGGCATAACTTCCCGTATCCCTGCCCAGCTCCCGCTGGTTGACGACACTTTTTTTGATGGGATGGACAAACTCAATGGGGTCTTCCACCGTGAGAACATGGTGGCTCCGGGTGCTGTTGATATAATCCACCATGGCAGCCAGTGTGGTGGATTTACCATGGCCCGTGGCACCTGTGACAAGTATCAGCCCCTGATGATTGTCCAGCACCCTTTTGATGGTATCGGGCATCCCCAGAGAATCAAGGGTTGGAATTCCGGCAGGTATGACCCGGAAAGCCGCAGAAATTCCATTGTTGTGATACATGGCACTTCCCCGGAAACGGCCAAGGTTTTCCACATCCAGGGCAAAATCCAGCTGTTGTTCTGCCTCAAGCCTTGCCTGCTGTTCCCTGTTCAAAACTTCAAAGATCAGACTGCTGCTCTGCTCTGCCGTAAGGGGTGAGGCTTTCAGTTTCTGCAGCCTGCCCATCCGTCGGATCATGAAAGGTTCTCCGGGGGCCACATGGATATCCGATGCCTTATAATCTATGGCTGCTTTAAACAGCTTATGAAGGGTGGCCATGTTTTCCTCCCATATCTGGGTTGCATTCAGAAAAACTGCACAAAAGACACCAATGGGAAGCACCCATTGCAAAGTGGCCGAACCTTAAATCAGCCCCCATGTATTTTTTAAATATGTATTTTTAAAATATATACCGTTTTTTTTGAGTCGAAGTCAATGGTTCTCCCCCAAAAAAACAGTCGTTTTCTATAAAAAAACAAGCTCATTTGATTCAAAAACAGGAAAAAAGCGGGGATGGATTGACATTTTTATAATGATGTTTTAAAAAAATAAGATACAATATAAATAATATCAGTTCTGTTTTTCTTTCATTTTATCCGAAAAAATGCTTTAAACCTGAATCGTCTCTTCTCAAACCAAGGAGGTAGTCATGATCCGGAAGCACATGTTGTTTTTGTGTATTTTTGCTGCGTGGGCACTGATGTTTACGGGCTGCGCCGGAACCACTGTCCAGAGACTGGATACAACGGAAGAGGTGGCTCTTACGGACCGCTGGAATGCCACGGACTCCCGTCTGGTTTCCGAAGAAATGATCAATGACATGCTCTCCTTTCCATGGATATCCCGCTGGCAGAGCAGCAATCCCAGAAATCCCCAGCCTACGGTCCTTGTCATGGGCATCCGCAACCGTTCCCACGAACATATCGCAGTCGATACCTTCGTCAATGATCTCCGCAGGGCCATGATACGCTCAGGTAAGGTGGACTTTGTTGCAGGTGGGGATACAAGGGATGCCATCCGGGAAGAAAGGCTGGATCAGGAGTTTCAGGCAACACCTGAAACCGCAGCGGCTCTGGCCCAGGAAACCGGTGCCAATTTCGCCCTCTCCGGCTCCATTGATTCCTTTGTGGACCAGCTGGACGGACGCCGTGTGACCAGCTACCAGATTGACCTTACCCTCATCGACATGACCACCAACCGTGAAGTCTGGACAGGTCAGAAAAGGATTCAGAAATTCCAGCAGAGAAGTCGCCTTCGGTTATAAATCATCAGGCCTGCAGCGGGTAAGGAGCCTCTGGAAAGGTCCCAAAAAGGAGATCCTGTAATGTTCAGACACAGACAGATTCTGTTACTCATTCCTGTAATTATTCTTTTCAGCGCCTGCATGGGATCCGGTACCGGTGTAAAAACCAGTCAGGGTTCAGAAATTACAAGACCCGCATGGACAACGGCCCCCCCCCGTCAGGCGGGTTATCTCTTTGGGGTTGGCAGTGTAGAAACCTACGGTAACACCCGCGCCGCCGTACAGAGGGCCCATGGGGCGGCACGGGTGGATCTTTTATCCCAGTTAAGGGTTACGGTCGGTGGAGATATACAGACCAGTATCCGGGCGGAAGGGGATGAAAGCCGTTTTACCAGCATCCAGAGAATTGTGCAGCAGCAGACCAGCTCCAGAGTGGAAGAAATTGAGATGACCGGCATGGAAATCATTGAAACATGGGTCAATCCATCTGAAACGGAAGTCTGGGCACTGGCACGCATGAACCGGGCAAAAACAGAAAGTGAACTGATTTTTGCACTGGAAGATATAGAAGATAAACTCCTTGAACGGGGTACGGGCAGCGGATCAACCCTCAGCCGGATCCGGCACATCTTTCCCAGCCTCAAAGAACTGGAAGAGCGTCGGCATCTGATACATCAACTCAATTTCCTCTCCGCAGGCCAAAAAATAAGCGAGCGGAAAAACAGCAGGCAGGTAGATGCCCTGGAGACAGAAATTCAGAATCTCCTTGCCAGCCTCACCATCCGTCTGGAGCCGGAAAACAACGATGCCATGCAAATGAAAGGTATTCTGGCGCAGACCCTGACCAGCATGGGATTTAACATCCATGATGACAATCCTGACCTCCTTATTTCCCTTGCCATTACCATGACACCCGTACAGCGCAATCAGCTTCACCATGTGGTCAGCCAGGCCAGGGGACAGGTTAAAAATCCCCAGGGAAGAATTCTCTATGCCCTGCAGGAATCCGGCAGATCCACGTCCAGCGATGCAGCCATTGCATCAAACATGGCCGTAGAAGACATGGCCCGAAAACTGGCCGATGCCCTTGCTGCAGGACTTTTTCAAAACATTTAAAATGCAAGATCTGCGTGAAAAAGGGAAGTTGGCACAGGACACTTAATTTTTTAAGGAAGTTTCCATGAAAAAACCGCAGGCCACAGATTTTCTGATTAAATTTTTAAGCACCATTTGCCTGGTTATCATTATAAGTGGCTGTGCCAGCTATTCAAAACAGATTGATCAGGCAACAGACGCTTTCCGGGATGGTGATTACGCCACAGCCGAACAGAAAATGCAGGAAGTTCTGGAGGCTGATCGCAACAAACTGCTGCGCTATATGGAACTTGGGGTCATCAGGCATGAGCTGGGAGATTACAGAGAGAGCAACCGTCTTCTGGAACAGGCCTATCAGCTCTCAGAAGGACTGTATGGCACTTCCATCAGAGAACTGATGACCCGCGCCAGCAGCAATGCGGGCATGCTGCCCTATAAAAGCGAGGTTTTTGAAAGAACTTACATTCACTATTACAAGATGCTCAACTACATCTTTCTGGCCCAGGGCGATCTCAGCAGGCAAGAAAAAAATCAGTTACTGGATGCCGTCCGTATAGAAGGACGCAGGGCACAGATACTGTTGGATGAACGGGTTTTTCAAACTGGCTCCTACGAAGAAGCTGAAGAAGATAAAGCAAGGCTGCTCAACCAGATACTGGCGCTGTATGCAAAGCTTAATGGCGAGGTTATCAATCCAAGGGAGCTGACCTTCAGGGACAATGCCTTCATGCATTATATCATGGGAGTCATGTATGAAAAATACGGAGAACTGGACAATGCCCGCATCAGTTACGAAAGGGCTGCCAATGTCTATGAAAGGGGATATGTAAAACAATATGAACTTGATCCAGGAATGGTGGACCAGGCAAAATTTGACACCGCCAGAATTCTGAAACACCAAAGAGATTCGCGATGGCAGCGTGTTGCCAGCACCATAAGCAGCAGAGACCTGAAAAATCTGTTGAATCAGTATATACCCGACAAAGAGGCCAACCTCCTCGTTCTTCAGGAAGTAGACCTCACTTCTCCCAAGGGGGAGCTGAATCTTGTAATGAAGCTGAATAAAAATAAAAATCAGCTTGAAATACGCCCTTTGCTTATAGGAACAAAGGAGGAACAGGGATATCAGCTTTCATGGTTTTACTATCTTTACGCACCCAAGGGAATTCTCAATGCCGTACAGCGTATCCATCGGGAAGGCTACTATAACCCCAACGAAATCCGCCCAAAAACCATAGGGGTGGGCCCTGTCATGTCTGTCATGGAACAGATTCCTGGGCTCATTAATGCCCTTGAAACCGGTGTCCGTCTGGCAGTGCCGCTCTTCTATTACGATGCCCCTCCTTTTACAAGCAGGCTTATGGTAGATGGTCACAGCACAGTCAGCATGATGGATGCGGATAATATTGCAGGTCTTCACATGGCCAATACCCTGGTTCGGGCCCAGAGGGAACTGACGGAGGCCATGGCCGTGGAATCCCTCCGTCTTTCCAGCTGCCTTCTTACAGGAATGCCGTCCTTTGGGTGTTCACTGGCAGCAGCAGCCACATGCATGGCGGATACCCGCTCCTGGCTTACCCTTCCCCACACCATCCGTATGCAAAGACTGATTCTGCCCGAAGGAGAGTACGAGATCAGTATCATCAGCGAAAATAGAAATTTCAGAAACGTTGACAGTTTTACAAAAGAACTGATTCCCGGAAGCATTAAGATCATAAGGCAAAGAACCGTTTACAGACCATGAAAACCATCTGCGCAGACCCTGACCGGCTACTTTTTTCTGGTCAGGGTCTGCGCAGGTCATGATGCCATGGGACTTTTGATGTCAGCATCACCCTCCATACCGAACCAGACGCCATATTTTTTCTCCACCCCATAAGGCGGCCCCGAGGCTCATCCCGGCTGGACTCCTGAGTTCAGGCTGCCCGTCCTTTACATCCAGCCTGCCTTCTGCCAGCACCTTTTCCGCAAGTGCTACCAGATCGTCTTCCCCTGCCCTTTCAGATGCCATGTTTTCATCCTTTTCCGGCAGCAGAATAAAGGGCAGGGGAGTGGAGAGGGAAGCCAGCATGCTTCGGTGCCCTTCTGACAGAATACCTTTGCCCGGACAAAAAAGGATTCTGGGCATCACCTGTCTGTACTTGGGGGGCCTGCCTATCTGACTGAACTGTTTTTTTACCGTTACCAGCCCCTTATCCTGACAGAGATCCGTAAAGAGAGCGCCAGCGCTTTTTTCTGACTCCCATGGATAAAAAAACAAACGCTCCATCCGGTATTTTTTCTGAACATTCCTGCGGTCCATATGGAGAACCGTGACCCACGCTCCCTGCATGGATACTTCCTGAATACCTGCAATAAACATCGTTTTCTCCAGAATTGCTTAATCCGCATCTCCTCAGTCGGCAGGAGAGTTTACAAAGCCCCGATACAAAAAATTCCCGCCGGAAAAAAGGAGAAAAATCCATGGCCCTTTACAGGATGACAAAGGCAACAAAAAAAATTATAGTAAAAAACAAGGCCGTTTTAAAAATCCGATAATAACAAGGAGCCTTCCATGCCTATTTCATCCGCCCGTTCCCATGTCTTTCTCCTGTATATTTTTCTGTCATTTTTTATTTTCAGCCCAGCCTCTGCTCTGGGTACCTCTCCCCAGAGCCCCCCAGAGACGGAAACCAGACTATCCGAAAATGAATCTCTCTCCCCTGCCCTCTCCCAGGAAAAAAAGATGGCAGAAGCGGATCTGGCTTCTGAAAACAATGGGGCATCTTCAGCACTGAGCCTGATACAGACCGAGGGTCCGGTACGTATCCTTGAAGCAGGATCACCCTTTCCAAAATCTCCGGGGGAACTGCCCAGAATATTAAAGGCAGGGGACAAGGTGCAGACCCAGCGCAATGCCCGTGCCCTCATTCTTTCCCCGGACAGTGAAGTCATACTGGATGCGGAAAGTGTTTTCAAGGTGCTGGAAGCCGATTCCGCACAACTGGAATCCGGCGTGGCCCTTTTTGAAATAACAGCAAGGGATGGTCGCAGGGTAACGGCCCAGACCCCTCTGGTGGTCATCGGTGTCAAGGGCACAAATTTTCTCGTTTCATCCAATGAAAAACGTGAAGATGTGGCACTGTTCAAAGGACATGTGGGCATAGAAAGGCAGGATAAACAGGCCATGGCCCATTATACGGCAAAAAAACCGGGGGAAATGACCTTTTCTGAGTATGCGGCATTCCAGAAAAAAAGCTTTGGAGATTACAGAGAAATGCTGCTGCAGGATTTTAACGATTACAAAGCCACGATGGCTGCAGAATTTCAGGCCTTCAAAGAAGAAATCGATCTGACGCCTGGAAAAAAACTCACCATCGGTGCAGGAGAAAAACCCGAAGCCGTGGAAGCTGATCTTGATAAGGAAACCAGAGACAAGGCCAGATCCCTTCAACAGTGGAAAAAACGGACTGAAAACAGCCCGAAACAAACACAGGAAAAGGAATGATGCCTTTTAAAGCTTTTTTTCCCACTGCAGCTCCGCATCGGATTTTCTCAGATAAAGAGGCATGATCAGGTGCGGAGGCAGAGCAGCATCCCGGCCTGCCGCCATGGCAAGGAATGCCGCTTCCCCTGCATCGGGTTCATGGGCTAAGATTCCGGGCCACAGGGCCTGCAACCCTGCCTGTTCCATAATCTCTTTCCTGTAAAGCAGGGCCCCGCTTCCAGCAAAAAGGAAAGCACCTTGGATCTGAGCCAAAACATCATGGGGAGATGCAACCACTGCAGGCCCCATAGCTTTTGGAATATTTCCGGAAACATCAAAATTCTGAGCATATACCTCCCCGCGCCGGGCATCCATCATGATACAGACAGGCGCCGGATGGGAAAGAAAACGGGCAGCCATGACCTCAAGGGTAGAAAAACCAAACATGGGCAGTCCCTTTGCCATGGCAAGGCCTTTCATGGTGCTCACACCGATACGCAGGCCCGTAAAACTGCCCGGACCAAGGGTGGTTACCAGAGCATCAAGGTGACGCATATCCATCCCCGCATCCCCAAGAACCCCTTCAATCATGGGGAGAAGATGGCGGGAATGGGTCTGGCCCGGATTCCTGAAACGCCTTGCCAGCATCTTTGATTCTTCCATGACACAGACACTGGCCGAAGCCGTTGTGGTATCCGCAGCCAGAATTTTCATGAAGAAGCCTTCTTTTTCGTAGATTTCACCGCCTTAGGGGCTGGCGGGGCCGCCGAAAGAATATCTTCGGAGATGGCTTTTTCCAGCACCTCATCCACATCCTTCACAGGAATAAACTGGATTCTGCGCTTCAGAGCAGAAGGAATCTCCGCAAGATCCTTGCGGTTTTTTTCCGGAATAAAAATGGTTGTCACCCCACCCCGCAAGGCGCCCAGTGCCTTTTCCTTGAGACCGCCGATGGGCAGCACCCTTCCCCGGAGCGTCACCTCCCCTGTCATGGCAATATCCTGATTCACCGGCTTTTCCGTTATGGCCGAAGCCAGCGCCGTTATCATGGCAACACCCGCAGACGGTCCATCTTTGGGGATAGCACCCGCAGGGACATGGATATGAATATCCAGATCATCAAGGTAGGAAGTCTCTTTTCCCATGCGTCCCAGATTGGCCTTCACATAGGTCAGGGCCGCACGGGCGGACTCCTGCATGATCTCTCCGATCTGTCCTGTCATGATCAGCTCCCCCTTGCCCGGAAGCAGAGAGGCTTCTATGTACAGCACCTCACCCCCAACGGAAGTCCAGGCAAGGCCCGTGGCAAGGCCCACCTGATTCTCATCCTTGTCCATCTCCGGCTGAAATTTTGCGACACCCAGAAATTTTGAAAGATTGGCCCTGTCCACCCGGATTTTCCCCTTGTGGCCTTCTGCTGTTTTTCTGGCAGCCTTACGGCAGATGGTACCAATTTCACGCTCAAGGTTACGGACACCGGCCTCTGCCGTATATTCTTCAATGATCAGCTTTAAGACCGCATCCCCGAGAATCAGGGCATCCTCCTTCAAACCGTTTTCCCTGATTTGACGAGGAAGAAGATAACGCTTTGCAATCTCAAGCTTTTCCTCCGGTGTATATCCGGGAATCTCTATGATTTCCATACGATCCAGAAGTGCCGAAGGAATGGTGTCCGTCATGTTGGCCGTGAGAATGAACATGACAGACGAAAGATCAAAGGCAAGGTTCAGGTAATGATCAGAAAATTCAAAGTTCTGCTCGGGATCCAGCGCCTCCAGCAGGGCTGATGAAGGATCTCCCCTGTAGTCGGACCCCACCTTGTCTATCTCATCCATCATGAATACGGGATTTTTCGACTCACACTGCTTCAGGCCCTGAAGAATACGGCCGGGCATGGCACCGATATAGGTTCTGCGATGCCCCCTGATTTCCGCCTCATCCCTGATGCCTCCAAGGGAAAGACGATAAAACTTCCGGTCCATGGCTGCAGCAATGGCACGGCCAAGGGAGGTCTTACCCACACCGGGAGGGCCTAAAAAGCAGAGAATGGGGCCTTTCATGGCAGGGTTCAGCTTGCGTACACTGAGATAATCAAGAATACGCTCCTTGACCCGCTCCAGACCAAAATGCTCCTGATCCAGCAGTTTTTTGGCCTTTTTGATATCCAGCACGTCCTTTGTGCTCTTGCTCCATGGCATATCCAGCAGCCAGTCCAGATAGGTTCGCACCACAGCGGTTTCCGAAGAATCCGGATGCATCTGCTCCATGCGGCGCAACTGCTTTCTGGCCTCTTCCTGGGCAGGCTTGGGCATTTTCGCCTTTTTGATGCGCTTATTGTACTCACCCACTTCCTGGGTACGCTCATCCGCCTCCCCCAGTTCCCTGTGAATCAGGCGCACCTGTTCCCTCAGGAAATAATCCCGCTGGGTTTTAGATATTTCCTCCCGTACTTCCGACTGAATCTTGGCCTGCATGGCCGAAAGCTCCGCCTCCCGGATCAGAAAATCACTGACCCTGCGCAGCCGTGCCAGAGGATCTTCTATTTCAAGGAGTTCCTGGGCTTCGGAAAGTTTCAACCGGAGGTTGGATGTCACAATATCCGCAAGGCGACCCGGTTCTTCAATACTCTCAAGAATACTCCCCACATCTCCGGAAAATTCTCCGCGGAAGGCCATAATTCTTTCGCTCTGATCCCGGACCGTCCGCATAAGGGCCTCGGTTTCCATGGAAAGCTCCTGCCCAATCTCTTCTTCCTGCATGCGTTCAATGCGAACCATCAGGGCATTGTCATCGGAGATATACTCAATGATTCTGACCTTACATATTCCCTGAACCAGGGTTTTCATGCGGCCATCGGGGAGCTTGAGCATACGCAGCACCCGACAGGCCGTACCAACGGTATAAATACCCTCGGGGCCCGGATCTTCGTCGGAAGGGTCCTTCTGGGTCGCCACCATCAGATAACGGTCTGTACTCAGGGATTTGTCCACGGCCTGAATGGAGCGTTCCCTTGAAATAAACAGGGGCAGTAACATATCGGTAAAAATCACCACATCCCGGACAGGCATGAGGGGGAGAATTTCAGGAACATCCTCCACATCATAACTTTCTTCTATGATGCTGATGAGATCGTCCTTATCGATTTCTGCCATTGAATCTCCTTGCACTTATCCTTCATGGGAAGGATCTCACATTTATGTACAAGCCTTTTTAAACACAAAACAATGTGTCAGAAAAAGACAATGATTAATAAAAACATGGTCTTTTTAAAAGACAGGAAAAGGATGCCCTCTGCGCTGCCGACCGGACAATGAATCCGGGTCATACCCGAATCCAACCCTTAATTATAGTGAAGAATGTCCGCTACGCAAGGGAGATTAGAAAAAAAGCCTTATGAACCATAAACCGGGGGATTGATTTTTTAAGCTCCTTTTTTCATAATGCCCATGAAAAAATGGTATGCACTGCATCAGACCAGAATCTTTTTGACCCCTTTAAGGAAACACTCCCGTGACTTTTTTTCTTGTTTCTTCTTTTATTTTCGGTGCCATTGTGGGCAGTTTCCTCAATGTCTGTATTTTAAGAATCCCCGAAGGCCTTTCCATTGTGCATCCCCCCTCCCGTTGTCCGGGCTGTGAAAAAAAAATAGCATTTTATGACAATATCCCCATTCTCTCATGGCTTATGCTGCGGGGAAAATGCAGGAACTGCCAGATAAAAATTTCCCCCAGATACCCGCTGGTGGAAGTGATTACAGCCTGCCTCGCCACCGCCCTGATGTGGCGTTTCGGCCTCCAGCCCGTTACACTGATTTTTTTCCTTTTTACCGCTGCACTGGTTGTCATTACCTTTATTGATATGGATCACCGGATTATACCCGATGTGATTTCCCTTCCGGGTATTCCTCTGGGGTTTCTTGCCAGCGGTTTTTTTTACACAGGATTTGTGGATTCAGGTATCGGCATTCTTGTGGGGGGAGGAAGCCTTCTGGCTGTGGCCCTTGGCTACCGTCTTCTCACGGGCAGGGATGGCATGGGTGGCGGAGACATCAAGCTGCTGGCCATGATTGGCGCATTCATCGGATGGCAGGGGGTACTATTCACCATATTTGCCTCTTCACTGACAGGTACCCTCATCGGTATACTGGCCATGATCCGACAGAAAGAAGGCATGCGCCTTGCCATTCCCTTCGGCCCTTTCCTTGCCTTTGGTGCCCTGCTCTATCTCTTCTGGGGGCCTGAAATTATAGGTCTTTATATGCAAAGTCTTGGCCGGTAAAACGATTATGACTGCTGAAAGAGGATTTCTATAAAAAAATCCCCGGATTCGGTTTTAATGGGAACCGCCAGTACCGGCCCCTCTTCTCCATGTTCCACAAGATGATCCGGGCCGGACAGCACCTGTTCAAAGGCAGCCTTGCGGGAAATCCCCGACTGACCAAAGGTATTGTTCACCTGACCGCAGATCATGTTCATCATTTCACCCACGGCGTCCTTGATTTCATCATTGATTTCCGTAAGCTCTTCTCCAAACATGCGGGAAACCACCGTAAGAATACAGGATTCAGAAAAACTTAAGGCAATGGAGATCTTCGGACTTCCCGTCATACGGATGCAACCCGTTACAGGCCCAAGGCATTTTTTATTTTTTTTTATATAGGGAGCCTGGGTGCGGCCATCCAGCGTGGCCGTGGTTTTCATCACCTTCAGACCGGCTTCTATAAAGGGGTTGATCAGGGATGCATCCACTCTGCTCTCCTTTATAATGTAGCATTTCAGGGTATATGCAAAAAGAGCCGCAGGGCTCCCTGAACTTTTAAGGGATTTCAGCTTGTAAGAAAGCCCCGTTTTCCCTTATCATCTGGTCGTTCAGGTTTTGCTGCACAGAACATCCGATAACACTTGGATGCCAAGCACGGATTTCAAACTATAAACCCTGAACAATCAATCTGCAACACAATGAACCCGTTCTATTTTTCACAAGGAGCATGAATGACACAGCCCCGCCACCCCATCGTCTCCAATCTGGCATCCACTAAGGTAAATAAAGGTAAAATTGTTACGGCAAAGGAAGCCATACGCGTCATCCGAACCGGGGATACCATTGTGGTCAGTGGCTTTGTAACCACAGGTATACCCGAAGAAATTCTTCTGGCTCTGGAAGAAAACTTTCTAAGCACCGGAGCCCCGGGAGATCTTACCCTTGTATATACTGCAGGTATCGGCGACAGAAAAGACAAAGGTATGAACCGTTTCGGTCACAAAGGGCTGGTGAAAAGGGTCATCGGCGGTCACTGGGGCCTTGTACCCAAACTCCAGAAACTGGCCATGGAAAACCAGATTGAAGCCTACAATCTGCCCCAGGGTGTCATCTCCCATATGTACAGGGATATTGCCGCAGGCAAACCCCGAACCATCAGTTCCGTGGGCCTTGGCACCTTTGTGGACCCCCGTCTGGAAGGCGGCAGGGTGAATGCCTGCACCAAAGAAGATCTGGTGGAACTGATCCATTTTGATGGCAAAGAGTATCTCGCCTATAAAACCTTTCCCATCCATGTGGCCATTCTCAGGGGCACCACCGCAGACCTTGACGGCAATATCACCATGGAAAAGGAAGCCCTCACCCTGGAAGCCCAGGCCATGGCCATGGCAGCCCACAATTCCGGCGGCTTTGTCATTGTACAGGTGGAACGCATCGCCAAACGGCACAGCCTCTGCCCCCGCTCCGTAAAAATACCCGGCATGCTTGTGGACTGCGTGGTGCAGGCAAAGCCTGAAAATCACTGGCAGACCCTTTCCTCCTTTTACAATCCTGCCTACAGCGGAGAAATCCGGGTGCCATCCCAGTCCCTTGAGGATATGCCCATGGGGCTTAGAAAAATCATTGCCCGCAGGGCCGCTCTGGAGCTGCGGCCCAACAGCGTGGTGAACCTGGGTATTGGTATGCCCGAAGGTGTCGCAACCGTTGCCCACGAAGAAAAGGTTCTGGATTATCTCACCCTTACGGCAGAACCGGGGGTGATTGGGGGGATTCCATCGGGGGGACTGGATTTCGGCACGGGCAGCAACACGGATGCCATTATAGACCAGCCTTCCCAGTTTGATTTCTATGACGGCGGCGGTCTGGACATCGCTTTTCTGGGACTGGCTCAGGCGGACCGTTTCGGCAACCTCAATGTCAGCCGCTTTGGCACAAGTCTTACGGGAGCAGGCGGCTTTATCAATATCAGCCAGAATTCCAAACGGGTGGTTTTTCTGGGTTCCTTCACCGCATGCGGCCTTGAAATCACCATCAAAAACGATCAGCTCACCATCCTTGAGGAAGGCAAAAGCCGGAAATTTGTAAAAGATGTGGAACAGGTTACCTTCAGTGGCAGGGTTGCGGCACAAAAGGGGCAGGATGTCATGTATATTACGGAACGCTGCGTTTTCCGGCTCACCACAGACGGGCTTCTTCTCACGGAAATTGCTCCGGGGATGAATCTTGAAAAAGACATCCTTGCTCACATGGATTTTACGCCCAATATCGCAGACAACCTCACCACCATGGACCCGAGAATCTTCACCCCGGAAACCATGGGGCTTAAAAAAGACCTTCTGGAACTTCCCCTTGCCCACCGGCTGCATTACCAGAGCGAAGACAACACCTTCTTTGTTAATTTTGAAGGATTTTCCATATGGACGGAGGCGGATATCCACGCCATTGAGGATACGGCCACATCCATACTGGAACCCCTCGGGCACAAAGTTGCCGCCATCATCAACTATGACAACTTCCGTATCCATCCGGAACTCATGGATAAATATATTGATATGGTTGACCGCCTTGTAAAACGCTTTTATACGGGTGTTACCCGCTACACAACCAGCACCTTCATGCGCATGAAACTGGGGGATGCCCTCGCAAAACGACAGGCAGCCCCCCACATCTACGAAAGCCCGGAGGAAGCCAGAAAAGCGCTGGAAAACCTTCAGTCATAGCTCTTCTGTTAATTTCATCGGTTTCGACTGCTATGGGCCAGGTGGCAGCGGTCATCCATGACTGCAATATAAACCCGGAACGATGGAGGATTTGGGGAGTGCTCCTGCTCCCCATCAGACAAAGCACTCCGGCTCCCGCCTTATATCCGTAAAATCCACCTCCAGCTCATGCTTGTGCCACAGATAATTTTCATCATCAAAATACCTGGCACCCACCGGACATTTTTTGATACAGGCACCGCACTTGATGCAGACACCACTGACAATGGAAACATCATCCCCATCAATGGAACCCATGGGACAGACTTCCGCACAAAGCTTACAGTCTATGCAGTCTTTGCCCGCTTTGGGCCTGACCTTCAGGATATTCACAAAATTACCGTCCTGCGCCCTTGGCCGGTAATGGGGCCTGTAGGGGGTGTTCCCCTTCACAGCAACGGGGCAGGATCCGGGATTGTCTGCTTTTGCATATATTCCTGTAGCAAAATCCAGTGCCACAGCCATATCCTGCGCATCGGGCCTTCCTGCTCCAAGGGTGGTGGAAAAGGAATGCTCGCCAATGAAGGCCCCGGCTGCCATGACACGAAAGCCCCTTGAGGTCAGGATGTCCCTGAACTCGATCAGGGCATCATCATAATGGCGGTTCCCCTAAAGGACCACGGCCACGGCCTTTGCTTCATTGCCGGAAAGGGTCTCCAGAAATTTCAGCAGAAGGTTGGGCACACGGCCTGCGTACACCGGAACCCCGGCCACAAGAAGATCCTTTTTATCAAAGGAATAAATCCTTCTTCGGGCCGCCGGAAGGGTAAAGTCATGGTGCTTGATCTCTTCACTCGAACCGGAAAGTACTGCAAGTTTTTCCGCAATCCCCCTGACCACTTTCCGGGTTGTACCCGTTGGGCTGAAACAAAGTGTTTTGATTTTTGCATCCATGGCAGACTCCTCCCTCCAGGGGATTGTATTCAACCCTATCTGTATGTCAGAAAAAAATACGGCCACTGCTGCAATCCCGAAGCTTTTGGCGCAGGACATCCTCTTTTTCCTTCGGGATACGCAGGCTCATCCGGACCTCTTCCCCATAGGCTTCATCGCGGATGATAATTTTTTCGGATGCCAGGCAGGCAGAAACAGCACCCAGCAGGGCATAGGGAAAAGCAATTTCAACCTCTGTTTCTTCGATGAAGACAGCCAGTTCTGCCCTTTCCAGTACAGCCATGGCCGCATCCCCATAGGCTTTGACCAGCCCGCCCGTTCCAAGCCTGATGCCCCCGAAATAACGCACAATCACCAGCAGAATATTCACAAGTCCCCTGCCATCCATAAGGGCCATGACAGGCCTTCCCGCCGTTCCGGACGGCTCCCCGTCATCGGACATTCCCCGTATCAGCGGCTCCTTCTGGCCCAGCACAAAGGCGTGGACCACATGGGCGGCGTTTTTATGCGCAGCCTTCATGCTTCTGATCTGCTCCCTTGCCTCATCTTCTCCGGTACAGGGAAAAAGAAAGGAAAGAAAACGGGATTTCCGGACTTCTGTCTCTGCTTCCACTTTTTTCAACGGATAAAAACAGGAACGCATATACCTCCCTTTTCCCATACATCCTGCCAGTCATTTTACCTTAACACTGCAAGCCGGAAAACTCAGGCAAGAATGGCAAAGCCCTGCCTGCCACCCAGCCCTCCGTTACCATGAACCCCACCGATCATGCCCGTATGCTGCTTGAGTTTCCGGCCCATGTCAATGAGAGCCCTCAATGCGGGCAGGTTCCAGGGAGCCCGGTCAAGATTCATGCCTCCCTTCAGGGTCAGACTGTGTTCCCCAAGCCAGTCGGGTATGTCACGACAATCCTGAACAAAACCCCCGGCGAGCAGCAAGCCCATGGGTACAACGGGGTAACAGGTATAAGCCTCAAGAAAAGCTTTTTTTCGATTGAAGATATCAGCAAAATCAAAACCTGCCTGATCATTGGCCATGCTGCATGCCCTTTTCAGATGATGATAGGATGCAATTTCATCCACATGAGCGGGACCGTCCCCCCCCGCCATGGCAAAACCTGTTCCCAGCACTTCAACGGGAGAATGATCCGCTCCGATGATTTCCAGCACATCCTCCCGGCACAGGAGAATCCAGCCGCTGTAATCCATCAGGGGATTGGCACAGTCCACGGCCCGGAAAAGGCGCGTGACCGCCCCCATTCGCAGGGGATCAATCCGGGCATAGGGGACAGAGCGCCGATAATTATCAAAGAGGGCATCCCGCAGTTCCCTGAAGGTCTCCACAGCAATATGGTGCCTCCGGCAGAAACTCTCTGCCAGTGCCGTATAGGCCTCGGGAAGAGAAATATCACTGCCATAAATCTGCATCATACGGTTTCTTTCTTCCCGTAGATATCCTGTTTTAAGGGCATCACTGCCCGTAATGGTGGCAAAATGGATGCGACCCTGCCGCAGTTGGATACAGGCATCATGGAGGGCTTCCATGGGAGCACAGCCTGACCTGTAATGATTCGTCTGCATAGGGGTGTTCCATCCCGCCCTCAGGGGGTCTATGGTAAGGGAAAGCCCCTTAAGATCCGGATCGTTCAGCAAAAAAGAAAATTTTTCCCGGATTCGGACGGTATCCGTTTCCATGGCTCCCTGAGCCGTGGCTGCAATAAAAACCCGGAACATGGCCTTTTTCCTTTCATTTCATAAAACCGGATGATGGGGAAAACAGACATAACATCAGATGGAAAATCTGAAAGCAGGCCGTATGATCAGGCCTTTGCACCTGCCCTGATATATGCACCAACCCGGCTTATGCCTTCTGCATAGGAGATGCGGGGTTTATAACCCAGCTCCTTTGCTGCACGGTCCATGGGACAGCGGTTGTCCGATCCCACAGGGTTGAGGGCTTCATGGATTGCTCCACAAATCTTCTGCTTACGGCATTTTGGAATCCAGACAGCATGATACTTGCAATCCCACCGGGTATGATTTAAACTTTGTAATCATACATAGGAAATCTTCCTTCTTAGAGCTTTGAGCGGTTCTGAAAGGATGGTTTCCTTTTTAATCCCGGAAATGTCAAACTTTGGGAAACCCCGGCAGGGTGAGGTTCTGTGTCCTGGCGATCTGAGGCCCGTTTATCATTAAATCTGAGTCCGAAGGTACTACAGGAGGCATGCATGAGATGTCAGTCAGATATCCCCCTGCGGTTTTTTTTTCTGTTCATATTCCTCATCCTTGTTTCTTCCTTCTCTCATGCCGGATCAAAGCTTGAAGTACTCTCTCCTTCCCTCAAACCCTACCACATCAGGGAAAATACATCAGAGCCCGCTACAGAGTGGGATACAGCCCTTCGCCGTACAGGCTGGGTCACATTCAAAACCGATATTTTTCTTCCCAAATCCGATACCTCAGACAGGCTTGCCTCCATGATAAGCTTCCATAGCATCCCCCTGTCCCTCTCTTTTTTTCCTGAACAGACCTACACCATCATCATCAACGGAGAATCAAGGCCTCGGAACAATACCCTTTCCCTCAGTGGCAAAATGGAAGGACACTCTTTAGCCTCCTTTTCCGCCACCCTGACACCGGAAAATTATCTCATCACCCTGCAGGATCTGGATACGGCCATGCTTTACCGCGTCACAGGAAATACTGAAACAGGAGAAGGGAGGGTCAGGGAGATGGATCTTCTGGCCATGCCACCCATGGAACATGCCCCTCCTCTGATCCCGATGGAAGAATAAAACCATCCTTCTGTTTCTCAAAAGGAAAAATTCCCTGCCAGCCCCTACCAATCCTGACCATACGACAAAGGGGGATTCATGCCCAGCTACACGAGACTGCCCGGACGGACACAATGCTTTCTTCTGACCTCTATCCTCTTTCTGTGTCTGCTCTTTTTCCATGGGCATACTGCCAGAGCCGCAACGGTAGACATCATGCTGGTCTACGACACAACAGCCAGCACCTGGGTCAGCAAGAACGGGGGCATCGCCACTTTTTCAGAAGAAGCCGTCAACCGTATGAACCAAGCCATGCAAAACAGTGACATTGATCTGACATTCCGGCTTGTACATGCCGTATCCGTAGCCTATACCCACCAAGGACTCAGTGATGATCTGACCTCCATACAGGCGGGCATCGGTTCCCTTTCCCTGGTCCACAGCCTTCGGAATCAGTATGGCGCAGATCTTGTTGCACTGCTGGTAGATACGGGCTCAGCCTATGGAACCGTCGGGCTGGGTTACCTCCTCTCCTCATGGGGGGGAAGCCCCGCATACGGATACACCGTGAGCAGCATTCGAGCCGTTGCCGTCAGCCATACCCTGACCCATGAGGTCGGTCACAACTTTGGAGCCCATCACGCCAAAACCCAAAACACATCCCCGGGCCCCAACACCTCCCTTGGCTCCTACTCCGCAGGGTGGTATTTCACCGGGACAAACAGCACCCGTTACCATACCATCATGGCCTACAGCACAGACAGGTTTGGAACGCACCACCAGCCAGCCCCTCTCTTTTCAACACCCTTGGTGAATTGGCAAGGAGCGGTTGCAGGGCATTCCCAGGATGGGGACAATGCCCGCCTGATAAGGGAGACCAAAAACATCATCGCAGCCTACAGAGCCACCGTTGCCTCCTCCCATACGGTCAATACCCAGACAGGAACAGGAGGAAGCATCGTCCCATCGATAAGAACCGTCAATCATGGTGAAAGCACAAGCTTCACCCTTGTACCG